>NZ_JBEZZR010000006.1:0-370891 GCF_040639325.1 Actinoplanes sp. NPDC023936 | reverse complement strand
CACGCTCACGCAGATCATCGGGGTACTTCTTCGGTGCCGCCATCGCTAGATCTTCTCCCAGGTTTCGATGTCTCCATCAAACTCGGGGCGGGACACTTATATATTGAGAAGCTTGGAATGCCCTTACCTGGCGAAGCCGCTCAACTTGGTACTCACATCATTGATGGCAACATACGCCGCATACATTCGTGGTACCGACATCACGAAGAGCAAGAGCACGTATGCGCTCCCGGCGCCGGCCAGCGCTGCCCACACGCCGGTAAGGGCGCCCTTTTCGTCCGACGACAGATTCAGTCCCAGGACGAGAAGGGCGGCGTCGAGTGCGCATGCTACAGCGCCTGCAAGGAGATGCGCTGCCGACTCGTCCATCATCTCGCGCTCCGTCAGGAACCGATCTTGCTCTGCTTCCGGATCGTCCAACCATTCCGTGATCTTCAGCCGCAGTGTCGACAGGTGGGTGAAAGCGCTTAGCATCCCTCCAGCCAGAAGCGACACGGCGGTGAGGATCGGCACGGGTGCCTTGAGGTCGGCGTCGCTGCAAAGCATAAAGATCAGCAACGCAGCAGGTGGCAGGCCGAGAACGGCACGCGCCAGCCAGTCCGGCCGAAGGCGGCCATACCGGCCGTCAGCGAGTCCCTTCCAGCTCCCCCGGAACACAGGTATCGGGTTGAAGCGATCCAGCACTGGTCACTCCTCTTCCCGCGAGCGCTCTCGAATCTTGAGCCGGAAGCGGTGCAAGGGTCCCTTGCTACTGCTCCGGCCAGTCGACAGCGATATTGGCCGCAGGCTGCAACCGCATCGCCGTCTTCCTCACCAGAGAGTAGAACTTGGGTGTGTCACTTTTGCTGCCGCCAGGCTGGCTGTATGTGAAGATTTCGGACATCTGGGTAGGGCTAATCTTCCGCGTCTTCGACGACTCGTCGTCCTCCTGGATGACCACGTAGCCTTCGTCCGGGTTCAGGTTGACGATCTCCGGACCAACGATAGCCGCGAGCTGCTTCGCTGCCTCGGCGTCAGTGACCAGTGGCTTGGCGGTCTCCCCGGTCAACTCGTCCTCGGAGGCGCTTGTCTCCATCCACCCCCTAAGTACTCCGACCACCTTTTCAGCCATGTTCACATCGATGACTGATGCAAGCACCTTGTACCTCTTCTGAGGCCGCGTGCCAGCAACGCTGATGGAGTGCTTGACCAGCTCGAGCGCCTGAGCTTTGCCCTCGCGAACCAGCCTGACCAGGCGTTCTTCGTCAGCCAGCGGCTTGACCATGGGGCGCCAGGCCATCCGGCCGGTCTCTCCTTGTGCTCGATACCCCTCCACGTCCTGCTGGGACCGCCAGAAGAGCCACTTGGTGAAGGGAGTAACGGGCGTTGACCGGCTGATGTCCTCAACGGCCAGGACGCCGACCTTGCCATCGCGCGGAAGTGCCAAGACGAGACGGAAACTCTTGGATGGCGCCATGTCGCTGATGTCCGCGTCCCCGGACGGGCCTTCAGGGCTCAGTGCCTTCCCGTGGCTCCCGAACTTCCCGCTCATTACCGTGGCCCGGATGGTGTTCTCGACAACCTGCAACTCTTCCACTCGGAAGGCCGGCTCGTTGGCGTAGTTCACGCCGGAGGCGAGCGCAGCGGCCCCTGCGGTGATCGCCCCCTCCTCCGGCTTCGAAGGAGGGTCGCCGATCATGGTGTCTTGCGACAACGCCTTCAATGCCCGGAGTGCCGCCTCAAGGTAGTGCTCACCCTGACACTCCTTGAAGTTCCTTGGGGCTCGGCCGGATGGGCCAGGTGCGATCCGGAACGAGAAAAGGCGGTATCCATAGAACGCCACTGCGGCACCTCCCGGGCCTTAGGAAGAAACAGATCTCATCGTAAGGCGGGAGCAAATTGATCAAGGACGCTCCTAGGGCACAGCATGGCTCAGGCAAGATCAACAGTGACGGTGCCTACATAGAAATAACGGTGCCTACATATAAATAGAGGTCAGCGCCGCCCTCGTGGTCGTCCTTGGGGGACGACGGGCGAGTCGGCTTGTCCGCCTGACGCTATGGGCTGAATAGACTGCTGAATTGATCTCTTCTCGATCAAGGCGCCGCGCAGGCGCGGCGCGGGCCGGACGCGCTCGGCCTGCTGGCGGCCTCCGGCCGGCATCGGCCGACGCGCCGGCCTCACGGCTGTTAGATCGGATCCGGCTCATGAGTCAGCGTCTCTAGCTGGCAGAGTCGATATCGCTCATCGCGTCCCGGAGTGCCTGCCGAAGAGGTTCCACTGAATCTCTTGCATCCTTAACTACGAGGCTGTCTGCCTTCAGGTACGGTCCGCCTTGGTTGACGCCGTCAGGGTTCTCGTTGAGCTCCCAGAAGAGCTGGTCCTCTGCCGATTCGAATGCGGCCCACGCCCGCCGGATTGGATCGGGCGTCAGAAGGTTGACGCGCGCGCTCAGCCGTTGCGGGTGAATTAGCTCCTCAGACCATCCGGAAGAGGCGACGCCGTACTCATCCGTGATGGCCTCGAAGCTGGACTCTCGGCGCTGTACGTACTCGGCGACATCGATATAGAGGGTGACCCGCAGCTCCCGCAGTCTTTCAGCCTTCTCCCGTGACCAGCGGATCTCATCAGCCTCGCGCTCCCGCTGCCACCGTTGATCCTCGCGCTTGCGGTTAGCTCGCTGAGTGAGCCACGCAGCGGCCACCGAACCAGCCACGCCGAAGGCTGCTACGACAATCGGAACCCACAGGGGCGTGCTCGACGACATGGCGTCAGTTTGACGCCGAGAGTCAAAGGAGAGGTCTGCGCAACTGCGCTGGAAGCCTCAGCTGCGCATGTTAATGGTGCGGGCCGTTGCTACTGCCGCGCCGCTTCGCGGCTTGCCACCGAGTCGTCGTGGGCAAGCCCAGACGCGGCTCAGGGTAGGCGAGTAGAGCTGCTTCGGTTTAGCCCACCAGCTTGATCGTTCTGCCCGCGATCCGCCCACAACCACTCGTGGAGAGCCGGACTCGGCTGGACTCAGCTAGATCAAACGAAGGAAGCCCCTCCGCTGCGTTTCCACAGTTGAGGGGCTTCCGTTTCCCAGTGGTGGCGGGTAGAGGATTCGAACCTCTGTAGCTTTCGCGACGGATTTACAGTCCGCTCCCATTGGCCGCTCGGGCAACCCGCCTGGGAACCACCGCGGTCTCCCGCAGCAGCGGACATCAGGATAGCCGTACCACGGGCGGCCCTCGCAACCGGGTACGGTCGGCATGTCGCGGGGCCCGGATTGCCCCGCTGAAGCACCACTGAGACGAAACAAGCAGGAGTCTGATCATGGCAGCCAGCCCGTCGTTCGACATCGTGAGCAAGGTCGACCGGCAGGAGGTCGACAACGCGTTCAACCAGGCGGAGAAGGAGCTCGCCACCCGGTTCGATTTCCGGGGTACGGGCACCGTCGTCGCCAAGTCGGGGGAGGCGTTCACCATCACGTCGGAGACGGAGGAGCGGGCCACCGCGGCGCTCGACGTCTTCAAGGAGAAGCTGGTGAAGCGGAACATCTCCCTGAAGTCGCTGGACGCCGGTGAACCGCGCCAGTCCGGTAAGACGTACAAAATCGATCTGAAGGTCGTCGAGGGCATCGAGACCGACAAGGCCAAGGCGATCAGCAAGAAGATCCGGGATGAGGGGCCGAAGGGCGTGCAGGCCCAGATCCAGGGCGACCAGCTGCGCGTGACCGGCAAGAAGCGTGACGATCTGCAGGCCGTGATCGCGCTGCTCAAGCAGGAGGACTTCGGCGTCGCCCTGCAGTTCACGAATTACCGCTGAGCGGCGGTCGCCCGCGTCGCAGACTGATGCGGTGGGTACAGCGGCGCTGGGCGGCCTGATCGGGCTGGTGTTGCTGGCGTTCGGCGCGCGCGTCCTGGTCAGTGGGCGCGCCCCGGCGGTGATCGGCCGGTCGTTCCGGACCGATCGGGAGGCCGGCTTCTATCACCTGTTGTTCGGCCTGGCAGTTCTGATCTTCGTGGTGGGCGCACGCCTCGCGGGCGGGACCTCCGGGACGACCGCGTCCGTCGTCTCCGTCGCCCTGGTCGCGGTCGCCGTCGTCCGTTTCCGCCCGCGGGCCCGGCGGAAGGACGACTGACGAGGGGGCCGCGGGCGGTGCGGCGTACCTTCGACGCAGGACCCGGCCGCCGGCCGCTGAGCACCTGTAGTCATAAGGAGACGGACACCGTGATCGACCCGGTCGTGGACGCGGAGTGGCTGCGCGATCATCGTGACGGCGTGGTGCTGGCCGACGTCCGGTGGTACCTGGACGGGCGGTCCGGCCGTGACGCGTACGCGAAGGGCCATCTTCCCGGCGCCGTCTTCATCGACCTGGACACCGCGCTGGCCCGGCACGGCTCGCCGGCCGAGGGCAGGCATCCGCTGCCGGATCCGGGCGTCTTCGCCGCCGCGATGGCGGCGGCCGGGATCGGGGACGACACCCCCGTGATCGGGTACGACGACGCGGGCGGCGTGATCGCGGCCCGCTTGGTCTGGTTGCTCCGGGCGATCGGCCACGACGCGGCGCTGCTGGACGGCGGGCTGACCGCGTGGACCGGCGACCTCACCACCGACGTGCCGCAGCCGGCGCCGGCGACGTTCACGGCGCGGGACTGGCCGGCCGGGCGGATCGCCACCATCGACGAGGCGGCGGCGATCGCCACCGTCGATGACGCGGCCGGTGGCCGGGTGGTGCTGGACGCCCGGGACCGGTCCCGGTTCCGGGGCGACGCGGAGCCGGTCGATCCGCGTCCCGGTCACATCCCGGGCGCCCGGAACCTGCCCTGCCGGGAGAACCTCGCCGCGGACGGGCGGTTCCGGCCCGTGACCGAGCTGCGGGACCGGTTCGCCGAGCAGGGCGTGAGCGACGCGGCCGACGTCATCTCCTACTGCGGGTCCGGCGTGACGGCCTGCCACAACCTGATCGCGATGGAGCACGCGGGTCTGGGCGCCGGCCGGCTCTTCCCGGGCTCCTGGTCGCAGTACGCGCACACCACCCGCCCGGCCGCGACCGGCGACCAGCCCTAGACCTGCGCGTCGAGCCAGCGCTGGTGTGCTTCCCAGGCGGCCTGTTTGCTGCTGCCGACGGCGGCGCCGATCTGTGCCCAGGAGGCCCCGGCGCCACGGGCGGTGCGGATCATCGGCTGCCGCCCGTACCCGGCTTTGCGGATCACCACCTCGCTGAGCGCGAGCATCTCCAGCGCCTCGTCGCGGGTGAGGCCGGGGCTGCCGTCCGGGTCCATGGTGGCCAGGGCGTCGCGCATGCGCAGATCGTTGTACCGGGCGGTCGCCGTCACGAGGGTGTGCCGCGGTTCGAGTTCCTCCGGTGTCGTCACTGGACGATCGTTGCGTCAAGCCAGCTTGACGTCAAGCAGCCTTGACGAAAGGAGCCGAATTGCCCTCACTTCTACCCGTAAATCCGGCGTAAAGCCCCCAATTCTTGGACTCGTAGTCGCGGGATTGACTCAACCGTTCGGCCATTGTTTCGGGAAGTCTCGGTTCGACCCGCCGATGGGCGCTCCCCGTCGCACAACTGGTGTGGCAACATCAGGACACCGATCCGGAATTGCCGTACCAACAGGAGCCTTGCATGTCTGCGAAGAAGCTGAGCCGCCTCGCTGGCTTGGTGCTTGTGCTTGCGGCGGCTTTCGGTGGCGTCACCGCAGGTCACGCGGCGACCGAAGAGCCATCCGCGGTTCGCTACACCACCCTCGACTACGACTGGAACTGACCGAACCGCGACCCTTTCCGCGCGACCTGCAGAGGAGCGCCATGGCCGGCCGTTCACGACCCCGGCGGCGTTCCGCTGATTATGCGTGGCTGATCACCGGCCCGCTTGCTCTGTTCGCGATTGCCTGCACGGCCGGGTTCTGGATCAAGGAACCGGATTGGTACCGGGACTGGCTGCCCGCGGTCCTCCTCCTGGCGCTGTACCTGATCACGCAGTTCGCCGAGTTCAACGTCGTCATCCGGCGCAACGCGTTCTCGGTGACGGTGACCGAGGTGCCACTCGTTCTGGGCCTCTACTACGTCTCGCCGGTGCTGATGATCGGTGTGGTCGTCACCGGTGCGCTCTGCCTGCAGATGCGGGCCACCATGCTTCCGGTCAAGTTGTGGTTCAACGTCGCCAAGCAGGGCGCCAGCATCTGTGCCTCGCTGCTGGTGCTCGAGGCGTTCCCGCCGATCGTCAACGCCGGCCCGGGCACCTGGGGCGTGCTGGCGGTCGCCGTCGCGGTGAACGTGCTGGTGCAACTCGGCTGCCTCGCCGGTGTGATGAGCGTGGTGCAGGGCGGCCGGGCCGGCCCCGATCTGCTCCGGGCCAGCCTCCCCAACCAGATGATCTCCGGCGTCAACGTGGCGGTCGGCCTGCTCTTCCTGATCGCGCTCGAGGCCACCAAGTGGTCGGCGGTCCTGCTCGCCGTCCTGGCGGTCGCGCTGACGCTGTTGCTGCGCTCGTTCGCCGGGGTCTTCCGGCAGCACCGCACCCTCGCCGACGTCTACGAGCTGACCCAGGCCGTCCGTAAGGAGAGCTCGGACAGCGGATTGCCCGACGTTCTGCTGGGCCGGGTTCGTGCCCTCATGCGATCGGAGTACGCGACGCTCTGGCTCGTCCCGAAGGGCCGTTATCCGGAGGTTCTGCTCACCGCCCAGGTGGACAACAAGGGCCTGCTCGACGTCTCACCGGTGCCGGCCCTGATCCGTGATCGTGCGGTGGAGGAGCGCCACGTGGTCGCGGTCGGCCCGCACTTCCCGGACACCGAGGACCTCCGCAGCGAGCTGCGCGAGGCCCGGGCGAAAGACGCCCTGGTGGTCCCGCTCCGGTCCGGTCCGGCCATCATCGGCACGCTGGAGGTGGTCAACCGGCTGGGCGAGACCCGCAGCTTCCGGGACAGCGACATCCAGGTGCTCGAGACGATCGCCGCGCACGCCGCGGCGGCGGTGGAGAACTCGCGTCTGGTCGACCGGCTGCGCCACGACGCGTACCACGATCGGCTGACCGGGATGCCGAACCGGCGCCGGATCGTCGACGCGCTGGCCGAGTCGGTGCGGGTGCACGCCGAGCACGAGGTCGTCGCGGTGGTGCTCTTCGACGTGGACGGGCAGCGCAACGTCAACGAGTCGATGGGCCACGCGGCCGGCGACAAGCTGCTCTCCGAGGTCGCGGCCCGGCTGCGCGGCATCGCGGACTCCGGCGCGCTGGTCGGCCGGATCGGCGGCGACGAGTTCGTGGTCACACTGCGGGCGGAGAGCCTGGAGGCGACCATCACGCTCGCCACCCAGATGCGGGAGCGCCTGCGCGGCCCGATGGCGGTCGGCTCGCTCACCCTGGACGTGGACACCGCGGTCGGTGTGGCGGTCTATCCGGACCACGGCAGCGACCCGGAGACCCTGCTGCAGCGCGCCGAGCTGGCGGCCAACGCGGCCAAGGCCCTGCCGTACGGGGTGCAGCCCTTCCACCCCGCCCTGGAGTCCCGTGCGGTCCGCCGCCTGGGCATCGCCGCCGACCTGCGCCGCGCTCTCGACAACGGGCAGCTGGAGGTCTACTTCCAGCCCATGGTCACGCTGGCCGACCGGCACGTGGTGGGAGTGGAGTGCCTGGCCCGATGGTCGCACCCGGCGCACGGCGAGGTGGCGCCGGAGGACTTCGTGGCCGTCGCCGAGCACACCGGCCAGCTGGCCCGGCTCACCGAGGTGGTGCTCCGGGCCGGCCTGCGGCGCTGCCGGGACTGGGCCGCGGCGGACCGCCCGCTGGCGATCGCGGTGAACCTCTCCGCGCGGACACTGCTCGACTCCCGCTTCCCGGACCTGGTCGAGGAGATGCTGGCGGAGTACCGCGTCGATCCCGGCCAGCTGACCTTCGAGATCTCCGAGCCGGGGATGCTCAACGACATCGAACGGGTGCTGCCGACGCTGTACCGGCTGCGCGACCTGGGCGTCCGGCTGAGCGTCGACGACTTCGGCACCGGGGCCTCCTCGCTGGCGTACCTGCGACAGTGGCCGGTGCACGAGGTGAAGATCGACGACACGTTCGTGCAGGGCATGGCGACCGACAACGGTGATCTTGCGATCGTCCGGGCGGTGGTCGGGCTCTCCCGGGAGTTCGGGCTCACGGTGGTGGCCGAGGGAGTGGAGAGCGAGCTCACCCTGGACCTGCTGGAGGAGATGGGCTGCGAGCTCGGCCAGGGTTACCTCTTCAGCCGGCCGTTGCCGTTCGAGCGGCTGGAGGCGTGGCTGTCCGCCCAGACCGAGCCGGAGTCCACACCGACCGGGGAGGTCCGAAGGCTCCGAGCCGTGATCTGAGCAGGCATTTCACGGGGGTGGGGGTACCGATTTCACCCCCGGCCAGAGGCCGTGTAGTCTTACTTCTGCAGCGAGCGAGAGATCGCGAAGCAGCAAGCCCCCTTAGCTCAGTCGGCAGAGCGTCTCCATGGTAAGGAGAAGGTCTACGGTTCGATTCCGTAAGGGGGCTCTTCCGGGTTCGTTCCCGCCCCGCCGGCGATGAACTATGAGCCTGGCTCGGCGGTGTAGCTCAGATGGCAGAGCAAGCGGCTCATAATCGCTGTGTCGCCGGTTCAAGTCCGGCCACCGCTACTTGGTAAAATCCCTGGTGGTTCCCCGTCCTGGGGCCCACTTTGCAGAGCGACGGTCCTAGCGTCTACGCTGGTACGTCGACAGTTAGAACCCGTTAGCAGGAAGGCACCCCGCCGTGGCCAAGGCGACCGACGTCCGTCCGAAGATCACCCTGGCGTGTACGGAGTGCAAGGACCGGAACTACATCACCAAGAAGAACCGGCGTAACGACCCGGACCGGATTGAGTTGAAGAAGTTCTGCCCCCGTGACGGGAAGCACACCCTGCACCGCGAGACCCGCTGATCTCAGCGTCAGAAGTTTCACCCTGCGCCGTCCGGAGTCATCCGGGCGGCGCAGAGTAGTTTGTGGGGCATGTCCCTGGACCAGTCTTTCGTCGGCCGCAGCTGGCCGGCCACCGAGCCCTATCTCGTGGGCCGGGAGAAGATCCGCGAATTCGCCCGGGCGATCGGCGCCACCGACGCGGAACACCACGACCCCGAGGCGGCCCGCGCCGCCGGCTACCCCGACGTGGTCGCCCCACCCACGTTCCCGGTGGTGTTCACCATGGCCTCGAGCCGTCAGATCATCTCGGATCCGGCGCTCGGCCTCGACTACAGCCGCGTGGTGCACGGCGACCAGAGATTCGCCTACACCCGTCCGGTCGTCGCCGGTGACGCCCTGATCTGTGTCAACTCGGTCGAGGACATCACCAGCCGGGGCGGGCACGAGTTCATCACCACGCGGACCGAGGTGAGCACGGAGGCCGGCGAGCCGGTCGTCACGGTCTGGTCGAAACTGGTGCAGCGCGGCGAGGAGGCCAAATGAGCGAAGTTCTGGAGCCGCAGACGTTCCGGGTCACCCGGGCGGATCTGGTCCGTTACGCGGGCGCCTCGGGCGACTTCAACCCGATCCACTGGAGCGAGCGGACCGCCACCGGCGTCGGCCTGCCCGGTGTCATCGCGCACGGCATGTTCACGATGGCTCTGGTCGGCCGCGCGGTCACCGCATGGGCCGGTGCAGCCGACGCGGTCGTCGAGTTCAGCGTGCGGTTCGCCCGGCCGGTGCCGGTGCCGGACACCGACGAGGGGACCGAGATCGTGGTGGGCGCGACGGTCAAGGAGATCACCGAGGACGGACACACCCGGCTGAGCCTGACCGCCACCTGCAACGGCGACAAGGTACTGTCCTTGGCACAGGCGCTCATCAGGAAGCGGTAGCCCGGGTTGGGATAACGCCGGGCGTACCCGTACACTGGTGCGCCGTGGGGCACTGAACCGTATTCGGTGCAGGTCCCGCAAAGGGGTGTAGCTCAATTGGCAGAGCAGCGGTCTCCAAAACCGCAGGCTGCAGGTTCAAGTCCTGTCACCCCTGCGCAAACCTCCTCGACGTGCCCGCCCGGTGCGCGGTTCGCACAATCTCCGCGTCCGGTCGAGTGCTGACGGGAACATCAACACCTACCGACGACGGAAGTAGGGCGAAGTGGCCGAGAAGGACCGGCCCGGTGACGACGTCCCGGGCGACGACGAGGTACTCGCCGACGCCGCCGCCGGCGGTGATGTGCCGGACGACGGCGCCGACGCAGCGACCGGCAGTGGCGGGACCGCACTGGCCGAGCGTTCGGCCGACTCGGACAGCCCGAAGGCCACGAAGCGTCGCAGTGGCGGACCCCTCGGCCGGGTGGGTGGCTTCTTCCGCGAGGTCGTCAGCGAGCTCCGCAAGGTCATCTGGCCGACTCGCAAGGAGCTGCTGACCTACACGAGCGTTGTGATCGTCTTCGTGACGGTCGTGACCGCGATCGTGGCAGGCTTGGACTACGCCTTCGGTAAGGGCATTCTCTGGGCTCTCGGCTGATCCGCCGTTTCCCCGTACGAGAACAGAACCGAAGAGACCTGATCTGGAGAAGTGAGCGAGCGTGCCTGAGTACGACGACGAGACCGCGCAGTTTGCTGACGAGCAGTCGTCGCTGGACACCGACGAGTCGGTAGAGGCGGCCGCGACGTCGGCCGCCACCCAGGCGCCCGAAGCGGACGAGACCTCCGAGCCGGTTGCGGCCCCCGAGGCCGACGAGGACTACGACCCCGTCAAGGAGCTGCGGCAGAAGCTGCGGTACGCGCCCGGCGACTGGTACGTGGTGCACTCCTACGCCGGTTACGAGAACAAGGTCAAGACCAACCTCGAGACCCGCATCACGAGCCTCGACATGGAGGACTTCATCTTCCAGGTCGAGGTTCCGACCCGCGAAGAGGTCGAGGTCAAGAACGGCAAGCGCAACCAGGTGCAGGCCAAGGTCTTCCCCGGCTACATCCTGGTCCGGATGGACCTCACCCCGGAGTCCTACTCCTGTGTGCGCAACACGCCCGGCGTGACCGGCTTCGTCGGCGCCACCGACCGGGTCGACCGGCCGGCGCCGCTCTCGCTCGACGAGGTGCTGAAGTGGCTGGCCCCGGCCGTCGTGGCCGAGGAGAAGAAGCCGAAGCTCGAGGTCAAGGTCCTCGACTTCGAGGTGGGCGACTCGGTCACCGTCACGGACGGCGCCTTCGCGTCGCTGCCGGCCTCGATCAGCGAGATCAACGCCGACCAGCAGAAGCTCAAGGTCCTGGTTTCGATCTTCGGCCGGGAGACCCCGGTCGAGCTGAACTTCAACCAGGTCACCAAGATCTGATCGTCAGAACGTCTGGCGATATCAGTGGGAGGGGCCGCCCCGTGCGGTCCCGCCATCAACCACAGGAGTAAGTGAAATGGCACAGCGCAGCAAGGCGTACCGCAACGCCGCCGAGAAGATCGACGCCAACAAGCTCTACGAGCCCAAGGAAGCGGTCACTCTCGCCAAGGAGACCAACCCGGTCAAGTTCGACGCCACCGTCGAGGTCGCGATGCGCCTCGGTGTCGACCCGCGTAAGGCCGACCAGATGGTCCGCGGCACTGTCAACCTGCCGCACGGCACCGGCAAGACCGCCCGCGTGATCGTTTTCGCCCAGGGCGCGAAGGCCGAGGAGGCCGTCGCGGCCGGCGCTGACGAGGTCGGCACCGACGAGCTCGTGGCCCGCATCCAGGGTGGCTGGCTGGACTTCGACGCTGCGATCGCGACGCCGGACCAGATGGCCAAGATCGGCCGGATCGCCCGGATCCTCGGCCCGCGTGGCCTCATGCCGAACCCGAAGACCGGCACCGTGACCATGGACGTCACCAAGGCCGTCAACGAGATCAAGGGCGGCAAGATCACCTTCCGGGTGGACAAGCACTCGAACCTGCACATGATCATCGGCAAGGCGTCCTTCTCGCCGGAGCAGCTGGTCGACAACTACGCCGCGGTGCTCGACGAGGTCCTCCGGGCCAAGCCGTCCGCCGCCAAGGGCAAGTACCTGAAGAAGGTCACCGTCGCCACCACGATGGGCCCGGGCGTCCAGGTCGACCCGAACGCCACGAAGAACCTGCGCGGCGCGGACTCGACCGAGGGCTGACACAGCCGGCATCAGCAACGCGAGCAAGGCCCCCGGGGACACCCCGGGGGCCTTTTTCGTGGCAGGCTTCCGGCCATGCGTTTCGAGGGCATCTGGTTCCGGTACGCCCGCCGCGCCCCCTGGGCTCTGCGGAACGCCGAGGCCACTGTCGACCCGGGCAGCGTCGTCGTGGTGCTCGGCCACAACGGCGCCGGCAAGTCCACGCTGCTCCAGCTGGCGGCAGGCGTGCTGCGACCGGTCCGCGGCACGATCCGGGACCGGCCGGCGGTGGTCGGCTGGGTTCCGGAACGCTTTCCCGCCGCGCTGCCGTTCAGCTGCGCCGGATATCTGCGGTCGATGGCGGCGGTGCGTGGCGTGCGGCAGGGCGCCGCCGACGAGTGGATCGAGCGCCTCGGTCTGGCCGCGCACGCGGAGACGCCGCTCGCCGACCTCTCCAAGGGCACCGCGCAGAAGGTCGGCCTCGCGCAGGCCCTGCTCACCCCACCCGGCCTCCTGGTCCTGGACGAGCCGTGGGAAGGGCTGGACGCCGCCTCCCGCTCGCTGGTCCCGGAGATCGTCGCCGAGGTGACCGGCCACGGGGGAGTGGTCCTGGTGAGTGATCACCGAGGGGAGATCGCCAGCCTCCCGGGCGCGGCGCACTGGACCGTCACCGACGGCGAGCTGCGGGTCACGGATGCGCCGGCGCACGTCCCGGCGCAGTTCGCGGGTGGTGCGGCAGCGCCGGCGGACGAGGTGATCGTCGAGGTGGCGGTGCGGCGGCAGGAAGCCGCCGCGGCGGTGGCCGGGCTGCGTGCCTCCGGTCACCGTGTCATTGGGGTACGGCCGACGCCCGCCCCTGCCGAGCAGTTCCCCACGGGTTCTGGCGTCACCGGTCCCGCCACCACCGGTCAGGCCACCACCGAGGAGGAGCGATGATCGCGCTGGCCCGGATGCGGACGGCCGGTTTCCTGCGCAGTGGCCGGGCCCTGGCCCCGCTGGTCGCCGTGCTGGTGGTGCTCTCGGTGCTCTACGGCGGCGGCCCGTCCCCGGCCGCCGAGGCATACGGCTACTCGGCGGCGGCGCTGTTCGCGGTGCTGGCCTGGATCACCAAGCTGGTGCTGGACATCGAGCCGGACGTGCAGCGGCAACTGGCCCGGCTCGCCGTCGGCCCGGCTCGGGAGGCGACGGCCGGCCTGCTGGCGGCCGCGGTGCTCGGCGCCGGGGTGTGCCTGCTGGCGATGCTGGCGCCCTGGGCGTTCGGCGGCATCCGGGGTCCGGTGGCCGGTTCGGACGAGCCGTCGACCGGGGTGGGTGTGCTGCTCGGCGGGGCGGCCCATCTGCTGGCGCTGCTCGGTGCGCTGGCGCTCGGCGCGCTGGCCGGCCGGGCGGTGACCCGGCGGGTGCTGCCGGGGGTGGCGGTGCTGGTTACCGGGTCGATCCTGGTGATCGTGCTGGGCTTGCGGGACTCGATCGTGCCGTGGCTGGTGCCGCCGGTGATGGCGACCGCGCGGGCGCTGAGCGAGGGCGCCGCGCCGGCCGCCGGGACCGTGCTCGGGCTCGCCGGCTGGACGCTGCTGTGGTGTGCCGTGGTGTTCGCCGTCTATGCCCGGCTGCGCCGCGGACGGTCCTGACCGGGTGCTCGCTTCGCCCATCGATCGGGGGCGGACGGAAACCCGGCGAAGCGCGGGACGGGGCCGATTTGGTTTTGGACGGCCGTTGCGCGTACTGTTACGTCTCGAAGTTCCACCCATAGACCGCTGGTCGCCGCAGTGACCGTCACCACGACGGACGCCGCGGCCGAAGGTCCCGCACGAGCGGGCGACCTGCGCAGGGCTGAACGGTGAAGATCCCGGGCGTGCGAGTTGCGCCTGATGTCGCCCCGTGCCCCTGCGCCGGGGCGTTTTGCTTGTGCGGACCCTCTCGACCAGTGGCTGGACACTGAGAGAGGAGGGACATGGCGGACAAGCCGGTCCGGGCCGACAAGGCTTCGGCCGTTTCCGAGCTCACGGACCACTTCCGTGCCTCGACGGCCACCGTGTTGACCGAATACCGCGGCCTCACCGTGAAGGAGCTCACCGAGCTCCGTCGCTCGCTGGGCAGCGAAGCCAAGTACGCGGTCGCGAAGAACACTCTCGCGAAGCGTGCGGCGACCGACGCGGGCATCGAGGGTCTCGACGCTCTGTTCACCGGTCCTACCGCGCTCGCCTTCGTGAAGGGCGATGTGGTCGAGGCGGCCAAGGGCCTTCGTGCCTTCGCCAAGGCCCACCCCGTTCTCGTCATCAAGGGCGGTGTCTTCGAGGGCAAGGCTCTCACGGCTGACGAGGTCAACAAGCTTGCTGACCTCGAGTCGCGTGAGGTGCTGCTGGCCAAGCTGGCCGGCGCCATGAAGGGCAACCTGACCAAGGCGGCCGGTCTGTTCCAGGCCCCGCTCGCGCAGGTGGCTCGCCTCGGGGCGGCCCTGCAGGAGAAGCGCGAGAAGGAAGGTTCCGCCGAGGCCTGATCGGCCTTGCGGTTCCGAACAAACTTTTTAGTTCAAAGCTAGGAAAGGTTGCCTGATATGGCGAAGCTCAGCACCGACGAGCTGCTTGACGCGTTCAAGGAGATGACGCTGATCGAGCTCTCCGAGTTCGTGAAGCAGTTCGAGGAGACCTTCGAGGTCACCGCCGCCGCTCCGGTCGCGATCGCGGCCGGCCCGGCTGCCGGTGGCGCCGCTGCCGAGGCCGAGGCGGAGAAGGACTCCTTCGACGTCGTCCTCGAGGGCGACGGCGGCAAGAAGATCCAGGTCATCAAGGTCGTGCGTGAGCTGACCGGCCTGGGCCTCAAGGAGGCCAAGGACGCCGTCGAGAGCGCCCCCAAGGCGATCCTCGAGGGTGTCAACAAGGAGAAGGCCGAGGCCGCCAAGGCCAAGCTCGAGGGCGAAGGCGCCAAGGTCACCCTCAAGTGATCTAACGCTCCTCAGCGTTACTTGTCGATGGCGGGAATCCATGATGGGTTCCCGCCATCGGTGTTTCTCGGTGTCCGTTTCGGCAGCTCACGACGACCCGATCGGCGGGCGGCCACAACACGCTGCAAAGCATGTCAAAGCTCGCTATCCATGCGTTATGGTCCCTTTGGTGCGCCAGCCGGATGACCGTACCCGTCCGACCCGCGGCACAGCTCTTGACTGTGTGTCCCCTGACAGGCACGCTGACATCAGCAAGTTTCCGCGCTTGCGACAGTCGCGCTGTGGGTAATCGGTGGTGTGCCGATCCTCGCAGACCGGCACCCGAGGAAGAGTTGCCGCGTTTCTGAGCGGCCCCACCGCTGGTGAGGGCATGTTCCGCGGGCCACCTCAGGTGTGGGCTGGACAGCGGTTAGCCGAGCGGCTACACTGCTAGTTTGCGCTGCCTTCTGTCTTGATGCCTGTCGGGATATCCATGAGGATTGATTCCCGGGGGCTCATTGGAGTGCACGCAGACCAGTTGCACCAGCAACTCAGCCGCATAGCAGCACCGGTCCTCGGAAGGACGCATCTTGGCAGCTTCCCGCCCTGCGAAGACCAGCCGTACGTCGAGCGCTTACGCACCCCGCCGGGTCTCTTTCGGCCGGATCACCGAGCAGCTAGAGGTCCCCAACCTCCTCGCCCTCCAGACGGACTCGTTCGACTGGCTGGTCGGCAATGAGGCTTGGCAGGCCCGGACGACGGACGACCCGCACGCCCACTCGGGCCTCGCAGAGATCCTCGAAGAGATCAGTCCCATTGAGGACTTCTCCGGCACCATGTCGCTGTCCTTCTCGGCTCCGCGCTTCGACGAGGTCAAGGCCTCGATCGAGGAGTGCAAGGAGAAGGACCTGACCTACTGTGCCCCGCTGTTCGTGACCGCGGAGTTCACCAACAACACGACTGGCGAGATCAAGAGCCAGACCGTGTTCATGGGTGACTTCCCGATGATGACCCCCAAGGGGACGTTCGTCATCAACGGCACCGAGCGGGTCGTGGTGAGCCAGCTCGTCCGCTCGCCGGGCGTGTACTTCACCAAGGAGCCGGACAAGACCTCCGACCGCGACCTCACCAGCGTCAAGGTCATCCCGAGCCGGGGAGCCTGGCTCGAGTTCGACATCGACAAGCGCGACACCGTCGGCGTCCGCATCGACCGTAAGCGCCGGCAGGCCGTCACCGTCCTGCTCAAGGCCATCGGTTGGTCGGCGGACCAGATCCGCGAGCGGTTCGGCTGGTCCGAGCTGCTCATGACGACGCTTGAGAAGGACCACATCGCAGGGCAGGACGAGGCCCTGCTAGACATCTACCGCAAGCTGCGCCCTGGCGAGCCCCCCACCCGGGAGAACGCGCAGACCCTGCTCGACAACCTCTTCTTCAACCCGAAGAGGTACGACGTCGCCAAGGTCGGCCGGTACAAGTTCAACAAGAAGCTCGAGATCGACGTCCCGATCGTCCGGGGCACGCTCTCCGAGGAAGACATCGTCAAGACCGTGGACTACCTCTGCCGGCTGCACGCCGGTGAGGAGGGCTACGAGGCCGACGACATCGACCACTTCGGCAACCGCCGTCTGCGGACGGTCGGCGAGCTCATCCAGAACCAGGTCCGCGTCGGCCTGTCCCGGATGGAGCGCGTCGTCCGCGAGCGGATGACGACCCAGGACGTCGAGGCGATCACGCCGCAGACCCTGATCAACATCCGTCCCGTGGTGGCGGCGATCAAGGAGTTCTTCGGCACGTCGCAGCTGTCGCAGTTCATGGACCAGACCAACCCGCTCGCGGGTCTGACCCACCGTCGCCGTCTGTCGGCGCTCGGCCCGGGTGGTCTGTCCCGTGAGCGGGCCGGCTTCGAGGTCCGTGACGTGCACCCGTCCCACTACGGCCGGATGTGCCCGATCGAGACCCCCGAGGGTCCGAACATCGGTCTGATCGGTGCGCTCTCGACGTTCGCGCGGGTCAACCCGTTCGGCTTCATCGAGACGCCGTACCGCAAGGTCGAGAACGGCGTCGTCACCGACGAGGTGCACTACCTCACGGCCGACGAGGAAGACCGGTTCATCAAGGCCCAGGCGAACGCCGTGCTGTCCAGTGACAACACGTTCGCCGAGGACCGCGTCCTGGTCCGCCGGAAGGGCGGTGAGGTCGACTACGTCCCCGGTGGCGAGGTCGACTACATGGACGTCTCGCCGCGGCAGATGACCTCGGTCGCGACCGCGATGATCCCGTTCCTCGAGCACGACGACGCCAACCGTGCCCTCATGGGCGCGAACATGCAGCGTCAGGCCGTTCCGCTGGTCAAGGCGGAGTCGCCGCTGGTCGGCACCGGCATGGAGTACCGCGCCGCGGTCGACGCCGGTGACGTGGTCGTCGCCGAGGTCGGCGGTGTCGTCGAGGACCTGTGCGCCGACTACGTGACGGTGCACCAGGACGACGGTCACCGTCGTACCTACCTGCTGCACAAGTTCCGCCGTTCGAACGCCGGCTCCTGCGTCAACCAGAAGCCGGTCGTCTTCGAGGGTGACCGGGTCGAGGCCGGCCAGGTCATCGCCGACGGTCCCTGCACCGACGAGGGCGAGATGGCCCTCGGGCGCAACCTGCTCGTCGCGTTCATGTGCTGGGAAGGCCACAACTACGAGGACGCGATCATCCTGTCGCAGCGCCTCGTGCAGCAGGACGTGCTCACCTCGATTCACATCGAGGAGCACGAGGTCGACGCCCGTGACACCAAGCTCGGCCCGGAAGAGATCACCCGCGACATCCCCAACGTCAGCGAGGAAATGCTCGCCGACCTGGACGAGCGCGGCATCATCCGGATCGGCGCCGAGGTCGTCCCCGGCGACATCCTGGTCGGCAAGGTCACCCCGAAGGGCGAGACCGAGCTGACTCCTGAGGAGCGCCTGCTCCGCGCGATCTTCGGTGAGAAGGCCCGGGAGGTCCGGGACACCTCGCTGAAGGTTCCGCACGGCGAGACCGGCACCGTCATCGGTGTCCGGACGTTCTCCCGCGAGGACGGCGACGAGCTGCCCCCGGGTGTGAACGAGCTGGTGCGGGTCTACGTCGCGCAGAAGCGGAAGATCCAGGACGGTGACAAGCTCGCGGGCCGGCACGGCAACAAGGGCGTCATCTCCAAGATCCTTCCGGTCGAGGACATGCCGTTCCTCGAGGACGGCACCCCGGTCGACATCGTGCTCAACCCGCTGGGTGTCCCCTCGCGTATGAACATCGGCCAGGTCCTGGAGACCCACCTCGGGTGGATCGCCAAGACCGGCTGGTCGGTCGAAGGCGACGACGCGGACTGGAAGCGTCAGCTCCGCGCCATCGAGGCCCACGAGTCCCCCGCCGACAGCAACGTCGCGACCCCGGTCTTCGACGGTGCTCAGGAGGAGGAGATCAAGGGTCTGCTCGAGTCGACGCTGGTGAACCGGGACGGCAAGCGCCTGGTCAACGGTGACGGCAAGGCCCAGCTGTTCGACGGTCGCTCGGGTGAGCCGCTGCCGGACCCGATCTCGGTCGGCTACGTCTACATCCTCAAGCTCAACCACCTGGTCGACGACAAGATCCACGCGCGGTCGACCGGTCCGTACTCGATGATCACGCAGCAGCCGCTCGGTGGTAAGGCTCAGTTCGGTGGCCAGCGGTTCGGTGAGATGGAGTGCTGGGCGATGCAGGCCTACGGTGCGGCTTACGCACTGCAGGAGCTGCTGACCATCAAGTCCGATGACGTCCTGGGCCGCGTGAAGGTCTACGAGGCCATCGTCAAGGGCGAGAACATCCCGGAGCCGGGAATCCCGGAGTCCTTCAAGGTGCTCCTCAAGGAGCTGCAGTCGCTGTGCCTGAACGTCGAGGTGCTCTCCAGCGACGGTGTGGCCCTGGAGATGCGCGAGACGGACGACGAGGTCTTCCGGGCCGCGGAAGAACTCGGCATCGACCTGTCCCGGCGCCCGAACGAGGGCGTCAGCAGCGTCGAAGAGATCTGACGGAAGCGGCCCCGCCGGATTGAGGAAACTCAGCCCGTCCGGGGCCGCACCCGCCGGCCTTGAATTCACCCGAGCAACGAAACACGAGGGATAGTCCAAGTGCTCGACGTCAACTTCTTCGACGAGTTGCGCATCGGCCTTGCTACCGCTGACGACATCCGGCAGTGGTCGCACGGCGAGGTCAAGAAGCCCGAGACGATCAACTACCGCACCCTCAAGCCCGAGAAGGACGGACTCTTCTGCGAGAAGATCTTCGGTCCGCAGCGGGACTGGGAGTGCTACTGCGGCAAGTACAAGCGGGTCCGGTTCAAGGGCATCATCTGTGAGCGCTGCGGCGTCGAGGTGACCCGGTCCAAGGTCCGCCGTGAGCGCATGGGTCACATCGAGCTGGCCGCGTCGGTGACCCACATCTGGTACTTCAAGGGCGTCCCGAGCCGGCTGGGTTACCTGCTGGACCTCGCGCCCAAGGACCTCGAGAAGATCATCTACTTCGCTTCGTACGTGGTGACGAGCGTGGACGCCGAGGCGCGTCACCGCGACATGTCGACCATCGAGAACGAGATCTTCGCCGAGAAGCGCCAGTCGGAGAACGGCCGTGACTCGGAGATCGAGAAGCGGGCCGCCAAGCTGGAGCAGGACCTGGCCGAGCTCGAGGCCGAGGGTGCCAAGGCCGACGTGCGCCGCAAGGTCAAGGAAGCTGGCGAGCGCGAGATGCGCCAGATCCGCGACAAGGCGCAGCGCGAGATCGACCGCCTCGACGAGGTGCTCGACACCTTCCGCAAGCTCGACTCCAAGCAGCTGGTCACCGACGAGCTGCTCTACCGCGAGCTCCGGGACCGCTTCGGTGAGTACTTCACCGGCGGCATGGGCGCGGAGGCCATCAAGGCCCTGCTCGAGAACATGGACCTGGACGCCGAGGCGGAGAACCTCCGGGAGATCATCCGCACCGGTAAGGGCCAGCGGAAGATCCGGGCGCTCAAGCGGCTCAAGGTCGTCGCGGCGTTCCTGAACACCCGCAACTCGCCGCTCGGCATGGTGCTGGACTGCGTCCCGGTCATCCCGCCGGACCTGCGCCCGATGGTGCAGCTCGACGGTGGCCGCTTCGCCACCAGCGACCTGAACGACCTGTACCGCCGCGTGATCAACCGCAACAACCGCCTCAAGCGACTGATCGACCTCGGCGCGCCCGAGATCATCGTCAACAACGAGAAGCGGATGCTGCAGGAGGCCGTCGACGCTCTGTTCGACAACGGCCGTCGTGGCCGGCCGGTCACGGGTCCGGGCAACCGCCCGCTCAAGTCCCTCTCCGACATGCTCAAGGGCAAGCAGGGCCGGTTCCGTCAGAACCTGCTCGGTAAGCGCGTCGACTACTCCGGCCGTTCGGTCATCGTCGTCGGCCCGCGGCTCAAGCTGCACCAGTGCGGCCTGCCGAAGCAGATGGCGCTGGAGCTGTTCAAGCCGTTCGTGATGAAGCGCCTGGTCGACCTGAACCACGCGCAGAACATCAAGTCCGCCAAGCGGATGGTCGAGCGTCAGCGCCCGGTCGTGTGGGACGTGCTGGAAGAGGTCATCAGCGAGCACCCGGTGCTGCTGAACCGCGCGCCGACCCTGCACCGCCTCGGCATCCAGGCCTTCGAGCCGCAGCTGGTCGAGGGCAAGGCGATCCAGATCCACCCGCTCGTCTGCACGGCGTTCAACGCCGACTTCGACGGTGACCAGATGGCGGTCCACGTGCCGCTGTCCGCCGAGGCCCAGGCCGAGGCGCGGATCCTGATGCTGTCCTCGAACAACATCCTCAAGCCGGCCGACGGCAAGCCGGTCACCATGCCCACCCAGGACATGGTCATCGGTCTGTACTACCTGACCCACATGACATCCGGTGCCAAGGGTGAGGGCCGGGTGTTCAGCTCCGACGCCGAGGCGCGGATGGCGTTCGACAACGGTGAGCTGCACCTGCAGGCGCCGATCAAGCTCCGCCTGCAGAACGTCGTCGGTGTCGACAACGGCGCCAAGGGCGAGCAGTGGGTCGCGCCGGAGGACTGGACCGAGGGTGACCAGGTCACCGTCGAGACCACCCTGGGCCGCGTGATCTTCAACGAGACGCTCCCGGTCGGGTACCGGTACGTCAACTACGAGATCCGCAAGGGTCAGCTGTCGGCGATCGTCAACGACCTCGCCGAGCGCTTCCCGAAGGTCGTCCTCGCGGCGACCCTGGACGCGCTCAAGGAGGCCGGCTTCCACTGGGCCACCTGGTCCGGTGTGACGATCGGCATGGGCGACGTCATCGGTCCTCCGCGCAAGCCGGAGATCCTGGCCCGCTACCAGGTCGAGGCCGACCGCATCGACAAGCAGTACCAGCGTGGTCTGATGACCGCCGAGGAACGTCGCGGCGAGCTCATCGAGATCTGGACCAAGGCGACCAACGAGATCTCCAAGGAGATGGAGACCGCGCTTCCGCAGGAGAACCCGCTCTGGGTGATGATCAACTCCGGCGCTCGCGGTAACCTCCTCCAGCTCCGGCAGATCGCCGCGATCCGTGGTCTGGTGGCCAACCCCAAGGGTGAGATCATCCCGCGGCCGATCACCTCGTCGTACCGCGAGGGTCTGACCGTTCTGGAGTACTTCATCTCCACCCACGGTGCCCGTAAGGGTCTGGCCGACACCGCGCTGCGTACCGCCGACTCGGGTTACCTGACCCGTCGTCTGGTGGACGTGTCGCAGGACGTCATCATCCGCGAGGAGGACTGCGGCACCGACCGTGCGATCCCGATGCAGGTGGGCGAGCGGGAGCCGGACGGCACCCTGGTCGTGCACACGCACGCGGAGACCGGCGTGCACGCCCGCACCCTGGCCGACGACATCGACGACGCCAACGGCAACCGTGTCGTGTCGCGTGGCGACGACCTCAACTCGATCATGGTCGACAAGCTGGTCGCCGCGGGCGTGGAGAACGTCCGGGTGCGCAGCGTGCTGACCTGTGAGTCGAAGCTGGGCGTCTGCGCGGCCTGCTACGGCCGTTCGCTGCCGACCGGCAAGGCGGTCGACATCGGCGAGGCGGTCGGCATCATCGCGGCCCAGTCCATCGGTGAGCCGGGTACCCAGCTGACGATGCGTACCTTCCACACCGGTGGTGTCGCGGGTGAGGACATCACCCAGGGTCTGCCGCGTGTCCAGGAAATCTTCGAGGCCCGCGTGCCGAAGGGTAAGGCGCCCATCGCCGACACCCCCGGCCGCATCCGGATCGAGGACGGCGAGCGTTCGCGGAAGATCATCGTGATCCCGGACGACGGCAGCGACGAGATCGTCTACGACAAGATCTCGAAGCGCGTCAAGCTGCGGGCGCACGACGGCGACCACGTCAACGTCGGCGAGAAGCTCACCGAGGGCACCATCGACCCGCACGAGCTGCTGCGCATCATGGGTCCGCGCGCGGTCCAGGTCCACCTGACCAGCGAGGTCCAGGAGGTCTACCGCTCGCAGGGTGTGCTCATCCACGACAAGCACATCGAGATCATCATCCGCCAGATGCTCAAGCGGGTGACGGTCATCGACTCCGGCGCGACCGAGTTCCTGCCGGGTGTGCTGGTCGACCGGGCGCTCTTCGAGTCGGAGAACCGCCGTCTCGTGGGCGAGGGTGGCGAGCCCGCCGCCGGCCGTCCGGTGCTGATGGGTATCACCAAGGCCTCGCTGGCGACCGACTCGTGGCTCTCCGCGGCCTCCTTCCAGGAGACCACCCGGGTGCTCACCGACGCTGCGATCAACTCGCGCAGCGACTCGCTGGTGGGCCTCAAGGAGAACGTCATCATCGGTAAGCTCATCCCGGCCGGTACCGGTATCAGCAAGTACCGGAACATCCGGGTCGAGCCGACCGAGGAGGCCAAGGCCAAGGTGTACTCGATGACCGGGTACCCCGAGACCGACTACGGCTTCGGGCCGGCCAGCGGGCAGGCTGTGCCGCTGGACGACTTCGACTTCGGGTCGTACCGCTAAGGGTTCTCTCGATGGGGCGGTCGCGCTTGGCGCGGCCGCCCCATCGGCGTCTCCGTGCTCGCCCCGCTTCCTAAGATGGGTGGGTGACCCTCCCCGCCGTGCCGACCCGCCACCCCCTCGATCCGGAGCCGGTGCCGTCCACCAAGTCCCGCGCGGTCTTCGCGCTGGGGCTCGTCGGGCTGCTGACCGGAGTGTTCATCGGTGGGGTGATACCGGCCACCGTTGCCCTGCTCCTGGCCCGGCAGGCGCACCGTGAGGCGTACGCGGCGGGGGGCTATCTGACCGGCTCGGCGTGGATCCAGCGGGGCCGGCGGCTGGCCTGGGCGGGACTGGTCCTCGCGCTGGCCTCGCTGGTGGTGGCCGTGATCGCCGGTCTGCTGCATTTCGCCGCCGCACCCGGCGGGACGGACTTCGCGCCCGGGACCGACTGACGCCGGGCTGCGGCTCGGCTCGGACGGGTGACATGCTTTCCTCCATGACGCAGCCGCCGCAGTCCTTCTACGGCCCGCCACCACAGCCCTCCTACGGCCCGCCGCCGGTGGCGCCGCCGTCCGCCGGCTGGCAGCTGGAGCGCGTCGACGCGGTCGGCGGCACCGGGTTCGGCCTCGCGCAGCTGCGAGTCGTGCCCATCACATCCGGCCTGGCGATCGGCTCGCTGGTGGCCGGGATCGGTGCGATCCTGGTCTCCACGCTGGCTGTCTGCTTCGGCGCGGTCGGCTCCGGCGAGGGCTGGGGAGTCTGGGTGGGTGGCGCGTTCACCCTGCTCAGCGTCCTGGCCGGTGGGGGAGCGGTGGCCGCCGGGATGATCGCTCTTCGGCAGATCCGCCGGTCCGGTCAGCCCGGCCGGGTGCGTTTCACCGGCCGTGGGGTGGGCGTCGCCGGCATCTCCTGTGGCGCGGCCGGCGCGGGAATAGGTTTGGCCGGATTGTTGCTGGGACTGGTGTTGCAGATGTCGTGAGTGGCCACCTTCGGCTACCGAGCAGTTACGCGGAGGCCACCGTACAGCTCTGTGGGCCTCGGGATCCGGCACCGCGGCGATGCCGCGCCGGAGCACCCGGTACACTGGTATACGGAGATGTCCATCGTGGGAGCCTGAGCTCATTTTGACCTGGGTGCCTATGGTGGGTAATCTTTCCCTTCGTGCCCGGGCTAGCCCGGGCAACTCGTGCGTGCACCCGATTCGGAAGGTACGACGGGGATTGCGGCACGACGGGCGGAGCTCGGTGTGAGCACCTGTCCCGACAGAGACAAGACCCGAAACGCGTGGGCGTACCACGCGTGGCGGGACCGTGAGCCGGACGACACGCCCGACCGCGGGTGCGGGAGACGCCCTCCAGGGCGGAGCCCGCACACAGAGGCAGAAATACTCGGTGCGGCCGTAAAAACAGGAAGCGGCCGAAGGGAGCGGAGAAACCCGGTGCCCACGATCCAGCAGCTGGTCCGAAAGGGCCGCCAGGCGAAGACGAGCAAGACAAAGACGCCGGCGCTGAAGGGAAGTCCTCAGCGGCGCGGCGTGTGCACGCGCGTGTACACCACTACCCCCAAGAAGCCGAACTCTGCGCTGCGCAAGGTCGCTCGTGTGAAGCTGAGCAGCCAGATCGAGGTCACGGCGTACATCCCGGGCGTCGGTCACAACCTGCAGGAGCACTCCATCGTGCTCGTGCGTGGCGGCCGTGTTAAGGACCTTCCGGGCGTTCGCTACAAGATCGTTCGTGGTTCGCTGGACACCCAGGGTGTCCGCAACCGCAAGCAGGCCCGCAGCCGTTACGGCGCGAAGAAGGAGAAGAGCTGACATGCCGCGTAAGGGACCCGCTCCGCGCCACCCTGTGGTCGCTGACCCGGTGTACAACTCCCCGCTGGTGACTCAGCTGGTCAACAAGATCCTGGTCGGCGGCAAGCGTCAGCTCGCCGAGCGCATCGTGTACGGCGCCCTCGAAGGTGCCCGCGAGAAGAGCGGTGGCACCGACCCGGTCGTCATCCTCAAGCGTGCGATGGACAACGTGAAGCCGACCCTCGAGGTCCGCAGCCGCCGCGTCGGTGGCGCGACCTACCAGGTTCCGGTCGAGGTCCGCACCCCGCGTCAGACCACTCTCGGCCTCCGCTGGCTCGTCCAGTACTCGAAGGCGCGCCGTGAGAAGACCATGATCGAGCGTCTCCAGAACGAGCTGCTCGACGCCAGCAACGGCCTCGGTGCCGCCGTCAAGCGGCGCGAGGACACCCACAAGATGGCGGAGTCCAACAAGGCCTTCGCGCACTACCGCTGGTAAGACCCTGCTGCAGGCCCGGCCTTGTGCCGGGCCACGGCAGTCGTACCGGTCCACGAGACGACGACGAAGAAAAGTAGGGATGGAAGTGGCCGCCGCAGACGCGCTCGCCAAGGTTCGCAACATCGGCATCATGGCGCACATCGACGCTGGTAAGACCACGACGACTGAGCGGATCCTGTTCTACACCGGTATCACGTACAAGATCGGTGAAGTCCACGAGGGCGCTGCCGTCATGGACTGGATGGAGCAGGAGCAGGAACGCGGTATCACCATCACTTCCGCCGCCACCAAGTGCGAGTGGAAGGGTCACACGATCCAGATCATCGACACGCCCGGCCACGTCGACTTCACGGTCGAGGTCGAGCGGTCGCTGCGTGTGCTCGACGGTGCGGTCGCGGTGTACGACGGTGTTGCCGGCGTTGAGCCGCAGACCGAGAACGTCTGGCGTCAGGCGGACAAGTACAACGTCCCCCGGATGTGCTTCGTCAACAAGCTCGACCGGACCGGTGCCGACTTCTTCCGCTGCGTGCAGATGATGATCGACCGGCTGAACGCCACCCCGCTGGTCCTGCAGATCCCGATCGGGCTCGAGGGCGACCACATCGGTGTCGTCGACCTGATCGAGATGCGCGCGCTCACCTGGCGCGGGGAGACCCAGAAGGGTGAGGACTACGCGGTCGAGGAGATCCCGGCCGACCTCGCCGAGCAGGCCGCCGAGTGGCGCGAGAAGCTCATCGAGACCCTCGCCGACGTCGACGACGCGGTGATGGAGAAGTACCTCGAGGGCGAAGAGGTGTCGGTCGAGGAGATCAGGGCCGCCATCCGGCGCGCCACGATCGCCAGCAAGGCCAACCCGGTTCTCTGCGGCTCGGCGTTCAAGAACAAGGGCGTGCAGCCCATGCTCGACGCGGTCGTCGAGTTCCTCCCGTCGCCGCTGGACATCCCGGCGATCGAGGGCACCGCGACCGACGGCGAGACGCCGCTGCTGCGCAAGCCGTCGAACGACGAGCCCTTCTCGGCGCTGGCCTTCAAGATCCAGACCGACAAGCACCTCGGCAAGCTGACCTACGTCCGGGTCTACTCCGGCACGCTCGAGTCCGGTTCTCAGGTGGTCAACTCCACCAAGGACCGCAAGGAGCGGATCGGCAAGATCTACCAGATGCACGCGAACAAGCGTGAGGAGCGCGCCACCGCGCAGGCCGGCGACATCATCGCCGTCCAGGGTCTCAAGCAGACCACCACCGGTGACACGCTCAGCGACCCGGCGAACCCGGTCATCCTGGAGTCGATGACCTTCCCGGAGCCGGTCATCCAGGTCGCCATCGAGCCGAAGACCAAGTCGGACCAGGAGAAGCTGGGCACCGCGATCCAGCGCCTGGCCGAGGAGGACCCGACCTTCCGCGTCTTCAACGACGAGGAGACCGGCCAGACGATCATCGCCGGCATGGGCGAGCTCCACCTGGACATCCTGGTGGACCGCATGCGCCGCGAGTTCAACGTCGAGGCCAACATCGGTAAGCCGCAGGTGGCGTACCGTGAGACGATCCGCGGCACCGTGGAGAAGCACACGTACGTCCACAAGAAGCAGACCGGTGGCTCCGGTCAGTACGCGAAGGTCGTCGTCAACGTCGAGCCGCTTCCGCTCGAGGCTGACGGCCCCACGTACGAGTTCGTGAACGCCGTGACCGGTGGTCGCATCCCCAAGGAGTTCATCCCCTCGGTGGACGCGGGCGCCCAGGACTCCCTGCAGTACGGCGTCCTCGCCGGGTACCCGCTGGTCGGCGTGAGGTTCACGCTTGTCGACGGTCAGTACCACGAGGTCGACTCGTCCGAGATGGCGTTCAAGATCGCCGGCTCCATGGCGATGAAGGAAGTGGCCCGCAAGGCCGATCCCGCGCTGCTGGAGCCGATGATGTCCGTCGAGGTCACCACCCCTGAGGACAACATGGGTGACGTCATCGGCGACCTCAACTCCCGTCGTGGCATGATCCAGTCGATGGAGGAGCGCCACGGCGCTCGCGTCGTCAAGGCTCTGGTGCCGCTCTCGGAGATGTTCGGCTACGTCGGCGACCTGCGGTCGAAGACTGCCGGCCGGGCCAGCTACAGCATGCAGTTCGACTCCTACGCCGAGGTTCCTCAGAACGTGGCAAAGGAGATCATCGCTAAGGCGACAGGTGCCTGACATCTGTGCTTGATCGATGAGGCACGTGCGGTCCGTCGAGGACCGCACGTGCACGAGCAGTCGACAGAGTCCTGAGCGCCTTATCGGCGTGCCGGGCGAAAAGTAATGATCAGTCCACAGGAGGACACCAGTGGCGAAGGCGAAGTTCGAGCGGACTAAGCCGCACGTCAACATCGGCACCATTGGTCACATCGACCACGGTAAGACGACGCTGACTGCGGCCATCACGAAGGTCCTGCACGACGAGTTCCCCGAGCTGAACCCGTACACCCCGTTCGACGAGATCGACAAGGCGCCGGAGGAGAAGGCCCGCGGCATCACGATCTCGATCGCGCACGTCGAGTACCAGACCGCGGCGCGTCACTACGCGCACGTGGACTGCCCCGGCCACGCTGACTACATCAAGAACATGATCACCGGTGCCGCGCAGATGGACGGCGCGATCCTGGTGGTTGCCGCGACCGACGGCCCGATGCCGCAGACCAAGGAGCACGTGCTCCTGGCCCGCCAGGTCGGCGTTCCGTACATCGTCGTCGCCCTGAACAAGAGCGACATGGTCGAGGACGAGGAGCTCCTGGAGCTCGTCGAGCTCGAGGTTCGCGAGCTGCTCAGCACCTACGAGTTCCCGGGCGACGACCTGCCGGTCGTTCGCGTGTCGGCGCTCAAGGCCCTCGAGGGTGACCCCGAGTGGACCGGCAAGCTGCTGGAGCTCATGAACGCGGTCGACACCGCGATCCCGCAGCCCGAGCGTGAGACCGAGAAGCCGTTCCTCATGCCGATCGAGGACGTCTTCACGATCACCGGCCGTGGCACCGTGGTGACCGGTCGCGCCGAGCGTGGCATCCTCAAGCCGAACGAGGAGGTCGAGATCGTCGGTATCCGCGAGAAGTCGACCAAGACCGTTTGCACCGGCATCGAGATGTTCCGCAAGCTGCTCGACGAGGCCCGCGCGGGTGAGAACGTCGGTCTGCTGCTCCGCGGCATCAAGCGCGAGGACGTCGAGCGCGGCATGGTCGTCGTGAAGCCGGGCACCACGACTCCGCACACGGAGTTCGAGGGCCAGGTCTACATCCTCTCGAAGGAGGAGGGTGGCCGGCACACCCCGTTCTTCCAGAACTACCGGCCGCAGTTCTACTTCCGCACCACGGACGTCACCGGCGTCGTCACGCTGCCCGAGGGCACCGAGATGGTCATGCCCGGCGACTCCACCTCCATGTCCGTGAAGCTGATCCAGCCGATCGCCATGGAGCAGGGCCTGAAGTTCGCGATCCGTGAGGGTGGCCGCACCGTCGGCGCCGGAACGGTCACGAAGATCAACAAGTGATTGATGGTTGTCCACGGAGTTAACCCGTGGGCAACCTCATCGGTGACCCCGATTAGCGTTGTCGGCGAGAATCCGGCATACTAGTCAGGTTGCGTCCGCGCGGGGTGGGCGACTGCTCGTCAGTTGCCCACCCTCGCCGGGTGTCCGGGTGTGGTTCGTTTGCCGCCCGACACCCTCAGATCCCCGCGATCGATCCGCACCAGGTGACCTGGGGCGGAGCCTGGAGTGCCCAGCACTCTGTGAATAGGCGCGACACGCCCGACCGCGGGGGTCGGACAACGCAGGATCAACGGTCCTGCGGGCATGCGGAGGCCACCGCTTTCGCACGTAGCGGCATCGAGAGAAGGAAACAGAAGCCACCATGGCGGGACAGAAGATCCGCATCCGGCTCAAGGCCTACGACCACGAGGTCGTCGACTCCTCGGCGCGGAAAATCGTCGAGACGGTGACGCGCACCGGGGCGCAGGTCGCAGGCCCGGTGCCGCTGCCCACGGAGATCAACCGTTTCTGCGTGATCCGTTCGCCGCACAAGTACAAGGACTCGCGCGAGCACTTCGAGATGCGCACGCACAAGCGTCTGATCGACATCATCGACCCGACTCCGAAGACGGTCGACTCGCTCATGCGCCTCGACCTGCCGGCTGGCGTCGACATCGAGATCAAGCTGTAGGGATCGCGACTAATGGACAGGCAAGTTAAGGGGATCCTGGGCGCCAAGCTCGGCATGACCCAGGTCTGGGACAACAACAAGGTCGTCCCGGTGACCGTGGTTCAGGCCGGCCCGTGCGTCGTGACCCAGGTCCGCACCGATGAGAAGGACGGCTACTCGGCTGTCCAGCTGGCATACGGCTCGATCGACCCGCGCAAGGTCAACAAGCCTGAGGCCGGCCACTACGCCAAGGCCGGCGTGTCGCCGCGGCGCCACCTCGTGGAGCTGCGCACCGTCGACGCCGGCGAGTACGAGCTCGGCCAGGAGGTCACGGTTGACTCCTTCGCCGCCGGCAGTGCCATCGACGTGACCGGCAAGACCCGCGGTAAGGGCTACGCCGGTGTCATGAAGCGGCACGGCTTCCACGGTCTGCGCGCCAGCCACGGTGTCGAGCGCAAGCACCGCTCGCCCGGCTCGATCGGCGCCTGCGCCACTCCCGGCCGCGTTTTCAAGGGCGTCCGGATGGCGGGTCGCATGGGTGGCAAGCGGTTCACCGTGCAGAACCTGACCATCCAGGCCGTCGACACCGAGCGGAACCTGATCCTGGTCAGGGGCGCGGTTCCCGGTCCCAAGGGCGCGCTGATCCTGGTCCGTTCCGCGGCGAAGAAGGGCGGTGCCAAGTGAGCTCGGTTGACGTGATCAACGCCGAGGGCAACAAGGCCGGCTCGGTCGAGCTTCCCTCGAACGTCTTCGACGTCCAGGCGAACATCCCGCTGATGCACCAGGTCGTCGTGGCGCAGCTGGCCGCCGCCCGTCAGGGCACGGCCAAGGCGAAGACCCGCGGCGAGGTCGCCGGCGGCGGCAAGAAGCCGTACAAGCAGAAGGGCACCGGTCGCGCCCGTCAGGGCTCGATCCGCGCGCCGCAGTTCACCGGTGGTGGCGTCGTGCACGGTCCCGTGCCGCGCGACTACAGCCAGCGGACCCCCAAGAAGATGAAGGCCGCCGCTCTGCGTGGCGCCCTCTCGGACCGGGCCCGGGACGGCCGCGTGTTCGTCGTCGAGTCCTTCGTCACCGGCGAGAAGCCGTCGACCAAGGCCGCCGTGACGGCGCTGCGCAAGGTCGCCCAGACGACCAAGGTTCTCGTCGTTCTGGACAGCCAGGACGAGCTGAACTGGGTCTCGCTGCGCAACGAGCCGACCGTGCACCTCATCGAGGCCGGCCAGCTGAACACCTACGACGTGCTGGTCGCGGACGAGGTGGTCTTCACGAAGGTCGCGCTCGACGAGTTCCTTGAGCTTGCGAAAGGAACTGGCGCGCAGAGCCTGGGCGGTTCGGCCGCCGAGACGTCCGAGGAGGGCGACAAGTGAGCACGATCGCCGACCCGCGCGACATCATCGTCGCCCCGGTGGTCTCCGAGAAGAGCTACAGCGTTCTCGACCAGAACTGGTACACGTTCCTCGTCCACCCGGACGCGAACAAGACCCAGATCAAGATCGCGATCCAGCAGATCTTCAACGTCCGCGTGCTGTCCGTGAACACCGCTAACCGTGAGGGCAAGCGCAAGCGCACCCGCACCGGCTGGGGCCAGCGTAAGGCCACCAAGCGCGCGATGGTGAAGCTGGCTGACGGGGACCGCATCGAGGCCTTCGGCGGCCCGGTCAGCTAAGGGGTTCATGAATCATGGCTATCCGTAAGTACAAGCCGACCACGCCGGGCCGCCGCGGCTCGAGCGTCGCCGACTTCGCTGAGATCACCCGGTCGACGCCGGAGAAGTCTCTGCTGGTCCCGCTGCCCAAGAAGGGCGGCCGCAACGTCCACGGCCGGATCACCACCCGGCACCAGGGCGGCGGCCACAAGCGGCAGTACCGGCTGATCGACTTCAAGCGGAACGACAAGGACGGCGTGCCGGCCAAGGTCGCTCACATCGAGTACGACCCGAACCGCACCGCCCGTATCGCGCTGCTCCACTACGCGGACGGGGAAAAGCGCTACATCGTGGCGCCGAAGGACCTCAAGCAGGGTGACCGGGTGGAGTCGGGCGTTGGCGCCGACATCAAGCCCGGCAACAACCTGCCGCTGCGCAACATCCCGGTCGGTACGACGATCCACAACGTGGAGCTTCGTCCCGGCGGTGGCGCCAAGCTGGCCCGTTCGGCCGGCGTCGGCATCCAGCTCCTCGGCCGTGAGGACGTGTACGCCACGCTGCGTATGCCCTCCGGCGAGATCCGTCGCGTCGACGTGCGCTGCCGCGCCACCGTCGGCGAGATCGGCAACGCCGACCAGTCGAACATCAACTGGGGCAAGGCTGGTCGTATGCGGTGGAAGGGCAAGCGCCCGACCGTCCGTGGTGTCGCCATGAACCCTGTCGACCACCCGCACGGTGGTGGTGAGGGTAAGACCTCGGGTGGTCGCCACCCGGTGAACCCGGCGGGTAAGCCCGAGGGCCGTACCCGTCGCAAGGGCCAGCCGAGCGACAAGCTGATCGTTCGCCGCCGCTACGCCACCCGCAAGCGCGGGTAACGGGAGTAGAAGATGCCTCGCAGCCTGAAGAAGGGCCCGTTCGTCGACGACCACCTCATCAAGAAGGTGGAAGTCCAGAACGAGAAGAATTCCAAGAACGTCATCAAGACCTGGTCGCGACGTTCGACGATCATCCCCGACATGCTCGGGCACACGATCGCCGTGCACGACGGACGCAAGCACGTCCCGGTGTTCATCACCGAGGCCATGGTCGGTCACAAGCTGGGCGAGTTCGCTCTGACCCGTACGTTCAAGGGTCACGAGAAGGACGACCGCAAGAGCCGTCGTCGCTAAGCAGATACACGGATTAGAGGATCAAGGAGCTACAGCGATGCCAGTTAAGGGCGACGCTCCGGTGCTTCCGGGCGCGCGGGCGGTTGCGCGACACGTGCGCATCTCGCCGAACAAGGCGCGCCGGGTGGTCAACCTCGTCCGCGGTCTGCCCGCGAAGGAGGCGCTCACCGTCCTGCAGTTCGCGCCGCAGGCCGCCAGCGAGCAGGTCTACAAGGTGCTTGCCAGCGCGATCGCGAACGCTGAGAACAACGAGCGGCTCGACCCCGACGCTCTCCTCGTGAGCGAGGCGTTCGTCGACGAGGGTCCGACGCTCAAGCGGTTCCGTCCGCGGGCGCAGGGCCGGGCGTACCGGATCCGCAAGCGCACCTGTCACATCACCATCGCGGTCGAGGCGGTCCAGGCGACCCGCCCGGCGAAGAAGGCGGCCGCCAAGCCGGCGCCGAAGGCCGAGTCCCAGAGCACGGAGGGTGCCGAGTAATGGGTCAGAAGGTTCACCCCACCGGGTTCCGTCTCGGCATCTCCACCGACTGGAAGAGCCGCTGGTTCGCGGACAAGCTGTACAAGGACTACATCGGCGAGGACGTCAAGATCCGCCGCATGATGTCCAAGGGGCTTGAGCGCGCCGGCATCTCCAAGGTGGACATCGAGCGCACCCGCGACCGGGTTCGCGTCGACATCCACACCGCCCGGCCGGGCATCGTCATCGGCCGTAAGGGCGCGGAGGCCGACCGGATCCGCGGCGAGCTCGAGAAGCTCACCGGCAAGCAGGTCCAGCTGAACATCCTCGAGGTGAAGAGCCCCGAGTCGGACGCTCAGCTCGTGGCGCAGGGCGTCGCCGAGCAGCTGTCCAGCCGGGTCAGCTTCCGCCGGGCGATGCGCAAGGCCATGCAGTCGGCCATGAAGAACCCGATCTGCAAGGGCATCCGTGTGCAGGTCTCCGGCCGCCTCGGCGGCGCGGAGATGAGCCGCACGGAGTTCTACCGTGAGGGTCGCGTTCCGCTGCACACCCTCCGCGCCAACATCGAGTACGGCTTCTTCGAGGCCCGTACCACGTTCGGCCGGATCGGTGTGAAGGTCTGGATCTACAAGGGCGACGCCGTTCCGGGTCGTGAGGTCGTCACCGAGGCGCCCGCGCGCCCCCGTCGTGACCGTGCCGACCGTCCCGAGCGTCCCCGCCGTGGCCGTTCCGGCTCGTCCGGCACGACGGCGGGCGGCACCGAGGCCGGCCGGGCTGCGGCCCAGTCCCGGACCACCGGTGACGGCGACAACGTGAATGACGCCGCGGTTGCCGCGGCTCCGGCCGTGGCCGAGACGCAGCAGGAGGGCTGACACATGCTGATGCCGCGTAAGCCCCCAAAGGGCTTTCGTAAGCCGCATCACCCGGACCGCAGTGGCGCGTCCAAGGGCGGCAACCGGGTCGTCTTCGGCGAGTTCGGTATCCAGGCTCTGGAGCCGGCGTACGTGACGAACCGGCAGATCGAGTCCGCGCGTATCGCGATGACCCGCCACATCAAGCGTGGTGGCAAGGTCTGGATCTCGATCTTCCCGGACCAGGCGCTGACCAAGAAGCCGGCCGAGACCCGCATGGGTTCCGGTAAGGGTTCTCCCGAGTGGTGGGTGGCGAACGTCAAGCCGGGACGCATTCTCTTCGAGATGTCGTTCCCGAACGAGACGGTCGCGCGTGAGGCGATGCGCCGCGCGATCCACAAGCTCCCGATGAAGTGCCGCATCGTGACACGCGAAGTGGGTGAAAGCTGATGGCAGCGGGCGTTAAGGCAACCGAGCTGCGCGAACTCTCCGACGAGGAGCTTGTTTCGCGGGTGCAGGAGGCCAAGGCGGAGCTGTTCAACCTTCGTGTGCAGCGCGCGACCGGCCAGCTCGACAATCACCGTCGGCTGCAGGTCGTCCGCAAGGACATCGCGAAGATCTACACGATCATGCGTGAGCGCGAGCTGGGGCTCTCGGTTGCGCCGGATGAGGTGACAGCATGAGTGAAACCGCCCCGCAGGGGATCGAGACAGCCGCATCGCGCGCCCAGCGCAAGGTGCGCGAAGGCCTCGTGGTCAGCGACAAGATGGACAAGACCGTCGTCGTCGAGGTTGAGGACCGGGTCAAGCACGCGCTGTACGGCAAGGTCATCCGTCGTACCCGCAAGCTGAAGGTGCACGACGAGCAGAACGCGGCGGGCATCGGCGACCGGGTTCTGATGATGGAGACTCGTCCGCTCTCTGCCACCAAGCGGTGGCGGATCGTGGAGATCCTCGAAAAGGCCAAGTGAGTGCGGTGGGGCCGGTTCCGGCCGGCCCCACCGGACCATCGTTCCGCCAAGCTTCGGGTGAACGTTCCCGGAGAACTGGCAGACATAGGAGACAGACGTGATCCAGCAGGAGTCGCGACTGCGTGTCGCCGACAACACGGGTGCCCGGGAGATTCTGTGCATCCGCGTACTCGGGGGCTCCGGTCGCCGTTACGCGAGCATCGGCGACGTCATCGTGGCCACGGTCAAGGACGCCATTCCCGGTGCCGGTGTGAAGAAGGGTGACGTCGTCAAGGCGGTCGTCGTTCGCACCGCCAAGGAGAAGCGGCGCCCGGACGGCTCGTACATCCGCTTCGACGAGAACGCCGCCGTCATCATCAAGGACGGCGGGGACCCCCGCGGCACCCGCATCTTCGGCCCGGTCGGGCGCGAGCTGCGCGACAAGCGGTTCATGAAGATCATCAGCCTGGCGCCGGAGGTGCTCTGACCGTGAAGATCAAGAAGGGCGACACGGTCGTCGTCATCGCCGGCAAGGACAAGGGTGCCAAGGGCAAGGTCATTGCGGCCTTCCCGCGGCAGGACAAGGTCCTGGTCGAGGGCGTCAACCGAGTCAAGAAGCACGAGCGCATCCGCACGAACCAGCGGGGCTCGAAGACCGGTGGCATCGTTACTCAGGAAGCCCCCGTTCACATCTCCAACGTGCAGGTGCTGGACGACCAGGGCAAGCCGACCCGGATCGGCTACCGGATCGACGAGAACGGCAACAAGGTCCGCATCGCGCGTACGACCGGTAAGGAACTCTGATGACTGCCGCCACCGAGACCAAGACGCTGCCGCGCCTCAAGCAGAAGTACCGCTCCGAGGTCGCGCCGGCTATCAACGAGCAGTTCAAGTACGGCAACCCCATGCAGATCCCCGGCCTGGTCAAGGTCGTCGTGAACATGGGTGTCGGCGAGGCGGCTCGTGACGCCAAGCTGATCGATGGCGCGGTTCGGGACCTGACCACGATCACCGGCCAGAAGCCGCTGATCCGTCGGGCGACCAAGTCCATCGCGCAGTTCAAGCTGCGTGAGGGCATGCCGATCGGCGCGAAGGTCACCCTTCGTGGCGACCGGATGTGGGAGTTCCTGGACCGGCTGCTGTCGATCTCGCTGCCGCGTATCCGTGACTTCCGTGGCCTCGACGGCCGGAAGCTGGACGGCCACGGGAACTACACCTTCGGTCTGACCGAGCAGTCGGTGTTCCACGAGATCGACCAGGACCGGATCGATCGCCCGCGGGGCATGGACATCACGGTGGTCACCACCGCCAAGACCGACGACGAGGGCCGGGCGCTGCTCAAGCTCCTGGGCTTCCCGTTCAAGGAGAACTGAGCATGGCGAAGAAGGCGCTGATCATCAAGGCAGCGGCGAAGCCGAAGTTCGCTGTGCGTGCCTACACCCGGTGCCAGAAGTGCGGTCGCCCGCACTCGGTCTACCGCAAGTTCGGCCTGTGCCGCGTTTGCGTGCGGGACATGGCCCACCGCGGTGAGCTCCCCGGCGTGTCCAAGGCCAGCTGGTAACCCATCCAACCGCCCCGCCCGCCGCTCGTCAGCGGAGTAGAGGCCGGGTTTGTGCAATACCGCTTCGCCGTAGGCCCGCCCGCGGGAACCCCGGCGAGAAAGGTTGACGAATACCCATGACGATGACGGACCCGATCGCAGACATGCTCACGCGTCTGCGTAACGCCAACCAGGCGTACCACGACAAGGTGACGATGCCCTACTCGAAGATCAAGGCGAACATCGCCGAGGTCCTCAAGGCTGAGGGTTACATCGCCTCGTGGACGTCTGAGGAGCCCGAGGAGGGCGCGGTCGGCAAGCGTCTGGTCGTTGAGCTCAAGTACGGCCAGAACCGTGAGCGCAGCCTCGCCGGCATCAAGCGCGTCTCGAAGCCCGGCCTGCGGGTTTACGCCAAGTCCGACGAGCTGCCCCGTGTGCTCGGTGGTCTCGGTGTCGCGATCATTTCGACGTCCCAGGGATTGCTGACCGACAAGCAGGCCCGCAAGCGGAGCGTTGGCGGGGAAGTCCTCGCCTTCGTCTGGTAACTGGAGACTTAGACATGTCGCGAATCGGACGTAAGTCGATCCCGGTGCCGTCCGGAGTCGACATCACCATCACGGGCCAGACCGTCAAGGTCAAGGGCCCGAAGGGCGAGCTGTCGCACACCGTCGCCGAGCCGATCACGGTTTCGCAGGACGGCGGAGAGCTGCACGTCAACCGCCCCAACGACGAGCGCAGGGCCAAGGAGCTTCACGGCCTCTCGCGGACCCTCGTCGCCAACATGATCATCGGTGTCACCGAGGGTTACAAGAAGACCCTCGAGATCAACGGCACCGGTTACCGCGTGACCGCCAAGGGCAAGGACCTGGAGTTCGCTCTCGGTTTCTCGCACCCGGTGAACATCGTGCCACCGGCCGGCATCACCTTCTCGGTGGAGAAGCCGACCCAGTTCACGGTCGCCGGCATCGACAAGCAGCTGGTCGGTGAGGTCGCCGCGAACATCCGTAAGATCCGCCCGCCGGAGCCCTACAAGGGCAAGGGCGTCAAGTACCAGGGCGAGGTCATCCGCCGCAAGGCTGGAAAGGCAGGTAAGAAGTGACCGCCACGCTGCTCAAGCGCCGCAACGGCGGCGGGGTCGCCGCCGCGCGTGCCGTTGGCAAGGCGCGTCGGCACTTCCGGGTCCGCAAGAACATCCGCGGTACTGCCGAGCGTCCCCGCCTGGTCGTCACCCGGTCCACGCGGAACATCACCGCGCAGATCATCGACGACCTCAAGGGCCACACGCTGGTCTCGGCGTCCACGCTCGACAGCTCGATCCGTGGTGGCGAGGGCGACAAGAGCGCCCACGCCGGCAAGGTCGGCGCGCTCCTGGCCGAGCGGGCCAAGGCCGCGGGTATTTCCAAGGTGGTCTTCGACCGCGGTGGCAACAAGTACGCGGGCCGGATCGCCGCGCTTGCGGACGCCGCCCGCGAAGCCGGACTCGAGTTCTAGGAGGAATTGACCAATGCCTGGTCAGCAGCGCCGAGGCGGCGGGTCCGGCGGTAACACCGAGGGTGGCAACCGCAGGGACAACCGCCGTGAGGGCGGCCGCGGCAACGCGCCCGTCGAGAAGACCCCGCACCTCGAGCGGGTCGTCGCGATCAACCGTGTCGCGAAGGTCGTCAAGGGTGGTCGTCGCTTCAGCTTCACCGCCCTGGTGATCGTCGGCGACGGTGACGGCACCGTCGGCATCGGCTACGGAAAGGCCAAGGAGGTGCCCGCGGCAATCGCCAAGGGCGTCGAAGAGGCCAAGAAGCACTTCTTCAAGGTCCCGCGTATCGGTGCGACCATCCCGCACCCGATCACCGGCGAGGCCGCCGCGGGCGTCGTCCTGCTCAAGCCGGCTTCCGCTGGTACCGGTGTTATCGCCGGTGGCCCGGTGCGTGCCGTGCTGGAGTGCGCGGGTATCCACGACATCCTGTCGAAGAGCCTCGGCTCCTCGAACCCGATCAACATCGTGCACGCGACGGTGGCTGCTCTGAAGGGCCTCGAGTCGCCGGAGCAGGTCGCGACTCGCCGTGGGCTGCCGGTCGAGGACGTGGCGCCGGCGGCCATGCTGGCGGCGCGTGCGGAAGCGGCGGTGCGCTGATGGCACGCTTGAAGGTCACCCAGGTCCGGTCCGGTATCGGCCGTAAGCAGAACCAGCGGGACTCCCTGCGGTCGCTCGGCCTGAAGCGGATCAACGACGTGGTGGTCAAGGAGGACCGTCCCGAGATTCGGGGCATGATCTTCGCCGTGAACCACCTCGTGAGTGTTGAGGAGGTCGAGTAATGGCGATCAAGATCCACCACCTGCGCCCGGCGCCCGGTGCCAAGACCGCGAAGACTCGCGTCGGTCGTGGTGAGGGCTCCAAGGGCAAGACCGCCGGTCGCGGTACCAAGGGCACCGGCGCCCGGAAGAACGTCTCGGCGGCGTTCGAGGGTGGGCAGATGCCCATCCACATGCGCCTGCCGAAGATGAAGGGCCTGCGCAACAAGCCGCGCAACAAGGTCGTCTTCCAGGTCGTCAACCTGGACCGCCTCGCCGAGCTGTTCCCGAACGGCGGCGAGGTCGGCCCGGCCGAGCTGGTCGAGGCCGGCGCTGTCCGCAAGGGCCAGCCGGTCAAGGTCCTGGGCTCGGGCGAGCTGGGCGGCGTGTCGCTGACCATCAAGGCGCACGCGTTCAGCGAGTCGGCCAAGGAGAAGATCGCTGCTGCCGGTGGTTCGGTCACCGAGCTGTAGTTCGTGAAAAACGGTGGGAGGCCGTGGTACCGGGGAAGCCCGGCGCCACGGCCTCTCGCCGTTGCGCGGCCTGGACGGCGCGTGAGGCGACGAGAGCCGCCACGACGGTACGGAACACGGTCGTAACATCCGGTGCCCTCAGGGGCGTTCTGAGCGGGCCGCGCTGCCGTATTGTGAGAACCGGCCGGGACGGGTGACCGGCCAAGGTGGAGCACGCCCGGTTCGTACACGAATCCGGACAGTTGTGTTGTACTGGGGCATCGGACCATGCGACGCCGGTGGTTGAGCTCTCGGCGTTGCTGATACAGTGCTCCGCTGGCGGCCTCTACGGCTGCCCAATGATGTGTGCCCGAACTTCCGGGATACCGCAACCCAGAGTGTGGCGACCACGCAGGAGGATCAGTTGTTGTCCGCCTTCTCGAGCGCGCTTCGGACGCCTGACCTGCGGAAGAAGCTACTCTTCACGGTAGCGATTATCGCGATCTATCGTCTCGGTGCCACATTGCCCAGCCCCGGTGTGTCCTACGCCAATGTGAAGGCCTGCCTGGCTCTCACCGAGGCTTCCGGCAACGGCGTGCTGAACCTACTCAACCTCTTCTCCGGCGGTGCGCTGCTTCAGCTCTCCGTTTTCGCGCTGGGCATCATGCCGTACATCACGGCGTCGATCATCCTGCAGCTGCTCACGGTCGTGATCCCGCGACTCGAGCAGCTTCGCAAGGAGGGCCAGTCCGGCCAAGCGAAGATCACGCAGTACACCCGGTACCTGACGCTCGGCCTCGCCGTGCTGCAGGCCAGCGCGTTCGTCGCGCTGGCGCGCACCGGTCAGCTCTTCGGCAACGTCTGCGACCAGGACAACCCGGCGTACCAGATCATCCCGGAGGACACCGGTCTTCCGATGTGGCTGACGCTGACCGTCCTGGTGATGACGATGACCGCCGGCACCGGCGTGGTCATGTGGCTCGGCGAGCTGATCACCGACCGCGGCGTCGGCAACGGCATGTCGGTCCTGATCTTCACCTCGATCGCGGCCCGCCTCCCCGGCGAGGGCTGGACGATCAAGACGTCGAGCGGCACCGGCAAGTTCCTGCTGGTGATCGGCCTGGTCCTGGTGATCATCGCGCTGGTCGTCTTCATCGAGCAGGCGCAGCGCCGCATCCCGGTCCAGTACGCGAAGCGCATGATCGGCCGGCGGATGTACGGCGGCACCTCCACCTACATCCCGCTCAAGGTCAACCAGGCTGGTGTCGTTCCGGTCATCTTCGGGTCCTCGCTGCTCTACCTGCCGCAGCTGTACCTGCAGTTCTTCGACCAGAACAACCTCAAGGGCTACCAGATCTGGATCCAGAACAATCTGGCTGACCCGACGAGCCCGATCTACATCGGCCTCTACTTCCTGCTGATCATCTTCTTCACGTACTTCTACGTGTCGATCACGTTCAACCCGACTGAGGTCGCGGAGAACATGAAGAAGTACGGTGGTTTCGTTCCGGGCATCCGTCCGGGCAAGCCGACCGCCGACTACCTGGACTTCATCCTCAGCCGTATCACGCTGCCGGGCGCGCTCTACCTGGCACTGATCTCGGTCCTGCCGAACTTCTTCTTCATCTGGCTGAACGCGCAGCAGTACCAGAACTTCCCGTTCGGTGGTACGGCAGTGCTGATCATGGTGGGTGTGGGTCTGGAGACGGTGAAGCAGATCGAGAGCCAGCTCATGCAGCGGAACTACGAAGGGTTCCTGCGGTAGTGGGGACGCAGGGCCGGGGGGCTCTGGCGTCGACGGTGGGCGTGGTTTCTCCTGACCGAAGCGAGGCGATGTAGGTGCGGCTGGTACTGGTGGGCCCTCCGGGGGCCGGCAAGGGGACCCAGGCTGAGTTCATCGCCGCCCATCTCGCCGTACCGAAGATCTCGACCGGTGACATCTTCCGCGCCAACGTGTCGCAGGGGACGCCGCTCGGCGTCGAGGCCAAGCGCTACATGGACGCCGGCCAGCTCGTTCCCGACGAGGTGACCATCAACATGGTGCGTGACCGGCTCGCCGAGCCGGACGCGAGCGACGGCTTCCTGCTGGACGGCTTCCCCCGGACCGTGCCGCAGGCGCAGGCGCTGGACAAGCTCCTCGCCGACCTGGGCACCGCGCTGGACATCGTGATGGAGCTCGTGGTCGACGACGACGAGGTGATCCGCCGGCTCTCCGGCCGGCGGACCTGCCGTGGTTGCGGAAAGATCTGGCACGTCGAGTTCGACCCGACGAGCAAGGAGAACATCTGCGACCGCTGCGGCAGCGACCTGTTCCAGCGGGACGACGACAAGGCCGAGACGATCGCGAACCGGCTGGTGGAGTACTCGGACAAGACCGCGCCGCTTGTCGACTTCTACGGTGCGCAGGGCAAGCTCGTGGGCATCGACGCGACCGGACCGGTCGAGGATGTGACTGTGCGCGCGATCGACGCTCTGCGCTCCTACGGGGGCTGACGTGGCGCGCAACGAGCAGAACATCCAGCTGAAGTCGGTCGAGCAGATCGAGCTGATGCGGGCGGCCGGCCTGATCGTGGCGGCCGCTCTGGACGCCATGCGGGACGCCGTGGCGCCCGGTGTGTCGACCGGCGACCTGGACGCGATCGCGGAGAAGGTGATCCGTGACGCCGGGGCGATCCCGTCGTTCAAGGGCTACCACGGCTTCCCGGCCTCGATCTGCGCCTCGGTCAACGAGCAGGTGGTGCACGGCATCCCGAGCACCGAGCAGATCCTCCGCGAGGGCGACCTGATCTCCCTGGACTGCGGGGCGATCCTGGAGGGCTGGCACGGCGACTCGGCGATCACCGTCGGGGTCGGCGAGACCGATCCGGCGCTGCTGCGGATGGCCGAGGTCGCCGAGGACGCCATGTGGGCGGGTATCGCCGCGGCGGCCCGCGGCGCGGCGAACGGCCGGGGCCGGCTGACGGACATCTCCTTCAACATCGAGAAGGTGATCCGCAAGGCCGGCCGGTACGGGATCGTCGACGGTTACGGCGGCCACGGCATCGGCACCGAGATGCACCAGGACCCGCACGTGCTCAACCACGGCAAGCCGGGCCGCGGCATCCGGGTGGTCCCGGGGATGGCCCTGGCGATCGAGCCGATGATCACGATGGGCTCGCCCCGGACGGTCGAGCTCGACGACGGCTGGACCGTGGTGACCCGGGACCGCTCCCGTGCCGCGCACGTGGAGCACACCATGGCGCTGCTGGACGACGGGGTGTGGGTGACCACCGCGCACGACGGCGGCCGGTCCCGTCTCGGCGATCTGGTGACCGCCAGACAGCCGTAGAACCGTCGCCCATAGATGAACTGGACCCCGGCTGGCATGCTGGGGTCCATGGGGCGCGAGGGAATGCGAGCGGGCGACGCCGACCGGCAGCAGGTGGCGGATCAGCTGAAGAAGGCACTCGACGAGGGCCGGCTCGACCTCGGCGAGTATGACGAGCGGATCCAGCGGGCGTACGGCGCGCGGACCTACGCCGACCTGGACGGGCTGCTGGACGACCTGCCGGGCACGGTGCCGGTCCAGAAGTCCCAGATCCAGCCGACGCCACCGGCCCCCGGTGTTCCGGCCGCTGCGGCAGCCGAGGCGCCCGGCCGCAGGAGCGGTGTCCAGCCCGCGATCGGCCTTTTTCTGCTCTGCACGGTGATCTGGGGCATCTCCAGCCTGGCTTCGGGTGAGGCGTATTACTTCTGGCCGGCCTGGGTGCTGATCCCGGTGGCCTTCGCGGTCCTGGCGCGACTGGGAGATCGGGACAAGCGTCGCCACTGAGGCGATAAAGTCGTACATGTCCGTCGCGGACACGCCCGACCCCGGGTTGCGGAACCCTCAGTTTGGCGTCGGTGTAACGGGCGCGTAGACTAGCGTGCTGGCGCGCAGCGTCCTCTCCTCCATGTCCTCAAGCGCTTCGAGGGCGGGGGAGCCGCGGCTGGTCCGAGCGTTTTTCAGCTCGGGTAAGACGTTGCACAGCCTGCCCCAAGAACCCGATGTCAGGTAGCGGAGGACATGCCAAAGAAAGACGGAGCCATCGAGATCGAAGGCCGAGTGATCGAGCCCCTGCCGAACGCAATGTTCCGCGTTGAGCTCGCTAATGGTCACAAGGTCCTGGCACACATCTCCGGCAAGATGCGGCAGCACTACATCCGCATCCTTCCCGAGGACAGGGTCGTCGTCGAACTCTCGCCGTACGACCTGACCCGTGGGCGAATCGTCTACCGCTACAAGTAAGCAGCGGGTCGCGGGGATTTTCTATCCCGTCTGACTGAGAGTTAAGGCAAACCGTGAAGGTCAAGCCGAGCGTCAAGCGGATCTGCAACAACTGCCGGGTCATCCGGCGGCACGGCCGGGTCATGGTCATCTGCAGCACCGACCCGCGCCACAAGCAGCGCCAGGGCTGATCACAGCCTCGACGCAGGATCCGTACCACTGAACAAGCTCGTCCCGGCCACGCATGCACGCGCATGAGTGGCTGTACCCCCGGTCGGAGGCCGGGGCCCGCCCGGGCAGGCGGGGTGGGACAGGCACAGACCTCCGTGAGAAACCTGAGGAGTACGCCCACTTATGGCTCGACTCGTCGGCGTTGATCTTCCCCGCGAAAAGCGGATGGAGATCGCGCTCACCTACATCTTCGGCATCGGTCGCACCCGTGCCGTCGAGGCACTGACTGCTACCGCAATTGACCTGAACAAGCGCGCCAAGGACCTCACGGACGAGGAGCTGGTCCAGCTCCGCGACTACATCGAGTCCAACTTCAAGGTTGAAGGCGACCTGCGCCGCGAGGTCGCTGCGGACATCCGCCGCAAGGTTGAGATCGGCTGCTACGCCGGCATCCGCCACCGCAAGGGCCTGCCCGTGCGTGGACAGCGGACCCGGACCAACGCTCGTACCCGCAAGGGCCCGAAGCGCACGGTCGCCGGTAAGAAGAAGCCCGGTCGGAAGTAATAGGAGCGCACTGACTTATGCCACCGAAGGCACGCGCAGGGGCCGCCGTCAAGAAGGTCCGGCGCAAGGAACGCAAGAACGTCGCCCACGGGCAGGCGCACATCAAGAGCACCTTCAACAACACCATCGTGTCGATCACCGACCCGACCGGTGCTGTGATCTCCTGGGCCTCGTCCGGCCAGGTGGGCTTCAAGGGCTCCCGCAAGTCGACCCCGTTCGCCGCGCAGCTGGCTGCCGAGGCCGCCGCTCGCCGTGCCATGGAGCACGGCATGCGCAAGGTGGACGTCTTCGTGAAGGGTCCCGGTTCCGGCCGGGAGACCGCCATCCGTTCGCTGCAGGCCGCCGGCCTCGAGGTCGGTCAGATCTCCGACGTCACGCCGCAGCCGCACAACGGTTGCCGCCCGCCGAAGCGTCGCCGGGTCTAAGGGGGATTGACTGATGGCTCGTTACACCGGTGCTGACTGCAAGCGCTGCCGCCGCGAGAAGATGAAGCTCTTCCTCAAGGGCAGCAAGTGCGACGGACCGAAGTGCCCCTTCGAGTCCCGTCCGTTCCCGCCCGGCCAGCACGGCCGTGGCCGGACCAAGGAGACCGAGTACCTTCTGCAGCACCGCGAGAAGCAGAAGGCGCGTCGGGCGTACGGCGTTCTGGAGAAGCAGTTCCGCGGTTACTACGAGGAAGCCGTGAACAAGCCGGGTAAGACCGGTGAGGTTCTGCTGCAGATCCTCGAGACCCGTCTCGACAACGTCGTCTACCGGGCCGGCTACGCCGCGTCCCGCGACATGGCCCGGCAGCTGGTCAAGCACGGCCACTTCCTGGTCAACGGTTCCAAGGTCGACATCCCGTCGTACCGGGTCAAGGAACACGACATCGTCACCGTGCGTGAGAAGTCGAAGGAAATGACCCCGTTCGTCGTGGCGCAGGCCCAGGCCGGCTCCCGCCCCGTTCCGGCGTGGCTCGAGCCGATCCCGGCCGAGATGAAGATCCTGATCCACTCGATCCCGGCCCGCGCTGTCATCGACACGCAGGTCCAGGAGCAGTTGATCGTCGAGCTTTACTCGAAGTAACACATTGCCCGGCGCTCTCCCGAGCGCCGGGCAATCCCGATGGCCATCAAATAGTGGGTGGCCGGACAGAAAGAAGAACAGCGTGCTCATCAGCCAGCGGCCGACCCTCTCGGAGGAGTCGCTCAGCGAGACCCGCTCCCGGTTCACCATCGAGCCTCTGGAGCCGGGCTTCGGCTACACCCTCGGTAACTCGCTGCGTCGGACCCTGCTGTCGTCCATCCCGGGCGCGGCGGTCACCAGCATCAAGATCGACGGCGTGCTGCACGAGTTCACCACGATCCCCGGTGTCAAGGAGGACGTGGTCGAGCTGGTCATGAACGTCAAGGAACTGACCGTCAGCTCCGAGCACGACGAGCCGGTCAGCATGTACCTGCGCAAGCAGGGCCCTGGCGACGTGACCGCCGGTGACATCCAGCCCCCGGCTGGCGTCTCCGTGCACAACCCCGACCTGAAGCTGGCCACCCTGAACAGCAAGGGCCGGCTCGACATGGAGCTCACCGTCGAGCGGGGCCGTGGCTACGTCACGGCGGCGCAGAACAAGAGCGCCGGCGCCGAGATCGGCCGGATCCCGGTCGACTCGATCTACTCGCCGGTCCTCAAGGTGACCTACCGCGTCGAGGCGACCCGTGTCGAGCAGCGCACCGACTTCGACCGTCTGATCATCGACGTCGAGTCGAAGGCGTCGATCTCGCCGCGGACCGCGCTGGCCTCGGCCGGCTCGACCCTCGTCGAGCTCTTCGGTCTCTGCCGTGAGCTGGACGAGACCGCCGAGGGCATCGACATCGGCCCGTCGCCGCAGGATGCTCAGCTGGCTGCCGATCTGGCCCTGCCGATCGAGGAGCTGGACCTCACCGTCCGGTCGTACAACTGCCTCAAGCGCGAGGGCATCAATAGCGTGGGCGAGTTGATAGGGCGTACGGAGGCTGACCTTCTGGACATCCGGAACTTCGGCCAGAAGTCGATCGACGAGGTCAAGATGAAGCTCGCCGGAATGGGCCTGGGCCTGAAGGACAGCGCGCCGTCCTTCGACCCGGCGCACGTCGTGGACTCGTTCGGCGACGTGGATTACGACACCGACGACTACCGCGAGACCGAGCAGCTGTAATTCCCGCTGTCGCGCCATAACTCTGCTGCCTGAGGCGGCTCCGCCGCACTGCAAGACATATCCACGAGGAGCATCGTAAAAATGCCCACGCCCACCAAGGGTGCCCGCCTCGGCGGCAGCCCGGCACACGAGAAGCTCATCCTGGCCAACCTGGCCACTGAGCTCTTCCGGCACGGGAAGATCAAGACCACCGAGACGAAGGCCCGGCGGCTGCGCCCGCTGGCCGAGCAGCTCATCACGAAGGCCAAGCGCGGCGACCTGCACGCCCGTCGCCGGGTTCTGACCGTCGTGAAGGACAAGGACGTCGTGTACGCCCTGTTCGAGCAGATCGCTCCGCGGTACACGAACCGCCCCGGCGGCTACACCCGGATCACCAAGACCGGCCCCCGCAAGGGCGACGCCGCTCCCATGGCGGTCATCGAGCTGGTCGAGGAGCTGCAGGTCGCGGCCACCACCGCCGCGCCGTCGAAGGCTGACCGCAAGGCCGCCGCGCAGCAGGCCAAGGTCGAGGCGCTCGCGCCCGAGGACGACGCGCCGAAGAGCGCTCCGGCCGCGGACACCGACGCTGACCAGGACGCCGAGGCGCCCGTGAACGCGTCCGGTGACAAGGGTGCCGAGGGTCCCGGCGACCAGGCCGAGGGCGACGACACCACGAAGGCCTGATCTCAGGTTTTTCAGAAAGGCCCGGTACCCCGTTCGGGTGCCGGGCCTTTCGCTTGGCGAAAACGACGCGAGGAGCACGCCCGCAATGCCGGAATCCATCCGCCTTCGACTGGACGTGTCGTACGACGGCGCCGGCTTCTCGGGCTGGGCCGCCCAGCCGGCCCGCCGGACGGTTGCCGGTGTGCTCACCGAGGCGCTGGGACGGCTCGTCGGGCCGGACACACCGCTCGGGTTGACGGTCGCCGGCCGTACCGATGCGGGGGTGCACGCCACCGGCCAGGTCTGCCACATCGACCTGCCGACCGAGGACTGGGAGCGTCTCTCCGGATCGCTGCTGCGCCGGCTCGCGGCCCTGATGCCGCCGGACGCCCGGGTGCGCGCGGTCCGCCCGGTCCCGGACACCTTCGACGCGCGCTTCTCGGCGACGTTCCGCCGGTACGAGTACCGCGTCTGCGACGAGCAGTGGGGTCCGGAGCCGCTGCGCCGGCACGACACGCTCGGCTGGCTGCGCCCGCTCCAGGAGGACCGGCTCAACGCCGCGGCGGCCGGGCTGCTCGGCGAGCACGACTTCGCGGCGTTCTGCAAGCGCAAGGAACACGCCACCACGATCCGCGCGATCAGCCGGCTGGACTGGCGCCGCGACCCGGACCGGATCCTGGTGGCGACCGTCCAGGCGGACGCGTTCTGCCAGGCGATGGTCCGCAGCCTGGTGGGCGCGATGCTCTTCGTCGGCGACGGCCGCCGCGAGCCGGACTGGCCGGCCCGGCTGCTGACGCTGCGGGAACGCTCCAGCGAGGTGACGGTGGCGCCCGCGCACGGTCTGACGCTGGTGGCGGTCGGTTACCCGGACGAGGCGGAGTACGCCACCCGGGCCGAGGCCACCCGCCGCCTCCGAGCCTGAACTCAACACGCAGGCCGGACCGCACCCGCATTCCACACGGGCGGTGGGACGGGCTTGAGTGTGTGGAGTTGGGGCGTGTTCCGCACCCGTATTCCACACGGGCGGCGGGACGGGCTTGAGTGTGTGGAACTGGGGCGCTATCCGCACCACAACTCCACACGCAAGCGGGCCGGTTCTACGTGACCGGCAGGGTGCCGCTCAGGTGGGTGTCCAGCAGATCCGTGGTTATCCGGGTGACCGCCGGGTCGTCGCCCGGGACCAGCTCGCCCGTGGGGCTGACGATCACGCAGTAGATCAGGTAGTGGTCATGGGTGCGCCAGGCGACGGGTGTGCCCGGCGGGGTGTCGGCGCCGGTCAGCGTGGCGAAACTGCCGTCGCCGGTCTCGACCAGGTCGCGCACCACCTCGCTGACCGCAGCCGCGCTCGGCGTGTCCGGCAGGGTGAGCACACCGGCGGTCACCCGGTAGTCGGCGTAGGGGACGGTGAGGACGGCCCGGATCGCCTGCGAGCACCCGTACCCCTGAAGCACCGACCGCAAGCCGCCGGTGACGGCGACCGGGCAATCGGCCTCGACCCGCGCCTGGCTCGCCCGGAAGAGGGACGCCTGGTCGGGGAAGACGGCGGTGGCGGTGAGCGGTCCGGACGTCCCGGCGGCCGGCGCGCGGCGTTTGTCGGCGACGATCAGCACGCCCACCATCACGCAGATGCCGAGCACGATCAGGGCGGCCAGGCCGCGGGTGAGCAGGTCGGCCGTTCGCAGGGGTTCCCGCCGCAGGTGCCGGCGGCTGTGCGCCCGGGTGCGATGCTGGCCGGTGGCTATCGGGAAGAACGGCCTCAGGACCAGAGCGTGCGCGGCATGGTGGGCGGGGCGCGTGGGGATGGCGTACCGCATGGACCCAAGCTAGGCGGGGACGCTGATCTATGAACGCACAATTTGTCCGGTACCCCGCCGTCCCGCCGCTCGTTGCGCGGCGGGAGACTTGCCTGGTGAGTGCCGACCATTACTTCACCGCCGACCCGGATGCGCCGTTGCGGCGCGGCGAGATCGAGTTCAGCGTCGCCGGCAAGGACCACCGGCTCGCCGTCGCGTCCGGGGTGTTCTCGGCCGGGCGGCTGGATCCGGGCACCGCCGTGCTGCTGCGCAAGGCGGATTTGCCGGACGCCGCCGCCACCGGCACGTTCCTCGACCTGGGTTGCGGTTACGGGCCGATCGCCCGGGTGCTGGCCACCGAGGCGCCGCAGGCCGAGGTCTACGCCGTGGACGTCAACGCCCGGGCCCGCGATCTGACCGCGGAGAACACCAAGGGCCTGCGGGTACGGGTGTTCGCGCCCGACGACGTGCCGGCGGACGTGGAGTTCCAGCAGATCTGGAGCAACCCGCCCACCCACGTCGGCAAGGCGGAGCTGCACGGGCTGATGGAGCGGTGGCTGCCGCGGCTGGCGCCGGACGGCGTCGCCTGGCTGGTGATCAACCGGAACCTCGGTGGTGATTCCCTGCACAGCTGGCTGACCGGCCTCGGCTGGCAGGTCGAGCGGGTGGCCAGCCAGCGGGGGTTCAGAGTCCTGAAGGTCACCCGAAAATCGGCTGACTGACAGACCGGCACCGGGGAGGATGCCGGGCATGGGTTACGTGGATGTCGCCGGCGCCGGTTTCGTGCTCCCGGACGGGCGGGAGCTCTTCGCCGACGTGTCGTTCCGGGTCGGCGAGGGCGCGAAGGTGGCGCTGGTCGGGCCGAACGGGGCCGGCAAGACGACGCTGATGCGCATGGTCGCGGGCGACATCCCGACGCAGAGCGGGACCATCGCGCGTTCCGGCGGCCTCGGCGTGATGCGCCAGTTCATCGGCATGATCGGCGACGACCGTACCCTCGAAGATCTTGCTCTGTCCCTTGTCGCACCCGCGCTCGGCGCGGCAGGTGAGCGACTCCGCGCCTCGGCCGCGGCCCTCGACGAGACCGAGAAGAGCCAGATCGGGTACGCGAACGCGCTCGCCCACTGGGGTGAGGTGGGCGGTTACGAGGCGGAGGTCCTCTTCGACACGGTCGCCGTCGCGATCCTCGGCAAGTCGTGGGAGGAGACCAAGGACCGGATCGTGCGGACCCTCTCCGGCGGCGAGCAGAAACGGTTCGCGCTGGACCTGCTGCTCCGGGGGAGCGACGAGGTGCTGCTGCTCGACGAGCCGGACAACTTCCTCGACGTCCCGGCGAAACGCTGGCTGGAGCAGCGGATGCGGGAGTCGTCGAAATCGATCCTCTACGTCTCGCACGACCGGGAGCTGCTGGCGCAGACCGCGGACCGGGTGGTGGCCGTCGAGGGCGGTGGCGCCTGGACGCATCCGGGCGGCTTCGCCTCCTGGCACGAGGCCCGGTCGAACCGGCACGAGCGGATGGAGGAGCTGCGCCGCCGTTGGGACGAGGAACACGAGAAACTGCGTGAGCTGGTCTTCACGCTCAAGAACAAGGCGGCCTACAACGACGGCCTCGCCTCGCGCTATCAGGCCGCACAGACCCGGCTGCGCAAGTTCGAGGAGGCCGGTCCGCCGCCGCTGCCGCCGAAGGAGCAGTCGCTGCGGATGAACCTGCGCGGCGGCCGCACCGGCAAGCGCTCGGTGATGTGCGAGCATCTCGAGCTGGAGAACCTGACGTTCCCCTTCGACCTGGAGATCTGGTACGGGGACCGGGTCGCGGTGCTCGGCGCGAACGGCACCGGCAAGTCCCACTTCCTGCGGCTGCTCGCGGCCGGCGGCTCCGAGCCGGACCTGGAGCACAAGCCGGTCGACGGCGCGCCGCTCACGCACGTGATGCACGACGGCGTTGCCCGGCTCGGCGCGCGGGTCCGTCCCGGCCACTTCTCGCAGACCCACGACCGGCCGGAGCTGATGGAGAAGACGCTCGTCGAGATCCTCTGGCGTGGCGACGAGCACCGCTCCGGAGTCGACCGGGCCGGCGCGATGAAGGCGCTCAACCGGTACGAGCTGGCGGCACAGGGCGATCAGCGGTTCGGCACGCTCTCCGGCGGTCAGCAGGCCCGGTTCCTGGTGCTGCTGCTGGAGTTGTCCGGCGCCACGTTGCTGCTGCTCGACGAGCCGACGGACAACCTGGACCTGGCGTCGGCGGAGGCGCTGGAGGAGGGCTTGAAAGCCTTCGACGGTACGGTGATGGCCGTCACCCACGACCGCTGGTTCACCCGCAGTTTTGATCGATTCGTGCTGTTCAGGGGCGACGGCGAGGTCGTCGAGGTCCCGGAGCCAGTTTGGGACGTCCGCTAGCGTTTGATCTCACCGACCGGTTATGGTCCGGTCACAACAAAGAAAAACCCCACGGGAGTCCGGGCACCGGGCTGAGAGGGGGGCTGATGCGGCCCCCGACCGTCGAACCTGATCCGGGTCATGCCGGCGCAGGGAGGAGTGCTTCATGCACGATTCGTTCTCGTTTCCCCGGCTGCACGTCATCACCGACTCGCTCGACGTCGTTCGCGGGGTCGCCGGTCAGGACGACGTCGCCGTTCAGATCAGGGTCAAGACGACCGACGCCCGGGCGTACGCGCTGACCCTCGCGGCCCTCGAAATCCTTCGCCCGGCAGGCACCATGTGCCTGGTCAACGACCGGGTCTCGGTGGCGCTGGCGGCCGGCGCGGACGGTGTGCACCTGGGCGCCGACGACCTGCCGGTGGACGTCGCCCGGCGGATCCTCGGCCCGGACGCGGTGATCGGCGCGACCTGCCGGAACCCGACGGACGCCCGGGCCGCGGTCGCCGCCGGCGCCTCCTACCTGGGCACCGGGCCGGCGTTCGCGACGTCCACGAAGGACGGACTGCCACCACCGATCGGCCCGGCCGGTGTCGCGGCCGTCGTCGACGCGGTGCCGGGCACGCCGGTGCTGGCGATCGGCGGGATCACCGCGGACCGGGTGCCGGCCCTGCCGTCGCACGGCGTCGCCGCGATCGGCGCGTTCGTGACCGACCCGAAGCGGGCGGTGGCCGAGTTCCTGGAGGCCCTGCGATGAGGGTCGCGATCGTCGGCGGCGGCATCATCGGCCTGGCCGTCGGCCGGGAGTTGCTGCTGCGCGGAGCGGACGTCACGGTCTACGACCCGGCGCCGGCGGGGACCGGGGGCGCCTGGCACGTGGCGGCCGGGATGCTCGCTCCCGGTGGGGAGTCGGCGTTCGAGTTCCCGTTCCTGGAGCCGCTGCTGGAGGCGTCCAACGCGCTCTGGCCGGAATACGCGGCAGCCCTCGGCGACGTCGGTTACGACGACGCCGGCACGCTGAGCGTGGCGTTGACCGCCGACGATCTGGCGGAGGCGAAGCGCGAGTGGCAGCACCAGAAACTCGCCACGCTGACCGGCTCGCAGGTGCGTGACCGGGAGCCGTCGTTGTCGCCCCGGATCCGGGCCGGCGCGTTCTCGCCGACCGAGCGCCAGGTTGATCCGCGCAAGGTGGTGGCGGCGCTGCGTTCCTCATTGCACGGTCGGTTTGTGTCGCAGCGTGTGACTGACATTTCCGATATTTCCGCCGATAGCGTCGTCGTTGCGGCCGGTGTCGGCACGGCTTCGTTGACCGGCCTTCCCGTTCGCCCGGTGAAAGGCCAGGTGCTGCGGCTGCGCGGCGAACCGGGCCTGCTCCGGCACGTGATCGACGGCGCCGCTGACGGCCGGCACGTCTACCTGGTGCCCCGCGCCGACGGCGAGGTGGTGGTCGGCGCGACCCAGGAGGAACGCTCCGACCGGGCGGTCACCGCGGGCGGAACGCACGACCTGCTGCGCGCCGCGCTCGACCTGGTGCCCGGCCTCTCCGAGCACGAGATCACCGAGCTCACCGTCGGGCACCGGCCCGGCACGCCGGACAACGCGCCGATTCTCGGCCGGCTCGACGACCGGACCGTGGTGGCCGCCGGTCACCACCGCAACGGGGTGCTGCTCGCCCCGATCACCGCTCGGCTCATCGCGGACCTGGTGCTGACCGGGACCGCTGACCCACTGCTGGACTCCTTCACCCCCGGGAGGTTCTGATGCGCCTGACCATCAACGGCCAGGACCGGAGCAGGTCCGACAGCTGCACCGTCGCGACCCTCGTGGCCGAACTCATCGCCGCCCAGCGTGGGGTGGCGGTAGCGGTCAACGGAACCGTGGTGCCGCGCTCGGCGTGGTCGCAGGTCGACCTGGCCGACGGCGACCGGATCGAAGTGCTCACCGCCGCGCAGGGAGGCTGACATGACTTCCCCACTCCTGCCCGCGTTTCTGCCCGCGAACGGGCTGATCCTGGGCACCGGCGGCGCGCAGAGCCTCGCCGCCCTGGAAGAAGCGATCACCGCGTCCGAGACCACGCTCGTCACGGTGGCGCTGCGCCGGGTCGACGCGGCCGGTCCGGGCCTGCTGCCGATGCTGGACCGGCTCGGTGTGCGGGTGCTGCCGAACACCGCGGGCTGCTACACGGCCGGGGACGCGGTGAAGACCGCGCAGATGGCCCGGGAAGCGTTCGAGACCGACCTGATCAAGCTGGAGGTGATCGGCGACGAGCGGACCCTGCTGCCCGACGGCGTGGAACTGCTCCGAGCTGCCGAGACGCTCGTCGCGGACGGGTTCACGGTACTCCCGTACACCACCGACGACCCGATTCTGGCCCGCCGCCTGGCCGACGCCGGATGCGCCGCGGTGATGCCCGCCGGTTCGCCGATCGGTTCCGGTCTCGGCATCTCCAACCCTCACCACATCCAGCTGATCCGGCAGAACGTGGACGTGCCGGTGGTGCTGGACGCCGGCATCGGCACCGCTTCCGACGCGGCGCTCGCGATGGAGCTGGGCTGCGACGCGGTGCTCGTCGCCAGCGCGATCACCCGGGCCGACGATCCGGCGGCGATGGCGGCGGCGATGCGGCACGCGGTCGCGGCGGGACGGCTCGCCCGCGCCGCCGGACGGATCCCGCGCCGGTTCCACGCGCTCGCGTCCACCGCCGACGAGGGGATCGCGGAATGGTGACGCCGGGCGGGCTCGTCGTGCTCACCGACCGGCGGTCCGCCGCCGGGCCGCTGGTGGAGGTGGTCGCGGCGGCGGTCCGCGGCGGCGCCGATTGGGTCATTCTGCGTGAGCGCGACCTTGGGTACGAGGAACGAGCCGCCCTCGCGGCGCAGCTCAGACCGCTCCTGCCGCCCGGGCGCCTGATCGTCGCGGGCCCGGACCCGCTGGGTGGCACGGCCGTGCACCTGTCGGCGGCCGATCCGTTGCCGGCCGGGGTTCCGCTGGTGGGTCGTTCGTGGCACGGGACCGAGCCGCTGTCCGATGTGGATTACGTGACGTTGTCGCCGATCTACCCGACGGCCACGAAACCGGGTTATGGGCCGGCGCTGGGTGCCGCCGGCGCAGCGGCGCTGGCCGGGCGGATGCCGTGGCTGGCGCTGGGCGGGGTCGACTCGGCGGCGCGGGCGGCCGAGTGCGCCGCGGCCGGGGCCGAGGGGATCGCGGTCCTGGGGGCGATCATGCGGGCCGCCAATCCGGCGCGGGTGGCGAGCGAGCTGGCGGGCGCGTTCGCGGCTGCCCAGCGCGTTGCGGCGAGTGCGGGAGCGGGCACGTGACGCCGCCGGTGGTGCTCACGATCGCGGGGTCGGACTCCGGCGGGGGCGCGGGGATTCAGGCGGACCTCAAGACGTTCGCGGCGCTCGGGGCGTTCGGGACGTCGGTGCTCACCGCGATCACCGCGCAGAACACGCTGGGCGTCACGGCGATCCACGCGGTGCCCGCCGAGATCGTCGCGGCGCAGCTGGACGCGGTGCTCTCGGACCTGCCGGTCGCGGCGGTGAAGGTCGGGATGGTCTCGGATCCGGCGGTTGCCACGGTGATCGCGGAACGGGCCGGCGACCTGCCCCATCTGGTCATCGATCCGGTGATGGTGGCCACCGCCGGAAGCCGGCTCTCCGATTCGGCTGTCGTCGGGGTGCTCCTCCCGTACGCAAGTGTCCTGACGCCGAACCGGCACGAAGCCGGCGCCCTCCTCGGCAGGGTGATCGAAACGGCCGAGGAGATGGCAGTGGCCGCCGCCGAGCTCGCGGAGCTCGGCCCGCGCGGGGTGGTCGTGACCGGAAGTGAGCTTGCGGTTGACGTCCTGCACGTCGCGGGCGAGACCACCGTGCTGCGCGGCTCGCCGGTGGAGACCCGGAACAACCACGGGTCCGGCTGCACGTTCTCGTCGGCGATCGCGGTGCGGCTGGCCGCGGGCGACTCGGTGCCGGAAGCGGTGATGACCGCGAAGGATTACGTGCGACGCGGTCTGCGCGGCGGCGCCTCCTGGCAGCTCGGGGCGGGACCCGGGCCGCTGGACCACTTCGCCTGGTCTTCTTGAGTTCCGGCAGCACTGTCGCTGATCCTTTGCGGCCGTGTCATGCCGGTTTTATCCAACTTCGTGGAGGTTTGCCGTGAGACGTAAGACCTATGTGGACGGTCCCCGTCCGGACATCCGCGTGCCGTTCACCGAGGTGGTGCTGACCGGGGACGAGCCGCCGGTGCGGCTCTACGACACGTCCGGGCCGGGCAGCGATCCGCTCGTCGGGCTGCCGCCGCTGCGCAAACCGTGGTGGACCGGGCAGACCCAGCTCGCTGCCGCGCGAGCCGGGATCGTCACGCCCGAGATGGAGTTCGTCGCGGTGCGCGAGGGCGTCACCCCCGAGCTGGTGCGCGACGAGATCGCGGCCGGTCGTGCGGTGCTGCCGGCCAACCGGAACCACCCCGAGTCCGAGCCGATGATCATCGGCTCGCGCTTCCTCGTGAAGGTCAACGCGAACATCGGCACCTCGGCCGTGACCTCGTCCGTCGCCGAGGAGGTGGAGAAGCTGACCTGGGCCACCCGGTGGGGCGCCGACACCGTGATGGACCTGTCCACCGGGCCGCGGATCCACGAGACCCGGGAGGCGATCGTACGGAACTCGCCCGTCCCGATCGGAACCGTGCCGATCTACCAGGCGCTGGAGAAGGTCAAGGGCGACCCGCTCGGGCTCACCTGGGACCTGTTCCGGGAGACCGTCATCGAACAGGCCGAGCAGGGCGTCGACTACATGACGATCCACGCCGGAGTGCTGCTCGAGTACGTCCCGCTCGCCGCCGAACGCGTCACCGGAATCGTCTCCCGCGGCGGATCGATCATGGCGGCCTGGTGCTTGGCCGAACACCGGGAGAACTTCCTCTACACCCACTTCCGCGAGCTCTGCGAGATCTTCCGGGAGTACGACATCACGTTCTCGCTCGGGGACGGCCTGCGCCCCGGGTCGATCGCCGACGCCAACGACGAAGCACAGTTCGCCGAACTGCGTACCCTCGGCGAGCTCACCCACATCGCGTGGGAGTACGACGTACAGGTCATGGTCGAAGGCCCCGGCCACGTGCCGATGCACAAGATCAAGGAGAACGTGGACCTGCAGGTCGAGCTCTGCGGCGGGGCGCCGTTCTACACGCTGGGCCCGCTGGCGACCGACATCGCGCCCGCCTACGACCACATCACGTCGGCGATCGGCGCCGCGATGATCGGGATGTTCGGCACCGCGATGCTCTGCTACGTCACCCCGAAGGAGCACCTCGGCCTGCCGAACAAGGAGGACGTGAAGGCCGGGATGATCGCGTACAAGATCGCGGCGCACTCGGCTGATCTGGCGAAGGGGCACGCCGGCGCGCAGGAATGGGACGACGCGCTGTCCCGGGCGCGGTTCGACTTCCGGTGGGAGGACCAGTTCGAGCTGGCGCTCGACCCGGAGACGGCCCGGGCGTACCACGACGAGACGCTGCCGGCGGCGCCCGCGAAGACCGCGCACTTCTGCTCGATGTGCGGGCCCAAGTTCTGCTCGATGCGGATCAGTCATGAGCTGCGGGCGGCCGGGATGAAGGCGAAGTCGTCCGAGTTCGTGGAGGCGGGTGGCCGGGTCTACCTGCCGGTGGCGCCGTCTGCCTGATTCGCCTGATCCGGGTCCTTCCGCGTTTGGCCGGGCTGGGTCGGCGCTTGGTCGGAGTGCTTCGGCAGGAAGTCGTAGATCGGTTCGTGGGGCGCCTCGGGCTCGGAACCTTCGGGGTTCGAGGCGCCGCCCACTGATTTGTTGAGCTCGCCGAGGGTTTCCATGGCCTTGCGCTCCGCTTCGGGCTTGAGGCGGATCGGGCGCTGGAGGGGTGGTTTGTCGTCGGCCTCGGTGGGGGTGGGTTCCGGTTTCGCGGCTGCGGGTTCGGCCTTCTTGCGGGGGCGGCGGGCGCGCTTGGCCGGGGGTTTGGGCGGTTCCGGGGCGGATGCTTCTTGTGTCGGCTTCGGCTCTTCGGTGGCTGTCTTTCCCTCGGCAGTCTTTTCCTCGGTCTTTTCCTGGGCCGTTGCCGGCTCGGGGGCCGGCTCCGGTGCCGGCTCTTTTTCGGCGACCGGCTGTTCTTCGGTGACCGGTTCTTTTTCGGGAACCGGCTGTTCTTCGGTCTGGGGTGGTGTCGGCGCGGGGGGCGCGGCGACCTTGGCTACTCCGGTGGCTTTCCGGGCCGAAGGGCGGCGATGCGATGCGGGCCGGGGTCCGGGTTCCGGCTCGGGGGTGACGTTCGCCGGGACGATCCGGTAGCGGTAGGTCACCCCGTCGTCGCGAACCACGAAATCGTCGGCGCCGTCCGGCCGGGTCCAGGTGAGGATCATCTGACCGTATTTTTCGGCGAGCTTCACCAGCGCCGGAAAACTGTCGACGATGACGACGGGTTTGCCGGGCGGGCTGGCCATCGGCTCGACCGGGACCAGCAGGTGGGGGTACCGGCGCTGGATCTGCTCCCGGTTCTTCAACGGAACCCGGCGGAAGGCCAGCAAGGCGACCACAGCGATGCCGGCGAGCGCGACGAGCAGCGACCTCACCGCCCAGCTGCGTGCCTGTCCGGCGGTGAACAGATCCTTGCCGAAGAGCGAGATCTGACGGGGGAAGGTCCCGCCGCCGGAGGTTGCCGCCGATCGCTCGACCACGAGGCTCTCCGCGCCGCCCAGGAGAGCCAACTGGATGTTCGTGAGGCCGAAGCTCACCGATGGTTCGAAACTTGATCCGTCGGCGTGGCTGACCCGTGCGGTGACCGCCACGGTGATCGCTCCGACGTTCGTGCCGATCGCCTCGGACGCGCGCTGCGCCCGGTCGTCCAGCCCGTCGAGATCGAGGGATACGGTCCCGGTGAAGCGCTGTGCGGAGAATTCCTTGGGCTGAGCCAATCGAACAGTCGAATGCCAGCCGGTCTGAGACGAGAGCCGGGCACTGACTTCCACCGTGCCGGGGCGCCCGAGATACTGCATCCGCAGGACGACGAACTTGGCGAGATTCCGGTAGATCGGGTCCGGGGAGTACGCGGTGGTGCCGTCGTAGGCGGCGCTACGCGGCACGTCCGCCGAGTAGGAGAACGTCATCGACTCCCCGGCCCGCACGGAGGAATCGGTCGTTTGCGTCGCCGGCTTCATCCAGCCGAGCACGCCGGACACCAGCGCGCAGGCGGCCAGCACGACGGAGAGCACGGCGAGGGCCCGGATCACCGGGTGGAGTCGTCTGACCGCCTTGGCGACGGTCATCGTCACCGCCCAGGAGCCGCCTTGGCCAGACATGCTCTTCGTCCTCTTCTTCTGCCGGCCGCGCGGGATGTCCCGGCGGGATCTCACCGCGGCTGCCCGGGCGCCGACGATCAGGAATCCGAACATCCCGAGCGCGGTCGGGCTGAGCAGAGGCTTCAGCCAGAATCCGCCATTGGGGACGTGCAGCACCGCGCGGCCGATGAGCTCGTTCGCGGTAGGTTCGATCGCGTCGACCGCGGGATTGTTGTCTCCTTGCAAGACATAGCCGGTGAGGGCGTCGCCGCCGATGATGCGGTGGAGTGTCTCTATGCCTCCGAACCCATGGTATGCGGCGATCTGCCCGACTTCGTAGGAATCGAACTTGATCAGAAAGACCAGATCATCGGCGTAATAGGTGGGATTCATGCTGACGCCGTGCGTGATGACGTAGGAGAGGCGATGGGTGCTGACCGCCCACGCGCCAATGGCCGCCATCACGAGGATGGCGGCCATGGCGATACGTCGGAACCTCGGGATGGCTACTCCGCGATGTGACGACTCACAGCTGTGGTAGCAGCCATGGTGTCACCTCGGGAGGAGCGTTCGAGGCGCTTCTAGGATCAGGCGCCGGGGGCAACCTTGAGGTCGAGATCGGTCACCGCGGTCAGGTAGTCGGTGGCAGGGGTGGCGACCGTGCAGTTCCAGACCGTGCCCGTGGTGCTCCAGGCGCAGGTGAGGGCGGAGGTCGAGACCGGCGTGTTGCCGGCGTTCGTGCCCTTCAGCGTTCCGGTGATCACCGACGTGGTGGTGTTCAGGGTCGTGCCGTTGGTGCCAGCGATGTCGATCTTGGCGCCGGTGACCCGGTTGCCGTTCGTGCCGTCGTAAACCAGGGCGGCCGAGTTGAGAATCGCGCCCTCCACCGTCATGGTGGTCGTGCCGCCACCGACGATCTTGGTGAAGTTGCCGGCGTTGGTGACACCGGAGGCGGTGAAGGCGGTGCTTCCGGCCGCGACGACACCGGCGACGGCGATTCCACCAAGAAGCTGCATCATGTTGCGCATAAGAAGGTTCTCCCCAAGGTCGGTAGCCCAGCCAGCCTCATGGGCTCTGTGGCTTTGCGTCCCCGGCTTGCGCCGGGTTTGCTCTTGTCGGCCGAGCGGGTTGCTCGATCTCGCTTACGCCAGGTTGTTCGGTCGTGGGCCCGGCGGGCTAAGCGTTAGCAGCCACTTTTCCGGCGTCTTTTTCGAGGTTTTCGCGCCTGAGTGCAGCTCGGGTGCTAAGGGGGCGCGGGGCCGTTCTTGGCGGGGGGAGAAACGGTGCGCGGAGGCCGTCTCGGGATGAACGCCACCTGGGCGGTGCGGCGCACGAAACGGCAGTGTGCGTGGATGCGAGCGCACCGAAGCGGGCGATGGCGGAGGTGAGGGCGCACCGAAGCGGTGCGTGTGCTTGCATCCCTGCCCCAGCGTGGACGAGAGCGCGCAATAACGTTGCGTGTGCCCTCGTCTGCGCTGGGCGGGAAGAGCGTGTGGCCTCGTCCGTGCTGGGCGGGAGAGCGTGTGGCCTCGTCCGCGCTGGGCGGGAGGAGCGTGCGGCCTCGCCCGGCCTTGAACTTGGGGCTGGTTGCCACGCGGGTCGGTGCCCATGAGCGGAACCATGGGCGTACCCGGGAAGGGGTTAAAGCTTGTAGAACGTCACGTAGTGGTCCGGCGTGAAGTAGGCGACGCGGGTGCTGCGGTTGACCACGATGCGGTAGGCGTCGCGGGAGGCGCCCCGGGCCCGGGAGTAGACGTCGTATTCGCCGTAGGAGGCGGACGGGAGCTGGCCCTCGCGGTTGTAGAACGTGCCGCCGGTGTAGTTGTAGTTGCCGTACGGCCAGGCGTACCAGCCGGCGCTTGTCGGCCAGCCGAGGGACTTCCAGCCGTTGTACGCGGTGCGCGCGGCCGAACAGCGGCTGATCGTGCAGCTGTTGTGAACCGCCGCCTGCGCCGCGTCGGTAGTGGTCGGGGCTACGACGGCGGGCGCCACCAGCGCCGTGCCGGAGAGGGCGAAGACCAGAGCGAGGCCGGAGAGCAGCCGGCCGATTCGAGTGATCATGATCGGACTCCGATGCCGTGGAGGAATACCCGGACATCGATAATCGTCACCGCCTGGGCGGTGTGGCGGTACCTCCTGATCCGATCATTTCACCGGAGTTGGGTAACGCTTCACGCTCCGCCGAGACCGTTCACCCAGTTGACGTACTCGTCCTGCTGGCTCTGTGAGCCGCGCTGCGGGGGAGGCCCGCTGATCGACGTCGGCTCCACCACCGGCGGGCGCGCGGCCGAGGGGGTGATGCGCGGGTGCTCGGCGGTGTCAATTCCGGTCCGGGGACCCGGGTTGCCGGTGGTGAAACCGTCGAACGAGGCGGCTGGGGAAGCCGGTGGGTTCTCCGGGGCCGAGCGGCGGGCGCGCCAGCCGCGGCGCGGACCGGGTGCGGCCTCCTGCTGGCCGGAGAAGCGGGCCGGGGCGTCCTGGCCGGAGAACTGCGCGGGGGCGTCCTGCCGGCCGGAGAAGTGGGGTGCCGGAGCGGCGGACTGCGGGCCGGCGAAGCGCGGCGCGGCGCTATGGGGGGCGGTGCTGTGCGGGGCGGTGCTGTGCGGGGCGGCGCTGTGGGGCGCGGCGCTGTGCGGGGCGGCGCTGTGCGGGGCGGCGCTGTGCGGGGCGGCGCTGTGCGGCGTGGGGGCGGGGGCGGCGAAGCGGGGCGCGGCGTCCTGCGGGCCCGGGCCGGAGAAGCGGCCGGTGGACTGGGGCGGCTGGCCGAACGGCGTGCCCGTACCCGAATTGAAGGGTGAGTTGGGCGCGGTGGCCGGAGCCTGGTTGGCCAGGTCGGCGAGGGGGTGCGGGCGGTCGGCGACGGTGAGGACGCCGGTGTCCGAGGGGTGGAGGTGCGGGTCAGGGCGCTGCGCGGCGGCGGCCGCCGCGGCCGCGATGGCGGACGGGCCGGGTGCGGAGGGGGCGGCCTGGTCGCGCCGGGGTAGTGGGGCGGAGACCTGGTCACCGGCGCTGTTCGGCGCGGTGTTGCTCGGAGCGGCATTGCTCAGAGTGGCATTGCTCGGAGTGGCATTGCTCGGAGTGGCATTGCCGGCAGCGGCGTTGCCCGGGGTGGCGTTGCCGGCAGCGGCGTTGCTCTGGGTGGCGCCGGCCGGGGTGGCGCCGTTCGCGGGGGCGCCGGCGGCCGTCGACGGCTCCGCGTCGTGCGCCCGCTCCGGCGCGCCTCGGATGATCACGGCCAGCACCGAGCCGAGGACGCCGGCGCCGGCGGCGAACATCGCCGACCAGTACGGGCTGAAGGTGAAGCCGGTGCTCTCGCCGGGGCCGGCGATCAGGTAGGCGACGGTGAGCAGCGCCGGCCCGGCCAGGCCGGTGAGCGCCACCGCGAAGGTCGGCATCCGGCGGCCACGCGCCATCAGGCCGAGGAGCAGGCCGGAGAAGAGCGCGAGCAGCGGCATCGTGACGAACGGGGTCCGGTCGTTGACCACGGCCGGGAGGAAGTCGCCCTCCAGCACGCCGAGGCGGACCGGGGCCGGGGTCTTGCCGGGAAGCAGTGTCGGGACGACCGCGGCGAGGCCGATCACCCACACGAGCACGGTCAGGGCCGCGATGTTCCACCGGACGACCGCCCGCGCGGCGGCGGCCCAGGCGGCGAAGACGCCGATCGCGACGCCGAGGCCGGCGCACACGCCGATCACGAAGACCGGGTTCACGCCGGCGACCTGGGCGGAGCGGGCCGGCTGCATGGTCAGCGGCAGCACCACGAGCGCGCCGAGGCCGGACGCGAGGCCGATACCGAGCGCGCCGCCGGTGCCGACCGGCTGGGGCCGCCAGCGGGGCCGGAAGCCGGTGCCGACGATCGCGCCGAGCGCGGCGGCGGTCATCGCGATCCAGGCGACCCAGGCGAGCTGGGACGTCCACTGATCACTCGCAGTGACGTCCAGGTCTCGATCGAGGCGCACCATGCTGAGCCCGTAGGCGAGGCCGAGCTGACCCGCGCCGACCACGGCCGCAGCCGCCGTGGTGGTGGCCAGCAGCTTCACCCAGCTCCGAAATGCCATGCCGCGCACGTTACGGAATGTCCAGGCCGACGCGCCAGTCCGGAACCCGCTTATTAAGACACCCTAAAGTCTCGATCATCCACATCGATCTGTGTAACTATGTTAGGCATCACTGAGGGTCACCGGAAGGCGACGTACGGGTCAGTTGCCACGCCTACCGTCCGCAGTGGACACTATGCCGCACCGGACAACGAGTCCGTCGCGTCGTGCCAAACCTTGCGAACGTGAGACCTTCGCAAGGTCACGGGACGGAAATCTCAGTGGCTGGAACGGTGACGGTGGCTTCACGGAAGGTCGCGGGTGAGATATTCGCGCACGTCAAACCGGACGTCGCCGCTGCGCTTCGCGTTCTCGTCCGGTTCTCACCCGGACAGCCGAGCATTTTCCGGGAGGTTCCAGGCTTCCCAAACGGTCCGGCGTTCTGATGAAATCGCCGCCGTGCCGAAATCGGCGCGGGCTTTGCTGCGGGCACCGGACGGGGCCGGACCGCGGCCCCTGGCACGTCGGCTGATCTGCCGGAGCCGAGCGGGGACGACCACGAAGGAGATGTCGTGAGCACGGGATCCTCGGCCCAGGCTGCACGACGTGGCCTTCCGCGGCTTCGCGACGCGCGCATGCGCGCCAAACTGGGCGCCCTGCTCTTCCTGCCACTCGCCGCGGTGCTGATTCTCGCGACCGTGCGGCTCGGCGAGGTCGGCGAGCGGGCGACTGACGCCGACCGGGTGGCCGACCTGACGAGCCTCGGCAGCGACCTCTCCCAGCTGACCGGCCTGCTGCACGACGAGCGGATGACGGCGCTGGCGTACCTGGCGGAGCCGGACTCCGCCGACACCGGGTACCGGGAAGCGGTCAAGGCGGTCGACGCTCAGGCCCAGGTCGTCGGAACCCACCATGCCGGGATCGACGAGATCCCGGCCCTGGTCGACCAGCGGCTGACCCTGGCCGACACCGCGTTGCGCACCCTCCCGGAGATTCGCCGGAGCGTCGCCGACCGGTCCGTGACGGTGCCGGAGACGGCCGGCCGGTACGGGGACGCGATCGCCGGGATGGGCGGGTTCGCCGCGACGGTGAGCCGGATCGCCGAGCCGGGTCCGGTCGCGGACGGCCTGCGGACGCTCGCCGCCTTCAGCCGGATCGAGACGGCCGCCGCTCAGCAGGCGACGGTGACGTTCGTGGCCCGTACCAGCGGGGGGTTGAACGCCGAACGGCAGCAGGCGATCGTCGCGGCGCAAGTCACCCGCCGGGAGGCGCTGGCCGACCTCCGGTCGGTCGCGACCCCGCAGCAGATCGCCCTGGTCGAGACGGTGGCCGAGGACGACGCCGTGACGCGCGCCGACACTCTCTCCACCCCGTCGGGCGGGCTCGCCGGGACCGCGCCGAACGATGTCGTCGACGTCTTCGGCACCGTGACCCGGCTGCTGAGCGCGGCGAAGTCGCAGATCGACGAGCAGGTGGTCGCCAGCGCGCGGGACGGCAGCAGCGACACCTCCCGGCGGGCGACAGTCGAGTTCGTCCTGGTGCTGCTCGTGCTGCTGGCCGCGGTCATCGTCGCGATCTACCTGGGTCGATCCATGCACCTCGCGGTGCGGCGCCTGCGGGAGGGCGCGCTCGCGGTGGCGAACCGGGATCTTCCCGAGGCCGTGACTCGTTTGCAGGACGTGGAGAACCTGGGCGAGGGCGGCGTCGACCGGATCGTCGCGCAGACCCGGGACCCGATCCCGGTCACCGAGAACGACGAGTTCGGGCAGGTGGCCGAGGCCTTCAACATGGTGCACCGGGAGGCGATCCGGGTCGCGGCCGAGCAGGCCGCACTGCGGACCAGCGTCTCCACCATGTTCCTCAGCCTGGCCCGGCGCAGCCAGAACCTGGTCGACCGGATGATCGGCGAGCTCGACCAGATCGAGCGTACGGAGGAGGACCCGAAGCGGCTCGCCCGTCTCTTCGAACTCGACCACCTCGCCACCCGGATGCGCCGCAACGACGAGAACCTGCTGGTGCTGGCCGGCGCCGAGGTCGGCGCGCCACGCCGCGAGGACGCGCTGCTGATCGACGCGATCCGGGCCGCGCAGTCCGAGGTCGAGCTCTACCACCGGATCGAGTTCGGCTCGGTCGACACCGACGTGCTGGTCACCGCCGCGTCCGTCAACGACGTGGTCCGCCTGATGGCCGAGCTGCTCGACAACGCGACCCGGTTCTCCCCGCCGTCGACAGTGGTGATGGCGCACGGCGGGCGGGTCGGTGACCACGCCGTGGTCCAGGTCGAGGACCGCGGGCTCGGCATCTCCGCCGACCAGATGGAGCTGATCAACCGCCGGCTCACCGAGCCGTCCGCGGTGGACGTCGGCGCGTTCCGGCTGATGGGCTTCGCGGTGATCGGCCGGCTCGCGGCTCGCCACGGGATCGGGGTCGAGCTGCGGCCGGGCAGTGAGGGCGGCACGATCGCCGAGATCACGTTGCCGGCTGAGGTGGTGGTGCTGCCGGGTGCGCAGGCCGCGCCCCAGCGGGCCGCCACCTGGACCCGGCCGGGGCCGCCGCCGATCGCCGGGGGCTCCGGTTTCCCGGCTGGGCGGCCGGAGATCCGGCCGCCGGTCCGGAGCGTGGCGATGCCGGCCGAGCCGGTGTTCCGCAAGCTGATGTCGTTGAGCGGGCCGCCGTCCGATTTGGATCTCGCGCCTACGCCGGATCGGCCGCCGCTGCCGACCCGGGCGCCGGTTTCGCCCGCGCCCGCTGCGGAGAGCTATCCGGGCGCTTTCGTGCCGGCTGCGGAGACGCCCTCGGGTGCCTTCGCGTCCGTCACGGAGGCGCGGCCGGGTCTGGAGGCGCGGCCGATCTCGGATGCGCGGCCGGGTCTGGAAGCGCGGCCGGTTTCGGGGGCGTGGCAGGGTTCGGAAGCTCATCTGGATGACAAGATCCAAGTGGAGATGCAGCACAACTGGTTCGACCGGAGTGAGGACCTGCACGGGCAGGTCGGGATGCCGACGGCGGGATACGCGCCCCCGCCGGCGCCGGTTTCGGCCCCGCCGGTATCGCCGCTTGCCGCCGCTCCGGTCTCCGTGCCTCCCGTCTCTGCTCCTCCGGTTTCCGTGCCTTCGGTTTCCGCGCCTTCGGTTTCCGCGCCTTCGGTTTCCGTGCCGAGGGTCGCCGCGCCGCCGGTCTCGGCTCCTCCGGTCGCCCCGGCGGCGGCTACAGTTCCGAAGCCGCGGCCGGCCGCCGAGGACCGGTGGCGGACCACCGCCGACGACGGCTGGCAGCGGGCGATGGCCGCGGCCGCTCCGCAGGACGCCGGAACCACCCGGTCCGGGTTGCCCAAACGGATACCGCAGGCGCAGCTGGTGCCCGGCGGCGTGGACAACACAGCGAGGACCCAACACCGTCGCAACCCGGAGGAGGTCCGGGGACTGCTGTCCTCGTACCACCGCGGGGTGCAACGAGGGCGGACGGACGGCGTTGCCGAATCCGCCGTCACAGCGACACATGCTCCTAAGGAGAAAGAACAGTGACCAGGCCCCCCACCATGCACGACATGGGCTGGCTGCTCAGCAACTTCGCCGACAGCATCGCCGGTATCGCGCACGTGATCGCGGTCTCGGCGGACGGCCTGCTGCTGGCCTCGTCGCGTGACCTGCCAGCGGATCGGGCGGACCAGCTCGCGGCGATCACCTCCGGCGTGGTCAGCCTCACCGACGGTGCGTCCCGGATGTTCAATGCCGGACAGGTGCAACAGACCATCATCGAAATGGACAGCGGTTATCTTTTCCTGATGTCCATCAGCGACGGTTCGTCGATGGCTGTTCTGGCGGCGCGAAGCTGCGATGTCGGCCAGGTCGGCTACGAGATGGCTCTGCTGGTGGAACGCGTCGGCGCGGCACTGTCGCCGGCGCCACGCGAGGCCGTCAGTTACTAGACACCGGGGGCCGCTGGCCTCCGGTGGGGACGAGGTGACCGCGACATGGCAGAGCCGCACGATCCCCGGGGCAACCTGGTGCGGCCGTACGCGGTCACCCGCGGCCGGACCGAACCGATCCGGGACATTCCGATCGAAGCGGTCCTGGTCGCGAGCGCGGCGGCCGTACAGGAAGCGCGGTTCGCCGGACATGACAAGTACCGCATCGCCGTGCTGTGCGAGCCGAAGGCGCAGTCGCTCGCGGAGCTCGCGGCGCTGACCCGGTTACCGCTGGGGGTGACCCGGGTGCTCGTCGCCGACATGGTCGCCGATGGGCTTTTGACGCTGCACAGTGCCGCTCCGCGAACCGGTTTCGCGGAGCGGATGGATCTTCTGGGAAGGGTGTTGGGTGGACTACGCAAGCTCTGAGGGGGCCGGAGCGCGTCCCACGGAGATCACCTCCGCGAAGATCGTGGTCGCTGGTGGCTTCGGTGTGGGCAAGACGACGCTCGTCAGTGCCGTCTCCGAGATCGACCCGCTGACCACCGAGGCCGTGATGACGTCGGCCGGCGAGGGAATCGACGACGCCTCGAAAGTGCCAGGCAAGGAATCGACCACGGTGGCGATGGACTTCGGCCGGATCACCATGGCCGAGGACCTGATCCTCTACCTGTTCGGCACACCGGGGCAGACCCGGTTCTGGTTCATGTGGGACGAGCTGATCCGCGGCGCGGTCGGCGCGGCCGTGCTCGTCGACACCCGGCGGCTCACCGACGCGTTCGCGCCGCTGGACTACTTCGAGAACCGGCACCTGCCGTACCTCGTCGCGGTGAACTGCTTCGACGGGGCGCCCCGGTACGAGCCGGAGGAGGTCCGCGAGGCGCTCGCGATCCCGTCCCGGGTGCCGCTGCTGATGTGCGACGCGCGGCATCGGGAGTCGGCGAAGGCCGTGCTGATCGGTGTGGTCGAGCACGCGATGGCCACGCTGGTCGCCGAGCATGAGGGCAATCAGCCAACGCCGGTCGGCTAGCCGGTTTCCGCTCAGCCACCCGCCGGTAGCGAAAGACGCCGGACGGCCCGGGCCCCGCGCCCGGGCCGCGTGGACTCTCGGTGACGGCGATCGGTGCGGTTGGGGAGGGCTTGGGGCGTACCCGATGGTGGTGGTCAGGCCGGGAGACGGTAGCCGCGCTTGACCACGGTCTGGACCACCCCGGGTACGGCGAGGCCGGCACGCAGGCGAGCGACAGCCATCTCGACGGCGTGCTCGTCGGCGCCGCGGGGGAGCGCTTGCAGCAGCGCGGCCCGGGAGAGCACCCGGCCGGGTGAACCGGCGAGCTCGCGCAGGACCGCCATCGGGGCCGGCGCCAGCGGGCGGAGTTCACCGTCGACGATCGCGGCGTGGCCGCGCAGGGTCAGCGTATGGCCGGCCACCTGCAGGGTGACGGCGCGTTTCGGCAGTTCGTCGACGATCGTGCGGACCAGGGCGCTGAGCCGGGCCCGCCCCGGTGTGACGACCGGGATGCCCTGGCGGCGCAGCGGCGCTGCGGTGACCGGTCCGACGCAGGCCGCCAGGACGTCGCCGCGCAGCGAGTCGAGGAGGGCGTCGGTGCCGGTGCCGGCGGCGCGCAGCACGGCCTGGACCGCCGCGGCCGAGGTGAACGTCACGGTGTCCACCAGCTTGCCGATGATCAGGTCGACCAGGCGGTGCAGCGGCGCCTGGTCGACGGGTGGCGCCCAGCGGTAGACCGGCGCCTCGATGACCCGGGCGCCGGCCCGCTGCAGCGCTTCGGTGTACTCCGGCTGACTCTCGCCGTGCAGTTGCAGGGCCACCGTGAGACCCGTCAGGCCGCGGGCGGTCAGGTGGTCGACGACCTCCTCGTATCCCTCGCCCTCGGGGGTCCACTGCTCGTGCAGGCCCGCGGTGCGGACCGCGGCGCGTGCCTTCGGCCCGCGGGCCACCAGGTACGCCCGGGACAGCACCGACCGCAGCGGTTCGGCCAGACCCCACCCCTCCGCGGCCTCCAGCCAGCCGCGCATGCCGATACCGGTGTTGACCAGCACGATGTCGGGTGGCGTGTCGAGGCAGGCCCGGGTCGCGGCGCGCAGTTCGGCGTCGTCGGCGATCGGGACGATGCGCAGGGCCGGCGCGAGGACCACGCGGGCGCCGCGCGCTTCGAGGAGGGTGGCGAGCTCGTCCTTACGCCCGTCGGCGGTCACGCCGATCGTGTAGCCGGAGAGGGCCGCCGCCGGCTCCGCGAGAGCGGCAGCGGTCAGCGCGGCCCGGCGGGCGCCCGGGGTCCGGTCCGTCATCCCGAACCCGGGTGGAGTAGGACCTGGCCCGCGTGGAGCAGGACCGAACCCGGGTGGAGTGGAACCGGGCCGGGGTCGAGAAGTCGCGGCGTGGCCGAACGGTCCACCGAAGGGCACGCTCGAAGCCCGCCGTCCTCGGCGTCGACCCGCTCCCATGTCACGCCTGCGTTCTTCGCCGTGCCTCCGTCCGGGGCACGCCGCGACTCCTCCTCGCCGAACCGGCGAGCCGGCCCGGCGGACATCGTCAGGTCCGTCCTCAACCCTGACGATGGTCCTTCCATGGTGCGCCCGCCGACGCGGCATCGGCTAATCCCGGGCCGCATCTTTGGGAGAACCGCACCGTTGGGCATGACGGAAGCGTGCCGGGGGCTAATTTCGGACGAGCGTCCCATTTGTTTCAAGCCTGCTAAGTCAGTCAGGTGGGTCAGGCAGGGTGGTCAAACAGGTGGGTTGTGACACCCGATTCGTGGGCCCCGGCAAGGCGGGGTATGCTTGCCCTGTTTGGGGTTCCGCCGGGGCTGAGTGTCTGCAACCAGGATGCTCGCCGGTTTGATGGTGCCCTGATCACCGCCTGTTTTGACCACGCGCCGCGTAGCCGGGTATTGTTGCCTGCTGTTGTGCGACTGTTGCGAGTGGTCCCTATGCGGGGTCGCTTGACGCATCGGCTCGATGCGACCAGCGCGCGCCCCCAGACCGACGACGAGACAAGGTAATTCTGTGCGTACGTACAGCCCGAAGCCGGGTGAGATCGAGCGTCAGTGGCACATTATCGACGCTTCTGACGTCGTTCTGGGTCGGCTGGCCACCCACACCGCGAACCTCCTCCGTGGCAAGCACAAGCCGACGTTCGCCCCGCACGTTGACACCGGCGACTTCGTCGTGATCATCAACGCGGGCAAGGTCGCGCTGACCGGCAACAAGCGGCAGACCAAGGTCGCCTACCGTCACTCCGGTTACCCGGGTGGTCTGAAGCAGGTCGGTTACGAGGAGCTGCTCACCAAGCGCCCCGAGAAGGCGATCGAGCTGGCCGTCAAGGGCATGCTCCCGCACAACAAGCTTGCGCGGCAGATCATCAAGAAGCTGAAGGTCTACCCGGGCGCTGAGCACCCGCACGCCGCTCAGCAGCCGCAGCCGTTCGAAATCAAGCAGATCGCGCAGTGAGCGCGGGAGAAGGCAGCAGCATGTCCGACATCATCGAGCCCGAGGTCGTCGAGACCGTCGAGGAGCCCGCTGAGACGGTCGTCGTGGTCGAGACGCCCGCGCCGGCCCCGGTCCGCGCCCCGCGTCCCGGTGACCGTCCCGTCCAGACCGTCGGCCGCCGCAAGGAGGCCATCGTCCGGGTGCGCCTCGTGCCTGGCACCGGCAAGATCACCTGCAACGGTCGTGAGCTCGAGAACTACTTCCCGAGCAAGGTGCACCAGCAGCTCATCAGCGAGCCGCTGACCACCACCGAGCGCGTCGAGCAGTACGACGTCATCGCCAACCTGCGTGGCGGCGGCATCACCGGCCAGGCCGGCGCTCTGCGTCTCGCCATCGCCCGGGCTCTGATCGTGAACGACCCGGACGACCGCCCGGCGCTGAAGAAGGCCGGCTTCCTGACCCGTGACGCTCGGGTCAAGGAGAGCAAGAAGTACGGTCTCAAGAAGGCCCGTAAGGCTCCGCAGTACTCGAAGCGCTGATTTTTGCGCCGCTTCTGACCGACGGCCGAGCGCACCCCGGATCGCTAGGGGCGTGCTCGGCCGTCGCTGTATCCACACCCTCCCAACCAGCCGTTCCGGTACTCGGAGAACAAGCGTCCCTGGGGCAGTCTTGGGTCACGTGTCACCGGCGAAAGGAAGCCGCCATGGGGCGACTCTTCGGCACCGACGGCGTTCGCGGTCTTGCGAACGGCGATCTGCTCACCCCCGAACTCGCCCTCTCGGTCGCGGTCGCTGCCGCCCGGGTGCTGGTCGAGACCGACAGCAGCCACCAGCCGCTCGCGATTGTCGGGCGTGACCCGAGGGCCAGCGGCGAGATGCTGGAGGCCGCTGTCGTCGCCGGCCTGACCAGCGCCGGCGCCAATGTGGTCCGGGTCGGCGTGCTCCCCACGCCGGCGGTCGCGTACCTGGTCGGGCAGACGAATGCCGACCTCGGTGTGATGCTGTCCGCCTCGCACAACCCCATGCCGGACAACGGGATCAAGCTCTTCGCCGCCGGTGGCGCCAAGCTGCCGGACGAGCTGGAGGCGAAGATCGAGCAGGCCGTCGCGGACGGGCACGGCCTGGTCGGGCGGCCGACCGGCGCCGCCATCGGCCGGGTGCACGACCTCCTGGACGGCGCCGAGCACTACATCAAGCACCTGATCGAGGCGACCCCGCACCCGCTGGCCGGGATCAAGGTCGTGGTGGACTGCGCGAACGGCGCGGCGAGCGACGTCGCCCCGGTGGCGTACCGGGAGGCCGGCGCCGAGGTCATCGCGATCCACGCCGAGCCGGACGGGCTCAACATCAACGACGAGTGCGGCTCCACCCACCTCGACAAGGTGCGCGAGGCCGTGCTCCGGGAAGGCGCCGACCTCGGTCTGGCGCACGACGGCGACGCCGACCGCTGCCTCGCGGTGACCGCCGCCGGCGACGTGGTCGACGGCGACCAGATCATGGCGATCCTGGCGCTGGCCATGCGGGACGCCGGCACGCTCACCGACAACACGCTCGTCGCCACCGTGATGAGCAACCTCGGCCTGCGGATCGCGATGAAGCAGTCCGGCATCCGGCTGCTGGAGACCAAGGTCGGCGACCGGTACGTGCTGGAGGAGCTGCAGAACGGCGACTACGCGCTCGGCGGTGAGCAGAGCGGGCACATCGTGATGCCGGCCTTCGCCACCACCGGCGACGGCGTGCTGACCGGCCTGCACCTGATGGCCCAGATCGCGGCGAGCGGCAAGTCCCTCGCCGACCTGGCGGCAGTGGTGCACAAGCTGCCCCAGGTGCTGATCAACGTACGGGTCGGTGACCGCGACGCCGGCGCCGCAGCGCCCACCGTGCAGGCCGCCGTGGCCCTCGCCGAGAACGAGCTGGGCGAGACCGGCCGGGTGCTGCTGCGCCCGTCGGGCACCGAGCCGCTGGTCCGGGTGATGGTCGAGGCCGCCACCGAGGAGAAGGCGCGCAGCGTGGCCGAGCGGATCGCTGACGAGGTACGGGCCGCCAGCCCGGCGTGACGTGCGGAAAGGGCCCTCTCAGAAGGGCCCTTTCAGACGCCTGGCGGCCTCGTCGATGACCTCGAGCCGCTTGCAGAAGGCGAACCGGATCAGGTGCTTGCCGGCTTCCTGATGGTCGTAGAAGACCTGGGTCGGCACCGCGACCACGCCGCTCCGGCCGGGCAGCTCCCGGCAGAACTCGATGCCGTCGGTCCCGCCGAGCGGCCGGATGTCGGCGGTCACGAAATAGGTGCCCTCGGAGGGCAGGACGGCCAGGCCGGCGTCGGTGAGACCGGCCACCAGACGGTCCCGGCGCTCCCGCAGGCCCGCGGTGAAGCCGGTGAAGTAGGAGTCCGGCAGGCCCAGCGCGACAGCGACGGCCGGTTGCAGCGGCCCGGCGTTCACGAACGTCAGGAACTGCTTGACCCGCAGCACCGCGGAGACCAGCGCGGCCGGTCCGGTGGCCCAGCCGACCTTCCAGCCGGTGCAGGAGAACGTCTTGCCCGCCGACGAGATCCGCAGCGTGCGCTCGCGCATCCCGGGCAGGCCGGCCAGCGGGACGTGCACGCCGTCGAAGACCAGGTGCTCGTAGACCTCGTCGGTCACGGCGTAGACGTCGTGGTCCCGGCACAGCTCGGCGATCAGGTCCAGCTCGGCGCGGGTGAAGACCTTCCCGGTCGGGTTGTGCGGGGTGTTGAGCAGCACGAGACGGGTCCGTGCGCCGAACGCGGCCCGCAGTTGCGCCTCGTCGAACTCGTACCGCCCGGACGGGCCGGGCCGCAGCGTGACCGGCCGCCGGACCGCGCCGGCCAGGGTGATCGAGGCGGCGTAGCTGTCGTAGTAGGGCTCGAAGCAGACCACCTCGTCGCCGGGCTCGCAGAGCGCCAGGATCGCGGCGGCGATCGCCTCGGTGGCGCCGGCCGTCACCGCCACCTCGGTGTCCGGGTCCCGGCTCAGGCCCCAGAACCGCTGCTCGTGCGCGGTGATCGCGTGCCGGAGCGCGGGGATGCCGGCCAGCGGCGGGTACTGGTTGAAGCCTCCGGCCAGCGCCTCGGCGGCCGCCGCCAGCATCTCCGCCGGGCCGTCGGTGTCCGGGAAACCCTGACCGAGGTTGACCGCGCCGGTTCTCGCCGCGAGGGCGGACATCTCGGTGAAGATGGTCGTGCCGAACGGCCGCATCCGTTCGATCAGGGGATCCGTGCTCACTCGAACACCAGCTGGGTGCAGGTGGTCGTCGCGAACGCGCCGGATCGGGTCTGTTCGGCGACCTCCTTGCCGTCGACCGTGGCACGGCAGGTGACGCTGCCCTCTCCGCTGCCGGAGCGTTGTGCGGAGACCGACACCACCGCCACACCGGTCATCGTGGTGGTCACCTTCCAGGGCAGTTTCACGCGGTTGAGCACCTTGGGGGTGGCGCCGAGCTGTTCGGCGTAGAGAATCTCGGCGGGCCCGTCCCCGGTGACCTCGTAGGTCACCGAGATCTCCCGGTTCGGGTCGACGCCGGGCAGGTCGGGCAGGTCGGTGGGGAGCGTCGGCAGGCCGGGCAGCTCCGGAACCGCGGGAATCTCCGGCAGCGTCGGGTTGGTGATCGGCTCGATCGCCTCCTGCGCCTTGTCCGTGATGCTGCGCACAATCAGCACGCCGGAGGTGACCACGCCACCGCAGAGCAGCACGGAGATGGCGACGATCAGCGCGATCAGCGGGGCCTTGCTCTTCCGCGGCGGTGGTGGGGGTGGACCCGGAGGTGGCGGATAACCGCCCTGGCCGTAATCCGGCGCGTAACCCGGCTCCGGCGAATAGCCGGGCGGTGCGTAGTTGACCGGCTCGTAGGCGACCGGCGGGAACTGCGAGGTCGGATCGGGGCCGGGGGCGGAGAACGGCGCTGTCGGGTCCGGCGGGAGGGGCGGCGTGGCTTGGCCGGGGATGAACTGCGGCGGCCGGGGCGGCTGGCGCGGCTCGCTCGGATCGCGCGGATCGCTCATGAGTTCCCTCCCGGTGAGGCGATGCCGTAGCCGACGGTACGCCAGTAGTGCACTTGCTCATCTATAGACCCAGCTTGTAGAGTTCCGCTCACTCCGCGTGCTCGAAACCGGCTGTCCCGAGCATGGCGTTTGAGCGGAAGTCAGCTACGCTGCCCGCCATGTGCGGGATCGTGGGTTACGTAGGCAATCGTCCGGCGTTGAGCATCGTTCTCGATGGGCTCCGCCGTCTGGAGTACCGGGGATACGACTCCGCCGGAGTCGCCATCATCGACAATGAGGTCGTTCAGACCGAGAAGCGGGCCGGCAAGCTCGCCAACCTGGAGAAGGCGCTCGTCGAGCGCAGCGGCGACGGCATCGCCTCCGGCGTCACGGGCATCGGGCACACCCGCTGGGCCACGCACGGCGGCCCGACCGACCGCAACGCCCACCCCCACCTCTCGGCGGACGGCCGCGTGGCGGTCATCCACAACGGCATCATCGAGAACTTCGCCCGGCTGCGCGCCGAGCTCGAGGCGGACGGCATCGAGTTCCGCAGCGACACCGACACCGAGTGCGCGGCCCACCTGCTCGCCGCGGAGGTGCGTGCGCTGCGTGCGGCCGGCGGCTTCGAGGGCCCGGCGCTGCTGGCCGAGGGCATGCGCCGCACGGTCCGCCGGCTGGAGGGCGCGTTCACGCTGCTCGCCGTCGACGTCGAGGTGCCCGACGCGGTGGTCGCGGCCCGGCGCAACTCGCCGCTCGTGGTCGGCCGCGGCGACGGGGAGAACTTCCTGGCCAGCGACGTCTCCGCGTTCATCGAGCACACCCGCGAGGCGATCGAGCTGGGCCAGGACCAGGTCGTGCTGATCACCCCGGCCGGCATCGAGATCACCGACTTCGACGGCGCCCCGGCGACCGGGAGCGAGTTCCACGTCGACTGGGACCTGTCGGCCGCCGAGAAGGGTGGCTACGAGTACTTCATGCTCAAGGAGATCGCCGAGCAGCCGCAGGCCATCGCGGACACGCTGCTGGGCCGGCTGAGCGAGCGCGGCGAGATCATCCTGGACGAGGTGCGGCTCACCGATCAGGACCTGCGCGACGTCGACAAGGTCTTCATCGTCGCCTGTGGCACCTCGTACCACGCCGGCATGGTCGCGAAGTACGCCATCGAGCACTGGGTCCGCATCCCCTGCGAGGTGGAGCTGGCCAGCGAGTTCCGCTACCGCGACCCGATCCTTGACAGGTCCACCCTGGTCATCGTGATCAGCCAGTCCGGCGAGACGATGGACACGCTGATGGCGCTGCGGCACGCCAAGGAGCAGAAGGCCCGGGTGCTGGCCATCTGCAACACCAACGGCTCGACGATCCCGCGTGAGTCGGACGCCGTGCTCTACACCCACGGCGGTCCCGAGATCGCCGTCGCCTCGACGAAGGCGTTCCTCACCCAGCTGGTCGCCTGCTACCTGATCGGCCTGCACCTCGCGCAGATCCGCGGCGTCATGTACGCCGACGAGGTCGCCGCCGTGGTCGAGCGGCTGAGCCAGGCCCCGGACAACCTCCGCGAGCTGCTCGACGGCATGGAGGACGTCCGCGCCCTGGCCCGGGACCTCAAGACCGCCTCGACGATCCTCTTCATCGGCCGGCACGTCGGCTTCCCGGTCGCCCTGGAGGGCGCGCTGAAGCTCAAGGAGCTGGCGTACATGCACGCCGAGGGCTTCGCGGCCGGCGAGCTGAAGCACGGGCCGATCTCGCTGATCGACGAGGGCACCCCGGTGGTCTGCGTGGTGCCGTCGCCGGCCGGCCGCGGCGTGATGCGCGACAAGGTCGTCTCCAACATCCAGGAGGTGCGTGCCCGTGGCGCCCGCACCATCGTCATCGCGGAGAAGGGCGACGAGAGCGTCAAGGCGTTCGCCGACCACCTGATCGAGGTCCCGCACACCCCGACGCTGCTCGCCCCGCTGATGACCACGGTTCCGCTGCAGATCCTCGCCTGCGAGATCGCCGCGGCTCGTGGGCACGACGTGGACCAGCCGCGCAACCTGGCGAAGTCCGTCACGGTCGAATGACGGGTTCCTGAGCAGCGGTGATCCGGGCCAGCGCGTCCAGCGCGGGCCGGCCCGGATCCCAGTAACCCAGGTGTCCGGCGTCGGCCTGGCTGGGAAAGACCCGCGCGCCGAACGCCGGATCGCTCGGGTTGCGCCCGAACCACAGATCGTCCTCCGGCAGTCCGAAAGCGATCGCCGGACCGATCAGCGGGACCCGGCCCGCGAGCGCGACGTCCGGGACCAGGCTGCCCGGTGACACCGCCGCGTACTGGATCGCGTCGCTGCGCGACGTCGTCGACCAGGCCGGGACGCTGAGCTGGCTCGCCGAGTCGACGCCGACGCCGGGTGAGCCGACGAAGACGACCCGGTCAGCCGCGAACGATCCGGCCGCGGCGGTGCCGACGACCAGCGATCCGTAACTGTGCCCCAGCACTGTCTGATCCGCCGGCGGACCGTCATGGGTCACCCGCAGCGACTCCTGGAACCGCCGCAGCCCTTCGGCGCCCTCCCGGGCCTGCCGGTCCGACCAGGCCTCGTGCACGAAGTCCGGCGCGTCGTAGTCCAGCCAGAGCACCGCGCTCACCGCCTCGCCCGGCGCGACCTCGTGGGCCCGGACCGCGACGCGTTCCGCCCGGGTCAGCTCGCTGCCGAACGACTCCAGATCACTTGTCATGCCGGGGACGTGGGTGAGGACATGGCGGGCCCGGTCCGGGTCACCCAGGGCGATCACCGCACGGCCGTCCCCCGAGACGTTCAATCCGATCAGGTACGGCCGGAGCACCGTGTCGTCCTCGATCCGGGCTCGCACTTCGTCGGCGCCACCGGCGCGCTGGTCGTCGAGGATCAGGCGGTTCGCCACGTCGCGGTCGGCTGCCGGGATGCCCGCGGTGGACGCGAGGGTGGCCGGCTCGGTCGCGAGCAGCCAGTTCCGCTGATCCGGGGAGAGGCCGTCCCACCAGCGCCGCACCTCTGCCGCTCCGGCCGTGCAGTCGGGCCGCGGGCCGGGCGCTCTGTGCTCCGCGGACCCGGCGTCGATGAGCGATCCCAGCCTCGCCGTGGCGTCCGTGTCGGCCGTGGCGGCGAGACTCAGGGCGGCGGAGAGTTCGGCCGCGACGCCGGGGAGCTCGGGGGAGGCGCCGTGGACCGTACCCCTGTCGTCGATCACCAGGCCGCAGCGGTCGGCCCGGCCGCGCGCGCGGGAAAGCATGTCACGGGCCCGGGCGAGCGCCGACGCGAACTCGCTCAGTGCCTGGTCGGCGCGCCAGCAGAGCACTCGGAACAGGGCCAGCCGGCGGCGGAACCCGACGAGCGCGGCTGTCGCGGCCGAGGCGCCCGCGCCGGACCAGGCCGCCCGGAGACGCGCCGCGACCGGCCCGAACTCGGCGCCGAGCGCACCCGCCAGCGCTGCCCAGCGACGCCAGGCCAGCGCGGCCACCCGCCAGCGATCCGGATCGGTCATCCGCAGCAGGGCGTAGGTGGCCGTGCTCATCGGGCGAGCCGGAACCTGGTCGCGGCGCGGGCGTCGGCCTCCTGATAGGCCGTGGCGGCAGCGGTGATGCGCCGGGCGGTCTCCGCGACGTCCGACCCGAGGTGTTCCAGCTGTTGCCGGAGAGCCTCGGCGGCCAGCGCGGCGGGGGTGGCCGCGGCCCAGCGCGGCGGAGATCCGGGTGCGAGGCCGGCCGGGCCGCGCAGATTGCTGGTCCGGGCGGCGAGGTCGCCGGTGGCTGCGGCGAGTCGCCGCAGGTCCTCGGTCTCGACGTGGAAATCGGAGCTCATCGGCGGCCTCCAGGTGCAGCGGCGGAACGGGATGCCCCGAACGTTAGGAGCCGCCGATGCGCTGTGGCCGGGCCTGTGGACGGCCGGCCCGGCGCCCGGTCGGTGCGTTGTCCACAGGGCTTGTGCACGAACGGGCGGCGCTGGTACGACGCCGGGCGCGCCCCGGTTCGCGTACATGGGAAAGGGGCTTCGGGCACCGATAGGGTGACCGGTGTGATCGTGTCTGTGGGCATCGACGTCGTCCTGGTGGAGCGTTTCGCCCGTGCTCTGGAGCGGACGCCGCTGCTCGGGGATCGTCTGTTCACCGAGCCGGAACGGCTCACCGGATCCGGCAATCCGCGCTCGGCCGAGTCGCTCGCCGCCCGGTTCGCGGCCAAGGAGGCCGTCGCGAAAGCGCTCGGTGCGCCGGCCGGTCTGCGCTGGCACGACTGCGAGATCGTCACCGACCCGGACGGGCGGCCGTGGTTGACCGTTTCGGGTACGGTCGCCGCCGCGGCGACCGAGCGTGGCATTCACCGATGGCATCTCTCGCTGTCCCACGACGGCGGCATCGCGTCCGCGATGGTGGTCGCCGAGTCCGGTGAGTGAGGAGATGACAGGGTGCGGCAGGCATGGCGGGTGGCGGATGTCCGGGCGGCCGAGAAATCGCTGATGGCGACGCTGCCCGAGGGCACGCTGATGCAGCGGGCGGCGGCCGGTCTGGCCCGGCGCTGCGCGCTGCTGCTGGAGCAGGACGGCGGGGTCTACGGCGCTCGGGTGCTGCTGCTCGTCGGCAGCGGTGACAACGGTGGTGACGCGCTCTACGCCGGCGCCACGCTGGCCCGCCGGGGCGCGCAGGTCCGCGCGCTGCTGATCACCCCGGAGCGGGTGCATCTGGCCGGTCTGGCGGCGCTGCGCGCGGCGGGCGGCTTCACCACTGCCGAGCTGCCGGCCCGCGCCGACCTGGTCCTGGACGGGATCGTCGGCATCGGGGGGAGCGGCGGCCTGCGACCGCCGGCGGCGGCCGTCGTGCGCCGCATCGGTGAGCTTCGCGGGCGTACGGGCCGGCGCCCCCTCGTGGTCGCCGTGGACACTCCGAGCGGGGTGGCGGTCGACACCGGCGACGTCCCCGGTGAGTGCGTCGACGCCGACGTCACCGTCACGTTCGGCTGCCTCAAGCCGGCCCACGTGATCGGCCCGGCGGCGATCCGCTGCGGGCAGGTCGAGCTGGTCGACATCGGCCTCGGCCCGTCGCTGGTGACCGGTCCGGCGGTCCGGGTGGCCGAGTCGTCCGACATCGCCGCGTGGTGGCCGGTGCCCGGCCCGATCTCGGACAAGTACACCCGCGGTGTGGTCGGCCTGGCGACCGGCTCGGCCCGCTATCCGGGCGCGGCCCTGCTCTCCAGTTCCGGCGCGCTCGCCGGTCCGGCCGGGATGGTCCGGTACGCGGGCAGCGCGCACGCCGAGGTGGTGCGTGCCCACCCGTCGGTGGTGGTGGCGCCCCGGGTCGCCGACGCCGGCCGGGTGCAGGCGTGGGTGTGCGGCTCGGGTCTGGGCACCGGCGACGCGGCTCGTACCGAGTTGCGCAGCGTCCTCGCCACGTCGCTGCCGGTGCTGCTCGACGCGGACGCGATCACGCTGCTGGTCGGCGGCGAGTTCTCCGAGCACCTGCGCCGGGACGCCCCGGTGGTGCTGACCCCGCACGACGGCGAGTTCAAGCGGCTGGCCGGCGAGACGCCCGGCGCCGACCGGGCCGCGGCCGCCGCCCGGCTGGCCGCCTGGACCAACGCGGTGGTGCTGCTCAAGGGCGACCGGACCGTGGTGGCCACTCCGGCGGGCGAGATCTGGGCCAACCCGACAGGCAGCCCGGCGCTGGCCACGGCCGGCAGCGGCGACGTGCTGGCCGGGCTGCTCGGCTCGCTGCTCGCGGCGGGTCTGCCGCCGGTCCGCGCCGCGGTGGCCGCCGCCTATGTGCACGGCCTGGCCGGTCGGCGCGCGGCGGCGGACGGGCCGGTGACCGCACCGGACGTGGCGGCCGCCCTGCGCCCGGTCCTGCGTGATCTCCTGAGTTGATCTCTGGGGGTAACCAGAACTGTCATACCTCTCAGTAGGGTTAGAGGCATGTGGCAGGCCGAAGTCCGCGTCGATCTGGACGCGATCCGGGACAACGTCGTGGCGTTGCGGTCCCGCACCTCAGCCGAGGTGCTGGTCGCGGTCAAGGCGGATGGTTATGGGCACGGCATGGTCCCGGCCGGCCGGGCAGCGCTCGCCGGCGGGGCCACCTGGCTCGGTGTCGCCACCCTCGACGAGGCGCTCACCCTGCGCCGGGCCGGCATCGAGGCGCCGGTCCTGGCCTGGCTGCTGAGCCCGGGCCTGCCGCTGCACACCGGTGTCGAGGCGGGCATCGACCTCAGCGCGGCCACCCCCGAGTTGATCGACGAGCTGGTCGCCGCCGCGCGGCAGGCCGGCCGCACCGCCCGGGTGCACCTCAAGCTCGACACCGGCCTGGCCCGCGGCGGGTCGCCCCGGGCCGAGTGGCCGGCGCTGCTGGAGTCCGCGGCCAAGGCGCAGGCCGGCGGCGACTTGGAGGTGGTCGGCGTGTGGAGTCACTTCGCCTGCGCCGACGAGCCCGGCCACGAGTCGGTCGACCGGCAGCTGGCCGCGTTCCACGAGGGCCTGGAGCTGGCCGAGCGCTTCGGGATCACCCCGAGGTACCGGCACATCGCCAACTCGGCGGCCACCCTGAGCCGCCCCGACGCCCACTTCGACATGGTCCGGGTCGGCATCGCGGCCTATGGTCTGTCCCCGATCGCCGGGGAGACCTTCGGGCTGCGCCCGGCGATGACCGCCCGGGCCCGGGTCACCCTCGCCAAGCGGGTGCCGGCCGGCCAGGGCGTGTCCTACGGCCTGACCTACACCACGCCCCGGGAGACGACGCTGGCCGTGGTGCCGCTGGGTTACGGCGACGGGGTGCCCCGGCACGCGTCGAACTCCGCGCCGATCCGGATCGGCGGCACGGTGGCCCCGATCGCCGGCCGGGTCTGCATGGACCAGGTGGTGGTCGACGTCGGCGACGAGCCGGTGACGGCCGGCGACGTGGCGACCCTGTTCGGGCCCGGTGACGGCGGCGAGCCGACGGCGGACGACTGGGCGGCCGCGACCGGGACGATCAACTACGAGATCGTCACCCGGTTCGGCAGCAGCCGGGTGCCCCGGGTCTATGACGGGGAGGTGCGGCCGTGAAGAAAGGGGCGAAGACCGCGGGCATATTCGGCGCCGTGGTCGGTGTCGCGGCCGCCGGGCTGGCCACCGCGTTCGCCGTGGAGCGGGTGCTGGTGCGGCGCTCGGTCAACGCGCCCGGCGACCCCTACGTCGAGGAGCCGTTCGGCGACCAGCCGTTCGACGCCGAGCTCACGGTCACCGCTGCCGACGGCACCGATCTGCACGTCGAGATCGTGGAGCCGGCCGAGCCGGACGAGTCAGCCGACCGGCCGACCATCGTGTTCGTGCACGGGTTCGCGCTCGACATGGGCACGTTCTACTTCCAGCGCAAGGAGCTCGCCGAGCGCGGGGAGTACCGGATGGTCTTCTACGACCAGCCCGGTCACGGCCGGTCCGGCAAGCTGCAGTCGGGCACCTACGACATCGCGGCGCTGGGCCGCTCGCTCGCCGCGGTGCTGGAGGCCACCGTCCCGGACGGCCACATCATCCTGGTCGGGCACTCGATGGGCGGCATGACCATCATGGCGTTCGCCGAGCAGTACCCGGAGTGGTTCGGCAACCGGGTCACCGGTGTGGTCCTGATGTCCACCTCGGCCGGCCTGATCGACAAGGCCCAGCTCGGCGTGACGAACGTGGTGGCCCGGGTCAGCGCGCCGTTCTTCCCGCTCTGGGACAAGGCAGCTCACCTCGGCGGCGGCACCATCGACCGGGCCCGGGTCGCCTCCTCCGACCTGGCCTGGCTGCTCACCCGGAGGTACGGGTTCGGCGAGGCGAAACCCAGCCCGTCGCTCGTCACGTTCGTGGAGAGCATGAACTCCCGGACGTCGGTGGAGACGCTGACGAAATACCTGAGCACGCTCTACTCGCACAACCGGTTCCCGGCGCTGTCGGCGCTGCGCGGCGTGCCGGTGCTGGTGGTCGTCGGCACCCGCGACTATCTGACCCCGGTCACCCACTCCGAGGAGATCCTCAAACACCTGCCCGAGGCCGAGCTGTTGAAGATCGAGAACAGCGGTCACGTGGTGATGCTGGAGAAAGCCGATCAGGTCAACGCCGCGCTGATCCCGTTCCTGGAGAAAATCACGTGAAGCTCGCGACAGTCGAGGACACGCAGGCTTTCGGCCGCCGTCTGGCCGCGATCCTGCGGGCCGGCGACCTGCTGCTGCTCACCGGCCCGCTCGGCGCCGGCAAGACCGCGCTGGTGCAGGGCATCGGCGCCGGGCTCGGCGTGCAGGGCCCGATCACCTCGCCGACCTTCGTGATCGCCCGGGTGCACCGGGGCCCGCTGCCGCTGGTGCACGCGGACGCCTACCGGCTGGGCGAGCGTCCCGACCCGCGCGCCGAGATCGACGACCTGGACCTGGACGCCTCGGCCGACGACGCGGTGACGGTCGTCGAGTGGGGCGCCGGCCTGGTGGAGCAACTCAACGACGAGTACCTGCGGGTCCGCATCGACCGGCTGGACGACGACACCCGAGTGATCGACCTGGTCCCGCACGGCGGCGACTGGGCACAGCGACTGGAGAGCCTGTGAATCCGACCGAACTGCTGCCGGCCCTGACCGAACTGCTGCCGGCGCAGTGGCGCGCCGAGCTGACGCCCTTCCTGGACGCCGAGGCGACAGCGAAGCTGGGCGAGTTCGTCGCCGCCGAGTATGCGAGCGAGACCGTCTACCCGCCGGTGGAGGACCTGTTCGCGGCGTACCGGCTGTGCCTGCCGGCCGACACCCGGGTGCTGATCCTGGGCCAGGACCCGTACCACGGTCCAGGCCAGGCGCACGGCCTGAGCTTCAGCGTCCGTGACGGCGTGCGCAAGCCGCCGTCGCTCGGCAACGTCTTCAAGGAGCTCGCCGAGGACGTCAACATCCCCAAGCCGGCGAGCGGCGACCTGACCGGCTGGGCCCGTCAGGGTGTGCTGCTGCTCAACGCGGTGCTGACCGTCCGGGCCGGCAAGGCGGGGTCGCACGCCAACAAGGGCTGGGAGGCGTTCACCGACGCCACGATCCGGGCGCTCAACGAGCGCGACGAGCGGATCGTCTTCCTGCTCTGGGGCAGCTACGCGAAGAAGAAGGCGGCGCTGATCACCAATCCGGCGCACGCGGTGCTGGAAGCCGGGCACCCGAGCCCGCTCAACCGGGCGGGCTTCCTCGGCAGCCGGCCGTTCAGCGCGGCCAACAAGGCCCTCGCTGACGGCGGACGCCCGCTCATCGACTGGGACCCGCGCGCGGCCGGGTAGCGCCGGCCGGGCCGCGCGGCCGGGCAAGCGTCGGACGGGACCCGCGCGCGGCCAGACGGCGGCTGGGCCACGCCGCAGCCCGCCGGCCTCCAGGAAGCAGGCGCTAAGGTCAGGTGTGCTCGTTCTCGCTCTGGACACCGCCACACCCGCCTCCACGGCGGCGCTCGTCGAAGTGACCGCCGACGGCCTCTTCGGCGTCGCGGAAAGCCGCACGGTCGATCCCCGCGCGCACGGGGAGAAACTCGCACCGGAGATCGCCGCGGTGCTGGCCGAGGCGGGGTACCGGCCGCGTGACCTGACCGCGATCGTGGCGGGGCTGGGGCCGGGCCCGTTCACCGGCCTGCGGGTCGGCCTGGCCACGGCGGCGAGCATGGGCCAGGCGCTCGGCATCCCGACCTACGGGGTGTGCTCGCTCGACGGGCTGGGCCGGGCGGCCGGCCCGGGCCGGGTGCTCGTCGCGACGGACGCGCGGCGGCGTGAGGTGTATTTCGCGACTTATCAGGACGGGGAGCGGCTGACCGGCCCCGAGGTCGCGAAACCCGCTGACGTGGACGTGAACCACGCGACGCGGGCCGTCGGCGAGGGTGCCTTGAAATATGGGGACATTTTCCACGTACCCGTGGAGGAACATCTCCTCTATCCACCGGGAGCCGCCCTCGTGGCGCTCGCCGCGGAAAAGATCCGCGGCGAAGCCAGGAGTGAGGCGCTCACCCCGCTCTACCTGCGGCGGCCCGACGCGGTCGAGCCGGGCACGCGCAAGCCGGTGCTGGCCTGATGCGGGTCGAACGGTTCCGCTGGTGGCACATCGGCCAGGTGCTGCCGCTCGAGGAGGACCTCTTCGGCGCCGAGAAGTGGTCCGCCGCGATGTTCTGGAACGAGCTGGCCCAGGGGAACTACTACCTGGTGGCGGAGGAGGACGAGGTCGTGCTCGGCTACGCCGGACTCTCCGTCGTGGACAGTGCGGAGTCCTGGGTGCAGAACATCGCGGTGCGCCGGGACGCGCAGCGCCGCGGTGTCGGGCGGCAGCTGCTCGAAGCGCTGCTCGCCGAGGCCGACCGGCGCGGTGTCCGCAAGACCCTGCTCGAGGTGGCCGTCGACAACGCACCGGCGCAGGCGCTGTACGCGAGTTATGACTTCGAGCCGGTCGGCATCCGGCGCGGCTACTACCAACCCAGCAACACGGACGCCCTGGTGATGATGCGCGATGCGTGACGAACCCCTGGTCCTCGGGATCGAGACCTCCTGCGACGAGACAGGTGTCGGCATCGTGCGCGGGCACACCCTGCTCGCCGACGCGCTGGCGTCCAGCGTCGATCAGCACGCCCGGTTCGGCGGCGTGGTGCCCGAGGTGGCGAGCCGCGCCCACCTGGAAGCGCTGGTGCCGACCATGCAGCGGGCGCTCGACGAGGCCGGGGTGACCCTGGCCGACGTCGACGCGATCGCGGTGACGAGCGGGCCCGGCCTGGCCGGCGCGCTGCTCGTCGGGGTGGCGGCGGCCAAGGGGTACGCCCTCGCCGCCGAGAAGCCGATCTACGGGGTGAACCACCTCGCCGCCCACGTGGCGGTCGACACCCTGGAGCACGGCCCGCTGCCCGAACCGGCGATCGCCATGCTGGTCTCCGGCGGACACTCCTCGCTGCTGCTGGTCGACGACCTGACGGCCGGGGTCACCCCGCTCGGGGCGACGATCGACGACGCGGCCGGCGAGGCGTTCGACAAGGTGGCCCGGCTGCTCGGGCTCGGCTTCCCGGGTGGGCCGATCATCGACCGGACGGCCCGTTCCGGCGATCCGCGGAAAATCGCCTTCCCGCGCGGGCTGACCGCGCCGAAAGACCAGGCCGCGCACCGGTTCGACTTCTCCTTCTCCGGTCTCAAGACGGCCGTGGCCCGCTGGGTGGAGAGCCGGGAGCGAGCCGGCGAGCCGGTTCCGATCGCGGACGTGTCGGCCAGTTTCCAGGAGGCGGTCTGTGACGTGCTGACCGCGAAGGCGATCGACGCGTGCCTGACGAACGGTGTGCGGACGCTCGTGGTCGGTGGTGGTGTGGCGGCCAACTCGCGGCTGCGGACGCTGGCCGAGGAGCGCGCCGCCAAACACGGGATCGCGGTGCGCGTACCCAGGCCCTCGCTCTGCACCGACAACGGCGCGATGGTCGCGGCACTCGGCTCGCATCTCGTCGCGGCCGGCGTCGCTCCCAGTCGTCTCGACCTCCCGGCGGACTCGGCGATGAGTTTGACCGAGGTCAGCGTGGCGGGGTAGGAACCCATCATGATCGCGCGGATGTGGGAGGTGCGGGCCTCGCGCAGTGGCTTCGACGAGCTGCTGAGCTGGGTTTGCGACACGGCGGTGCCCGCATTGGAGGTGCTGCCACAACATGTGTCGAGTGACGTCTATTCGTCCACCGATCAACGCATCGTCGTCATCACCAAATGGCGCAACACTCCGGAGAGCATGCCGACCCCGCCGGAGAAGCTGGTAGCACGCGCTCCGCACGTCTGGGATTTCACGCCGGTCGATCGCTGACCGGTCGCAGTCAGCGCATCCCGGCTTTACCGTCGGGGCCTGATGCACATCTTGCCCGAGCCGGATCCCGGCCTGCCCGACTCCCGGTCCGCCGCCCGATATCTGTTCTGGTTGGTCCGGCGTTCCCGCCTGACGGTCGTCGCCGCGTCCGCGCTCGCGATCCTCTGGATGGGCTGCCAGTCGCTGGCGCCCGCGATGGTCGGCCAAGCGGTGGACGCCGCTGTCGATCGTGACGGCCGGGAGCTCGCCGGCTGGACGCTGCTGCTGTTCGGTGTCGGCACGATGCAGGCGATCACCGGCATCATGCGGCACCGGTTCGCTGTGACGAACTGGCTGCGCGCCGCGTTCCGGACCGTGCAGGTGGTGGTGCGCCAGGCGAACCGGCTCGGCGCCACCCTGCCGCGGCGCCTCGAAGCCGGCGAGGTGGTGGCGATCGGCACCTCGGACATCAGCCACATCGGCGGCGCCGTCGACATCCTCTCCCGGGGGATCGGCTCGCTGCTCGCGGTCGCCATGATCACCGTGCTGCTGCTGCGGATCTCGGTGCCGCTCGGCATGATCGTGCTGCTCGGCGTGCCGATCATGATGCTGGTCGTGGGCCTGCTGATCGGGCCGCTGCACCGGCGGCAGCGCGAGTACCGCCGATTGCAGGGCCGGTTGACCGGTCAGGCCGCCGACCTGGTCTCCGGGCTTCGGGTGCTGCGCGGCGTGGGCGGTGAGCCGATCATGGTGGCGCGCTATCGCGCCGCGTCTCAGGCGCTGCGCGCGGCTGGGGTACGCACCGCGCACGTCGAAGCACTGCTCGAGGCGGCACAGGTCCTGCTTCCCGGAGTCTTCCTGGTCCTGCTGACCTGGCTGGGCGCCCGATCCGCCTGGGCCGGCCGGATCACGGTGGGCCAACTCGTCTCGTTCTATGCCTACGCGGCGTTCCTGGTCGCGCCGCTGCGGCAGCTCACCGAGGCGGTCGACAAGATCACCCGGGGGCATGTGTCGAGTCGCCGGGTGGTCGCGATGCTCGCGGTGGAGCCGGCGCTGACCGATCCGGTCCCGCCCGCGCCGCTCCCCACCGGCGAACGGTGCGACCCGGAGCTCTGCGACCTGGAGTCGGGAGTGCGTGTGCCGCCCGGCCGGATGACGGCGATCGTCGCCGCCGTCCCGTCCGACGCCGCCCTGATCGCCGACCGCCTCGGCCGGTACGCGGACGGCGCCACGCTGGGCGGTGTGGCGCTCGCCGCCGCGTCCCTGTCCGAGGTCCGCGACCGGATCCTGGTGGCCGAGAACGACGCCCGGCTGTTCGCCGGGCCGCTGGAGTCCGATCTGGACCCGTACCGCACCGGGGCCCTGCCGGAAGCCCTGGAGGTGGCGTCGGCGACCGGGATCGTCGACGCGCTCCCGGACGGCGCGGCCACCGTTGTCGCCGAGCGCGGCCGGTCGTTCTCCGGCGGGCAACAGCAACGGCTGCGCCTGGCCCGGGCGCTGATCGCCGACCCGGACACGCTGATCCTGGTCGAGCCGACGAACGCTGTCGACGCGCACACCGAGGCGCGGATCGCCGACCGGCTGCGGGCGGCCCGGTCCGGGCGCACCACGGTGATCTGCACGTCCAGCCCGCTGCTGCTGAGCCGTGCCGACCACGTCTGCTACGTCGAGCGTGGACGACTGGTGGCCGCCGGGCCGCACGACGTCCTGCTGCGCACCACGCCCGCGTACGCCCGGATGGTGCTGCGCGAGGACCAGACGTGAGCCGCCCGCTGCCGGTGGCGAGCAGCTCCCAGGTTCGCCGGTACGCGCGTGACGTGATCCGTCACTATCCCGGGATGTTCCGCGCCGCGGTCGGCCTGAACGTGGCCGCGGCACTGGCCGCGCTGGCCGGCCCGCGACTGCTCGGCGACCTGGTCGAGGGGATCGAGAACCACGATCCGATGTCCGACCTGAACCGGATGGTGCTCGCGCTCGCCGGCTTCGTGCTGCTGCAGGCGATTCTGACCCGGTTCGCGCACCTGGCCTCGGCCCGGCTGGGTGAGCGGGTGCTGGCCTGGCTCCGGGAGGAGTTCATCAGCCGGGTGGTCACCCTGCCGCTGTCCACGGTGGAGTCCGCCGGGAGCGGCGACCTGCTGACCCGGGCCACCCGGGACGTCGACGCGCTCTCCAAGTGCGTCCGGTTCGCGGTGCCGGAGACGATGATCGCGCTGATCACGCTGGTCCTCGTCGTGGTCGCGCTGGTGCTGGTCAGCCCGCTGTTCGCGGTGCCGCTGCTGATCGGGGCGCCGATCCTGGTGGCCGGCACCCGGTGGTATCTGCGGCGGGCGCCGGCGGGCTATCTGGAGCAGAACGCCGCCTACTCGGGCGTGACCGAGGGACTGACCGAGACCGTGGAGGGGGCGCGGACCGTCGAGGCGCTCCGGCGGGGGCGGCAGCGGGTCGAGCGTACCGACGCCGACCTGGCCCGGGCCTGGCGGGCCGAGCGGCACACGCTCTTCCTGCGGACCGTCTGGTGGCCGATCATCGAGACCAGTTACGTCCTGCCGCTGGTGGTCACGCTGCTCACCGGCGGGTGGCTCTACCTGCGTGACATGGTGACGCTGGGGCAGCTGACCGCGGCGGTGATCTACGTGCAGCAGCTCGTCGACCCGCTGGACCGGCTCTCCGCCTGGCTCGACGAGCTGGAGGTGGGGGCGGCCTCACTGGCCCGGTTGCTCGGCGTCACCGCGCAGGCGGCGCCGGCGGTCACCGGCCCGGAGCCGTCCGGGAGCCGGATCGAGCTGCGCGGGGTGCGGTTCGCGTATCGGTCCGACCGCGAGGTGCTGCACGGCATCGACCTCAGCCTGCAGCCCGGTGAGCGGCTCGCCGTGGTGGGCGTCTCCGGCGCCGGCAAGTCCACCCTCGGCCGGCTGCTGGCGGGTGTGCACCACCCGACGGCCGGCAGCGTCACGGTGGGGGACGTGTCGGTGGCGGCGCTGCCGCCGGAGCGGCTGCGCGCCGAGGTCGCGCTGGTGACCCAGGAACATCACATCTTCATCGGCACGCTGCGGGAGAACGTCGCGCTGGTGCGCCCCGGCGTCCCCGAGGGCGAGGTACGGGCGGCGCTGGCCGCCGTGCACGCCCTGGACTGGGTCGACGCCCTGCCGGACGGCATGGCGACGGTGGTGGGCGCCGGCGGGTTGCCGCTCTCGCCGGCGCAGGCCCAGCAGGTCGCGCTCGCCCGGCTGATCCTGGCCGATCCGCACACGCTGGTGCTCGACGAGGCGACCGCGCTGCTCGACCCGCGGGCGGCCCGCGATCTGGAGCAGAGCCTCGCGGCGGTGGTGCGCGGGCGGACCGTGGTGGCGATCGCGCACCGGCTCTTCTCGGCGCACGACGCGGACCGGGTCGCGGTCGTGGAGGACGGGATGATCACCGAACTGGGGTCGCACGACGAGCTGCTGGCGGCCGACGGGGCGTACGCGGCTCTGTGGCGCTCCTGGCAGGGCCAGCCGGAAAAGGGCTCCTGGCAGGGCCAGCCGGAAAAGGAAGAAGGGCGCACCGCAGGTGCGCCCTTCCACGTTCGCTGACCGGTCAGAAGCCCGGGCCGTGCTGGTGGCCGTGGCCACCGTGGCTGTGCCCGTGACCGCCACCGGCGGCGGCCGGGGCCGCCTCGGCCGGCTTCTCCACCACGAGGCTCTCCGTGGTGAGCAGCAGGCCGGCGATCGAGACGGCGTTGGAGACCGCGTTACGGGTCACCTTCACCGGGTCGATGATGCCGGCCGCGGCCAGGTCGACGTACTCGTCGGTGGCCGCGTTGAGGCCGTGGCCCCAGCCCAGCTCGGCGACCTTGCCGACCACGACGTAACCGTCGTGCCCGGCGTTCTGCGCGATCCAGCGCAGCGGCTCCACCAGCGACTTGCGCACGATGGAGACACCGATGGCCTCCTCGCCGGTCAGGCCGAGGTCACCGTCGAGCTCCTTGGAGACCTGCGCGAGAGCGGCGCCGCCACCGGGGACGGTGCCTTCCTCGACAGCCGCCTTGGTCGCCGCGATGGCGTCCTCGATGCGGTGCTTGCGCTCCTTCATCTCGACCTCGGTGGCCGCGCCGACCTTGATCACCGCAATGCCGCCGCCGAGCTTCGCGAGACGCTCCTGGAGCTTCTCCCGGTCCCAGTCGGAGTCGGACGCCTCGATCTCCTTGCGGATCTGGGCGACCCGGTCGGTGACGTCGGCCTTGTTGCCACCGCCGTCGACGATCGTGGTGTTCTCCTTGTCGACGACGATCCGCCGGGCGCTGCCCAGCGACTCGATGCCGACCTGGTCGAGCTTGTAGCCGAGCTCGGGGGCGATCAGCTCGCCACCGGTCGCGATCGCGAGGTCCTGCAGGATCGCCTTGCGGCGGTCACCGAAGCCCGGAGCCTTCACCGCGGCGACCTTGATGGTCTTGCGGAGCGCGTTCACCACGAGGGTGGAGAGGGCCTGGCCCTCGACGTCCTCGGCGACGATCAGCAGCGGCTTGCCGGCCTGCAGCACCTTCTCCAGCAGCGGGAGCAGCTCCTCGATGCTGGAGATCTTCTGCGTGGTCAGCAGGATGAACGCGTCCTCGAGGACGACCTCCTGCGACTCCGCGTCGGTCACGAAGTTCGGCGAGATGAAGCCCTTGTCGAACTGCAGACCCTCGGTGACCTCGAGCTCGGTCAGCATGGCCGAGCCCTCCTCGACGGTGATGACACCGTCGCGGCCGACCCGGTCCATCGCCTCGGCGATCAGCTCGCCGATGGTGGCGTCCTGGGCCGAGATGGTGGCCACGTTCGCGATCGCCTTGTGGTCGGCGACCTCGACGGCCTTGGCCAGCAGCGCCTTGGACACGACCTCGCTGGCCTTGTCCATGCCCCGCTTGAGGCCGATCGGGTTGGCGCCCGCAGTCACGTTGCGCAGGCCCTCGCGGACCAGCGCCTGCGCGAGCACGGTCGCGGTGGTGGTCCCGTCGCCGGCGACGTCGTTGGTCTTCGTCGCCACCTCCTTGACGAGCTGCGCGCCAAGGTTCTCGTACGGGTCGGTGAGCTCGATCTCCTTGGCGATGGTCACACCATCGTTGGTGATCGTGGGAGCACCGAACTTCTTGTCCAGGACGACGTTGCGACCGCGCGGCCCGAGGGTGACCTTGACCGTGTCGGCGAGCGTGTTGACCCCGTGCTCCAGGAGGTGCCGGGCGTCGTCAGAGAAACTGAGAATCTTCGCCATCTATGGTCCCTTCACGCACCAGCGCCCTGCCCCGAGTCATCGGAACAGGGCGCTGGCGCAATCAGTCAGGTCTTACTTCTCGATGACCGCGAGGACGTCGCGGGCGGAGAGCACCAGGTACTCCTCGCCGGCGTACTTGACCTCGGTGCCGCCGTACTTCGAGTAGAGGACCACGTCGCCGACCTTGACGTCGAGCGGAACGCGGTTGCCCTTGTCGTCGATCCGGCCGGGGCCGACAGCGAGGACGGTGCCCTCCTGCGGCTTCTCCTTGGCGGTGTCGGGGATCACGATGCCGGAAGCGGTCGTGGTCTCAGCCTCGTTCGCCTGGACCACGATGCGGTCCTCGAGCGGCTTGATCGCAACCTTGGTCGCGGTAGTCACGGGCATACCCTCCTGGGTACAGGTTTCGCCGGCCATGAACCAGGCCGGTCTCATGCCTCATGCCACCGGGCGGGGCCGTCGTCGCGGGTGCCGGTCCGCCTGGCGCCTAACCGCACGGACGGGCCGGGCGGCTGGCACCCTCATGTTGAGAGTGCTAACCGGAGACTATTCCGGAACTAGCACTCCGTCAACCAGAGTGCCAGCCTGTCACGCCGGGGAGAATGCCTGTCGTGACCCCTGAGTTGCTGTCTCGTCTGCTGACCCCTGCCGGAGCCGAAGCCCTGGCCGTGGCGGCCGAGGTGGGTGATGCCGAGCCACTCGCCGCCGCCTCGGCCGTGCGCGCCCGGGGCATCGGCGCGGAACTCGCCGCAGCCGCCTTGACCCAGGCTAGTTTGCGCGGCCGCGCGGCATGCAAGTTCGGGCCGGACGCCACCCGGATGTTCTTCACCCGTCCGGGGCTGGAGCAGGCCACCCGGGCCGAGGTCGCCGCCCGGCGCGCGGCGCGTCTCGCCGCGGCGGGCGCCCGCTCGATGGCGGATCTCGGCTGCGGCCTCGGCGCCGACGCGATCGCCGCGGCCCGGCAGGGCATCCGGGTGCACGCTGTCGACGCCGATCCGCTGACCGCCGCTGTCGCCGCTGCCAACGCCGAGGCGCTCGGTCTGGCCGGCCTGATCACGGTGGAGTGCGCGGACGCCACGACGGTCGAGGTGGAGAAGTACGACGCGGTCTTCGCCGACCCGGCGCGGCGGCAGGCGGGTCGCGGCCGGGTGTTCGACCCGAAGTCCTACTCGCCGCCGTGGGACTTCGTGGCCGCGCTGCCGGACCGGGTGCCGCGGACCGCGCTGAAGCTGGCGCCCGGCATCGATCACGCGCTGCTGCCACCGGGCGCCGAGGGGGAGTGGGTCAGCGTCGGCGGCGATCTGGTCGAGGCGGCGTTCTGGTGCGGGCCGCTGGCGCGGGAGCCCCGGCGGGCGACGCTTCTCGCTGCGGGCGGCGTCAGCGAGCTGACCGGCTCCGGGGTCGAGGCCGCGCCGGTGGGGCCGGTCGGCGCGTACCTCTACGACCCGGACCCGGCGGTGGTCCGCTCGCACCTGGTGGCCGAGTTCGCCGCGACAGTGGGTGGCCGGCTGGGTGACCGGGAGATCGCCTACGTCTACACCGACGACCCGGTGGACACGCCGTTCGCCCGGCGGCTCGGTGTGACGGACGTGATGCCGTTCTCGCTGAAGAAGCTGCGGGCGCTGCTCCGCGAGCGGGGCATCGGCCGCCTGGAGATCCGCAAGCGCGGCTCGGCGCTCGTGCCCGACCAGCTGCGCAAGGACCTGCGGCTCTCCGGCCCGAACGGGGCCGGCCTGGTGCTGACCCGGGTCGACGGCGCGCCGGTGGTGCTGATCACTACGGCGGCCTGAACGAGTAGCCTGCCCGGCATGGCGAAGAAAGCGGCCGGCACGCCGGCCACCGTCTTGCTGGCCGCCGAGCGGGTTCCGCACACCCTGCATCCGTACGAGGTGTCGCCGGACGCCCCCAACTACGGCGCCCTGGTCGCCGAGTTCCTCGGTGCCCCGCCGGCCCGGGTCTTCAAGACGCTGATCGCCGAGGTCGACGGGAAGCTGGTGGTCGGCGTCGTGCCGGTGACCGGTGACCTGGACCTGAAAGCGCTCGGGCAGGCCGCCGGGGGCAAGCGCGCCGTCCTCGCCGACCGGACCGCCGCCGAGCGCAGCAGCGGGTACGTCCGGGGCGGCATCAGCCCGCTCGGGCAGCGCCGCCGACTCCTCACCGTGATCGACGACACGGCGTCCGCCCTCGACCTGATGTACGTCTCGGCGGGCCGCCGTGGCCTTCAGGTCTCCCTCGCGCCGGCCGATCTCATCCGCCTGACCAGCGCGACAGTGGCCCCGATCCGGGGCTGAAGCCGGGGCATCCTAGTCACCCGGGAGAAACGTCGGTTTCCCCGGTATCTGCAAACAGATCAACGCAGCGTCACCGTGTGTGTATCCGATGACGTTCTTGGCGGGCGTGAGTACGCCCTGGTAACCGCGCCGTGTTGCCGGATTGTTATCCCTCGTTACGAGATAGATCTTCATTGCGCCTTGTGTTCTCGGCCACCGCCGGAATACGTTGCCGGGCACAACAAACCGGTTCCTCATCCATCGGTCCCAGGGCGCCGTGCACCCCTCCGGCTGCGCATCAGCCCTGACAAATCCGAACCAAGGCCCCGGATTTACCCCCCGAAAGGACATAAGGAATGCGTAAGGGACTGTTCGCCCTTGCCGCGGTCGGCCTCCTGGCCACCGGAAGCATGGCCGCGTGTGGCAGCGACGAGGACGGCGGCGACGCCGGAAGCGGCAGCACGAGCGGCGCGTCGGCCGGCAAGGTCGGTGTGATCCTGCCGGACACCAAGAGCTCCGCGCGCTGGGCGACCGCCGACCTCAAGTACCTCACCGACGCCTTCAAGGCGGCCGGCGTGGAGGCCGACATCCAGAACGCGCAGGGTGACAAGGCCCGGTTCCAGACGATCGCGGACGGCATGATCTCCAGCGGCGTCAAGGTTCTGATGATCGTCAACCTGGACTCCGGCACCGGCAAGGCCGTGCTGGATCAGGCGAAGGCCACCGGCATCGCCACGATCGACTACGACCGCCTCACCCTCAACGGCGGCGCCGACTACTACGTGTCGTTCGACAACGTCGAGGTCGGCAAGCTGCAGGGTCAGGGTCTGATCGACTGCCTCACCGAGAAGAAGGCGACCAAGCCGGTCGTGGCGTACCTGAACGGTTCGCCGACCGACAACAACGCCACCCTCTTCAAGCAGGGCTACGACTCGGTCATCAAGCCCAAGTTCGACGCCAACGAGTACGTCAAGGGCCCGGACCAGGACGTTCCGGACTGGGACAACGTTCAGGGCGGCACGCTCTTCGAGCAGATGCTGACCACGAACAAGGACATCAAGGGTGTTCTCGCCGCCAACGACGGTCTCGGCAACGCGGCCATCCAGGTGCTGAAGAAGAACAAGCTGAACGGCCAGATCCCGGTCACCGGCCAGGACGCCACCGTCCAGGGTCTGCAGAACATCCTCGTCGGCGACCAGTGCATGACGGTCTACAAGGCCATCAAGGATGAGGCCGACGCGGCTGCCGAGCTGGCGATCGCGCTGGCGAAGGGCCAGGCGCCGACCTCGGCGACCGGTTCCGTCACCGACCCGGAGTCCAAGAAGGACGTCAAGTCCGTGCTGCTCAAGCCGCAGTCGATCACCAAGGCGAACGTCAAGGACGTCGTCGCGGACGGCTTCGTGACCAAGGAGGAGCTCTGCACCGCTGAGTTCGCCAAGGCCTGCACCGACGCGGGCATCAGCTGACGCTGACGCAACCGAGTGAGTCGTAACGGCTGAGGACGGCGCCGCCCACGCTCGCGTGGGCGGCGCCGGAATCGGTTGCGACACCCCTGGCGCAGGCGGCGGACACACGACGACGTGGTCGAGCCCCCGGCGAAACCGGTCACCTTACGAAGGAGAACCATCAGTGGCCGCGACACCCCTTCTGGAGCTGCGCGGGATCGACAAGAGCTTCGGTCCCGTCCAGGTCCTGCACGACGTCGGGCTGAGCGTCTATCCGGGCGAGGTCACCGCCCTGGTCGGCGACAACGGCGCCGGTAAGTCCACGCTGGTCAAATGCATCAGCGGCATCTACACGCACGACGCGGGCACGGTCGTCTTCGACGGCAAGGAGGTCGCGATCCACTCCCCGCGCGACGCCGCCGCCCTCGGCATCGAAGTCGTGTATCAGGACCTCGCGCTCTGCGACAACCTGGACATCGTCCAGAACATGTTCCTCGGCCGGGAGAAGAAGTCCGGGATCGTCCTCGACGAGGCGACGATGGAGGAGATGGCCGGCGAGACGCTGCGGAGCCTTTCGGTACGCACCGTCAAGTCCCTGCGCCAGCTGGTCGCCAGCCTCTCCGGTGGTCAGCGCCAGACCGTGGCGATCGCCAAGGCGGTGCTCTGGAACAGCCGCGTGGTCATCCTCGACGAGCCGACCGCGGCGCTCGGCGTCGCGCAGACCGCGCAGGTGCTCGAGCTGGTCCGCCGGCTCGCCGACAACGGCCTCGGCGTGGTCCTGATCTCGCACAACATGAACGACGTGTTCGCGGTCTCGGACCGGATCGCGACGCTCTACCTGGGCCGGATGGCCGCGCAGGTGAAGGCCTCCGAGGTGACCCACTCCCAGGTCGTCGAGCTGATCACCGGCGGGCGCAGCGGCAATCTCGGCCTGCCGCCGGAGAAGCCTTCCGAGTTCATCGACATCACGCCGGGAGACGGACAGTGACCACCACCACGACCACCACGGCCGGTGGCATCCAGGCCGTCAAGCCCACGGTCAGCAGCCACATCCGCGACTACTGGGGCCGGGTCCGCGGTGGCGATCTCGGTTCGCTTCCGGCGGTCCTCGGACTTCTGGTACTGGTCCTGATCTTCGGCATCGCCCGCACCGACACGTTCCTCAGCGCGCTGAACTTCGCCAACCTGTTCAACCAGAGCGCCCAGGTCGTCTTCATCGCGATGGGCCTGGTCTTCGTCCTGCTCCTCGGCGAGATCGACCTCTCCGCCGGCTTCGCCAGCGGCGTCTGCGGCGCGGTGATGGCGATCCTGCTCACGAACGAGGGCCTGCCCTGGTACGTGGCGATCCCGGCCGCGATGCTCACCGGCATCGTGATCGGCCTGGCGCTGGGCACGCTGGTGGCGAAGCTGGGCATCCCGTCGTTCGTGGTGACCCTGGCCGCGTTCCTCGGCTTCCAGGGTGTCCTGCTGCTCCTGCTCTCCGGCGGCAAGAACATCTCGATCACCGACGAGTTCGTCCTCGCGCTGAACAAGTCGAGCATGTCGGTGACCTGGAGCTGGATCGTCACGCTGGTCGGCATCGCCGGCTACGCGTTCGTGCAGCTCAACCGGTACCGCAGCCGGATCAAGCGGGGCCTGATCGCCGACCCGATCGGCATCGTCCTGTCCCGGATCGGCGGCCTCGCCGTGCTGCTGATCGCCGGTACCTACATCCTCGCCCAGGAGCGGTCGATCAACCCGGCGATCAACTCGCTCAAGGGCGTGCCGATCGTCGTGCCGATCATCGCGGTGTTCCTGATCATCTGGACGTTCGTGCTCGGCCGCACCACGTACGGCCGGCACATCTACGCGGTCGGTGGCAACGCCGAGGCGGCCCGGCGCGCGGGTATCTCGGTGGACCGGATCCGCATCTCGGTCTTCGTGATCTGCTCGTTCATGGCCGCGATCGGCGGCATCCTCGTGGTCAGCCGGGCCAGCTCGGTCGACCCGAACACCGGTGGCAGCAACATCCTGCTCTACTCGGTCGGCGCCGCGGTCATCGGCGGGACCAGCCTCTTCGGCGGCAAGGGCAAGGTGATCAACGCGGTGATCGGTGGCGCGGTGATCGCGGTGATCGACAACGGCATGGGCCTGATGGGCTACGAGTCCGGCATCCGCTTCATCGTGACCGGTCTGATCCTGCTGGCGGCGGCGAGCGTCGACGCCCTGGCCCGGCGCAGAGCCTCCGCATCGGGAAGCTGATGCGAGCCGGCCCCACCCAGGAGGAGGTACGCCGGCACAACCTCGGGACACTGCTCCGGTACGTGCATGTGCACGGCGCCACGTCCCGGGCGGAACTGACGAACCGGCTCGGCCTCAACCGCAGCACCATCGGGGCCCTCACCGCCGAGCTGACCAGCGTCGGGCTGGTCAGCGAGGCGGCGCCACGCGAAACCGGCCGGGCCGGTCGACCCTCGCTGGTCGTCCGGCCCGAGTCCGGGCGGGTGTACGCCTACGCGCTGAGCATCGAGGTGGACCGGCTGCGTGCGGCGCGGGTCGGCCTCGGCGGACGGATTCTGGAACAGTACGAGACCGAGCGCCCGCCCGGGATGAGCGCCGACGACGCGGTGCAGCCACTGGCCCGGTTCGTCCGGCAGATGCGCGCCGGGGTGCCGGACGACGCCCGATGCGTGGGCAGCGGCCTCGCCGTGGCCGGCATGGTCCGGCGCGCGGACGGCGTGGTCCGGCTCGCCCCGACGATCGGCTGGGCCGAGGAACCGGTCGGCGACGCGCTGCTCGCCGAGCTCGGCGAGTCCGGCCGGCTCACCCTCGGCAACCACGCGGACGTCTGCGCCCTGGCCGAGCACTCCCGTGGCGCGGCCGTGGGCTGCGACAACGTGATCTACCTCTACGGTGACGTGGGAGTGGGCGCCGGGATCGTGGCCGGCGGGCACCGGGTCACCGGGCACGGCGGATACAGCGGCGAGGTCGGGCACATGGTGGTCAACCCGTACGGGCGGCCGTGCTCCTGCGGTTCGCGCGGCTGCTGGGAGACCGAGATCGGTGAGCACGCGCTGCTCCGGGTGGCCGGCCGGGCCGACCGCTCCGGGCGGGACGCGGTGCTCGCGGTGGTCGACGCCGCGATGCGCGGGGACAGTCAGGCACAGCACGCGCTGCGCCAGGTCGGCGACTGGCTCGGCTTCGGCGTCGGCAACCTGGTCAACATCTTCAACCCGGAAGTCGTGATCTTCGGGGGCACGCTCCGCGACGTCTACCTCGGCGCCGCCGCGCAGATCCGCAGCCGGCTCAACGCGGTCGGGCTGCCGGCCTGCCGCGAGCACGTCCGGTTGCGCACGCCCGAGCTCGGTGCCGACGCCGCCCTGATCGGCGCGGCCGAACTCGCGTTCGAGCACCTGCTGGACGACCCGCTGCTGTCCTGAAATCCGGCCTCCCCTCTGGCCGGGGGTCATTGCGGTGGATCTATGCTGCCCGCCATGCCCCCGCGTCGTTTCCCGCGTGCCGCCCGCCGAGGCCCGGGATGATCAAGCAACTCGAGGTGGACGGCGTGCCCGCGGTGCTGGCGCCGGTCACCGGGGAAACGCACGCCGGCCTGGTCTTCCGGGTCGGTCTCGCGGACGAGCCACTGGTCCGGCGGGGCATCACCCACCTCGTCGAACACCTCGCGCTGCACGGCCTCGGCGAGGCCGGCGCGCACACCAACAGCACGACCGGGGTCGAGCACACCTTCTTCCATGTACGCGGTTCCGCCGACCGCATCGCCGCATTCCTCAACCGGGTCTGCACGGCGCTGCGTGACCTGCCCGCCGAGCGGATCGCCGCGGAGATCGAGGTGCTGCGGTCGGAGAGCGCCGGCCGGCAGCCCGAACCGCGGTCGATGTGGCGGTACGGCGCCCGGGACTACGGCATGCCGAGCTTCCACGAACGTGGCCTGCACGGACTGACCGGCGAGGATCTGCACGCCTGGGTCGCACAGTTCTTCAGCCGGGAGAACGCCGCGCTCTGGATAGCCGGCGACGAGGTGCCGGCGGGCCTGCGGCTGGACCTGCCGGACGGGGTGCGCCAGCCCACGCCGGTGCCGTCCTGCGCGCTGCCGGTCACGCCGGCCTGGTTCGCCGGGCACCGGGGAACCGGTCACGCCGAGAGCGTCGCCTGGGACACCGTGGTACGCCGGGAGGCCCGCGCCGCCGTCTTCGCCAACGTGCTGGAGCGGCAGCTCGGCCGGGACCTGACCCGGCGCGGCGTCCGGCACGAGGTCCGCACCGAGTACGAGCCCCGGGCCGCCCGGACCGCCCGGATCACCGCGGTCGCCGACGCGGCGCCTGCCGACCGGCCCGGAGTCCTGGCCGGTCTGACCGGTGTGCTGGCCGCGATGCGGGACGGCCGGGTGGAGGCCGCCGACGTGTCCACTGTGGTGAAACTGACCTGCGAGGGTCTGCTGGCGGCCGAGGAGCGCGGCGGACGGCTGCCCGGTCAGGCGTTCAACGTCCTCGCCGGCCGGGGCGTGCGCGGCCTCGACGAGGCGGTCGCCGAGGTCCGGTCGGTCACGGTGGACGAGGTCGCCCGGGTGGCGGCCGCCGCGTACCCGGCCGGCCTGCTGATGGCGCCGGCCGGGACCACTGCCGGACCGGAGGGGTACACCGCCGCGCCCGAGGTCTCCGCCTCGACGGTGACCGGCCGTACCCATCGGGCCCGCGGCAATCGCGGCCTGCGGCTGGTGCACGGCGAGGACGGGGTGAGCGTGGTCGAGGACGACGCGATCCGCACCGTCCGGTACGACTCCTGCGCCGCCGTGCTGGCCTGGCCGGACGGCGGCCGCAGGCTGATCGGCGACGACGCGATCGCGGTCCGGGTCGAACCCACCCTCTACGCGGGTGGCGCCGCCGTGGTGGCCGACATCGACAGCCGGACGCCACCCGCGCTGCGCATCGACATGCCGCCCCGTGACCCGGACGCGATCCCGCAGCCCCGGCGCGGCTGGCGTGACATCTGGGGCATCTCCCGGCCGAACGGGTGACTGTGGGATCACCGTCGCGCGGGTGGTGATCGGCCTCTATGCTGCCCGCCATGTCAGTACCTACCGACGTGGTCCTGGACCGCGCGGCCGCGTACCCGGAGACGGCGGTCCTGCGTGCCGCGCTCGCCCGGCGTGACTGGCCGGGTTGCCGTGCGGTGCTCGACGCCGCCGCGCCGATGGAGCGCACCGCGCTGATCCGGGACGTCTCCGAGACGCCGGGCATCGAGGACTTCCTGCGCCCGGTGCTGCGTCAGGACCCCCGCGACGGCACGGCGTCCGCCCTGCTCGGCACGCACCTGATCGACGTCGGCTGGAAGATCCGCACGGGCGCCCGCGCGCAGCACGTCAGTCAGGAGCAGTTCGCCGCTTTCCGGGACTGGCTCTGCAAGGCGGAGCAGGTGCTGATCGACGGCGCCGCGTACCACCCGGAGGACCCGGCCATCTGGAAGGCACGGCTCACCTCGGCCCGCGGCCTGGAACTCGGTCTCGCCGAGGCCCGCCGCCGGTACGACCGGTTGGTCGCCGCCGACCCGCACCACCTGCCCGGCCAGCTCCAGCTGCTGCAGACACTCTGTCCCAAGTGGAGCGGGAGCTGGGAGCAGCTGCACGAGTTCACCCGGGACGCCGCGGCCGCCGCGCCACCCGGCTCACCGCACGGCGTGCTCGTCGCCGAGGCGCACATCGAGCACGTGCTGGAACTCGACGGCCGGCCCGCGATGCTCGGTTACCTGGCGCAGGAGCAGGTCCGGGCGGAGATCTACCAGGCCGCTCAGCGGTCCATCTGGGATCCCGCCTTCACCCGCGGTTACGGCTGGCTGGAAGCGCTGAGCACGTTCGCGCTGGTGTTCACGCTGCTGGACGATCAGCGGGCGGCGGCCTCCGCGTTCGGGCCGCTCGGCAACCTGGCGACCGAGCACCCGTGGGACTACCTGAGCGACGATCCGGTGGGCGAGTTCCGCAAGGCCCGCTCCTGGGCGCTGGGAGGAGCGCGATGATCACGCAGACCGAGGTCGGTGGCATACCCACGGTGCTCGCGCCGACCACCGGGCCGATGCACGCCGGACTGGTCTTCCGGGTCGGCTTCGCGGACGAGCCGCTGGCCCGGCGGGGCATCACCCACCTCGTCGAGCATCTGGCGCTGCACGCTTTCGGGGTCGCCGACTACCACTACAACGGCGCCACCGGTACGGAGTACACGTTCTTCCACATGCAGGGCGCCGAGGCCGACATCGTCGCGTTCCTCAACGGCGTCTGCACCGCGCTGAACGACCTGCCGATGCACCGGCTCCCCACCGAGAAGGAGATCCTGCGCACCGAGGAGAACACCCGGGGCGAGGGGCCGACCGAGGCGCTGCCGCTGTGGCGGCACGGCGCCCGCGACTACGGCGTGGCCACCTATCCGGAGTGGGGCCTGTCCGGGATCACCCCGGACGACCTGCGGGCCTGGGTGGCGCACTACTTCACGGTGGAGAACGCCGTGCTCTGGATCGCCGGCCCGGCGGTTCCCGCCGGGCTGGACCTTCGTCTGCCGCACGGGCTGCGTCGTCCGGCGCCGGCGCCGTCGTCAGCCCTTCCGGTACGGCCGGCGTACTTCCCCGGTCCGTCCAACGTGGTCGCCTGGGACGCCGTCGTCGACCGCTCCACCAGCGCCGGGATCTTCTCCGGGGTGCTGGAGCGGGCGCTGTTCCGCTCGTTGCGCCAGGAGAGCGGCCTCTCCTACACCGTGCAGGCCGGCTACGAGCCCCGCGCGGGCGGCCGGGCCGTGATCACCGCGTTCGCCGACGCGCTGCCGGAGAAGCAGGGCGCCGTGCTCGGCGGTTTCGTCGACGTGCTCGCCTCGTTCCGGCTCGGGCTCGTCGACGAGGCGGACGTGACGGCCGTGGTGAACCAGCGGGTCGAGGAGCTGACCCGTGCCGAGGAGAACGGGACGCGGCTGCCCGGCCAGGCGTTCAACCTGCTCGCCGGCCGCCCGGTGCAGACCGTCGAGGAGTTGATCGCCGAGGTGCGCGCGGTCACCGTGGCGGACGTGGCGGCGGTCGCCTCCGCCGCGTTCGCCGACGGCCTGCTGATGACGCCGGGCCGCACCGGCGCTGACTGGGCCGGGTACACGCCGGCGCCCCGCGACTCGGACCAGGTGGTGGAGGGTACGAGGTACCCCTGCCTGGAGGGCCAGGGCGTCACGTTCGTCGCCGGCGACCGGGGTGTGAGCGTGGTCGACGACGGCTCCGCCGCGACGGTCTTCTACGACCAGTGCTCGGTGCTGCTGACCTGGCCGGACGGCGCCCGGCGGTTCGTCGGCCACGACGGCATCCAGGTGACGTTCGAGCCGAGCATGTACCCGAACGGTCACGCCGTGGTGCCTGCGCTCGACGCCCGGGTGCCGCGCGAGCTCTGGGCGGCGATGCCGGCCCGTGACCCGCGGCGCATCCCGGTCCCGAACCCGGCAGCGGCAGTCCCGCCGGCCGACACGTCAGCAGGGAAGGCGTGGCCGGTCGTCGTGCTGGTGGCGCTCTCCCCGTTGTTCCTCTTCTTCGCCGCCTTCGGCCTGCTGATCGGCATCGGCGCGGCGGCCGACAGCGAGGAGGTCGCGCTGGAGGTCACCATCGCGGTGGTCTTCCTGGCCTTCGCCGCGCTGGCGGGCTGGGGCATCGTCTGGGCCATCCAGAAGCTCCGCCGGTGACCTCGGCTCCGCCGTCCGGCGCGAGAGAGGATGGCGGGGTGAGAAGCAGCGTGCGGGGTGGACTTGCCGGGGTCGCGGCGGCGGGGGCGGCGCTCGGGGTGGCTGAGCTTGTCGGGGTCGGCACCGGGGCGGGATCCGGGCCGCTCGTGGCGGTCGGTGGTGTGGTCGTCGACCACGTGCCGGCGGCGGTGAAGGACTTCGGCATCCGGGTCTTCGGGGTGCACGACAAGACCGCGTTGTTGTCCGGCACGGCGATTCTGCTGGGCCTTTACGCGTACGGGCTGGGCGTGCTCGCGCTACGCCGGTGGGCCTTGGCGGTTGCCGGGATCGGGTTGTTCGGACTGGTCGGGGCGGCTGCCGCGGTGACCCGGGAGGGCGCCGGCGCCGGGGGCGCGTTGCCGTCGCTGCTCGGGGCCGTGGCCGGACTGTTCGTGTTACGGCACTTGCGGCGCCGCGCGGAGCAGGAGGACCCGGAACCGGACGACCCGGAACCGGGGGTGGCGGGACCGGGCGGTACCCCGTACCGGAGGCGGTTGTTCCTCCGGGATCTGGGGATCGTCGCGGGGGTGGCGGCAGGCGCCGCGGCCGGCGGCAGGTTGCTCAGCTCGCGCCGCGCGGTGGACGTGGCCCGGCAGGCGGTCGCGCTGCCGGCCGCGGCGGGGAGCGTGCCGGTGGTGCCGAGCGGCGCCCAGGTGTCCGGAGCGGTTCCCTACGTCACTCCGAACCGGGATTTCTACCGTATCGATACCGCGCTGGTCACGCCGCAGGTGGACCCGGCGACGTGGCGTTTACGCATCCACGGGATGGTTCGGAACCCGATCGAGATCACTTGGGACGAGCTGTTGCGCCGGCCGATGGTGGAGCGGTATGTGACGCTCGCCTGCGTGTCGAACGAGGTGGGCGGCGACCTGATCGGCAACGCGCTCTGGCTCGGCACGCCGATCAAGGATCTGCTGGACGAGGCGGATCCGCTGCCCGGCGCGGACCAGGTGGTGCAGCGGTCGGCGGACGGGTGGACCTGCGGCGCGCCGACCTCGGTGCTGCGGGACGGGCGGGACGCGCTGCTCGCTGTCGGGATGAACGGAGAACCGCTGCCGGTCGCGCACGGGTTCCCGGTACGAATGATCGTTCCCGGACTCTACGGATATGTCTCCGCGTGCAAGTGGATCACCGAGATCGAGCTGACCCGGTTCGCCGACTTCGATGCCTACTGGGTGCCTCGGGGCTGGTCGGCGCAGGCGCCCATCAAGACCCAGTCGCGAATCGACACCCCGCGCGACGGCACTTCCCGGGCCGCCGGCTCGATCATGGTGGCCGGGGTGGCGTGGGCACAGCACCGCGGGATCGCCAAGGTCGAGGTGCAGGTGGACGACGGCCCGTGGACGCCCGCGTCACTCGCCCCGGCGGTCTCCGCGGACACCTGGCGGCAGTGGAGTCACCCCTGGGAGGCCACGTCCGGTGAGCACATCCTGCGAGTTCGGGCGACCGATACCGACGGTGTGACACAGATGGCGAACGTGGCGCCGCCCGCGCCGGACGGCGCCACGGGGTGGCACCAGGTCAAGGTGAGTGTCGAGTAGCCGGAAGCCGCCTCTGGTGTCCAAAAGGCGCACTGGCGGTCCGACTCGGAAACGCAAGTCGCTCATACGGTGGCTTGCATGTCCACCGATGCGGTTGAAGAACCGCTGAATCACCCGGCACGGCCCGTTGCCCCGGACCGTGTCGCCAGCCGTGTGGTGATGCCGCGTGCCGGGCGGCGTCAGGCCGCGGGTGCCTGCCGTTGTGCGGGCACTGCCGTCTTGTGGGGCCGGCCGAGGCGCGCCTCGAGCCGGGCAAGGTCGACTCGTCCGTGACGATCCGCCAGGTCCTCCCAGCCGACCGCGAGCAGCCGCAGCCGCTCCGATTCGCTGAAACCTCCCCAGACTCCGTACGGCTCGCGAACCGCCAGAGCGTGGGCGGCGCACTCGGCCCGGACCGGGCACGCGCCGCACATCGCCTTGGCCTTGGCCTCGCGGCGATTGCGGGACGATCCGCGCTCGCCGTCGGGGTGGAAGAACTGCGCACTGTCCCGGCCACGGCAATTGCCCAGTCGTTGCCAGTCCCACAGGTCGGCGATGGGCCCGGGCAGTCTGCGAACGTTCGACATCAACACCCTCCTCCCGCGCGGCACCGCGGAGCGTTCGTCATGAGGGGCCTGTGCCCAGGCCTTTGGCGGGTGTACCCCGGCGATCGCCGGCTCACACGCAACATGTCGATGTCTTCGCGAGCGGTATGGCAAAGGGGTGGCAAGTCATACCCATCTTTCCCATTTTTTCCATCTAAAGCGCGTAATGCTGCGGCCCTCGCGTGATCTCCTCTGAGAGAGAAGGAGGATCACTGTGCGTACCGTCCTCGTGTGCGTCCGAACCCCGTTGGCGGCCCAGACCGTCGCGTCCACCGCGGCCCGGCTCGGCATGACCGGTGTCGTCCGGACCGCGGTCAGCGAGACCGAGGCCATGATCCGACTGGCGGAACGGCCGGCCGAAGTGGTCCTTGCTGACACCGCCGTGACCCGGCCCGACAGTGTCGGGTTCACCCGGCGCGTGCTCGCACGCGCCCCACAGGCGCAACTAGTGCTGTTCGGGGCGGAAGACCCGCGGGTAGCTGCGGCGGCCGTTGCCGCCGGCGCCCGGGGCGTCATCCGCGGCGTCGAGCACGACCTGGTCAGCGTCGTCGCCAAGGCGCTGCTCCTACTGCTGCTCCCGGTCCGCCCGCAGGGCATGCCGATAAACGGAGCGAACGCTCAGCCGGCCACGGTGGCCGGCGGCACGCGGAACACCAACGCCCCGGGAACCCGAGGTCAGTATCACAACGGTCCCGGCGGCCTGGGTGTGCAGAACGCGGCAGCCGTCCCGGCGATGCTCGGCCCGAACGCCCCGATGGTCCCCGCTCAGCGAGGCGACGCCCCCATCGATCCGGCAACCGGCCGACCGATGGTGGCCTGGCCCGGCAACGAGGCCGGCATGGCCGAGGCGGCCCCCCAGGGCAGACGCCTGACCCTCACCGAACGAGAGCTCCAGGTCCTGAGAGGCATGGCAGACGGCAAATCAAACGCCGAGATCGGCCGAGAGCTCTTCGTCTCCGAAGACACAGTAAAAACCCACGCCCGCAGGCTATTCAGAAAACTGGGCGCAAGAGACCGAGCCCACGCCGTAGCCGCAGGCTTCCGCGCAGGCCTGGTGGCCTAACCATGGGGTGTTCTAGTTTCCCCACGAGGGCGTAGCCACAGAACAGCCCGCAAAACGCCGCCGGTGACTTGGCCACTGGTTTCTCGACGCCCGCGGGGTTTGCGGGTGGCGGGAAACCAGCGGCCAAGTCACCGGGTACAAGGCGTTTTGCCGCGGAGCGAAGCGAAGCAATCAAATTCAGTTTGCGCTTGTAAACGGCTTAAGACTCGACGCCCGCGGGGTTTGCGGGTGGCGGGAAACCAGTGGCCAAGTCACCGGGTACAAGGCGTTTTGCCGGGGCGGAGCGAAGCGGAGCCCCAATCAAAGTCAGTTGCGTTTGCGAACTGCCTAACCGGGGTTTTCCTCTTCCGACCCCTCAGTCAACGTGTCGTGAACCCCGTCCGCATACCCCCGGGCGTACTCCCACGTGACGTAATGATCAGGGTCCGGGTCATACGCAGGCTCATGCACCCGCGGCCGCCCACTGTCCAGCAGGTGCCGCAGGTTCCCACGGAGCAGATCCCAGTCGAAGTAGTGCGGCTCGTGACAGTCCTCGCACTCGATGACCAGGCCCCGGATGCCGGTCGGACTCAGCAGCGCCTGGTAGATCTCCAGGTCGGAGAGGTCCTCCAGGACGTCCTGCCGTTCGTCCTCGGTCAGCGGTTCGGACTCGGCGTCCTCGTTGAGGTCGTCGAGTCCGGCGGCCGGGTCGGCGGGATCGCCGTTGAACGGGTCGATCGGCTCTTCTTGCACCCCCATACCGTACTCACCTCCGGGCACGGTGTGCTGGCCCGCACGTTCTGTCCGCCGCCCGGGTGCTCCCACCTGGGGTGGGTAGGATGATGGACTCCGCCTCTTGTCTAGGGATGATTTGTGGAAACAGACAGCGCCCGCACCGTTCCCCTCGGTCTGACCTTCGACGACGTGCTGCTTCAGCCCGGTGAGTCGGACGTCGTTCCCAGCCGGGTCAACACCGTGACGCGGCTGACGCGCAACGTCGAGCTCTCCGTGCCGCTGCTCTCGGCGGGCATGGACACCGTGACCGAGGCGCGCATGGCGATCGCCATGGCCCGTCAGGGCGGCATCGGCGTGCTGCACCGCAATCTCTCGGTGGAGGACCAAGCGGCGCAGGTCGACCTGGTGAAGCGCTCCGAGTCGGGGATGATCACCAACCCGGTGACGTGCGGCCCGGACGACACCCTGCGCCAGGTCGACGCGCTCTGCGCGCGTTACCGGATCTCCGGCGCCCCGGTGGTGGACGCCCAGGGCGTGCTCGTCGGCATCGTGACGAACCGGGACATGCGGTTCGTGAACGACTTCGACGCCAAGGTGCGCGACGTGATGACGAAAGCGCCGCTGATCACCGCGCCGGTCGGGGTGAGCAAGGACCAGGCGCTGGAGCTGCTCGCCAAGCACAAGGTGGAGAAGCTGCCGCTCGTCGACGCGGGCGGTCACCTGCGCGGGCTGATCACGGTGAAGGACTTCACGAAATCCGAGCAGTACCCGAACGCGGCGAAGGACCCGCAGGGCCGGCTCCGGGTGGCAGCGGCGGTCGGTGTGGGCGACGACTCGTACAAGCGGGCCCGCGCTCTCGTCGACGCCGGGGTGGACGTGGTCATCGTCGACACCGCGCACGGGCATCAGCGTGCCGTGCTGGAGATGGTCGCCCGGCTGAAGAAGGACGTCCCGATCGACATCGTGGGCGGCAACGTGGCGACCTACGCGGGTGCGAAGGCTCTGGTCGAAGCGGGTGCGGACGCGGTGAAGGTGGGCGTCGGCCCGGGCGCGATCTGCACCACCCGGATCGTCGCGGGCGTCGGCGTGCCGCAGATCACCGCGATCATGGAGGCGACCCGGGCGTGCAAGCCCGCCGGTGTGCCGGTGATCGGCGACGGCGGCATTCAGTACAGCGGCGACATCGCCAAGGCGATCGTGGCCGGCGCGAGCACTGTGATGCTCGGCAGCCTGCTGGCCGGCTCGGAGGAGAGTCCCGGCGAGCTGATCTTCGTGAACGGCAAGCAGTTCAAGTCGTACCGGGGGATGGGCTCGCTCGGCGCGATGCAGTCCCGCGGTCAGGCGAAGTCGTACTCGAAGGACCGCTACTTCCAGCAGGATGTGAACGAGGACAAGCTGGTCCCGGAGGGCGTCGAGGGACAGGTGCCCTATCGTGGTCCTCTGTCCAGGGTGGCGCACCAGCTCATCGGCGGGCTGCGCGCTGCCATGGGTTACGTGGGCGCGGAGACCATCCCCGACCTGCAGGAGCGGGGACAGCTCATCCGGATCACGGCGGCCGGGCTCAAGGAGAGCCACCCGCACGACATCCAGATGACGGTCGAGGCTCCTAACTACCACTCCCGCTAGGCCTTCGAACCACCCCGCCCACCGCCCTTAAATACGACTGAAGGCGTTTCAAAGTCATGCGTGACGTTGTGGAGATCGGCCTCGGCAAGACCGCACAGCGCGGGTACCACCTGGATGACATCGCGATCGTTCCGAGCCGCCGCACCCGCGACGTGGACGACGTGTCGACCGAGTGGAAACTCGACGCGTACCCCTTCAAGATCCCCTGCGTCGCGCACCCGTCCGACGCCACCCAGAGCCCGGACTCGGTGATCGCCCTGGGCCGCCTCGGCGGCCTGGGCGTGCTCAACGCCGAAGGCCTCTGGACCCGCTACGAGGACCCCACCAAGATCCTCGAAGAGCTCGCGTCGCTGGACGAGGACGTGGACGCGACGAAGCGTCTGCAGGAGGTGTACGCGGAGCCGATCAAGCCGGAGCTGATCGCCGAGCGGGTCCGGCAGATCCGGGCGGCGGGTGTGATCACCGCGGTCCGGGTGTCGCCGCAGCACACCCTCACCCTCGCCCCCGTGGTGCTGGACGCGGGCGTCGACCTGCTGGTGATCCAGGGGACGCTGGTCTCGGCCGAGCACGTGTCCACGACGGACGAGCCGCTGAACCTCAAGGAGTTCATCGCCGACCTCGACCTGCCGGTCATCGTCGGCGGCTGCACCGACTACAAGACGGCCCTGCACCTGATGCGTACCGGCGCGGCCGGCGTGATCGTCGGTGTCGGCGCCGACGAGTGGTCGACCACGGACACGGTGCTGGGCATCCGGGTGCCGATGGCGACCGCGATCGCCGACGCCGCCGCCGCGCGCCGTGACTACCTGGACGAGACCGGCGGCCGGTACGTGCACCTGATCGCCGACGGCGGGATCTCCACCTCCGGTGACATCGCGAAGGCGATCGGGTGCGGCGCCGACGCGGTCATGCTCGGCGAGCCGCTCTCGCTGGCCGAGGGCGCCCCGGCCGGCGGCGCGTGGTGGCACTCGTCGGCGAGTCACCCGGCGCTGCCGCGCGGTGGGTTCTGCATCGCGGGCGAGCCGGACGGGACGCTGGAAGAGGTCCTCTACGGCCCGGCCGATCGCCCGGACGGCCAGCTCAACCTGTTCGGCGGCCTGCGCCGGGCGATGGCGAAATGCGGTTACCGGGACGTCAAGGAGTTCCAGAAGGTAGCGCTCGTTCTGGATAAGGCCTGATTGCTGAGCTAGCTGAGCTTGCTGGCTCCGCTTCGCTCCGCGGCAAAACGCCGTGCTAGCTGGCTCCGCTTCGCTCCGCGGCAAAACGCCTTATACCCGGTGACTTGACCGCTGGTTTCCCGCCACCCGCACACCCCGCGGGCGTCGGGAAACCAGTGGCCAAGTCACCGGCGGCGTTTTGCGGGTTGCTCTGTGGCTACGCGCTCTTGTCGGGACTTGAACGCCGGTTCTACGGGGTCGGGGGTTTCACGCCGGTTCTACGGGGTCGGGGGTTTCTCGGTGCTGTAGAGCCAGTTCTGGAAGAACGTGGTCAGGTCTTTGTTGGAGGCCTGTTCGGCGGCCTTGATGAAGTCGTCGGTGGTCACGTTGCCGTCCTTGTTCGTGGCGGCCCAGGACTTGACCAGCGTGAAGAAGGCCTTGTCGCCGATGGTTTCGCGCAGCGCGTGGACGGTCATGCCGCCGCGCTGGTAGACGGCGGAGCCGAAGAGACGGGCCGGTGTGGGGTCGCCGGGGATCTCGGACCAGTTGAAGGTGTTGTAGGCGGTTTCGAACAACTCCCGGGCGGTCGCCTCACCGGAGTGCTCGGACCAGAGCCATTCCGCGTACGTCGCGAATCCCTCGTTGAGCCAGATGTCCTGCCAGCGGCTGAGCGCGACGCTGTCGCCGAACCACTGGTGGGCGAGCTCGTGCGCGACCACGCCCAGGTTCTCGCCGGCGGTGAAGAACGTGTTGCCGTAGACCGGGCGGGACTGCGTCTCCAGTGCGTACCGGATCCGGTCCTCGTCGACCACGACGCCACCGTTCGCGTCGAACGGGTACGGCCCGAACACCGTCGCCAGGTAGTCGGTGATCTCGCCGGTGCGGGCCAGCGAGCGTGCCGCCGGTCCGTCCGCGGCGAGCGACTCGGGGATCGCGGTGATCATCGGCAGGTTGTTGTGCCGGCCGGTGGTGACCCGGTACTGGCCGATCACGACGGTCGCGAGGTAGCTCGCCATCGGGGAGCTCTCCGACCAGCGCCAGGTGGTCCTGCCGCCGGCGGTGGTCCGCTCGCCGGGCACGCCGTTGCTGAGCACTTCGAGTCCGTCCGGCACGGTCATGGCCAGTTTCAGGGTGGCCTTGTCGGACGGGTGGTCGTTGACCGGGAACCAGGTGCTTGCCGACTCCGGCTGGCCGAGCGCGACACCACCGTCGGCGGTGCTCATCCAGCCGCCGTTGCCGAGCGCCTTGTTCTCCAGCAGGCCGGGTTTGCCGCCGTACGCCACCACGACGGTGAACTGCCTGCCGGCGACGATGCCCGCTCCGGGCGTGACCACCAGCTCGTTGCCCTGGGCCGTGCTCGTCGCCGCGACGCCGTCCACGGTGACCTCGCGGGCGGTCAGGTGGGCCAGGTCCAGGTTGAACCGGGACAGGTTCTGCTCGGCGGTCGCGGTGATCGTCGCGGTGCCGTCCAGGGTGCCGGCCTTCGGGTCGTACGTCAGGGCCAGGTCGTACCCGGCCACGTCGTACCCGCCGTTGCCGTACTTCGGGAAGTACGGGTCGCCGACGCCCTCCGCGCCGGCGGAGAAGGACACGGCTGACGGGCTCGGTCCCGGTTCGTCCGGCTCCGAGCCCGTCGAGCATCCGGTCAGCAGTGTCAGGGCGGCAAGCGTGCCGATTACCCGGTCCCTCATGGGGACGAGCGTACGTTCTACAGCTTGTTGACCAGTTTGGGATGGTCGGCGAGGTAGGCCTTGGCCCGGCCCTTGACGAGCGCCTTGAGGAAGCCGGTGCCCTCGGACTTGAGCTGCTCACCGAGGTACCTGCCGCCGCTGGAGACGCCGGCGCCGGGCAGGTCGACCAGGGTGATCTTCGCCGGGGTCAGGTCGCGGAGGGCGTACGCGTACTCGAAAGGTGTACGACCACCCACGTAGACGAGCGACTCGCCGACCGCCTCGATCACCTCGCGCAGCTTCGCCGGTTCCTGCACGTCCTGGGAGAGCGCCTTGGCGAGGATCGCGCTGACCAGCTGCCGATGGTGCCGCTGGCGGTCGTAGTCGCCGTTGGGCAGGCCGTACCGCTGGCGGGCGTAGTCGGTCGCCTGCCAGCCGACCAGGTGCCGCTTGCCGGGCTGGTAGACCATCTGCGGTCCGGTGTGGTCCCCGCCCCCGGCGGCGAGCGGCCGGTTGGTGCCGTCCGGCTTGTGGTGCCGCGACTTCACCTTCTGGTCGATGGTCATGTCGATGCCGCCGAGCGCGTCGACGAGTTTGGAGAGGCCGGCGAAGGTGAGCACGGCGCCGGCCTGGAACTCCTTGATCCCGGTGTACTCGCTCAGCGACTTGGTCAGTAGCTCGTACCCCTGCTGGGTGCTCTTCTTGGTCTTCTCGCCGGGGATCCGGGAGCCTCGGCTCATCGCCTCGGTGAGCTTGTAGCGGCCGCCGGAGAAGCCCGCCTTCTTGTAGGCGGGCATGTCGACGCGCAGGTCGCGGGGGAGCGAGTAGAGGTATGCGGAGTTCAGCCCGGCGTCGACGTGCAGCAGCATCACGGTGTCGGCATGCGGTTCCCAGCCGGGGATGCTGACCCGGGTGTCGACGCCGACGAGGACCAGGTCGAGCGGGCCCTTGATGTCCGCGCCCGGTGCGGCGGACGGCGTCGCCTCCACAGTGGGCGACGGCGCGGCCGGGGAGGCGAAGGCCGAGCTGGACGGTGCCGCCGTCCCGGTCGAGCTGCGATTCATCGCGATGGCGACGCCCACGCCGGCGAGCAACGCGACGACCGCACCGGCGATCACCGCCCAGGTGATCTTGCTATTCCGCATAGCGGAACAGTAAAGGACATCGTTGTGGCGCTCAATGCCCGCACATGTCCCGGTCCCTGAAATGGATCTTGTGCATTTCATGATCACAAGTACGCTGGCGCGGCGTTTCGCCGATCCTGCGGCGATCGCGACGGGGAGGTCCGTGAGCATGAAATCTTCCAGCCGGCGCGTTCTCGCCGGCATCACCACCGCGGGTCTGATGGCCGGTCTCGGCGTCGCCGGGATCACCGCTCCGGCCCAGGCCGGAGCCGCTGCGCCGGTCCGGCTCGTGGTGGGTCTCAAGGCGGGAGCGGACGCGAGTTCCGCGCTTCCCGCTCTCTCCGGATTCGGTCTCGGTGATGCCGGGACCAACGGCGGCGGCGTCCTGCGTGACGCGCTTGCCGAGGTACGGGCGAAGACGCTCGACGTGCCGGCCGCGAAGGCCACCGCACTCGTCGCGGCGCTGAAACTCGACCCGAAGGTCTCCTACGTCGAGGTCGACTCGACCGTCAGGGCGTTCGCCGTGGCGCCGAACGATCCGATCTACCGGGCGGGCAAACAGAAAGAGCTGAGCCAGATCAAGGCGCCGGTGGCGTGGGCCACCACGGCCGGCGGCGCGGTCAAGGTCGCCGTCGTCGACTCCGGCGTGACGCCGGTCGGTGACCTGTCCGGCAAGGTGCTGCGCGGATACGACTTCGTCAACCGCGACGCCACCCCGACCGACGAGTACGGCCACGGCACCACCGTGGCGTCGCTGATCGCGGCGAAGACGAACAACGGCGCCGGCATGGCCGGTGTCTGCGCGCAGTGCGAGATCCTTCCGGTGCGGGTCCTGAACTGGGAGGGCAAGGGCGCTTCCTCGGCCGTCGCGGCCGGGATCATCTACGCGGCCAAGCAGAACGCGAAGATCATCAACCTCTCGCTCGGCGGTGCGGTCGGCTCGCCGGTCATGAAGGACGCGATCGCGTACGCGAACGGCCGGGGCGCCCTCGTCGTGGCCTCCGCCGGCAACTCCGGCAACGGCACGAGGAGCTATCCGGCCGCGTACGCCGACGTGCTCTCCGTCGGCGCCACCGACACCCGGACCGGCGGCACGGCCCGGGCCGCGTTCTCCAGCTACGGCGCGAGCTGGGTGGACGTGGCGGCGCCCGGTTACACCGCGGGGATGCTGACCGACGGCAGCTACTGCTGGGTGGGTCTCTCCGACTGCACCGGCAACGACTACATCATCCGGGGTACGTCGTTCTCCGCCCCGCTGGTCTCCGGCGTGGCCGCGCTCGTCGCCTCCAAGAACCCGAAGTACAGCGGGTGGGGCCTGTCGAACGCGATCACCAGCTCGAGCCGCAAGATCGGCGGCTGGGTGAAGTACGGCCTGGTCGACGCGAACGCCGCGCTCACCAGGGGCACCGACACCGCGAAGCCGTCGGCGACCACCACCAGCCCGGGCGGGGGCGCCAAGGTGCGTGGCACCGTCGCGGTCACCCCGGTCGGGCTGAAGGACACCGGCGGGTCCGGCATCCGCAACGTCGACCTCTACGTCAACGGCAAGTGGCACAGCTGGGACTACGTCGCTCCGTTCGCGCCGAAGCTCAACACCAAGAAGTACAACGGCGCGATCGCGGTGCGGCTGCGGCTGACCGACAAGGCCGGCAACATCAGCTGGCTGGGCGCCCGGAGCCTGGTGGCGGACAACACCCCGCCCAAGGCGTCGATCACCAAGGCGCCGAAGAACAAGGCCAGGGTGAAGGGCACGGTCACCGTCTCGGTCAAGGCCAGTGACAAGTACGGGGTGAGCAAGGTCCAGCTGCTCGTCAACGGCAAGGTGGTGGCGACCGACAAGAAGGCCGGTTACAAGCTGTCCTTCAAGGTGTCGAAGCAGAAGAAGACCATGAAGGTCGTGGTCCGCGCGTACGACCGGGCGGGCAACGTGACGAAGCTGGCGACACGTACCTATTACCGTCGCTGACGGTCTGCTGGTCGAGTGGCGCTGGTCGCGGCGTAGGGGGAGCCCCCCTTCGCCGCGACACGCCGCCGGTAAACTCGCCGGGTGAGTACCCCGCGTCCCGTCCTCGTCGTCGACTTCGGCGCCCAGTACGCCCAGCTGATCGCCCGCCGGGTCCGTGAGGCCCGCGTCTACTCCGAGATCGTCCCGCACTCGATGCCGGTGGCCGAGATGCTGGCGAAGAACCCCGCCGCGATCATCCTCTCCGGCGGCCCGTCCAGCGTCTACGAGCCGGGCGCGCCGGTTCTCGACGCCGGCCTCTTCGCGTCCGACGTGCCGGTCTTCGGCATCTGCTACGGCTTCCAGGCGATGGCCCAGGCCCTCGGCGGCACGGTGGCGCACACCGGCTTCCGGGAGTACGGCCGGACCCTCCTTGCCGCACAGGGTGGCACCCTGCTCCGCGACCTCCCGGCCGACCTGCCGGTCTGGATGAGCCACGGCGACAGCGTGGCGGTCGCTCCGGAGGGCTTCGCTGTCACCGCGTCGACCCCGGGCGCACCGGTCGCGGCGTTCGAGGACCTGACCGCCAAGCGGGCCGGTGTGCAGTTCCACCCCGAGGTGGCGCACACCGAGCAGGGCCAGGAGATGCTCAAGCGCTTCCTGTACGACATCGCCGGCATCGAGCCGACCTGGACGCCCGGCAACATCATCGACGACCAGGTCGCCCTGATCCGCGAGCAGGTCGGCGACAAGCAGGTCATCTGCGGCCTCTCCGGCGGCGTCGACTCGGCGGTCGCCGCGGCGCTCGTCCACAAGGCGATCGGTGACCAGCTCACCTGTGTCTTCGTCGACCACGGCCTGCTGCGGGCGGGCGAGCGCGAGCAGGTGGAGAAGGACTACGTCGCCGCCACCGGCATCCGGCTGGTCGTCGTCGACGCGGAGGAGCAGTTCCTCGGGCACCTCGCCGGCGTCACCGACCCGGAGCAGAAGCGCAAGATCATCGGCCGCGAGTTCATCCGCACGTTCGAGGCGGCGGCCCGTGACCTGGACGCCGAGCGGCACATCGAGTTCCTGGTGCAGGGCACCCTCTACCCGGACGTGGTGGAGTCCGGCGGCGGCACCGGCACGGCGAACATCAAGTCGCACCACAACGTCGGCGGCCTTCCGGACGATCTGCAGTTCGCGCTGATCGAGCCGCTGCGCACGCTCTTCAAGGACGAGGTCCGCGCGCTCGGCGCCGAGCTGGGCCTGCCCGAGGCGATGGTGCAGCGGCACCCGTTCCCGGGCCCCGGCCTGGCGATCCGGATCATCGGCGCGGTGGACCGGGACCGGCTGGACATCCTGCGTCAGGCCGACCTGATCGCCCGCGAGGAGCTGACCTCGGCGGGGCTGGACCGGGACGTCTGGCAGTTCCCGGTGGTGCTGCTCGCCGACGTGCGCAGCGTCGGGGTGCAGGGCGACGGGCGTACCTACGGGCACCCGGTGGTGCTGCGGCCGGTCTCCAGCGAGGACGCCATGACCGCCGACTGGTCCCGCCTGCCGTACGACGTGATCGCCACGATCTCGAACCGGATCACCAACGAGGTCCGGGAGATCAACCGAGTGGTGCTGGACGTCACGAGCAAGCCGCCGGGCACCATCGAGTGGGAGTGACTCTCGGTAGTGGATCAATAGCTCAGGGCGGGTAAAACCGCCCTGAGCTGCGGTTACTCACCGCTATCCCACTGTCGTGAAGTTGACAGAAGTTCTTGAGAGGTAACATATTCCGGGCAGAATGCCGCCCGTGACCCCCGCACTGGAACCGCTCCGCAGGATCGCCGCCTACGCCGTCGCGCACGACGACGCCGGCCGCGTTCTCCTGGTCCGGGCCTCGTCCAAATCCGGTACCCCCGGAGTCTGGTCGCTGCCCGGCGGCGCCGTCGACCACGGCGAAGATCCCAATCACACCGTCGTCCGGGAGACCGCGGCGGAGACCGGCCTCTCGGTCGCCGTCACCGGGCTGCAGGACGTCCTCGCCGACATGCGGTCGATGCCGCATCGAGGCGTCACCATCCACACCGATCGCCTGATCTACGAGGTGTCGGTGCGCGGTGGCAACCTGATCGACCGGGTCGGGCACCCCACCGACCTGGCCAGGTGGCACACGCTGGAGGAAGCGGCCCGGCTGAAGCTGCGGCAGTTCACCGCGGCCGCGCTCGGTCTGCCCGCCGCCTCCGCCGACCTGCGGCCCGAGGAAGCACCGGTCTTCCCCTCCTTCTACGCCTACGAGGGACCCGACGGCCTGCACCGGGCCCAGCGCTTCGCGGCGTACGCGATCGCCACCGACCCGTACGAGAACCTCCTGCTCACCCGCATCTCGCCGGGATATCCGGGCGCCGGCTGCTGGCATCTGCCCGGCGGCGGCACGGATTACGGCGAGCAGCCGGGACCGGCCCTGATCCGGGAACTGGTCGAGGAGACCGGTCAGGCGGGCCGGATCATCGAGCTGCTCGGTGTGGCAAGCCACCGGGACGCCGCCTCGCTCGGCCCGGAGGGTTACCCGATCGACTGGCACGGCGTCCGGGCGTTCTACCGGGTCGTCGTCGATCACCCCACCGAAGTGACAATCCACGACGTCGGCGGCTCGACCGACGAGGCGCGGTGGATGCCGCTCAAGGAGGTCGCCGACCTCGCCGCCGACCAGCTGACCGAAGTGACGGCGGACGCGTTGCGGGCGGCGCGGCTAATCTAGGCTCGGTGAAGATCAATAGACGGGCGGCGGCGTACGGCGTCTGCCGCGACACCGATGGCCGGGTGCTGCTGACCCGAGGCTCGGACGCCGCGGCGTTCCCCGGCGTCTGGTCGCTTCCCGGCGGCGGCATCGATCAAGGTGAGCACCCGGACGACACGATCGTCCGGGAGTTCGCCGAGGAGACAGGCCTTTCGGTACGCGTCAGAGGGGTGCGCGCCGCCACCGCCGACCTGATCGTGCTGCCCGACGACACGGTCGAGCACACCGACCGGATCCTCTACGACGTCGAGGTGATCGGCGGCGAGCTCCGGGACGAGACGGACGGCACCAGCGACCTGGCCGAGTGGGTGTCACCGGCGGACGTCGCGGTGCGGCCGCTGCTGCCGTTCACGGCGAGTGTCCTGGGAGTCCGGTTCGACGCGGCGGAGGTGCCGGTTCCGGAGGTCCCGGCGGAGCGGCCGCCCGGCCCGGTGCAGCGCTTCGGGGCGTACGCCCTGGCGAGTGACGCGGCCGGACGGATCCTGCTGACCCGGATCGCCGACGGCTACCCGGGCGGGGGGCGGTGGCATCTGCCCGGCGGCGGCACCGACTTCGGCGAGACGCCGGAGCAGGCGCTCGCCCGCGAGCTCGTCGAGGAGACCTCACAACAGGGCCGCGTCGTCAGCCTCCTGGGCGTTTCGCACAGGTACGACCCGGCCGCGCTCGGGCCCGAGGGAGTGCCGCTCGACTGGCACGTGATCCGGGTGTTCTACGAGGTCACCGTCGACGATCCGAGCCCGGCGGTGGTCACCGAGGCGGCCGGCGGATCCACTTCCGAGGCTGCCTGGTTCACCCGCGCGGAGCTCGCGAGCCTGCCGCTCACCGAGCTGTCCCGGGAGGCTTTGGCCCGGAAGGGCTAAAATCGGGGTACGTAAGGCCGAGGATGAATGAAATTCGCGGACGCCGGCGTTGTACATGAGGATCATGCGCCTCTCGCCAAGGCAGTCCGGTTTGTGCGAAGGTGTAACCCGCATTTCGCCGGACACCGGCGGAACAACCGAACTCCATGGAGGAAGCACGTGCCGAGTTCCCCTTGGCGCCGGCGTCGAACGACGGATAGTCCCCGTCCCGCTGGGCGTCGTTGGGCTGGCCGGCTGCGCCGCGGCGGGAGTCTCGCGCGGCAGGCCCTGATGGTTCGGGTGGGCCGCCGCTCCGGTGAGACCGGTCGGGCCGCGACCGCGACCCGGGCCGAGGTGCTCTACACCCCGTCCGAGCCGGTGCGCACCCTGGTGGTTCCGGTGCCCGTCCCGGTCGCCGAGCCGGAGCCGGATTCGATCTCGCTGCTTCCCGGCGAGCACACCATCTCCCGCAAGGCAAGCTTCGCGCTGGTCAACGCGTGCACCCTGGCCAGCTTGGGCCTCGGCCTGCTGGCGATCTTCCTGGCCATGGACGGCGACGTCCGGATCGCGGCCGCCTGCCTGGTGGCCTGCGTCGGGTTCGACGGCCTGGACGGTGCGCTCGCCCGCAAACTCGGCGTTTCCAGCCCGTTCGGCGCGCAGATGGACTCGCTGGCCGACATGTGCTCTTTCGGTCTGGCCGCGCCGGTCGTGGTCTACGCCTCACTCGCCAATTCGGTGCCGCCGGCCGCCGCCGCGATCGCCTGCGCGCTCGTCGCCGGCTGCGCCGCGATCCGGCTGGCACGTTTCAACGTCTCGCCGAAGGACGGCCGGTTCTTCAGCGGCGTTCCCACCACGATGGCCGCCGCGGTGCTGGCGCTCACCGTTCTGATCGGGCTCGACGACCTGCCCGGCATCGTCCTGCTCGGCGGGGTGACGATGCTCGCCTTCGCGATGGTGTCCAGCTTCCCGTATGCGAAGCTCGCCCGGATCCTGAAGCTGCCGCCGTGGCTCCTGCTGCTGCCGGTCGTCGGCGCGCTGATCGACCCCCGGATGGCCTTCGTGCTGATCGTGGCGGCCTATTTGGCCAGCGGCCCGGTCCTATGGGTGCGTGCCAAGCGGGTCTGACCCCGAGCCGATGTGAAACGGGCCGCCTCCCGACGGGAGGCGGCCCGTTCTCTCACTTCCAGCGGGCGATCACCGTGGTGCCGCCGACCACGCGCTCACCCACGTTGACGAGGGCCTCGGCCTTGTCGGCCGGCAGGTAGACGTCGGTCCGCGAGCCGAACCGGATCAACCCGTACCGCTCGCCGCGGGCCAGCAGCGTCCCGACCGGCGCGCGCTGCACGATGCGGCGGGCGATCAGGCCGGTCCGCTGTGCCACCGCCACCGTGCCGTGGTCGGTGTCGAGCACCGTGTACGCGGCCACGTTGTGCTCGGCCGCCGCGGTCATGGCGTTCGCGTACCCGCCCTCCTCGACGAAGTAGTCGGCGACCCGGCCGGCCACCGGCGAGCGGTTCACGTGCACGTCAAAAACGGACAGGAAGACAGCGATCCGCAGGAACTCGCCGGGTCCGAACCGCTCGTCGTGCATCCGCTCGACGGAGAGCACCTTGCCGTCCGCGGAGGCCACCACGGCGGACGGGTCGGTCGGCCCGTCGCGCTCCGGATCGCGGAAGAACGCGGCGACCGGCGCGGCGGCCAGCGCCGGCAGCAGCCAGAGCTTCGACTTCGGCCGGGCCCGGCGGGCCAGCGCGGCGAGGCCGAGCGCGATGCCGGCGGCGGCGACGCCGTTGGAGTCGATGTGCATCGTCCGGGTGACCGGGACGCTCGACGTCCGGTAGGCGGGCGCGAGCCCCGCGGCGGTCGACACGTCGGCCGGCGAGAAGCGGAACTTGTGGACCCGCAGCGGCGGCTGGTTGCGGACCACCAGGTCGGAGCCGACGCCGAAGAGCGCGCCCTGGCGGAAGAGCTCGGCGGCGGCGCCACCGGTACGGCCCGGCGTGGCCGGCGTGGCGACCGACAGCACGCCACCGTCGGCGAGGTGCTTGCCGAGCCGGTCGAGCAGGACGCGGGTCTCCTCGGCGGTGCCGGTGACCGGCTCGGCGACGATCACGACGTCGGCGGGCTGCGCCTCGTCCAGCGATTCGACGATCTTCACCCGTTCGGCGACCCAGCTGCCCAGGCCGGTGATGTGGCCGCGCAGCAGATCGGAGCTGCTGTGCTCACCGGGGACGAGGGTCAGGGTGTCGCCGGGGAGCAGAGACTCGACGGCCGCGGCGACCACCGCGGAGGCGTGGTCGGCGCCCACCAGCAGGGCGGACGTGGCCGCGTTCTGCCGGGCGAACTCGGCGGTCAGGGTACGGGCGGCCCGGGCACCCACACCGGTTACGGGCGTGGTGGACACGGCGGGATACGGGGTCATCCAGCGAGCATATTGCCCCGCCCAACCGATGTTTCCCGGTGGGCGGGGCTCTGGCACTTCTCGTCAGTCCCGGTGCGGCTCTTCCTTGGTGAACCGGGTGGCCGGGTCGTCGAGCAACTCCTGCACGATCGAGGCGTGCATCTCCGGGGGCAGGTCGCCGGGTGTCTCGATCCGCGCCTCGGCGGCGACCGGCGCCGTGGCCGGCTCGTCACGCCGGCCGGAGCGGATCGCGCCGAACAGGCCGATCACCCCGAAGAAGATCAGAGCGGCCGCGACGATCCAGCCGACCGCGGGCAGATGAACCGTGATCACCCGGGAGATCGCCCACCAGACCGCGATGCCCAGGAAGATCAGGCCGAACGTCAGGGAGACGCCGTCCATGCGGTGCGCCTTCATCGGGAAACCTCCACGTTGCCGGTGTCCAGCCGCAGATCGAGCTGGAGTGTTCCGCCGCCGGCGCCGTCGGCGCCGAGGTCGGTGACGGTCTGCCGATTCTCTTCGGAACTGGCGCTCTCGGTGTCGAACAGGACGGTACGTACACCGCCGCCGGTCACGTCGACAGTGGTGTCCACCTCCGGCGGAAGCAGGACCCGCAGCTGTCCGAACTTCATGTCCACGGTCGTGTGCTGCTCGGCGCCGGCGAAGTCGACGTCGCGCAGGTCGAGCGTGACGTTGCCGAAGGTGAAGTCGTACCGGTCGGCGAGCTCGGTCAGGCTGGTCGGGCGGTAGACGCTGTCCCGGAACTCGCCGCCCCAGCGCTCGGTGCCGGTGGAGACGAACAGTCCGAGGGTGGCGATCAGGGCGAGCGCGATCAGCCCGCGAGCCCGGCCGAACCACGAGCCGAGGATCAGGCCGAACGCGATGGTGGCGAGGGCGGCCGCGAAGTACGCCGAGACGACCACGTTCACGCCGGCCATGTCGAGCACGGCGAGCAGGCCCATCACGACGACGACAGCGAAGAAGGTCAGGCGGCCGAGCACCGAGCGCTCCCGCGGGGGCTTCGGCGGCTTGGCGGGCTTGGGCGGTTTCGGCGGCTGCGGGGGGACCGGGCCGCTCGCGTACGGGCCGTGCGGCGCGAACGGCGGGCGGTAGCCCTCGGCCGGCGGGGCGAACAGCGGCGGCTCGTAGCTGGGCGCCGGCGGTGCGGTCATCGACGGCTCGTAGCTGGGCGCCGCCGGGGCGGTCATCGACGGCTCGTAGCTCGGCGCCGGCGGTGCGGTCATCGGCTCGGCCGGGAAGGCGGCCGGACCCGCTCCCGGGGCTGTACCAGGACCGGTTGCCGGGACTGTTCCCGGCGCGGTGAAGGCCATTGTCGGCTCGTCCGGGCCGGCGGAGGGCGGAGGCGGTGACGGTGGCGCGGTGGTGGAGGCGAGCGTCGTGTCGTTCACCCCGCCCCGCTTGATCAGTAGGAACGCCCCGAGGATCACGGCCGCGGCGAGCATGCTGGCCCGCGCGCCGGAGTTGACGATGAAGGCGAAGGTCAGCAGCGCGGCGCTGCCGAGCAGCACGACCGAGAGCGGCGCCATCCCGGAGCGGCCCTTGCCGAGCAGCGACTCGACAGGTGAGGCGGTGTCGCCCTCGGACGGGATGATCAGCCAGCCGATCAGGTAGAGCAGCACGCCGGTGCCGCCGAGGATGCCGAGCACGCCGAGCAGCACCCGCCACAGCACCGGGTCGGTGTTGGTGGCCCGGGCCAGGGCGCCGCAGACGCCGGCGATGTATCGGCCGTCGCGCGGGCGCACCAGTTGCTGCCGATCGAACGCGGCGCCGGCGCCGGACAGCCAGGGCGGAACGGTCCCGCCCGGCTGCGGTCCGGGCGGCGGGCCCGGCTGCGGACCCGGTTGCGGGTCTGTCTGAGGGCCCGGCTGTGCGCCGGGATCCGGGTCCGGCTGTGCGCCGGCAGGGGGAGAGGAAGGTGCCTCGGCGCCCTGTGGACCGGCGCCCGGCGTGGAAGGTCCGCTGGACTGGGCAGCTTCGTCGTTCATGCCATCGATCCTGCGCGCCCGCTCACCCGAGTCGCTTCCGGAACCGACCCTGAGGCCACCCTGAGATCCGGGGTCCCGGTTTCCCAGGGTGCTTACCCGTGGCCCCGGAGCGGCGCGACGTGTGACGATCGAAGGGCACGAAAGGAGAAGTGCGATCACCACCACCGCTGTTCCTCAGCCGCGCCGGTTGTACCGGCCGCGGGACCACCGCATCGTCGCGGGTGTCGCCGCCGGGCTGGCGCGCCATCTCGGCCTGCCGGTGCTGGCGGTGCGGATCGCCCTCGTGGTCCTGCTCGGCTTCAACGCGCTCGGCCTTCTTCTCTACGCCGCGTACTGGGCGGTGCTGCCGCAGGAAGCGCGCGGCGACGAGCAGCCGGCCGGCCGTGACCTCTCCGCCCTGGCGCCGTTCGCCGCGATCGGTCTCGGCGTGGTGCTGCTCCAGGCCCTCGTCTTCGACGACCAGGTGGCCACCACCGTCGGCTGGATGATCGCGGTGATCGCGGTCGGGGCCGGCGTGATCTGGCACCAGTCCGACCCCAGCCGCCGCGAGTACGGCGCCGATTACAACATCGCCTCGACGCCATGGCTCGCCGCCATCGTGTCCGAGAACGATCGGCGTTCCTTCCTCTTCCGCTTCATCGGCGGCGGCATCCTCGTCGCGATCGGCCTGATCGGCGTGGTCGCCGTCTACGCGCCGGACAACTCGATCTCCGCGGTCTTCAACGGTGTGATCTTCGCCTTCGTCGGCCTGGTCGGCGTCGGCGTGGTGGTCGCGCCGCTGATCTGGCGCACCTTCGGCCAGCTGCGCGCCGAGCGCGAGGGCCGGATCCGCGAGCAGGAGCGCGCCGAGCTGGCCGCCATGATCCATGACCAGGTGCTGCACACGCTCGCGCTGATCCAGCGCAACTCGGCGGACATCAAGGAGGTGCAGCGGCTCGCCCGCGGCCAGGAGCGCAGCCTGCGCAACTGGCTCTACAAGCCGACCGCCTCGCCGACCGAGCGGTTCGCGGCGGCGCTGGAGCAGGCCGCGGCCGAGGTGGAGGACACCTACGCGATCACCGTGGAGACCGTGGTGGTCGGCGACACCCAGTGCGACGATCGGGTGGCGGCGCTCGTCGCGGCGGCCCGGGAGGCACTCGTCAACGCCGCGCGGCACGCTGGGGTGCAGACCGTCTCGCTCTACGCCGAGGTCGAGGAGGACGAATTGAGCGTCTTCGTCCGGGATCGCGGCGCAGGCTTCGAGATCGACGGCGTGGCGGAGACCCGGCACGGCGTCCGTGGGTCGATCATCGGGCGCATGCAGCGCCACGGCGGGCGCGCCGAGATTCGCAGCGCGCCCGGCGACGGTACAGAAGTGCGGCTCATGCTCCCGGTCACCCGGGAAAGCGTGACCGCCGGTAAGGAGCAGGCACGATGACCGAGCCCGTGGCAGAGACCGAACCGCGACGGCTGGCCGTCTTCCTCGTCGACGACCATGCGATGTTCCGCGCGGGCGTGCGCGCCGAGCTGGGTGCGCACGTCGACGTGGTGGGCGAGGCCAGCTCGGTGGCCGAGGCGATCAGCCGGATCCAGGCGGTCCGCCCGGACGTGGTGCTGCTCGACGTGCACATGCCGGACGGTGGCGGTCGCGCGGTGCTGGAGACGATCCGGCGTACCCACCCACAGGTCCTGTTCCTGGCGCTTTCGGTGTCGGACGCCGCGGAGGACGTGATCGGCCTGATCCGGGCCGGTGCGCGCGGTTACGTCACGAAGACCATCTCGCCGGACGAACTGGCCGCGGCGGTGCGCCGGGTGGCCGACGGTGACGCGGTGTTCAGTCCCCGCCTGGCCGGTTTCGTGCTCGACGCGTTCGCCTCCCGGCCGGACGTGCCGGTGGCCGACCCGGAGCTGGACCAGCTCACCAACCGTGAGCGCGAGGTGCTGCGGCTGCTGGCCAGGGGCTACGCGTACAAGGAGATCGCCAAGGAGCTGTTCATCTCGATCAAGACGGTGGAGACGCACGTCTCGAACGTGCTGCGGAAGCTACAGATGAGCAACCGCTACGAGCTGTCACGATGGGCCGCTGACCGGCGCCTGGTCTGAAGGTCATCCGACTGGCCGTCCAAAATGGGCCGTTTGGCTGCATGGGGTAGCCGAGGGGGCACGCGCGGGCGTACGCCCAGGTCAGGCCGGTCGAATCCGGCGAAAGAACGATCTTTGGGTCTGCGTACGGACGTAAACGGCTAATATCGGCTTGATAACGGCGCTCATTGGTTTCCGTGCCTCTGTGTCACAGTGGCAGCTACTCACACAACCCCTCGTGAGCGCCCCTGAAGGAGGCACTCCCATGCTTGGGAAAAGCCCATGGAAGATGGCGGTCGGTGCGACCGCCATCGCCTTGTTGGCCGCCGGTTGCGGTAGCGGCGACTCTGATGAGTCGTCCGCCACTTCCAATACTGTGGTGATCGGTATCGCCGAGCCGCAGCACCTCATCCCGTCGAACACGACGGAGACGAACGGTGCTGAGGTTCTGGCCTCGCTGTTCTACCCGCTGGTCGACTTCGACGCCAAGAACAACCCGGTCCCGGTCGCGGCCGAGTCGATCACGCCGGACAAGACCAACAAGGTCTGGACCGTGAAGCTGAAGCCCGGCTTCACCTTCCACAACGGCGAGCCGGTCATCGCGCAGAACTACGTCGACGCCTGGAACTACGGCGCCTACGGTCCGAACGGCCAGGGCGGTTCCTACTTCTTCTCGAGCATCGCCGGCTTCGCCGACCTGCAGAGCGAGGACCCGGACGGCGAGGAGGGCCCGAAGACGGCTCCCGAGCCCAAGGCGAAGAAGCTCACCGGCCTGAAGGCCGTGGATGAGACCACGCTGGAGATCACGCTGTCCGCGCCGTTCGCGAGCTTCGCGTCGCTGCTCGGTTACACCGTGTTCTACCCGCTGCCGAAGGCCGCCTTCTCCTCCGACGGCGTTCTCGCCGAGGGCTTCGAGGACGCGATCATCGGTAACGGCCCCTTCAAGATGAAGGGCAAGTGGGAGCACGACGCGCAGGTCGTCGTCGAGAAGGTCGCCGACTTCAAGGGCCAGGTTCCGAAGGTCGACGGCATCACCTGGAAGATCTACCAGGACGACGCCGCTCAGTACGCGGACCTCGTCGCGGGCAACCTCGACGTGCAGACCCAGATCCCGCTCGAGAGCCTCGCGTCGGCCTCCGCCGACCTGGGTGACCGCTTCCAGAAGAGCCCGAACTCCGGCTTCCAGTTCGTCGGTTTCCCGACGTTCCAGAAGGAGTTCTCGGACGTCCGGGTCCGGCAGGCGATCTCGATGGCGATCAACCGCAAGGAGATCACCGACCAGGTCTTCCTCGGCGCGGAGACCCCGGCCACCTCGTTCGTCTCGCCGGTGGTCGCGGGCTACCGCGAGAACACCTGTGGCGCGAACTGTGAGTACAACCCCACCGAGGCCAAGAAGCTCTACGACGCCGCCAAGGGCCCGGCCGAGCTGAAGATCACGTACAACGCTGACGGCCCGCACAAGGCGTGGGTCGACGCGACGTGCAACCAGATCAAGGCCGCGCTCGGTGTGAACTGCACCGGTGTCGGTGAGCCGAAGTTCGCCGACCTGCTGACCAAGGTCGAGAAGAAGCAGCCGGTCGGCCTCATCCGTCTCGGCTGGATCATGGACTACCCGCTGATGGAGAACTACCTCGGCCCGCTGTACGCGACCGGCGGCTCCTCCAACTACTACGGGTACAGCAACACGACCTTCGACGAGCTCGTCCAGGCCGGCCGCGAAGCCGCCACCCCGGAGGAGGCCATCGCGAAGTGGCAGCAGGCTGAGGATATCCTCGCCAAGGAAATGCCGGTGATTCCGCTGCGCAACGATCAGAACGTGTTCGGCTACTCGGAGAAGGTCTCCAACGTTACGGTTGACCTCTTCCAGAAGGTGAACCTGTACGAGATCGAAGTAGTCAACTGATTTAACCGCTCGAACGGTGGTGGCGTCACGGAGCATGTGAAACCGTGGCGCCACCACTGCGTTAACCCCACTCCTCGTCGCCGAGCTCACGAGGCCGGCGCTCTTCCGCGGAAGAGGCTAAACCCGTATGTTCCGCTACATCGTGCGGCGCTTACTGCAGATGGTCCTGACATTCTTCGGGGCCACCTTTGTGGTTTTCGCGCTGACGTTCGCCAACCAGGACGACCCCCTCCAGGCGTTGGCGGGCGAACGACCCATCACTGAGAGTCAGCGAATCGCGCTGACGGAGCGTTACCATCTGAATGAGAGCTTCCTCACTCAGTACTGGTACTACATGAAGGGTCTCCTCACCGGTGACCTCGGTACCTCGCTGACCGGTCAGAAGATCTCGGCCATGCTCGCGAACGCGTGGCCGGTGACGCTGAAGCTGGCTCTCCTCGCCATCGTCATCGCGGCCACGATCGCGGTCACGGCGGGCGTCTACTCCGCGATCAGGCGGGGTGGCCTCTTCGACAACGTCACACTGGTCGCGACGCTGGTCGTGCTGGCCATGCCGATCGTCGTGCTCGCGCCTCTCGCACAGCTGATCTTCGGTATCAAGCTCGGCTGGTTCCCGCCGACCGCGACCCGGGACGCCTCGCTCTACGACCTGCTGCTGCCGGCCCTGGTGCTGGGCAGTCTGGTGATCGCCACGGAGCTGCGGGTGACCCGTACCTCGGTCGTCGAGAACCTCCGGGCCGACTACGTGCGCACGGCGCGGGCCAAGGGCCTGACCCGCCGGCGCGTCATCTGGGTCCACGTGCTGCGCAACTCGCTGATCCCGGTCGTGACGCTGATCGGCGTCGACCTGGGCGGCCTGATGTCCGGCGCGATCGTGACCGAGAAGATCTTCAACATCCCCGGCGTCGGCTTCAACATCGCCCGCGCGATCACGACCGAGGACGGCCCGCTGGTGGTCGGCTTCGTCAGCGTGCTGGTGGTCATCTTCCTGATCGTGAACCTCCTCGTCGATCTGCTGTACGCCGCCCTCGACCCCAGGATCCGCTATGAGTGACCCCAACGCCGTAACCGCCGTCGAGGCCCCCGCGCCACAAGCCGGGCCCCGTCCGGGCCGCAAGTCCGACAAGCCACGCAGCCTTGCCGGAGACGCCTGGATCGACCTGCGCCGGAACAAGATCTTCTGGGTGTCGGTCGTGCTGGTGGTCGTCATCCTGCTGATGGCGATCTGGCCGTCGCTCTTCACCTCGGCGGACCCGCGCGCGTGCACCCTGGCGAACCAGCACAAGGGCGCCAGTGGCTCGGCGTACTTCGGATACGACTTCCAGGGCTGTGACGTCTTCGCGAAGACCGTCTACGGCGCCCGGAACTCGATCATCGTCGGCATCATGTCGACCCTGCTGGCCGGTGTGATCGGCATGATCTTCGGCCTCTGCGCCGGTTACTTCGGCGGCTGGGCCGACGCGGTCCTGTCCCGCGGCATCGACATCATGCTCGGCATCCCGTTCCTGCTCGGCGCGATCGTGCTGTCGAACCGGCTGGTCACCGAGAACTCGGACGGCGTGCTCGCCGTGACGCTCACCCTCGGCCTGCTGACCTGGACCTCAGCGGCCCGGGTGATGCGATCCGCGGTGATCTCGTCGAAGAACCAGGACTACGTGGCCGCCGGCCGGATGCTGGGCGCCGGACCGGGCCGCCTCATGCTGCGGCACATCCTGCCGAACTCGATCGCGTCCTTCATCGTGGTTCTCACGATCCTGCTGGGCACGAACATCGCCAGCGAGGCGACGCTGTCGTTCCTCGGCGTCGGCCTGAAGAACGACGCGATCAGCTGGGGCATCTCGATCTCCGAGGCGTCGCCGTACGCTCGAGTGGCGACCGAACCGCTGGTCTGGCCGTCGATCTTCCTCGCCGCCACAGTGCTGGCCTTCATCATGCTGGGCGACGCCATCCGCGACGCCTTCGACCCGAAGTTGCGGTGACCCTGTGACTGATATCAAGGCGCAAATGGATGTCGTACCCGGCATCGATCCGCGCGCACCTCTGCTCGAAGTGACCGACCTGCACGTCGAGTTCCGGACCCAGTACGGCGTCGCCAAAGCCGTCAACGGCGCGAACTTCTGGCTCTCCCCGGGCGAGACCCTCGCCATCCTGGGCGAGTCGGGCTGTGGCAAGTCGGTGACCGCCCAGGCGATCATGGGCATCCTGGAGAGCCCTCCCGGGTTCATCACCAAGGGCGAGATCCGCTACCGCGGCGTCGACCTGCTCAGTGTCCCGGAGGAGCAGCGCCGCAAGGTGCGCGCCAACCGGATCGCGATGATCTTCCAGGACGCGCTCTCCGCGCTGAACCCGGTCTACAACGTCGGGTTCCAGCTCAGCGAGCTGTTCCGGATGCACCGCGGGATGTCCCGCGCGGACTCCAAGAAGCGGGCCATCGAGCTGCTCGACCAGGTCAAGATCCCGGCTGCCAAGGCCCGGATCAACGACTACCCGCACCAGTTCTCCGGTGGCATGCGGCAGCGCGTCATGATCGCGATGGCGCTCGCGCTCGACCCCGAGGTGCTGATCGCCGACGAGCCCACCACGGCTCTCGACGTGACCGTCCAGGCGCAGATCATGGGCCTGCTCGCGGAACTCCAGCAGGACCGCAACATGGGCCTCATCCTGATCACGCACGACATGGGCGTGGTCGCGGACGTGGCCGACCGGATCTCCGTGATGTACGCGGGCAAGGTCGTCGAGGAGGCCGGCGTCTACGACATCTACGCCCGGCCGGCGCACCCGTACACCCGGGCGCTGCTGGAGTCGATTCCCCGGCTCGACATGAAGGGCCAGGAGCTCAGCGTCATCCGCGGCCTGCCGCCGGCGCTGACCGACGTTCCGCAGGGATGCGCGTTCAACCCGCGCTGCCGGTACGCGAAGGACCCGTGCCGCCAAGACCCCGCGCCGCCGGCCTACGCCGTCGCACCGCACCGCACCGCCCGCTGCCACTATTTCCGGGAGGTCCTCGGTGAGTGACGTCGTCCTCGAGACCAAAGCTCTGTTCAAGCACTTCCCGATCACCCAGGGCATCGTCTTCAAGACCAAGGTCGGTGCGGTCCGGGCGGTCGACGGTGTCGACATCCAGCTGCGCCGCGGCGAGACGCTGGGTGTCGTCGGCGAGTCCGGCTGCGGCAAGTCGACGCTGGCGAAGCTGCTGGTCGGCCTGGAGAAGCCGACCTCCGGCTCGATCATGGTCCGCGGCCAGGACATGGTCCGCCTCAAGGGCAACGAGCTGCGCAAGGCCCGCCGCAACATCCAGATGGTGCTGCAGGACCCGTACACCTCGCTGAACCCGCGGATGACGGTCGGCGACATCATCGGTGAGCCGTTCGCGATCCACCCCGAGGTCGTCCCGAAGAAGGGCCGGCAGCGTGCGGTGCAGGACCTGCTCGACACGGTCGGTCTGAATCCGGACCACATCAACCGGTACCCGCACCAGTTCTCCGGCGGCCAGCGCCAGCGCATCGGCATCGCCCGCGCGCTCGCGCTCAAGCCCGAGATCATCGTCTGCGACGAGCCGGTCTCCGCGCTCGACGTGTCGATCCAGGCCCAGGTGATCAACCTGCTGGCGCGGCTGCAGGACGAGTTCGGCCTGTCGTACATCTTCATCGCGCACGACCTGTCGGTGGTCAGGCACATCTCCGACCGTGTCGCCGTGATGTACCTCGGCCGGATCGTGGAGCACGGTTACGACCGGGAGATCTACGAGCAGCCGACTCACCCGTACACCCAAGCTCTGCTCTCGGCGGTCCCCGTCCCGGACCCGCGCCTGCGCGGTCACCGTGACCAGATCGTCCTGGAGGGTGACGTGCCGTCGCCGGCCAACCCGCCGTCGGGCTGCCGTTTCCGGACCCGCTGCTGGAAGGCGCAGGACATCTGCGCCCAGCAGGATCCGATGCTGCAGATCCGCGACCGGTCGCCGCACCCGAGCGCGTGCCACTTCGCCGAGATCCGCGACGTGGTTCACGGTCACTGACCGAAAACGACAGCGGCGGCGGTCCGGGTTTCCGGGCCGCCGCCGAGTCGTTCCGGGCGGGCGTGTGGAGTTGGGGTGCGGAGCGCGCCCGAACTCAACACGCTTGTCGCTTTCCGGGCGGGCGTGTGGAGTTGAGGTGCGGAGCGCGCCCGAACTCAACACGCTGGGGTGGTTAGAGGGGGCCGCGACCGGAGCGCAGCAGGAGCAGCGCCACCTGGGTGCCGTCCGGGCCGAGGGCGGTGCGGAAACGCTCCACGATCTCGCGTTCGCGGGCCAGCACCAGGCGCGTGCCGCCGCTCGCCATCCGGGTCTTGCCGACCTCCTGGGAGAGGCTCGCGCGTTCCAGCCAGAGGTCGATGATCGCTTGATCGATCTCGTCGATGCGCTCACGCTTGGCACGGATCGCCGCGGCGGCCGGCTCCGCGCCCGCTCCGGTCGTCTGGTCCACGGTCTCGGCGGTCATGTCCTGCTCCTCGGGTGCTCACGCCCCGGTCGACCCGGCCCGGGCAAGCAACAAGCCCCGAGCGGGGAAGCCCGGGGCTTGTTGTAGGTCTGTGGTTCAGACGCGACCTACGGCTGCCGGACTTCCGGTGCCGTAGTAAAAAAATCGCGCCCGCTGGATCACGTTGCCGAGTATGCCCCCGTCCCGGACGGTCCCGCAAGGAAACCGCCCGAGTGGTGGGACGTCACGCCTGGCCTCACGGCGTCGTGGTGATCCGGCTGGCCGGGCCGGGCGCGATCGGGCCGGTGGCGAGGTGTGCCACCAGCGCGTCCACGTCGAAGCCGGGAGCGGTGACCCGGCCGGTGCCCTGGGTGAGGTTGCTGAAGCCGTCGCCGCCGTTCGCCAGGAAGTCGTTCGTGGTGACCTGGTAGTTCGCGGCCGGGTCGATCGGGGTGCCGTTCAGGGCCAGGTTGCTGACCTTGGAGCCGGGCGCGGCGGACGCGCTCCAGGTGTAGGTGAGACCGGCCGACACCTGCAGGATCCGCTGGGTGGTCTGCCCGGCGAAGCCGACGAACTGCTGTTCCAGCACGTTCTTCAGCTGGGTGCCGGTGAGGGTCTGCGTCACCACCAGGTTGTTGAACGGCTGGACGGTGAACGCCTCGCCGTACGTGACCTGGCCGTAGGCCTCGCCGCCGGAGGACTGGTCGGCGTCCAGGTCGGCGCGGATGCCGCCCGGGTTCATCAGGGCGATCTGCGCGCCGGCCGGCCGGGTGTACGCGAGCTGCGCGTCGGCGATCACGTCGCCGAGTGGGCTCTCGCCGGCCGGGGTGGCGGTCCGGACGATGTCCGCTCTGATGCTGCCGACGATCTCGTTGGCGATCGGGGCGACAGCGGTGCGGTACTTGTCGGCGACCTTCTTGGCGGCGGCGTCGACGGTGTCCGGGTTCCGCAGGTACGCCCCGGAGGCGTCCCGCAGCCAGCCGCCGTTGCCGTCCGGCACGCCGTTCTCCACGATCACATTCCGCGCGGTGATCCCGGTGAACCGGCCGGTCCGGGTGTCGAGCGAGTAGTCGATGTCGGTGATCAGCTGACCGTTGCTGCCGGCGCTGGTGACGACCGTGTCGGCGCCCCCGCTGTTCGGCAGCTTGCACGTGTAGAAGCGGTGCGTGTGCCCGGAGATCACGATGCTGATCTCGGGCTTGAGGCCGGCCACGATCGGAACGATCGGGCCGGTGAAGTTCGTGCAGTCGGAGACGCCCGGCGTCGGGGTGGCCGAGCCCTGCGATCCACCCTCGTGCAGCAGCAGCACCTGCGCCTCCACGCCGAAGGCGGTGAGCAGCTTGCTCCACTTGTTGGCGGTGGCCACCTCGTCGGTGAAGCGCACGTTCCGGATGCCGGCCGGGTTCACGATGCCGGGTGTGCCCTCCAGGGTCATGCCGATGAAGCCGACCGGCACCCCGCCCACGTACTTGATCTCGATCGGCGGCAGGATCGGCAGGCCGGTCCGCTTGTCGATCGTGTTGGCCGCCAGGTAGGTGAAGTCGGCGCCCCGGTAGCCGTCGCCGTCCTGGCAGCCGTCGACCGGGTGACAGCCGCCGCGCTGGATCCGGATCAGCTCGGCGACACCCTCGTCGAACTCGTGGTTGCCGACCGAGCTGACCTGCAACCCGATCTCGTTCATCAACTCGATCGTCGGCTCGTCGTGGAAGGCCGCGCTGACTAGCGGGCTCCCACCGATCAGGTCGCCGGCGCCCGCGGTGATCGTCGACCGGCCCTCGGCGGTGGCCCCGGCGCGCAGCTTCTTCAGCCACGTCGCGAGGTACTCCACCCCGCCGGCCGGCGTCGACGTGCCACTCGCGTTGACCACCGCGCCGCTGCCGGTGGGTGGGTCGATCGCGCCGTGGAAGTCGTTGTAGCTCAAGAATTGGCCTTCGACGATCTTTCCCTTGGGTACGTCGTACGACGCGGCCACGGGTGTGAACTCCGCCGGTGGTGCGGCGACCGCGCTCGGTGGCGCCGGAATGGCGGCCAGCACGCCGAGTGCGGCGAGGGCCGCGGCGGGTAGGGCGAGACGCAACCGTGTCATGGGGAGTCCCCCGATCGGAGTGAGTTTTTCGCCGACTCGGACAGCTTGGTGTAACACTCGATCCAGCGCTACCACTTCGGGGGAACGTCGATGGATCAGCGGGTCGGCCGGGAAGTTCTGTCGGTGGGTCGGCATACACTTGCTCCCGCGATGCGACCTTCCTCAGAACATGCCGACACCCTGTTCTCCATGCCTGCGATCAAGCCTGTCGTCAAGGCACCGGAGAAGCACACCGAGCCGCACCGGCCGAGCTCCCGGCGGATCGACCCGGCGTCCTTGCTGACCGGGCTCAACGGGCCTCAGCGCGACGCTGTCACGCACTCCGGTTCGCCACTGCTGATCGTGGCCGGCGCCGGTTCGGGCAAGACCCGGGTGCTGACCCACCGGATCGCCTATCTGCTGGCCGAGCGTGGGGTGCATCCCGGCGAGATCATCGCGATCACGTTCACCAACAAGGCCGCCGGCGAGATGAAGGAGCGGGTGGCCCAGCTGGTCGGCCCGCGGGCCCGGCTCATGTGGGTGTCGACGTTCCACTCGGCGTGCGTCCGGATCCTGCGCGCCGAGCACGAGCACGTGGGGCTGAAGAGCACGTTCTCGATCTACGACGCGGACGACTCGCGCCGTCTCATGCAGCTGGTCGCCCGCGAGCTCGACCTGGACCCGAAGCGGTACACCGCGCGCGGCCTGGCCGCCCAGGTGTCGAACCTGAAGAACGAGCTGGTCGAGCCGGAGGAGTTCAAGCAGAAGGCGAAGGGGCCGAACGAGCGGGCCGTCGCCGAGGCCTACGAGCTCTACCAGCGGCGGCTGCGCGAGGCGCACGCGCTGGACTTCGACGACATCATCATGGCCGTGGTGCACCTCTTCCAGTCGCACCCGATGATCGCGGAGGCGTACCGGCGGCGGTTCCGGCACGTGATGGTCGACGAGTACCAGGACACCAACCACGCGCAGTACCAACTGATTCGCGAGCTGGTCGGCACCGAGGGCGGCGAGGTCGAGCCGTCCGAGCTCTGCGTGGTCGGTGACGCCGACCAGTCGATCTACGCGTTCCGGGGCGCCACGATCCGCAACATCCTGGAGTTCGAGCGCGACTACCCGCAAGCCCGGACGATCCTGCTGGAGCAGAACTACCGGTCCACCCAGACCATTCTCTCCGCGGCCAACGCGGTGATCGACCGCAACACCTCCCGCAAGCCCAAGCGGCTCTGGAGCGACCAGGGCGCCGGCGAGCAGATCGTCGGTTACGTGGCGGACACCGAGCACGCCGAGGCGGACTGGGTGGCGCGGGAGATCGACCGGCTCTGTGACAACCACGAGGTTCGTCCCGGTGACGTGGCGGTCTTCTACCGCACCAACGCGCAGTCCCGCGTGTTCGAGGAGGTGTTCATCCGGGTCGGCCTTCCCTACAAGGTGGTCGGCGGGGTGCGCTTCTACGAGCGCAAGGAGGTGCGCGACGCCCTGGCCTATCTGCGGGCGATCGTGAACTCCGACGACACGGTCAGCGTCCGCCGGGTGCTGAACACGCCGAAACGCGGCATCGGCGACCGGGCCGAGGCCTGCGTCGAGGCCCTGTCGAACCGGGATCGGCTCTCGTTCGGGCAGGCGCTGCGCCACGCCAAGGACGCGCCGGGCATCTCCACCCGCGCGTCGAACAGCATCGGCGACTTCGTGCAACTCCTCGACGACCTGCGCGAGCTCTCCCGGACCGCGCCGCCGGAAGAGGTGCTGGAAGCGGTGCTTCAGCGGTCCGGCCTGCTCAGCGAGCTGGAGGAGAGCCTCGACCCGCAGGACCAGGGCCGGGTGGAGAACCTCCAGGAGCTGGTGAGCGTCGCCCGGGAGTACACCGAGCGGGTGGAGTCGCTGGCGGAGGAATCAGCAGAGTCCTCAGTCCGTTCAGAAGAGGCGGGCGGGGTGGTCGGAGGGGGGCAGGTCGCGACTCTCGCGGGCTTCCTGGAGCAGGTGGCGCTCGTCGCCGACGCCGACCAGATCCCCAGCGACGACCCCGATCACCAGGGCGTGGTCACGCTGATGACGCTGCACACGGCGAAAGGCCTGGAGTTCCCGGTCGTCTTCCTCTCCGGCCTGGAGGACGGCGTCTTCCCGCACATGCGGGCGCTCGGCGACAACACCGAGCTGGAGGAGGAGCGCCGCCTGGCCTACGTGGGCATCACCCGGGCCCGGCAGCGGCTCTACCTCTCCCGCGCGGTGACCCGGTCCGCCTGGGGCCAGCCGCAGTACAACCCGCCCTCACGGTTCACCGACGAGCTGCCGCCCGAGCTGGTCCGCTGGGAGCGCACCGGCGGGTCGTACACGTCGTGGTCCGGCACCGGGGGCGGCGTGGGTGGGCGCGGTGGGGGAGACCGCCAGCGCGGCGGAGGCTTCGCCGGGGGTACGCCCAAGGCGCAGCGCATCGCGGAGCGTCTCGGGATCGACGGGAGCAAACTCGCCACCGCGAGCGACCTGAAATCGGCGCCGAAAGTCGATCCGGGTGACCGGGTCAACCACCAGCGCTACGGCCTGGGCCGGGTGCTGGCGGTGGAGGGGCACGGCCCGGGCGCCCGGGCGCAGATCGACTTCGGCGACCAGGTGATGTGGCTCGTGCTCCGGCACGCGCCGATCGAGAAGATCTGACCCCCGCCGCCGCTAGGCGGATTCGGACTGATGCCCGGCGGCGCAGCCGGTGATCTCGACACCGTGCTCGTGCATCCACGCGGTCGGCTCGATCGGGTTCTTGTAATGACCCGCGTGCACCTCGAAGTGCAGGTGCGGCCCGGTGGAGTGCCCGGTCGAGCCCTCCAGGCCGATCCGTTCGCCGGCATCCACCCGCTGCCCGGCCGCGACCTGGACCTCGGACATGTGGCCGTAGTGGGTGAGGTACCCGTCGTCGTGCCGGACGAGCACGGCGTTGCCGTACCCACCGGCCGGCCCGGCCGCCACCACGGTGCCCGCGCCAACGGCGACGATCGGGGTGCCGTGCGCCGCGGCCAGGTCGACGCCGGCGTGCAGGCGTCCCCAGCGGGGACCGAAGCATGAGGTGACGCCGGCCGAGGGCATCGGGTGCACCCAGCGCGCGCCGGTCCCGGTGGCGGTGCGCGCGCCGGTCCCGGTGGCGGTGACCGCTGCCGCGGTGACGACGGGACGCTCCTTGCGCTGCACCGCGGCGCCGGCCAGCTCGGTCAGCGAGTCCGCCACGTCCCCGGCCAGCGCGTACGCGGCCGGGCTGCCCGGGGCGAACTGTTTGGCCGGGGCCTCGTCACCCGTCGGCGCGACGATCGGCAACGTGGCATAGGGGTGCGACGCGGTGACGTGCGCGGCCGGGCTGATGCGCGGCGTGTCGTGGCCGCCCGGCATCGCGGGAGCGGCCAGGTCGCCCGGCAGCGCGGCTGAGGCGGCTACTCCGGCGGCTGTCACGCCTGCGGCGGTCACGGCGGTCAGCGCGCCGACCGAGAGCGCGGTGCGGCTACGGGTGGCGAAGAGGGTGGGGAAGGAGGGTGCGCGGTGGCGATGCAGTCGTTCCTGACGGTGCCGGCCCACCCGGCCCGATGAAGACTGCTGACCCACGCGGATTCCTCCCGGCGGACGGAACGGCTGCTGACACGTTCCTGTCGGCTTCTCGGTGGGAGAGCGTGAGGCTGGAGAAAAGGATCAACCGGATTGCAACCGGCGATGTTTGATCCCGTACCCAGAAGGGGAAGATTTTTTAGGAAGCCGCTTCGGCGGCGGCCATGCCCGCGTAGACCGACTCGATCTGCAGCTTGATGTCGACTCCGCGCTCGCGGAGGAAGACGATCGGGTCGACCGGGGTGCCCTTGACGTGCACCTCGAGGTGCAGGTGCGTCCCGTACGAGTAGCCGGTGTTGCCGACCTCGCCGATCACCTGGCCGGCCTTGATCTCGTCGCCCTTCTTCACCAGCAGGCGCCGGGAGTGCGCGTAGATCATCTCGGTCCCGTCCTCCTGCTCGACGGTGATCGAGTAACCGTAGCCGCCGTTGTAGCCGGCGCTCGTCACCGTGCCGCCGTGCACCGCCTTGTAGGGCGTCCCGTCGGCGGCGGCCAGGTCGATGCCGGCGTGCAGCTTGCCGAACCGGACGCCGTAGGGCGAGGAGAACTGGTAGTCGTCGAGGGGCAGGAGGTAGATGTCCTCCGCGGAGACCTCGGCACTGACTTCTTCGGTGGTGTCCGACCGATTCTCACTGCGGGAGGCGCGTTCGCTGTCGCCGTCCCGGCTCTCCAGGGCGTCGGCCGCGATCTGCGAGCTCTTCAAGCTCTGCAGAACGTCCGGGTTGACGTCTTTGGCGTCCGGGAGGTTCGAGGCGGCGCCGAGAGCGACGACGCCGGCACCGACGAATGCGGAGGTGACGACTGCGGCGTAACGGCTGCGGGGAGGGGTTGGGACGCGGCGGCGGCCGCGATAGCGATCGGGCTCAGACGACAAGCGCTGGCGCACGAACAACCCTCCGTCGGTGGCATTGCGGCGGCGCGCCATCTCAGCCGCCAACAGCGGTAAACGATGGTTTGCCGGGTCCTCGCTATGGGGTGAACCTGTGCGAGAGCCGTGGGCCACGGTAACGAAACGGCAGCCAGGTCACAAGTCGCAGCGCCATTTTCATGACAGTTCCTGGTCAGCATTGATCATTGAATGTCCGAATTGGCTGCCTTTCCGGGTGAGTGATATGGCGACCCTCTGTGAGCGGCCGGAATGCGGAAAGTAATGTGACCTAAGGAACTATTCATCGACCCATCGGGTCGGACCGCCTGCTACCCCGGCTCGGCGTCTCGGGTTACCGTTCGTTCAGGTGACCGCGGGGGCTGCCCGCCTGAGGCGCCCGGCACCGGGGTCGGATAGCCCGAAGGGGTCTGCATGCAAGCACGGATCAGGGTCGTGGTGGCGAAGCCCGGGCTGGACGGGCACGACCGCGGCGCCAAGGTGGTGGCGCGGGCGTTGCGTGACGCCGGGATGGAAGTGGTCTACACCGGGCTGCACCAGACGCCCGAGCAGATCGTGGAGACCGCGATTCAGGAGGACGCCGACGCGATCGGCCTGTCGGTGCTCTCCGGGGCGCACATGACGTTATTCCGGAGAGTGATCGAGTTGTTGGCGGAACGTGATGCCCAGGACATCGTCGTTTTCGGCGGCGGCATCATTCCGGAGGACGACATCACGGAATTGGAATCACTCGGTGTAGCCAAACTATTTACTCCGGGTGCGACCACCGCGTCCATCGTCGAATGGGTCCGCGCCAATGTAGCTACGCCGGTGTCGTGATTACCGGGCCCGCGTTCGCGCGGGCCCGCCGCCGGAAAGGCCGGCCGGGACGCCGGGCGGGCCGGAAAAGGCGTGCCGGGGCGGGCTCTCCACCGCAAGGGGAGAGGCCGGACGCACCCCTCACACGTCCGGCCCCTCTATGCGCGATGCCCCGCCGCCACCCCTCGACCGACAGGGCATCGGCCGTTTTCCTTGCGGGCGCCTTAAGTTTCAGCGCTCCGACATCTCAATCAACGACGTCCTTCTGAGCCGGGTTACGCGCGGTGCTGTGACTTTTTTCGTTCACTCTCCCGTGTCTGCAGATCTTGAGTGGATCGATCTACCCGGCCCCCTGTGGACGGCCTGTGGACAGCGGCTGCCGCATTCTCTGCGTGCACATCCCGCGCAGCCGTCACAAGCGCCCCGGAGCTGCGATTTCGCCACTGTGGTGTGCGGTCTTGCACACCGCGCACCCGCGCGGTCACAGGGGTCCAAACGGTCGCTAGTCTGCGAATGACGGCCATGCCGCAATCCTGCGGAAGGCTGGACGATCCTCACGCTGGCGGCGCAGCTGCGACGCGCCGCGCACACAGGTCGGGACGCAACGGTGCGGCTTGCCGGCGCTTGGCGTCGCGAGCGAAAGGAGACACGTGGACCTGTTCGAGTATCAGGGGCGCGACCTGTTCGAACGGCACGGGCTGCCCGTGCTGGGCGGCGGCGTCGCCGAGACCCCGCAGGAAGCCCGGGCGATCGCCGAGCGGCTCGGCGGCAAGGTCGTCGTCAAGGCCCAGGTCAAGGTCGGTGGCCGTGGTAAGGCCGGCGGCGTGAAGCTGGCCGACGGCGCGGACGAGGCCGAGGCTCGCGCGACCGACATCCTGGGCATGGACATCAAGGGCCACACGGTCCACAAGGTGATGCTGGCCGAGACGGCCGACATCAAGGAGGAGTACTACTTCTCCTACCTGCTGGACCGGGCCAACCGGACCTTCCTCTGCATCGCCAGCGTCGCCGGCGGTATGGAGATCGAGACCGTGGCCGAGGAGGACCCGGACCGGGTCGCCAAGATCGCGATCGACGCGAGCAAGGGCGTGGACGAGGCGAAGGCCCGTGAGATCGTCACGGCCGCCAAGTTCCCGGCCGACATCGCCGACCAGGTCGTCGACATCGCGGTGAAGCTGTGGCAGGCGTTCGTCGCCGAGGACGCCCTGCTGGTCGAGGTCAACCCGCTGGCCAAGGTCGGCGACGGCCGGGTGCTCGCGCTCGACGCCAAGGTCACGCTGGACGAGAACGCCGGCTTCCGGCACCCCGACCACGAGGCTCTCGAGGACAAGTCGGCCGTCGACCCGATCGAGCAGGCCGCCAAGGCGAAGAACCTCAACTACGTCAAGCTCGACGGTGAGGTCGGCATCATCGGTAACGGCGCCGGCCTGGTCATGTCGACCCTCGACGTGGTCGCCTACGCCGGTGAGAAGCACGGCGGCGTCAAGCCGGCGAACTTCCTCGACATCGGTGGCGGCGCCAGCGCCCAGGTGATGGCGAACGGTCTGGAGATCGTGCTCGGCGACCCGTCCGTGAAGTCCGTCTTCGTCAACGTGTTCGGCGGCATCACCGCCTGCGACGCGGTCGCCAACGGCATCATCCAGGCCCTGGCCCTGCTCGCCGAGCGCGGCGAGACCGTCACCAAGCCGCTCGTGGTCCGCCTCGACGGCAACAACGCCGAAGAGGGACGTGCCATCCTCGACGGTGCGAACAACCCGCTGGTCCAGCGGGTGGACACGATGGACGGAGCGGCCGAGCGCGCCGCCGAGCTCGCGGCTGCGGGGAAGTGAACTAATGGCTATCTGGCTCACCAAGGACTCCAAGGTCATCGTCCAGGGCATCACCGGTGGTGAGGGCTCCAAGCACACCAAGCGGATGCTCGCCGCGGGCACCCAGGTCGTCGGTGGCGTGAACCCGCGCAAGGCCGGCACCACTGTCGACTTCGACGGCACCGAGTTGCCGGTCTTCGCGACCGTTGCCGAGGCCATCAAGGAGACCGGCGCGGACGTCTCGGTCATCTTCGTGCCGCCGGCGTTCACCAAGGCCGCGGTCGTCGAGGCGATCGACGCCGAGATCCCGCTCGCCGTGGTGATCACCGAGGGCGTGCCGGTGCAGGACTCGGCCGCGTTCTGGGCGTACAACGTGGCCAAGGGTTCCAAGACCCGGATCATCGGCCCGAACTGCCCGGGCATCGCCTCGCCGGGCGCCTCCAACGCCGGCATCATCCCGGCCGACATCACCCCGCACGGCCGGATCGGCCTGGTCAGCAAGAGCGGCACGCTGACCTACCAGCTCATGTACGAGCTGCGCGAGTTCGGCTTCTCGACTGCTGTCGGCATCGGTGGCGACCCGATCATCGGGACCACGCACATCGACGCGCTGAAGGCGTTCCAGGAGGACCCGGACACCGACGCGATCGTCATGATCGGTGAGATCGGTGGCGACGCCGAGGAGCGTGCGGCCGAGTTCATCAAGGCCAACGTCACCAAGCCGGTCGTCGGCTACATCGCCGGCTTCACCGCGCCGCCCGGAAAGACGATGGGCCACGCCGGCGCCATCATCTCCGGCTCGGCCGGCACCGCCGACGCGAAGAAGGCCGCCCTCGAAGCGGCCGGCGTCAAGGTCGGCAAGACGCCGAGCGAGACCGCCCGTCTCATGCGCGAGGTCATGAGCTGAAGTCAGCAGAAATGGCGCGCCGCCGATCAGGTCGTTACGACTTGATCGGCGGCGCGCCGCCGTTTCTGCATCGCCGGAACCGCCGCGACGTGAAAAAGTAGTCGCGATGCCCAGCACAACCGACCGGCCCGAAGGCTCGGAGGACCCGTTCGCGGTCGCCGAGGCGCTGCAGTCTGTGGTGCGGGACACCGAGGAGATGTCGATCGACCGCGATCGCGCGGCCCCCGATCCGCATGGCAGCGATCCGCATGGCGCCGATCCGCATGGCGCCGGCCCCCGGGATACCGACCCGGAGAGCACCGCCCGGGACAGCGCAGAGCCGGAGAGCGCCGAGTCCGCCAACCGGGACACCGTCGTGGTCGACGACGAGATGCTCGGGCGGCGGGACACCGTGCGCCTGCCCCATCAGCGCCGGCCCGGCGAGCCGGTGCGGCGGGCGCCGATGGCGGTGGCGGCCGGGTTCGCCACGATCTGGGCCGCCCTGCTCAGCTATCTGCCGATCGCGGTGGTGATCGGCCTGGCCCGCACACTTGAGGACTCCGGTGGCGTGGGCGCGGCCGCGCACGCCGGTCTGGCCGCCTGGCTGCTCGGGCACGGGCTGCCGGTGGGCACCTCGATCGGCCCGCTCGCGGTCACGCCGCTGCTGCTCACGCTGCTGGTGATCTGGCGGCTCAACCGGGCCGGCCTGCACGTGACCCGTGCGGTGGGTGCGCGGCGCAGCGGCTCGACAGTCACCGCGCTGGGTGTGGCGGGCGCCATCGGTCTCCCGTACGCGTTGGTCGGAGCTCTGGCGGCGGTCATGACCGACGGGCGCGGCACCCAGGTCTCCGCCGGCCTCGCCGCGGTGCATTTCTTCGTTCTCGGCACCGCGGGCGCGCTGATCGGCTCGCTGCGGGGGACCGACGCCGTCTCGGTGCTCGCCCGCAAGTCGCCGCCGGTTCTGCGGCACGGCATCCGTGCCGGGCTGGTCGCGGCGTTCCTGATCCTCGGCGCCGGCGCGGTCGCCGGCGGGCTCTCGGTGGCGCTCGGCGGCGGGCAGGCGGCCGAGATGATCGCTGCCTACCAGACCGGAGTGGCCGGCCAGGCCGGCATCACGCTGATCAGCATGGGGTACGCGGTGAACGCCGCGATCTGGGCGGCCGCCTACCTGCTCGGGCCGGGGTTCGCGCTCGGCGCCGGATCGGCGGTCAGCATCACCGAGGTCTCGGTCGGGCCGCTGCCCATGCTGCCGCTCGTGGCCGGCCTGCCGGAAGGCCCGATGGGCGCGACCGGGACCGCCCTGCTTCTTCTGCCGATCATCGCCGGTGGCGTCGCCGGTTGGCTGCTCACCCAGCGGCTGCGGCACGGGCGCAGCGGGGCCCGGCGGACCGGCCGCCGCGGTGGCGCCGCGCCGGACGACCCGCCGTGGTCGCTGCTCATCGGCGCGGGGGTGCTGGCCGGACCGGTCGCCGGGGTGGTGCTGGGTCTGATGTCCCGGCTCTCCGGCGGCTCGCTCGGCACCGGAAAGCTCGCCGAGATCGGGCCGGACCCGCTGCGGGTGGCAGTGGTCGCCGCGATCGTGGCCGGCGTCTCGGTGGTGGCCGGCGCGGCGGCGGCCCGGGTGTTCGGGAACCGGCGCGCCTGAGCGGCGCGTGTCACCTCACGTCCGGGCCGGTCGCGTCAGGGCTGGGAGTTCTCCTCGATCCACTGGTTCCAGTCGAAGTCGGACGGGAACGTGAGGGCGAGGACCGCGAACGCGATGCTGAGCACCAGGCCGGCGATGCTGGTGGCGAGGCCGGCGATCACGATGCCGCGGTTGTTCGCCAGGCCGGTGTCGACCTTCTTCTTGCCGAGCACGCTGAAGATCAGGCCGAGGATGCTGAGCAGGCCGCCCACCGGCCAGCAGCAGGAGATCGGGATCGAGGCGATGCCGAGGACCATCCCGGTCACCCCGAACGCGTTCTGCGGCTGAGCCGGAGGCCCGGCCGGGGGTCCGTAGGCCGGAGGGGGATATGCCACTCTCTTCACACTCCTTCTCCGCCACGAGTCGCTGCGGCCGTCAGCCTAATGGATCCGATTCGATCTACGCTGCCCGTTGACGGGCCATTCCTGCTGCGGCGATAGGGTGCACAGGTGACTGACCCCGCGCCCGCCCGCCTGGTCGTCCTCATCTCCGGATCGGGCAGCAACCTGCAGGCTCTTCTCGAAGCGACGAAGGACCCGGCGTACGGCGCCGAGGTGGTCGCCGTCGGCGCCGACCGGGACGGCATCGCCGGTCTCGATCACGCTACCGCCGCCGGTGTGCCCACTTTCGTGGACTCGGTGAAGGCGTACCCGACCCGCGACGACTGGGACGCCGCCCTCGCCGCGCACGTCGCCGAGCACCGGCCCGACCTGGTCATCTCGGCCGGCTTCCTGAAGCTGGTCGGCAAGAAGTTCCTGGACGCGTTCGGCGATCGGTACATCAACACGCACAACGCGCTGCTGCCCGCGTTCCCCGGCATCCACGGCCCGCGGGACGCGCTCGCGTACGGCGTGAAGATCGCTGGTGCGACGCTCTTCTTCGTCGACGCCGGCGTCGACACCGGGCCGATCATCGCCCAGGTCAGCGTTCCCGTGCTCGACGACGACACGGAGGAGACGCTCACCGAGCGGATCAAGGTGGCCGAGCGGGCACAGCTGGTGGAGTACGTCGGCCGGCTGGTCCGCCAGGGCTGGACCATCGAGGACAGAAAGGTACGGATTCCGTGACCACCTCTTCAGGCGAGGGCCGTCGTCCGATCAAGCGGGCGCTGCTGAGCGTCTGGTACAAGGACGGCATCGTCGAGCTGGCCCAGGCGCTGCACGCCGCCGGCGTGGAGATCGTCTCGACCGGCTCGACCGCGTCGACCGTGGAGAAGGCCGGTGTGCCGGTCACCCGGGTGGAGCAGCTCACCGGCTTCCCCGAGATCCTGAGCGACCGGGTGAAGACGCTGCACCCGAAGGTGCACGGCGGCCTCCTCGCCGACATGCGGCTGGAGAGCCACGTCAGCGAGCTCGCCGAGCACGGCATCGAGGCGTTCGATCTGCTGGTCAGCAACCTCTACCCGTTCACCGAGACGGTCTCGTCCGGCGCCAGCGAGGAGGAGTGCATCGCCAAGATCGACATTGGTGGACCGGCGATGGTCCGGGCGGCGGCCAAGAACCACGCTTCTGTCGCGGTGGTGACGGCTGTTTCCGCGTACCCAATGATCTTGGAAGCTTTGAAGGACGGCGGGTTCTCGCTGACGCAGCGCAAGCTGCTCGCCGCTCGCGCCTTCGCCGACATCGCCGAGTACGACGTGGCGGTGGCGAACTGGACCGCGTCGACGCTCGTCTCGTCGGTGGACGCGGGGTGGCCGGAGTTCAGCGGGCTCTCGCTGCGTCGCTCCTCGGTGCTGCGGTACGGGGAGAACCCGCACCAGCAGGCCGCGCTCTACCTCGACCCGAACGCGCCGGCCGGGCTCGCGCAGGCCGAGCAGCTGCACGGCAAGGAGATGTCCTACAACAACTACGTCGACGCGGACGCCGCGTGGCGCAGCGCGAACGACTTCGACTCACCGTGCGTGGCGATCATCAAGCATGCCAACCCGTGCGGGATCGCGATCGGTGCCGACGTGGCTGAGGCGCACCGGAAGGCGCACGCGTGCGACCCCGTGTCGGCTTTCGGCGGAGTTGTCGCAGTAAATCGCGAAGTTTCGGTCGAGCTCGCGCAGCAGCTCTCCGAGATCTTCACCGAGGTGATCGTGGCGCCGTCGTATGCGCCCGCCGCCCTGGAGCTCTTCAAGGAGAAGAAGAACCTGCGGGTGCTCGTGGCGCCGGCCTGGAACCCGCCCGCCACGGAGATCAAGCAGGTCGGGGGCGGTGTGCTCGTGCAGGCCGCCGACCGGATCGACGCGGACGGGGACGACCCCGCGAACTGGACCCTGGCGACCGGTGCGCCGGCCTCGGACGAGGTGCTGGCAGATTTGGCGTTCGCGTGGCGGGCGATCCGGAGTGTCAAGAGCAACGCGATCCTGCTGGCGTCCGGCGGGGCGACCGTCGGCGTCGGGATGGGGCAGGTCAACCGGGTCGACTCGGCTCGGCTCGCGGTGTCGCGTGCCGGCGAGGAGCGGGCTGCGGGGAGTGTGGCGGCTTCGGACGCGTTCTTCCCGTTCCCGGACGGGCTTGAGGTGTTGATCGCGGCCGGGGTCAGGGCTGTGGTGCAGCCGGGTGGGTCGATCCGGGACAATCTGGTCATCGAGGCTGCGGAGAAGGCTGGGATTGCGGTTTACCTGACGGGCACGCGCCACTTCTTCCACTGAGGGGTGGTTGCGCAGGGACGTCGGGGCGCCCGGGGTGCCGGGGTCGCCGAGCCGCCGGGGTGCCGGGGGGAGGCTCAGCCGTAGCTGACGCAGGTTCCGGGGTGGCTGGGGGAGGCTCAGCCGTAGCTGGCGCAGGTTCCGGGGTGGCTGGGGGAGGCTCAGCCGTAGCTGACGCAGGTTCCGGGGCGCTTGATCATGCTTGAGCTACGGCTCGGTGGGTCGAGCCGTAGCTCAAGCCGGTTATTCGTGCTTGATCACATGGCTGAGCTACGGCCGAGGGGTGCGAGCCGTAGCTGAGGCTGGTAATCGGCGCTTGATTACATGGCTGGACTACGGCTCGCGGGACGGGGAACCTGCGTGGGCTACGGCTCGCGGGACGGGAACCTGCGTGGGCTACGGCTCGCCGGGCGGGGAACCTGCGTGGGCTACGGCTCGCGGGGCGGGGAACCTGCGTGAGCTACGGCTCGGGGCCGCAACCCGCTCGGCCGCGGGCACGCAACCCGCTCGGCCTCGGGCCCGCAACCCGCTCGGCCTCGGGCACGCAACCCGCTCGGCCGCGGGCACGCTACCGCCCCCGGCCTCTCCGCGGCGTCAACTCCGCCAGCGCCGCCGTCACCAGCCGCACCGTCCTCACCCGATCGCGCAACACGTCCTCGGCCGTGAACCGCAGCACCGTCCACCCGGCCAGCCGCAGCACATTGAGCCGCTCCACATCCTGGCGGAACTGTTCCGGCGTGCGGTGCTGATCACCGTCGTACTCCACGGCGAGCCGCATGTCCGGCCACGCCAGGTCGACGCGCCCCACCAGCAGGCCCGACGCCTGACGAACCTCGAACTGGACGGCGCCCGGCGGCACCCCGGCATCGACGAGCAGAAGCCGCAGGCAGGTCTCCATCGGTGACTCGCTGCGGGCGTCGGCCAGCGGGAGCAGAGCGCCGAGGCGTGCCGTACCCGGCCAGTTCGCGCGGCTGTTCATCATCCGGCGGAGAGCGTCCGGGTCGAGCAGGTGCCGGTGCAGCAGGGCGTCGAGCACCACGAGCGCGTCGGCTCGGCCGGCGCGCCTGCCGACGTCGAAGGCGGTTCGTTCCGCGGTGGTGAGTGACAGGCCGTTGCGCGTGGTGACGTCGCCGGGCCGGAGGCTGGTGTACTGGACCGCGATCCGTGGGTCCCGGCGCAGCCTGAGGGTGCGCGGCGCGACGACATGCACGGGTGTGGCGCGCGCCGGTGTCGCGGCGCCCCACAGGCCGGCGGCGCTCAGCCCGCCGATCGCGGCGCCGTCCGGAATGGTCAGCATCGCCGCCGTGCACCAGTCCCGCTGGCCGAGCTCGTGATCTCGATGCACGTACACGTCGGGGAAGAGCCGTGACCAGGACGGCCCGGCCAGCATTCCGCGGGTGAGCAGGCCGGCGTCGACGGCTGTGGAGCCGCGGAAGGCGCGGCCGGTCAGTTCGGGCGGGATGCGGCAGTGGCGTGGCACCAGGCGAGGATGCCGGGCCCGGGCTTGATCGTGTCAGGGGCTGTGGACAGAGCAGCGAGGCTGTGGACAGAGCCGTGGACAAAAGCTGCGGCGAAGCTGTGGGCCTGTTGACAGAGCGGCTACCGTCGATCTTGTCAGGTGGAAGCCGAGGTGGTTCGAGTGGGAGGAGTGGCGATGAGCTTCGATCTCTATGTGTGGCACGAGCCGGCTCCGATCAGCGCGGACACCGCTGAGGCGAAGATCCGCCGGTGGGCCGAGGACGAGCTGATGTTCGCGCCGCACGAGGCGGTGGCGACGCTTCGCGCCGAGCTGCTGCGGCAGTTCCCGCCGGATGGTCCGGACAGCGTGTGGAGTGTGCTGCCGGAGGAGTCGGACGCGGTGCTGGTGCTGTCCTGCGTGTGGTCGCGGGCCGGTGAGTTCGGCGAGGCGGTCCGCGGTCTCGCGGCCCGGCACGGCCTGGTCTGCTACGAGCCGCAGAGTCGCCTGCTGGACCCGAACGCCCCCGGCTACCGTGCCGATTTCACCCTGACGTCCGCGCAGTGGCCGATGGTCCACGATCCCTCTCCGGACGATCTGGAGCGAGTGGTGCGCGGCCTCGGCAGTGACAACTTCTACGCCTTGCTGGAGCGTTCGGACGGCTATTTCGCGCAGGTGAGCTTCGGTGCGAGTGCCGACGCCACACCGGGGACCTATCTGCTGGAGCACCGGGCCGGCCGGGACGGCGATCACGTCCGGGCGGAGACTCCGGACGTCACCGAGGCGGTCCGTTTCCTGTGGGAGTTCCGGGCCGGCGACGAGACCTGGCGCAGGCGCCACACCTGGCGGTTGCTGAGCTTGTGAGAGTCGGTCCGGGCCGTTCAGCCCGATTTGGTACGGGCTGAGCCGTCCCGGAATCGCTTATCGCCCCGCCCGGATCGCCGAGCCTGGGATGGTAGAGGTGCGGGGCCGCCCGGTGATGGTCGGCGGGCGGGCAGTACGCTCGTACTGCTAAGCATGTGTTTCGGGAGAGGAGCGCCGGCCGATGGCGAAAATCAAGGTCAAGAACCCGGTCGTGGAGATCGACGGCGACGAGATGACCCGGATCATCTGGAAGCAGATCCGTGAGCAGCTGGTCCTGCCGTACCTCGACGTGAACCTCGAGTACTACGACCTTTCGATCCAGTACCGCGACGAGACCGACGACCAGGTGACGATCGACGCGGCCAACGCCATCAAGCAGCACGGTGTCGGCGTCAAGTGCGCGACGATCACGCCGGACGAGGCCCGGGTCGAGGAGTTCGGCCTGAAGAAGATGTGGCGGTCGCCGAACGGCACGATCCGCAACATCCTCGGCGGCGTCGTCTTCCGTGAGCCGATCATCATGAGCAACGTGCCGCGGCTGGTACCGAGCTGGACGAAGCCGATCATCATCGGCCGTCACGCGCACGGCGACCAGTACAAGGCGACCGACTTCGTGGCGCCCAGCGCGGGCAAGATGACTGTCACGTTCACCCCGGCCGACGGCTCCGCGCCGATGGAGTTCGTGGTGTCGGACTTCCCGGCCGGCGGCGTCGGCATGGCGATGTACAACTACGACGAGTCGATCCGCGACTTCGCGCGCGCCTCGTTCCGGTACGGCCTGGCCCGCAACTACCCGGTCTACCTCTCCACCAAGAACACGATCCTGAAGGCGTACGACGGCCGGTTCAAGGACCTGTTCGCGGAGATCTTCGAGACCGAGTTCGCCGACCAGTTCAAGGCGGCCGGCCTCACCTACGAGCACCGGCTGATCGACGACATGGTCGCCGCCGCGCTCAAGTGGGAGGGTGGCTACGTCTGGGCCTGCAAGAACTACGACGGTGACGTGCAGTCCGACACCGTGGCGCAGGGCTTCGGCTCGCTCGGCCTGATGACCTCGGTGCTGATGACCCCGGACGGCCAGACCGTCGAGGCCGAGGCCGCGCACGGCACTGTCACCCGGCACTACCGGCAGTGGCAGAAGGGCGAGAAGACCTCGACGAACCCGATCGCCTCGATCTTCGCCTGGACCGGTGGCCTCAAGCACCGTGGCAAGCTGGACGGCACCCCCGAGGTGACCCAGTTCGCCGAGACGCTGGAGCGGGTCTGCATCGAGACCGTCGAGGGCGGTCAGATGACCAAGGACCTGGCGCTGCTGATCGCGAAGGACGCGCCGTGGCTCTCCACGGACGAGTTCATGAACGCGCTCGACGAGAACCTGGCCCGCAAGCTCGCCGCCTGACAGCACCGTTGAGAAAGCCCGCCGGCAGACGCCGGCGGGCTTTTCCCATGAAGGGTTCTACGCCGCGTCGCGCAGCATTTGCGCGGCGTTCTCGGGCACGACGTCGTTGACGAAGGCGCCCATCGCGGACTCCGAGCCGGCCAGGAACTTCAGCTTGTCGGCCGCCCGCCGGATGCTGAACAGCTGCAGGTGCAGATAGCCCAGCTCACGGCCCTCGCCGACGACCGCCTGGTGCCACGCCGAGATGTACGGCATCGGCTTGCCGAACAGCCCGTCGAAGCGCTTCAGCACGTCCAGGTAGAGCGGCCCGAACGCGTCGCGCTCCGCGTCGCTGAGGCCGGGCAGGTCGAGGACCTGCCGGTGCGGGGCCAGGTGCACCTCGAACGGCCAGCGGGCCGCCGCCGGCACGTATGCCGTCCAGTGCTCGTTGGACGCGATGACCCGTACCTTCGCGGTCTGCTCGGCGGCCAGGACGTCCGCGTAGAGAATGCCCCCACCGGTCTGCGAAGCGTGCCGCGCAGCGGCGCGAAGCATGGCCGTGGTGCGCGGCGGCACTGTCGGGTACGCGTAGATCTGACCGTGCGGGTGGTGCAGGGTCACGCCGATCTCGACGCCCCGGTTCTCGAACGGGAAGACCTGCGCGACCCCCGGCATCTCCGAGATCTCGGAGGTCCGGTCGGCGAGCGCGTCGATCACGGTCCGCACCCGGGACGGCGGCAGGGCGCCGAAGGAGCTGTTGTGGTCGCTGGTGAAGCAGACGACCTCGCAGCGGCCCAGGCCCGGTTTGACCGGCACCAGGCCGGTCAGCGAGGTGATCTCGTCGGGAACGATCCGGTCGCTGAACGACGGGAACTGGTTCTCGAAGACCGCCACGTCGTAGCTCGGCGCCGGGATCTCGCTGGCGAAGTGCGCGTTCGTCGGGCAGAGCGGGCAGGCGTCCGACGGCGGCAGGAAGGTCCGCGTGTTGCGGTGCGCGGCGATCGCGATCCACTCGTCGACGAGCGGGTCGTATCGCAGCTGAGAGGCCGGCGGGGGCGGGGGCAGGTGCCGGGTGTCGGGGTACGACGCGCGGCCGCTGTCCGGCTCCTCGTCGTAATAGAACAGGTCCCGGCCATCGGAGAGCTGGATGGACGAGCGGATCGGTGTCACTGGGGGTTCACCACCACGAGTTCAGGAACGGTTTCCGAGAGGAGGGCTCGCGCGTCCTCGTCCAGACCGGAATCGGTGATCAGGACGTCCGCGCGTTCGAGGGGGACGATCGAGGAGATGCCCACGGTGCCCCACTTGGTGTGGTCGGCGAGCACGACGAGGCGCTCGGACGCCTCGACGAGCGCCCGGTCCGTGTCGGCTTCCATGAGGTTCGGCGTGGTGTACCCGGCGCGCTCGCTCATCCCGTGCACGCCGAGGAAGAGCAGGTCCAGGTGCAGTGACGCGATGGCCGCCACGGCGACCGGGCCGACAAGAGCATCAGACGGGGTACGGGTACCGCCGGTCAGCACGACTGTCTGGTCCGGCCGGCCGCCCCGGTAGAAGACGTCGGCGACCGGGATCGAGTTCGTCACGACGGTCAGCGACGGCACGTCGACGAGGCGCTGCGCCAGCTCGGCCGTGGTCGTCCCGGCGGAGAGGGCGATCGCGTCGCCGGGTGAGACCAGAGCGGCGGCCCGCATCGCGATCGCGGTCTTCTCGCCGCGCTGGCGCACCGATTTGGCGGCGAATCCGGGCTCGTACGCCGAGCCCGGGCTGACGGTGGTCGCTCCGCCGTGTACTTTCGCCAGCAAACCCCGGTCGGCGAGGGCCTCCAGGTCACGGCGGATGGTCATGTCGGAGACGCCGTACTCCGTGGCGAGCTCGCTGACCCGGACTCCGCCGGTGGCGCGCACCCGGTCGAGGATCGCGGACTGACGCTGTTGAGCGAGCATCAGCAGTGCACCTTCGGCAGCGACCGCACTAATTCGAACACACTCGAACACTACCGCGTGGTCGGGTCAGTGCGAAAGGGTGAGTTTAAATACCTCGGCCCCGTTTGTGCAGGGCGGACAGCACGTTCTCCACCTTCACCGCGCCGGTCAGCGCGGCCAGCGCGATCGCGGTGCGTGGTTCCCGCCAGTTCGCCCGTACCGCCTCCTTGCTGTACCGCCACGCCTGGCTGCGATTGCCGGTCGCCGCGGACCAGCAGGCCAGCTGGCCGTAGACCCGGGCCGCGCCGGGCCGGCACCCGCTGATCTCCGGGTGCCGCCGCATCATCCAGCGCAGGGACGAGATCTTGGTGGCGTACTCGTAGGCGTAGTGCGAGGTGCGGCCCCAGAGCACCTGGACCAGCGGCTCGTCCAGGTGCACGATCGGCGCACGGCGGGCCGCGCGCAGCAGCAGGTCCCAGTCCTCGTTCTGGCTGCCCGGGGCGTCCTCGGCGACCAGGCCCACGGCGTCCTCGGCGAGGGCTTCCCGGCGGATCAGGAACGTCGACGAGTGCAGCATCGCCATCCGGGACCGGGCCAGGTCGTCCACTGTCACCCGGCCGCGACCGGCCAGCCGTGCCGTGGTCCGCCCCTCGTACTCCACCTCGATCGCACAGGTGGCGAACTCCGCGTCCGGGTCGGCGAGCAGGGCCGCGACCTGGCGGCGCAGCTTGTCCGGCAGCCATCGGTCGTCGTCGTCGCAGAACGCCACCAGCTCGGTGTCCAGCGCGAGCAGGCCGGTGTTGCGGGCGCCGGCCAGGCCGGAGGTGCGCCAGTTCGTCAGGACCAGCACCGGCACGCCGTCGGCGGAGGTGGAGGCGAGCAGGTAGTCCGGCTCGGTCTGGTCGTAGACCACGACGATCCTGATCTCACCGGGATAGCGCTGCTCGCGCACCGCGGCGATGGCCCGGCGCACCAGCTCGGGGCGGTTGCGGGTCGGGATGACGACCCCGACGGACGGCCAGTTCATCGTGCCTCCGATGCGACGGTGATCGGGTAGCCGTAGGCGCGCAGCATCGGACCGCAGACCGCTCCGACCAGCCGGCGCTGGGAGCGGGGCAGCGCGTGTACCCAGGCGTCGTCGTGGCGCAGCGGGAGCCCGCCCACGGTGAACCGCATCGGGTTGCCGGCGGCGCTGTGCCCGGCGCGCAGTGTCGCGTGATCCGGCCGGAGGAAGTCCAGGTCGCCGGGGTGCAGCGGGACGCCGGCGAAGTCGGCGAGCCGGATCAGGCCGGCTCGCGGGTCGGCGAGGAACTCCTCGTAGCGGATCCGGCGCACCGGCACGCCACGGCGGGCGAGCAGCCCGAACGCGGCGTTGTGCGCGTTCCAGAGCAGCGCCGAGCGGCCGGGGGAGTACCGGGTCATCTCGTCCGCGCCGTCGGTCTCCGGGCGGACCACGGTCTTGGTCCATGAGTACGCGACACCCCGCGGGTCCCGGACCACGTGCACCACCCGCAGGTCGATGTCCTCGCCCCAGCGCAGCACGTGCGCCAGGGCGGAGTGCTTGGAGGAGTCGATGACGACCCGGGCGCCGGCCACCTCGGCGGCGGCGGAGTAGACGCGGGAGTAGAACGCGGCGTATTCGCGTACCCCGGCCGTGGCGGCCGTGGCGGTGGCGAGCCGGGGGATGTGCCGGGTCCGTTCGACGGACTCGCGGAGCGCGTGCACCCGATCCACATCGACGTTGTCCCAGCCGCCGAAGGCCCGCTCGCCGACCTGCTGCCAGAACTCGCAGGCGGAGAACCGGACCCCGCAGCCGCACCGCTCGTCGTCGCGGATGTCGCGCTGCCACAGGTGCACGATCTCGCCCAGCGCACACATCCCGGGCAGTTCGCCGAGGAGGCGTTCGACGAGTGTTGTCCCGCTTCGCCCGAGTCCGCCCAGAAAAAGCACCTGTGCCACTTTGGCCCGCCTTCGTTCGTTTCGCTGTGGTAACGAGTGAAGCAGGCAAAAGGAGGCGTTAGGTGTCTATCGAGGCTTTCGACCGCGTACACCTGGACGGAACCGGGATTGACCGGATCACCGAGGACGAGGTCGTGGCCGTCGTACGGGACGCCCTCGCGCACGGGCGAGGCGGCCGGATCATCACCCCGAACATCGACATCCTGCGCCGCGCGGCGGCCGATCCGCGGTCCCGCCGCCATCTCGACGACGCCGATCTGATCGTGGCGGACGGCATGCCGCTGGTCTGGGCGAGCCGGCTCGGCGGCGCCCCGTTGCCCGAGCGGGTGGCCGGCAGCAGCCTGATCTGGTCGCTCTCCCGCGGTCTCGGCCGGGACGGCCGGTCGGTCTTCGTGATCGGCGGGGCGCCGGCCACCGAGGAGCGCCCGGCCGGCGCGGTCCGGGCCGCGGCCCGGCTCCAGGCGGCCGCCCCCGGCCTGCGGATCGCCGGGGCGGTCAGTCCCGAGTTCGGTTTCGAGCGGCGCGAGGCGCGGTACGCACGTTTCCGTGCCGAAGTGATCGAGGCAGCCCCGGACCTGGTCTTCGTCGGGCTCGGGTTCCCCAAGCAGGAGCTCGTGATCGAACGGCTCCGCAAGCACCTGCCGTCGGCGTGGTTCATCGGCTGCGGCGCCGCGGTGAACTTCGTGGCCGGCGACGTGCACCGGGCCCCGCGCTGGATGCAGCGCACCGGCCTGGAATGGGCGCACCGCCTCGGCGTGGAGCCGCGCCGGCTGGCCGGCCGTTACCTGCGGCACGACGCCCCGTACGCCCTGCGGCTGCTGGCCCGAGCCCCACGCCGCCGCCCCTGAAAAGCGGCGCCCGGCCGGCCTCTCGGAAAGCGGCGCCGCCGGGCCGGCCTCTCGGAAAGCGGCGCCGGGCCGGCCTCTCGGAAAGCGGCGCCCGGGCCGGGGCGGGCGCCGCGGGTCACCCGGGGCCGCGCACGCCCCGTCTCGCGCGGCCCCGGGGAAGGCGCCGGAAAGCCGCGCACCGGCGGGCCGCCCGCAGGCCGGTTATGCCGATCGTCGGCTGCGGCCAGTCGCCCTCGGCATAACCGGCCTGCCAGGGAAAGCGGCCGTCCGGGTCCGGCCAGACCAGCTGGCGCAGCACGACCTGCTCCTCGCCGTACCGATACAGCGCGGCGCCGGGGAAGACCTCGTCGGTCGGGCCGCCGGCCACGACCATCAGATCGTGGCCGGCGACCAGGCCGGCGACCCGCTGGCCGTGGCTCAGCCGCAACCCGTCGTGCCGGATCCGGGCGGCCGCCTCGTTCAGCAGCGCGCCGGTGAGGTCGAGCGGAACCCCGGCGACGGCCACCTCGGGGTGCCCGGACTCGGTGAGGCCCACCGTGTAGCCGAACGGCACCGCACCGGGCGGGTCGTCGTCGGTCGGCTCGACGTGGACGACGGTCCACCCGAACTTGTCGATCAGCCTGCTCTGCTCGTCGAAGAACTCGTCGAGGTCCATGGGTTCATCTTGGAACAGGTGTACGACAATTTTCCGGCGGTCAGGGGTTGAAGTACGGGTCTTTCACCATGGTGTGGAAGGCCGCGAACGCCGGCTCGTCACCCATCAGCTGAAAATGCTGGTTCGGCTTGTTCCGGTCCGGGTTCGACTCGAAGTACGCGACCGCCTTGATCTGCGGGTTCGCCTTGAAGGTCCGCTCGGCGTCCCGCAGCCAGGCGGCCCGGCCCGCCGACCCCCACACCTTCGCCACCCCGAACTCGCCGATCACGATCGGTTTCGGACGCTGGGCGGCCCAGTCCAGGAACGGGCCCATCAGCTGCCCGATCGGCTGGAACTGCGCGCCGGCGTAGACGTCCACACAGGTCCAGTCCACCTGATCGTCGCCGGGGTAGAAGTCCGGCGCGTCGCCCCGGATGAACCCCTCGGCGGTCGGGCACCACACCCAGGACACGTTCTCCGTGCGCTCCTGCCGGAAGATGTTCCGGACGTACTTCCAGGCGTCGATGTAGTCGGCGCCCGACCACATGGTGGCCCGCAGGTTCGGCCGGTCCATCTCCCAGCGCATCCGGAGCATCACCGGCTTCTTGATCCGGCGGATCGCGCGGGCCTGCCTGCGGATCAGCTTGTCGTGGTCGCCGGCCACGATCGACCGGTTGTCCCCGGTGGCCCAGCTGATCATCAGGTTCGCGTCCTGGGCCAGGAACTCCTTGTCCGAGGCGGTGCCCATCATCTGGTCGAAGCGGCGGTACGTGTTGATGAAGTCGAGCCGCCGGCCCAGCGACTCCTCCAGCCCGCCCACCGCCGCGATCCGGCCGACGTGGGTGAGCTCGTCCGGCTTGATCCACGCGCCCAGGTACGCGCCCTGCTCCGGCGGCAGGAACGGTCCCGCCTGGAACGGGCCGGGGTTGACAGCGACCGCCCGGGGTGGCCGGGACAGGTCGGGCGACGGTTCCGGCGTCGGCTCCTCCCGGTCTTTCCCGGTGCAGCCGGCCAGCAGCAACAGCAGAACAGCGGCGGTGGCGGCGACCCTACGCATGGACCCGCCGGGCCGTGTAGAGGACGTTCACCGCGTACCCGTCGATGCCCGGCAGGTGCCGTGCCGTGGCGTCCGCGATCCGGGCCAGCCGCCGGTCGTGCAGCGAGGGGGTCAGCATCGAGAAACCACGCCGCTCGACGATCTCGAAGCCGTGCCGGGCGAGCAGCCGCTCCACCTGCTCGTGGGAGAGCTCGGCGAACCAGCGCTCGCCGTCGTGGCGGCGGGCGCGCAGGTGCCGCAGTGACCCGGCGTTGCCGTGGTTCTCCACGACCAGCAGCCCGGAGCCCCGGTGCGGCAGCGCTTTGGCGGCGAAGGCGAGGGCGCGGTCGCGTACCCCCTCGTTGACGTTGAGAAGCAGCCGGAAGATCGTGACCAGGGCCGGGAATCCGGCCGGCACCGGGCTGGGCACCGGGCCGTCCATCGGAACCTGGTGCCAGTAGGCGCGGGATCCGACGTCTGCCGCTTTCGCCATCATCTCGGCCGACGTGTCGTACCCGTGCGCCTCCCGGACCAGGCCGTGCAGCGCCCGGACCGCCCGGCCGGTGCCGCAGGCGAAGTCGTGGTGCACCGGCGGGTGCTCGGGGAACTCGCGGCGCACCAGCGTCCGTAGGTAGCTTCGCTGCCGTTCGCTGATTCGTGACGCGTAGCTGTCCGGGGCGTAGGTGACGGTCTCGTACTTCTCGACCGCGTCGGTGTCCCGGAACACCTGTGTGTAATCGCTGGTCAACTCTCCTCCAATTGAGATCGTCTGGCGAAGGCGGCGAGCCCCAGCTCGCGGCGGAGCAGCCAGGCCCCCGCGCAGTAGGCCGGCACGGCGGCGGCCAGCGCCGGCAGAAGTCCGGTCAGGGCGCCGGCCGCAGCGGGCAGCAGCCCGAAACAGCCGAGCGAGAGCAGCGCGGCAGCGCGCGTGCCGGATCCGAAGGGGTGCAGCCCGGTGCTGCGGTAGACCTGCGCGAGCGGCAGCAGGTTGTTCACGACCACCGCGCAGGCCAGCCCGGCGGCCGCGCCGAGCGCTCCGGCACGGGGGATCAGCAGCAGGTCGAGGCCGATCATCACGGCCAGGGCGGCCAGCACGTTGCCGAGGTTCAGCGAGGTCCGGCCGGCCATCGCGAGAACCATGTCGACCATGCCGCAGCCGGTCGCGACGAGCATCGCGGCGGCCAGCACCAGCACCACCGGCCGCCCCGCGGCGTAATCGTCGCCGAAGAGCCGCAGGTAGTAGGGGGCGCACGCGATCACCAGCAGGTTGATCGGCCAGGTGACGAGCACCAGCCAGCCGGTCGCGGTCTGGTAGAGCCGGTTCGCGGCCGGCCGGTCGCCGGTGCTCAGCGCCTCGGCGAGCCGCGGCTGCACCGACTGGGAGAGGCCCTGATTGGCGAACTGGATCAGCACGACGAACCGGCCGGCCACGGCGTAGATCGCGGCCGGCGCCAGACCGCCGAGGGCGGCCACCAGCAGCACGTCGACCCGCTGCAACGCGAGCTGGGCGACCGCGGCGACCGCGCGGGGACCGGTGAAGAGCCAGAAATCGCGGCGCAGGCGCCGTCGTTCCGCGCGCCGGGCGGCCGGTCCGGCCGGGCGATTGCTGGTGTACGCCCGTCGGGCGGCCCATCCCGCCAGGATCGCGACCGGCAGATACGGCGCGGCCCAGGCCAGCGCGAACACCGGAAGTGACGCGGTGACCCAGAGCGTGGCCACCCCGGCCGCGGTCACCGCGAGCAGTTGCAACACGCTGCGCAGCACCCGGTCCAGCAGCACTGTCGGCCGCATGATCCGGTAGCCCCGGGTGACAGTCAGCAGCACGTCGGTCAGCGCCTGCAACGGCAGGAAGACGGCGAGCACCCGGAGACCTGCGGCATGCCCGTCGGCGACGTGCGGCGAGTCGGTGGCGGTGAGCCGGGCGATCTCCGGGGCGGCGAGCCACATCGCCCCGGCCAGCAGCAGCGAGAACCCGGCGACCGGCGGGATGCCGGTCCGCAGGCAGGCGCCGAGCAGGTGACTGCGCCCGGTCGCGCGCAGCCGGGCCGGCCAGTACACCAGCCCGGTGTGGGTGCCCAGCTTGGCCAGGCCGCCGGCCAGCACGAACGCGGCGGTGGCGGCGAAGAACGCGCCGGCCTCCTCCGGCCCGAGGGTGCGCGCGACGATCCAGGTGACCACCACTCCGGTGCCACCGGCCAGCGCCGACCCGGCCATGTTCGCCAGCCCGCCGCGTGCCGCGCCGCGTGCCGCCCGGTCCGGATCCGCCGGGGGAGACGACCGGACGGGTCCCTCCGGCGGGACAGGTAAGAGGGGAGCGGTCACGCCCGGCGCCAGATCGGGGTGCGCCCGAGCCAGCCGGCCAGCGCCTCGTCGTGCGACTGGTAGTAGGCGCGCAGGTCACGGCGCAGGCCGGGGTCCATGTCGCCGGCCCGGGGACGGGCGTTGTGCTGCTCGAACGCCGGTCGTTCCAGGTCGGTGGGGAGCCCCAGGAACGCGCAGATCTCGTCGTAGACCGGTTCCGGCTCGGTGAAGAACCGCTCGCTCTCCACGACGTGGATGCGTTCCCGGCCGACATGCTGGGCCATCACGCTCAGGTAGCGGGCGTACTCGCCACGGGCCCGGTAGGCGTGGTGCTGGTGGGCGAAGCTGTAGTAGCTGGGGTCGATCGCCAGCCGCTCCTCCTGGCGGTGCAGCCGGGCCGGTTCCAGGGCCAGCGCCGCGCCGAAGTCACGCTCCGGCTCGAAGGCCCGGGCCACCTCGTGGTGATGCTGCGAGTACGCGCGCTCCACCGGATCACGGACCAGCACCACGAGCCGTGCGTACGGCAGATCGCGGGCGATCCGGGCGGCCGCCTGCGGGTGGTACATGTAGTACGGGCTGGATTCGAAGGTGCGGGCCGGCACCCCGTACCGTTCGGCGACCTTCTCGGCGCTGCGCAGCAGCGGGAAATGCGCGCGGTACCAGTCGAGCCCCCGGTGATATCCGGTGTCGAAGTAGTGCACGCCCTTGTGCAGCACCGCCTTGAGGACCACCGGGTGCGCGGCCAGCGCGCGGTAGAGCGAGGTGGTGCCGCACCGCTGACCGCCGCAGATCAGGAACGACGGCAGCATCCGGTTGTCAGCGGTGAGCCGTCCGATCGAGCGGGAGCCCAGGTGCACCACCCGCTTCACCGGTGCGGGCAGATTGCGTACGTCCATGGTGTCTAGAGCTCCTCTACACGGCGGATCAGCACCGGCAGCAGCCACGTGCCGAGCACGCCGAGCCGCGCGCCGGCCTCCGCCTGCCGGTCGGTCAGGTAACGGACGGCCAGGTCGACCAGGTAGAGCAGCGCGGTGATCTCGCGGGACACCGGCGCGACGCCGAACGGGGCCAGCAGCTCGTCGCTGCGGCGTACGGTCGCCTCGACCGCAGCCCGGGCGTCCCCGGTGGACTGGATGCGTTTCTGCAGCTCATGGTGGATCGCGTCGAAGCCGAGCGGCACCCCGGTGGCGAACCGCTCCCAGTCCCAGACCAGCAGCGCGTGCTCGAGGCTCGCCATGTTCCACGGCGCCCAGTCGCCGTGCCACGCGCCGTATCGCAGCGTGGTGTCACCGGAGTGGGTGGCGAGCACACCGACCGCGGCCGCCAGACCGGCGCCCTCCGGCCGGTCGGCCACCGCGGCGAGCCGTTCCTGCAGCTGCTGCCAGTACTCGCTGCCGGTCAGCGGACCCGAGGTGATCCCCTGGCAGCCGGCCACCTCGAGCATCGCCGCGGTCAGCCGCCGCTCGCTGAGCGGGGCCCGGGGCAGCCAGACCGGCAGCGCGGACTGGATCAGGACCTGCAGGCCACGCCACTGCCCGGCGTGCAGCACCCGCGGCACGGCCACCTTGGTCAGGCCGCCGGCGCCGAGTTTGTGCAGCGCCGCCGTCTCCGCCCCGACCAGGCTCCTGGTCAGCGGGCTGGTGCCGAGCTTGCCGAACGCGAACGTCTCGCCCTCGGTGCTGAGCAGCTGCAACACCGGTTTGCGGTTGGCCCGGACCGGACCGATGTGGATGCTCACCGCGAGGTCGCGGCGCAGCGCGTCACTCAGGTATCCGTCGATGCCGGCCGACGCCGGGCCGGTCACCCGGATCCGGTCGCGGAACAGCAGGCCGGTGGCGCGGGTGTGCACGGCGGCCACCACGGCGTCGCGTTTGAGCCGGGCCAGGCGGGACTGCGGTTCGGCGTACCTGCGGACCGCGGCGGCCGCGACCGCCGGATTCAGCGAGGGTACGAGCAACCGGGGCCGCCGCGCGTTCGGGACCACCAGATATTCGGCGACAAGTGGCCCCGGCCCACCGCCGGTGTCACACGGCGGCGGGTAGAGCAGCCCGAGAACCTCGTTGAGGTACTGGGTCCGCAGCATCGCGTCGTCGGCGGTGAGTTCCGCCGGCGCCGTCCTCACTGGACTCATGTGTGGTCGCTCCCCTCGATCCAGTCGCGCCAGAGCAGCGCGTACGCCAGAACCATGAAGGCCAGAGGGGTGACCAGGGAGTTGTACCAGAGCATCGCCGAGAACGAGGTGACGAGCGCACCGCTCGCGGCCACCCCGATCGGGCTCCGGTCCCGGCGGAACCGCCACAACCCGTACCCGAAGAAGCCGAGATATCCGGCCGTGCCGGCCGCGCCGTGGGCGTAGAGCAGCTGCCAGAGCTGCCCGTTGCCGCCGACCGTGAAGTTGCCGCAGCGCTCGCAGCCCGCGCTCTCCCCGACCGCGATCGAGTTGCGGCCGCCGAGGGTGTCCCGGGTGCCGCCGTACCCGATCACCGGTGACTCGGCGAAACCGTCCAGGGCCCTCTCGATCAGGTACGACCGGACGCCGTTGGACTTGCCGTTGTCGAGCCGGGCCTGCACGGTGTCACCGAGCGGGGTGGCCGTCAGCGCGGCGGCCAGCACGCCGGCCGCGACGAGCACCACGCCGATGATCCAGATGCGGCCGGCCAGCACGTACCGGATCGCGACGTAGACGACGAGCACGCCGATCCCGATCCAGAGGCCACGGTTGAGCGAGGCCACCGCCGGCACGGCCGAGACCGCGAGGCAGAGCAGGGCCAGCGCCTTCTTGCCGGCGCTCCGGCTCGCCCACGCGGCCACCAGCAGGAATCCGGCCAGCAGGCAGAAGTTGTTGCCCCAGGTGTTGGTGTAACCCCAGGGCGCGGCCGGGCGCGGCTTCTCGCCACCGACCAGATCCATGATCTGCGCGGCGTACGGGTGCACCAGCGACCGGATGAAGCCCTTGTTGCGTACGCCGGACGGCAGCAGCCACTCGACCGGGGAGGTGAACTCGAACGTGCCGGCCACCATGCCGAGCAGGCCACCCGCCACGGTCAGCACGAACATGCCGGCGAGCAGGCGGACCAGGCGGTGGCGGGACAGCTCCGCCTCGGTCAGGTTGCCGGCGTAGAGCAGCAGGACGGTCAGCGACAGGTACATCGAGAGCTTGTAGACGACGGCCGGCAGCCGGTCGCTCGCGCGTTCCACCACGGTGCCCGTCGGGTCCGCGCCCAGCGCGGCGATGCTGACCAGCGCCGCGATCAGGAAGATCGCCCACCAGGCGAAACCCGGCGGCAGCCGCAGTGGCCGGCCGGCGGCACGCCGGCGCACCAGCAGGAACAGCATCGGCGCCGCCATCAGCGGAAAGATCAGCACGCCCAGGCCGAGCGCCCACCAGAGCGGGTAGAGCAGCAGGATGCCGGCGACCGGCCAGGCCGGCAGGTAGCGGTTCTTGACGCTGCGGGTTGCCGGTCCGGCGAGCGGAGCCGCCGCGACCGTCGTCACTTCTCGTCGCCGTCGCTGGCGATCTTCTCGATGACGGCGGTCTCGTCGGCGACCGCTTCGGCCGGGCGCTGGCGCGGCGATCCGGCGAACTGGAGCTTCTGGGTGGGTTCGTCGACCGGTTGCGGGGTCAGCGTCACGGCCGGCGCCACGAAGTCGCCGGGCTTCATCGGGGCGAGCTTCGGCATCACCACGGCCCCGAGCAGCCGGGTGCCGACCCGCTGCAACTGCTCGGTCGCGTCGATCAGGGCGGGCCGGCGGGAGCGGCGCAGCTCGACCGCGAGGATCGCCGCGTCGGCGAGGCTGGCCAGGCTCTGCGCGTCGGCGCTGCTGCTCGTCGACGGCGCCTCGATCACCACGTATCCGCCCTGCTGGCGCAGCGCCGACAGGGTGTCCTTGAGGCGCTGCGACTGCATCAGCCCGGCCGCGGTGGCCGCGCCCCCGGTGGTGATCACCCGCAGCGACGGGATGCGCGGGGTGCGTTGCAGCGTGCGCGGCAGCGACGCCCGCCCGGCCAGCAGGTCGGAGAGCCCGGGCATGGCGGAGACCCCGAGCATCCGCGCCAGCGGCGCGGCATCGACGACGCTGTCCGGCAGGTGCGCCCCGATCAGGATCACATCACTTCCGGTACGGGCCAGCGCGGCGGCCAGGTTCGCGGCCACCAGCGTGCTGGCCGATCCCCGGCTGGTCCCGGTCACCACGATGATCTGGTCGCCCTCGTGCAGGCTGGCGAGGACCTCGTTGCGGAGCCGGTTGAAGACCCGCCCGCCCGGCCCGTACGGCTGCACCACGTCGTCGAAGTGCGGCGTGCTCCGCTCGTCGAGCACGGCCAGCACCGGCACCCGGCCCCGGTCCCGCACGTCGGCCGCGGTGACCAGCCGCCTGTCGAAGCGTTCCCGCAGGTAGGCGAAGCAGAGGCCGAGCAGCAGGCCGACCATGCCGCCGGTGCCGACGTTGAGCAGCGTGTTCGGGCTGGTCGGGCGCTCGGGCAGGCGGGCGTCGCTGATGATGGTGCCGCCGCCGACCATCGTCGTGGTGAGCTCGTTCAGGCGGCCGGTCAGCGAGTTCAGCTGGTTCTGCGAGTTGTTCCGCAGGCTCTGCAGGTTGCTCTCGGTGGAGCTGCCCGGCGCCGCGACCGCCAGTTTCGCGTTGAGCGTGGTGAGCGAGCCGGTCAGCTGCCTGACCTTGAGGGTCAGCGAGCGGATCTGCTTGTCCAGCTGGGCACGCGCGCTCTCGTCCCGGTTGCGCAGGTACGCCTCGGCGAACGCGTGCGAGCCGATCCGCGCCGACTCGGGCGTACCCGCCCGGAAGGTGATCACCAGAACCGTGGTGTTCGCCGGCACCTGCACCGAGACCGAGCGGGCCAGCTCGATCGGCGAGGTCCCGGAGCGCATCAGGGCGGCGGCTCGCGACGCGACAGCGCCGGAGCCGACCAGCTGAGCCTCGGTGTCCAGGTTGACAGCGCCCTTGGTGCGGCCGCCCTGCGCGTTGGTGTCCTGGTCGACGGATTGGACGAGCACCGAGGTCGACGACTCGTAGACCTTGGGCATGGTGTGCGCCAAGGTGACGCCCGCGCCAAGGCCGGCCCCCGTCGCGACCAGGGCGATCCACCAGTGCCGGCGGAACGCGCCCAGGTATTGCGAGACATCGGCGGACGCAGGACGAGGCGCTTCCATCAGAGTTCGGCGGCCCTTCCGGGTAAAGGAGTGTTTCGGGCGTTTCGCCCCAGAGGGGTAACGCCGCACTCCCGCCGAGAGTGATGGGCCTACGTGAGTTTGGGCTCCACCCAGCCGTTCTCGATCAGGTAGGCGAGGACCACCTCGACCGCGTCGGGCACGGTCATGGTGGTGGTGTCGATGGTCAGTTCGGCGTTGGCCGGCACCTCGTACGGGTCGTCGATCCCGGTCATGCCGCGCAGCTGACCAGCGCGGGCGCGGGCGTAGAGGCCCTTGCGGTCACGGCGCTCGCAGACCTCCAGCGGGGTGGCCACGTGCACCAGGATGAACCCGGCGCCGGCCTCGGCCGCCATCCGCCGGGCCGCCGCCCGGGCCTCCTCGTACGGGGCAATCGGGCAGGCCACGGCCATACCCCGGTGCCGGCCCACCTCGGCCGCGACCCAGCCGATCCGGCGCACGTTGCGGTCCCGGTCGGCCTTGCTGAAACCGAGGCCGGCGGTCAGCTCGCGGCGCACCACGTCGCCGTCGAGCAGGGTGATGGTCCGCTCGCCGTTCTCCCGCATGGCGTCGGCCAGGTTCCGGGCGATCGTCGACTTGCCGGAGCCGGAGAGGCCGGTGAAGAAGACCACCAGGCCGCGGTGCCGGCGCGGCGGGCGGACCCGGGACAGCTCCTTGGCGACCGCCGGCGGGGTGTGCCACTCAGGCAGCGGGAAGCCCCGGTCCAGCAGGTCGTCGATCTCGGCGGGGGACATCGCGAGGCGGCGGTTGCGCGGCGGGATGTCGTCGCGCCAGCGCCACTGGCCGTCCCGGTTGTCGTAGGCCAGCTCGCGCGGGACGAGCACCCGCACCCCGGCGCCGGAGAGCATTTCGCTGGTGGACAGGACATGGGTCACCCCGTAGGCCTGCGCCACCCGGGCGCGCAGCAGGGCGTCGCGCATCTCGTCGCCGTGCGGCAGCAGGGGTACGGCCACGATGGTGGCCGGGGGCATCCGGTCGCGGGCCGCGAAGATCGAGCGGACCAGCGACTCCGGTGGCAGGCCGTCGGGCCCGGGGCCGCTGACCGGGATGAGGATCAGCAGGTGCGCGGCGAGGGTGCGCGCGGCGTGCGCGATCTGCGCCAGCTGGGGCCGGTGCAGCGGCCGGTCGGCGATGACGCCGAGCACCCGTCCGGGTGGTAGCAGCCCGGTGACCTCTTCCGGGGTACGCCGCAGGCGCTGGAACGGGCCGTGCCCGCCGTCGCCCATCCGGCGGACCGGTCCGCCGATGCCGAACCGGTTGACGCCCGTCTGCCAGACGTCGGCCACCTCGATCGCCGCGACCGGGGCGCCCTCCGGGTCGGTCAGCACGATCGTGCGCCGGCCGGGATCGCGCAGGTCCAGGGTCTGCGCCAGCTCGCCGGGCACCTCCAGGGTGACCGGCACCGGCCACGGCGTGCCGTCGGCGAGCCGGCCGGTGCGGGCCAGCGAGACCAGGTCCGCGCGACCGAGGAACCCGGTCAGTGGTGTGTACGCCCCGGAGAGCAGTAGTTCGAGGTCCGCCAACTCGTACGGGCGCGGCGTGAAGGACGGGGCGTCCCGCAGCACATCCTCGGGCAGTACCGATCCATTCACCTTCGCATCCCCCTGCAGCAGACTTGGGGGACAGTTTCGCAGCCTCGATCGAGTGGGTCGAGACGGGCTCTCGGTCTTCTGCGGATCTTCTTACCGGAGGAGCGGCAGGAGCGACGAAAAAGACCTAACCCCGTAATCGAGTTATATCGCGTCATTTCTGGACAAATAGGCACGATCGTCTGATACTGCCTGTTTGTGAGACAGAACCCGAGCCGGCTCGTGCACAGGGCAGTACTGACCACAGCCTTCGCCATGTCGGTGACGGTCACTCTCGCCTGGGCCTGGACCGGCGGCATCGACCAGCTCGGGCTGCCGAACGAGCCGCCCGGCGAACCGCGGATCGTGGTGCCGGACGCCGATGCGCCGCTGCCCCCCACGCTCGCGCCGCTCGAACCGCCGCTGTATCAGCCGGATCCCGGAACTCCCGGGGCTCCCGGTGACCCCGCGCTGCCCGGTGCGGGGCATCCCCCGTACCAGAGACCGGTTTTGAGCAATTCCGGCACGCAACTGCTCGGCGGCGTGCCGGTCCGGCACCAGCCGCGATCGGCGAACCGGGCCGAGGGCAAGAAGTGCCGGACCGGCGCCAAACTCGTGCCGACCTGCGGGGTGCTCTGGGGCGTGGCGCCGGGAGCCAAGACCGAGGCGCGGGGTGTGCAGGCGCTGCACGAGTTCGAGCGGAAGACCGGGCGGCACCAGGCGGTGTTCCACGCCTACCACAGCGGGATCAACCAGGTCTTCCCCACCGAGCAGGAGATCGCCATCTCCCGTGAGCACGGTCGCAAGCGGATCCTGCTGCTCAACTGGAAGCCGGAGAGCACCACCTGGGCGCGGATCGCCAAGGGCGACCGGCGGACCGACGCCTTCCTCGACCGGCTCGCCGAGCATCTGCGCGAGAACTACCGGGAACGGTTCTTCTTCGCGATCCACCACGAGGCCGAGGATCAGGTACGGGAGAAGGCCGGCTCCGGATACACGGCTCGGGACTACGCCGCGATGTTCCGGCACGTCGTGAAGCGGCTGCGGGCCAAGGGCGCGCACAACGTGGTGACCGTCCTGATCCACATGGCCTACGTCCCGCACACCACGAAGAGCTGGTTCAGCCACATGTACCCGGGTGACGACGTGGTCGACTGGATCGGGTTCGACACGTACTCGTACAGCGACCCCGGTTACGGCCACGGCGACTTCGAGGAACTGCTGAACCGCCGCTCGGCGAGCAAGCCCGGCTGGCCCGGCTTCTACAACTGGGTGCGCGCCCGGCACCCGCACAAGCCCCTCATGGTCGCCGAGTGGGGTGTCTGGTTCTCCAAGCGCAACCCGGGACACATGGCCGACTTCTACCGCGAGGTGGGCCGGGAGATCGGCCGCTTCCCCGGAATCAAGGCGATGGTGCACTTCGAGACGCCCGGCAACCACAAGGGCCAGGACTCGTCGGTCGACAGCACCCCGGCTGCGCTGCGCGAATACCGCCGGCTGGGCAAGCTGCCGGTGTTCCAGGTGGCGGTCGGCTGAGGCGCGGCTTTGCTGTGAGGACGCTGAGAGACCCTGAGAGCCCTCAGGGTTACTTCCGGATCCCGTGGGGTGCGTGGCCTTTCTAGGCTGAGGCCGTGACCATCATCGCTACGCAGGCGCTGACGAAGACGTACGGGGGCGGGGTGACCGCCCTCGCCGACCTGACCGTCGACGTCGACGCCGGAGTCATCGGGCTCGTCGGCGCCAACGGCGCCGGCAAGAGCACCTTCATCAAAATCATGCTGGGGCTGATCGCGCCCAGCGCGGGCTCGGTCCGCGTGTTCGACCTCGACCCGGTCACCCAGACCGACCGGGTCCGTGCGCGCGTCGGATACATGCCGGAGAACGACTGCCTGCCGCAGGACGTGTCGGCCGCCGAGTTCGTCACCCATCTGGGGCGGATGAGCGGCCTGCCACGCACCGCGGCGCGCGAGCGTGCCTCCGAGGCGCTGCGGCACGTCGGCCTCTACGAGGAGCGGTACCGGCAGATCGGCGGCTACTCGACGGGCATGAAGCAGCGGGTCAAGCTGGCCCAGGCGCTCGTCCACGACCCGGACCTGTTGCTGCTCGACGAGCCGACCAACGGCCTCGACCCGGCCGGACGGGACGCCATGCTGGCGCTCGTCCATCGGATCGGCACCGAGTTCGGCATCTCGGTCGTCGTCTGCTCGCACCTGCTCGGCGAGGTCGAGCGGATCTGCGACTCGCTGATCGCGATCGAGGGCGGCCGGCTGCTGCGCGCCGACCGCATCTCGAGCATGACCACGGCCTCCGATGTGCTCGCGGTCGAGGTCAGCGAGGGTACTGACGAACTGGCCGCCGCGCTGACCGGGCTCGGCCTGCGGGTGACCCGTGAGGGCCGGCTGCTGCTGGTGCCGATGGAGGCCGACTCGTCGTACGACCAGATCCTCCGAGCGGTCGCCGACCTCGACCTCTCCCTGCACCGCCTGGACCAGCGCCGGCACCGCGTCGCCGAGCTCTTCACCGCGAAGGAGACCGCCGATGTCTGAGGCCGGCGTCATCCACGACATTGGCTATCAGCGGTACGAAGGCGTACGGCTGGGCCGGGGCGCGGCACTGCTCGCGCTCTACGTGCACGGCCTGCGTGCCGCGTTCGGCTTCGGCCGCTCGGCCAAGGCGAAGATCTTCCCCTGGCTGGTGGCCGGCATCATGCTGCTGGTCGCGGTGATCCTGGCGGCCGTCCGGTCCCAGCTCAACCAGGTGATCTTCACCTACACGCAGTTCGACGACCAGATGGCCTGGCTGATCATCTTCTTCGTCGCGATCCTCGCGCCGGAGCTGGTGTCCCGGGACATCAAGTCCGGCACCCTGCCGCTCTACTTCAGCCGCCCGCTGCGCGCCGCCGACTACGTGATGGCGAAATACCTCGCGATGGCGAGCGCGGTCTGGCTGCTCCTCGGCATCCCTCAGCTGATCATGTTCCTGGGCGCCGCGTTCACCACGAAGGACGGCGCGAAAGGCGTCTGGAACGAGTTCCTCGACCTCGCGCCCGGCTGGGGTTACAGCGTGCTCTGGGCGCTGCTGTTCAGCGGCATCGGCCTGCTGATCGCGTCGCTCACCGGCAAGCGGGCGTTCGCGGCCGGCGGCATCGTCGCCGTCTTCCTGCTGACCACGCCGGTGGTCGGTGTGCTCAGCATCCTCACCTCCAGCACGGCGAACAACCTGGCCGGCCTGGCCAGCCCGATGACACTGGTCTCCGGCGTCGGCACCTGGCTGGCCGGCGGCCCCGACGACGAGATGGGCATCCCGATCGGCGACTTCGGACCGGTCTACGCCATCGAGGCGTTCTGCCTGATCGCCGCGTGCCTCCTGCTGCTGCTGGCCCGATACCGGAAGGTGGCCTCGCTGTGACGACCCAGACCATCGAGCCCCAGACCGGCGCCGGCACCGGCGTGGTCGAGCTGACCAACGTGACCCGGTGGTACGGCAACGTCGTCGCGGTCAACGACATCAGCATGTCGCTGGGGAGCGGCGTCACCGGCCTGCTCGGCCCGAACGGCGCCGGCAAGACCACCGTGCTGCACATGATGGCCGGCTTCCTCGCGCCGTCCCGTGGCACCGTCACCATCGAGGGCAAGCCGACCTGGCGAAACCCGGCCGTCTACCGCGACCTGGGCCTGGTCACCGAGCGGGAAGCGGTGCACTCGTTCCTCACCGCCGAGCAGTTCGTGCTGGCCTGCGCCAAGATGCAGAAACTGCCCGACCCGGCCGGCGCCGCCCGGCGCGCGCTCGACCTGGTCGAGATGACCGGAGCCGCCAACCGGCGGATCGGCACCTTCTCCAAGGGCATGCGCCAGCGCACCCGGGTCGCCGCCGCCCTGGTCCACGACCCGCGCGTGCTGCTGCTCGACGAGCCGTTCAACGGCATGGACCCGCGCCAGCGGATGCACATGATGGAGCTGCTGCACTCGCTCGGCGACCGCGGGCACACCATCCTGTTCAGCTCGCACATCCTGGAAGAGGTCGAGCAGGTCGCCGGCCTGGTCCAGGTGATCGTGGCGGGCCGCCTCGCGGCCTCCGGCGACTACCGCAAGATCCGTCGCCTGATGACCAACCGCCCGCACGTGTTCGCGGTGCAGAGCTCCGACGACCGGCGGCTCGCCGTCGCGCTGATCGGCGAGAAATCGGTGAGCGGCATCGAGATCGAGTCCGGCGGCATGACCGTCCGGGCGTCCGACTACGGCAGCTTCACCCGCGCCCTGCCGCGCATCGCCCTGGACCAGGGCATCCGGCTGCACAAGCTGGTGCCGTCCGACGAGTCCCTGGAGAGCGTCTTCTCCTACCTGCTGGAGGCCTGATGTCCACCGTCGCTCTGATCACGGCGCGCGGGCTCTTCGGCCAGCGCCGGGCGTTGATCCTGCTGCCACTCCCGCTGCTGCTGATCGCCCTGGCAGCGCTCTGCCGGGCGTACGACATCGACGCCGACCAGTGGGGCGCCGCGGTCATCGTCGGCCTCGGCTTCGCCGTGGTGCTGCCGGTGATCTCGCTGATCGTCGGCACCGGCGTCCTCGGCTCCGAAGTGGACGACGGCACGCTCGTGCACATCCTCACCAAGCCGCTGCCGCGTCGCGACATCATCCTCGCGAAGTACATGGTCGCGGCCGGTGCCGCGGCGGTCACCTCGGCCGTGCCGCTCTTCGTGGCCGGCGTCCTGGCCGACTCGGCGACGTTCGGCATGGCCCTGGCCGTGGCGGCGGTGGCCGGCGCCTTCGCGTACTCCGCGCTGTTCCTGCTACTCAGCCTGCTGACCCGCCGGCCGGTCCTGCTGGGCCTGGTCTACATCCTGGTCTGGGAGGGGCTGCTCGGCCGCTTCCTGAGCGGCACGCGGGTGCTCTCGATCGGGCAGTACGTCATCACCATCGCCGACAAGCTGAAACCGACCACGATCCTGGAGTCCCAGGTGGGCATCACCACGGCGATCGTGATGAGCGTGGTGTTCGTGGTGGTCTGCACGCTGGCGGCGATCAACCGCCTGGGCAGCTTCAGCCTGGCCGGCGAGACGAGCTGACGGGTCGTGCCCGGGCCGGGCTGTTCCGGCCGTGCCCGGGCCGGGCTGTTCCGGTCGCGCCCGGGCCGGCTGCTCCGGTCACTCGGGCCGGCTGCTCCGGTCGCGCTCGGGCGGCCGGGCGGGGCTCGGGCGGCCGGGCTCGGGCGGGCTCGGGTGCCCGGCCGCGCTCGGCGGCCGCTCCGCCGCGATTTTGGCGACCTACGCATGCTCGGGGGCGTGGCTTGCCCAGATCCGTGCCCCTGGAGCCACCAGGCCCCGAAACCTCCGCGCGCTGTCACGGTAGGTGACCGTTGATGGTGGAGCGTTTCTGCTTCGCGTCACTCTGCGGGGCCTGCGACGTCCGCGCCTTTCCGCGAAGCGCAGCATTGACCTCTGATGCCGGCACACCCGGTGACGATCATGGGCGCTGACGAGCGGGCGGGCTGTGTCCGGCGGCGAATTTCTTGTCGGAGCGCGGCGGTAATGTCCCCGCCGTGATCGAGATCGATTGGTCTGACGTCCGGCCGCGTGTTGCCGCCCTCGCCGCCCGGCCCGGCCTCGACCGGGCGTTCGGGTGGCGGTGGCACGAGGGGCTGCTCGAGCCACCGCTCACCGCTGCCGAGCTGGCCGACCTGGAGGCCCAGCTCGGCATCGAGCTGCCGGGGGAGTACCGCTCGTTCCTCCGCGACGTGAGCCGGGGCGGCGCCGGCCCGGCCTACGGTCTGTTCCCGCTGCGCCGCACCGACGACGGCTGGAAATGGGAGGGCGACGGCGCGGACCTCACCGACCAGGGGACGCTCGCCAGCCCGTTCCCGCACACCGAGGCGTTCAACCCGGCCGACGGGCTGCCCGAGCGGCCGGACGAGGAGGCGGACGGCCAGGAGGCCGAGGACGCCTGGTGGGAGCTGCACGACCGGGTCGCCTTCGACCCGGCGCACGCGGTCGGGCTGATCTACCTCTGCCATCAGGGCTGCGCCTTGCGGGAGGCGCTCGTGGTGAGCGGCCCGTCCCGAGGTCAGATGTGGGCCGACGACCGGGCGGACGACGAGGGCCTCTCCCCGATCCTGGACGACGCCGGCAAGCCGCTGAGCTTCGCCGGGTGGTACCGCCGATGGCTGACCGAGTCGGAGCAACAACTGACCTGACTCGGCCGGTGAACGCGAAGGGCTCCCGGTTCGACCGGGAGCCCCTCAGCGCGTACCCGATGAATCAGCCGGTGTTGCGCATGCCGGCGGCGATGCCGTTGACCGTGGTGAGGAGGGCTCGTTCCAGGGCCGTCGAGTCGGACGGTCCTCGGCGGGCGCCCGGCGCGGTCGGGATCTGGCGGCTGGCGTCGCCGAGGTCGCGGTACTGGCGCAGCAGCGCCACCTGGAGGTGGTGCAGCGGCTCCAGGTAGGTGTCCCGCACGCCCAGCGTCCGGGAGAGCTCGGGCTGCGAGGAGAGCAGCTCGGTGCCGCCGGTGATCGCCAGTACCTCCTGGACGGTCAGCTCGTACTCCCGCTCGATCTTTTCGAAGATCGGGTGGAGTTCCTCGGGGACGAGGGTCTCCACGTACCGGCGGGCGATCGACAGGTCGGTCTTGGCGAGCATCATCTCGACGTTCGAGAGGAACGTGCGGAAGAACTGCCAGTTCTCGTGCATGGCGTCCAGTTCGGAGCCGAGGCCGGCGGCGCGGACCGCGGCCAGGCCGGTGCCGACGCCGAACCAGCCGGGCACGATCTGCCGGGTCTGCGTCCAGCCGAACACCCACGGGATCGCCCGCAGGCCGCTCAGACCGGCGTCCGCGTTGGGGCGCTTCGCCGGGCGGGAGCCGATGTTGAGGGCGCCGAGCAGCTCGGTCGGTGTGGCCGCCCAGAAGTACGCGGCCAGGTCCGGGTTCTCGACGAGCGACCGGTACTGGGTGAACGCCGCGTCCGAGGCGGTGTCCATCACCGAGTCCCAGACCTTGAGGCGGACCGGGTCGACCTGCAGCGTGGTGTGCAGCAGGGTGGCCTGCAGGACGGCCGCCACGGTCAGTTCCAGGTTCTCCCGGGCCAGGGCCGGCACGGTGTACTTGTCGGAGATGACCTCGCCCTGCTCGGTGACCTTGATGGCGCCGTCCAGGGTGCCGTACGGCTGGGCCAGGATCGCCTCGTGGGTGGGGCCGCCACCACGGCCGACGGTGCCGCCGCGGCCGTGGAAGAGGCGCAGCCGCACGCCGTGCCGGGCGGCCACGTCACGCAGCGACCGCTGCGCCTTGTGGATGCGCCATTGGCTGGTGGTGATGCCGGCTTCCTTGTTCGAGTCCGAGTACCCGAGCATGACCTCCTGCACGTCGCCGCGCGCCCGGACGATCTCCCGGTAGGCCGGCAGGGACAGCATCTCGTCCAGCAGGTCACCGCCGGCGTCGAGCTCGGCCGGCGTCTCCAGCAGCGGCACGATGTTGACCCGGGCGCGGCCGGTGTGGATGTCGATCAGGCCGGCCTCGCGGGCCAGCACGGCCGCCGCGAGCACGTCGTCGACGCCGAGGGTCATCGAGATGATGTAGGTCTCGATGACGTCCGGCCCGAAGCTGTCCTGCGCCTCGCGGATCGTGTTGAACACGTCGAAGGTCTTGCGGGCCGAGTCGGTGAGCGGGGTGTCGGCGCTGGAGAGCGGACGCCGCCCGGTCAGCTCGGTGGCGAGCAGCTTGGTCCGGTCGCCCCGGTCCAGCGTCGCGTAGTCGTCGATCTCGCCGACCTGCGTGTACATCTGCTGCAGCACCTCGTGGTGCTTCTCGGCGTGCTCGCGCACGTCGAGGGTGGCGAGCTGCAGGCCGAACGCGGACGCCTGGCGGATCGCGGTGGAGACGATGCCGATGGCGGGGAGCTGGCCGGAGTTGCGGGCCAGCGAGGCGCGCATCAGCTCCAGGTCACTGATCAGCTCGTCGCTGCCGAGGTAGTCGCGGCCGGGCACGTGCGGGGTGTTGTTCTTGAGCCGGGCCCGGGTGTTCGCCAGCTTCGCCTTGATCGCCCGGACCTTCAGCCGGTACGGCTCCTCGGCGTTGACCCGGCGGAACCGCGCCGCGATCTCCGGGAGGTTGTCGAGATCCTGGGCGAGGCTCGCGGACAGGTCCAGGGAGACCCCGCGCAGGCGCCGGGAGACGGACAGCTCGTCGATCAGCTTGTCCATGGCCTTCTCGGTGGCCTGGATGCCGTGCTCATGCTGGATCAGCAGGACGTCGCGGGTGACGGCGGGCGTGACGAACGGGTTGCCGTCCCGGTCGCCGCCGATCCAGGTGCCGAACGTGAGCGGCCGCGAGGTGGGCGCGGTCTCCACGCCGAGCCGGCGCAGGGTCTCGGCGAGGTCGTCGAGCACCTGTGGGGCGGCCTCGGCGTACAGGTCCTTGAGGTAGTAGACAGCGTTGCGTGCCTCGTCGGTCGGGTCCGGCCGGTCCAGGCGCAGCTCGTCGGTCTGCCAGAGCAGGTCGATCAGCTCGGCGAACCGCTTGGTGGAGACGGTGGTGTCGGTCGCGCCGTAGAGCGCCGCGGCGGCGGACTCGGCGTCGAGCGAGTCGGCGACCTGGCGAAGCTTGGACAGGATCGAGCGGCGGGCCGCCTCGGTGGGGTGCGCGGTGAAGACCGGGCGGACGGCGAGGCGGCGGGCGGCCGCGGCGATCTCGTCGGCGGGCACACCCTTCGCGGCGATCCGCTCGGCGGCCTGGTCCAGCCAGCCACCGTCGCGGGCGCGGCGCCGCTGCAGGTCCCGGGCGCGGTGCACCTGCTCGGTGATGTTGGCGAGGTGGAAGTACGTGGAGAAGGCGCGGGCCAGTTTCGTGCCGGTGGTGATGTCCATGGCGGAGAGCCGTTCGGCGGCGGCCGGCGCGTCCTGGCGGACCAGCGCGCGGATCTCCTCGACCAGGTCGAGCAGGGGCCGGCCTTCCTGGCGGGCCAGCGTCTGCCCGAGCAGCGTGCCGATCCGGCGGATATCGGCACGGAGTGCTGCGTCGGAACCCTCTCGGTCGAGATGGGCAGGCTGCTCTGTCATCGGGGCGCTCCTTAGAAACGGATGGCTCCAGGACGGCGCTGTCCCGACTTCGCCGATCGTATCGGCGTACCCCCGACCGGGGGTGGATTGAGTCAAGAGTCTCATGCGCGTATCGCGCGCATGCGCTCACCTGGCGAGTGCCATCGCGTACGCGGGATACCAGCGGCCGGCCCGCGGTGCGCCACGGCCACAGGCCCCGTCGGACTCTCCGGGACGTTTCACCCAGAGGTACGCATCGGCGAGCGGATGCCCGGTGACCAGCGTCGGCGGTGTGCCGAGCCGTCGTCCGGGCGGGTTGCACCAGCGCCGCTCGCCCGCGCCACGGGTGACCGGTCCGTTGCCGTTGCGGCTGGTGTCGATCACGAAGTGGCGTCCGGCGAGCAGGCGGGACAGCTCTGTCCCGTACCTGATGTTGTCGATGGTGGTCTGGAAGTTGGCGACGTTGAGGGCGAGGCCGTGCGCGCGCATCGCCCCGGCGGAGCGCAGCGCCGGCGCGATCCGCGCGGCCGGCACCCAGCTGGGGTTTCCGGCGTCCAGGTAGACCCGCACGCCGGGCTCGGTCCGCAGCGTCGCGACCGCCCAGCTGAGCAGGGCGAGTCGCTGCTGTGCGGCCCGTCCGGTGAGGCATCCGCGGACCGCGTGGGCCACCGCGTCCGGTTCCAGGATCACCAGGGCGCGCTGCCCGCGCAGGGCCAGGGTCAACGTCAAGATCCATTTCTTGTACGTGTCCGCGCTGGGTGCGCCTCCCCTCGAGTGCATCCCGCAGTCCCGCTGCGGGATGAAGTAGAACGCGAGCACCGGCAGCCGGTTGACCCGTCCCGCGGCGAGGGCGAGTTGCCGCGCCCGGTCGCCGTATCCGGGCCGCGCGTCGGTGAACCAGGTGGCGGCCGGCCGGTCCGCGATCCGCCGGAGGATCGCGGCGTCGGCCGTGCGCCCGGCTCGTTCCAGTCGCCGCACGTAATCGGCGGCCGCGCCGGTCGGGTCGACGTAGAGCGCCGGCGCCCCGGTCGTGGTCGTCTCCGGCACCCGGACCGCGGGGGACGGCTCGTTCTCCCGGAGCAGGACCCCGGCGGTGACCAGCAACAGGGCGGCGACCAGGGCGGCACGGCGGCGACGGCCGGTCACCTTGAGGTGCCGTGGCATCTTTCAGCGCACCCGCACCCAGCGCGCGACCGACGGCACGCCGGCGGCGTCGACGAGGAAGAGCATGTACCAGCCGGACGGGACGAGCCCGGCCCGCTTCGGCACTGTCACCTCGACGGCGCCCCCGGTCCGCTTCACGCCGAGCGCCACGGATCGCTGATCGGTGTCCGTGACGTGCGTGACCGAGCTCGGCTTGAGCAGGCGGGCGGCGGTGATCCGGCCCGCGTCCGGGGTGGCGAACCGGGCGGTCGTCCCGCGAGCGACGGTGGCCGGTCCGGCGTAGATCACCGGGCGGGAACCCCGGAACAGGTACGGCGGGCTGAACACCTCGATCCGCTGCTCGAACGTGCCGGGGCCGGTCCCGGCCCGGTCGTAGAGCGGGTCACCGCCCATGGTGATCACTCGACCGTCGGGCAGCAGGATCGCCTCGGCGTGGTAGTTGCGGCCGACCGTGGAGTCGGCGGCCGTGACGAAGGCGTTCTCGGCCGGCCGGTAGATCTGCGTGTTGTAGAGGTCGCTGCGCGCCGCGCCCCGGTACCGCCCGCCGCGATACCCGGACGAACCGCCGGTGGTCAGAACCGTGTCGTCGGGGAGCAGGACCGTGGAGAGGTAACGGGCCGGCTCGGGCAGGTCCGGGCCGGGCCGGTAGGCGGGAGACTTCACGTTCAGATCAACGATGCCGGTACGCCGTGTGGACTCCTCCGACTCGCCGATCCCGCCGCCCCCGAAGATCATGACTTTCTGGTCCTGCGCGGGCGGGAGCAGCACCGACGAGCTGGTCTCGGTCATCCGCGGGTCGCGCAGGCCGGGCACCGCACGGAACGTGTTGCGCCGCACGTCCCAGACGCCCGGTGTGCGGCCTTCGGTGTCCGAGCCGTACCCGGCGTTGGAGCCGGAGTAGAAGACCCGTCCGTCGGCCATCAGGTGCAGGCTCGGATAGGTGGGGAAGTAGCGCTTCAGCTCCGGCGCGGCCACCCAGCGGCGCTGCGCCGGCAGGTACCGCTCGTTGCGGCCGGGCAGCACCCGGCCGAACTGGTCGAGGCCGGAGACGGCGAGGACCTCGCCGTTGGTGAGCCCGATCAGCGTCGGGTACCAGCGGTGGTCACGCAGGTTCCCGGTACGCACGTACCGCTCCGCGATCGGGTCGAACTCGTACGACGTCTTGTCGCCGCCGTACTCCTGCTTCTCCCGCGTGATCTTGTCGGCGACGCCGTAGAGGTTCCGGGCGTCCGCGCCGGTCAGCCCGTCGATCGTGTACTGGGCCGGGGCCCGGACCGCCGCGCGGTCGCCCTTGACGGCCGCGTCCACCCAGACCTCGGCCGCACCGGCGTGGACCGTCGTGGTGGCGCCGTGCGTCATCTTCTTCGCCGCCGGCACCGTCACCTTGGCCCGGGTCCGGTAGACCAGGCCGGCCGCCGAGACGAACGCGGTGCCCTTGGCGAACACCCGGGGACCCCCGTCCGGCGACTCGTTCTTGATCTTCATGACCCCGGCGGCGCGCTCGACGTCCTCGGCCAGCACCTCGTACGACTTGGTGCCGCCGGCCACCAGCAGATTGCCGTCCGGCAGGAACGTGTGCCCGGCGCAGAACACGTCCGACGGGGTGGGGATCTCGGTGAACTCCTCGGTCGCCGGGTCGTAGATCACCGTACGGAAGGACTCCTCCTCGAAGGCGTCCCGGTTGTTGCCGCTGCCCGCGATGATCAGCACCTTGCCGGTGTGCAGCAGCGCGGCGTGAATGGCGTTGACCCGGAACCCGTGCGGCACCGGAAGGCGCGCCCAGTGCCCGTACCTCTCCTTGTAGGACTCCCGGTTGATCTGGTACTCGTGCAGCGCCTCGGCGCCGGCCGCGACCATCGGCCGGTTCGCCACCGCCACCCCGGCGAGCACTGCCAGCGTGGCCAGACCGCTCACCAGACGGCGAACGACTGTGGGACGCGAGCGGGGCTTCATGCGGGCGGCTCCTTCTTCCTGGTGAAAAGCCAGATCAGGGTTGGGGTGAGGCAGACGGCGAGGTTGAGGGCGGGCCACGCGTACATCGCCGGGTCGACGTGGTCGAGGAGCGGGGCGACGATCAGCAGCGCCGCGTAGAGGGCGGCCCAGCGCAGGCCGGGCGCGAACGTGGCGAACCGGTCCGGGCTGGCCGAGTCGCCCTTCGGCGTGACCACGAACCCGGACCGCCGGCGCAGCACCGCGCCGAGGAACGACGAGACGTAGACCGGTGTGCAGAGGGTGGACGCCAGCATCCCGGCCAGCCCGGACGAGCCGGACCCCTCGTGCGGGCTGATGTTGTGCCGCCGGTTGAACAGGTAGAGGCCGATCTGGAAGAGCGCGGCGTCCACGTAGAGCATCAGCCAGACCGACTCCGGCACCTGCACGCCCTTCGCGCCGAGCAGCAGGAAGCAGGCCGCGTTCGCGGCGCCGAGCAGCCAGGCCGCGGCGGTCAGCGGGTAGTACGACATCAGCAGCGCGTAGTGCAGCGCGCGGGCCGGTCCGAGCCGCCAGGCGGTCCGGGCGAAGCGGCGTACCACCACCTCGTCGGTGCCCCGCGCCCAGCGGTGCTGCTGGGTGAAGTAGTCGGTCCAGGAGGACGGACCCTCACCGACGGCCAGGACGTCCGGCGTGTACACGGATTTCCACCGCTTCTTCGTTGCCGGATTTCTCGCGCTGTGGATCGTCAGGCTCGTCGCCATGTCCTCGGTGATCGAGTCCTGGAGGCCACCCGCCGACCTGAGGGCCGCGACGCGTACCGCGTTGTTCGTGCCGACCAGCATGGCGATCCCGCGCCGGTTGCCGGCCCGCTGGAGCAGCGAGTGGAACAGGTACTGCTGCGACTCGGCCCAGCGGGTCACCAGGTTGTCGTAGTTGCCGTAGATCTGCGGGCCCACCACGAACGCCACGTCCGGATCGCGGAAGTACCCGAGCAGCCGCTCGCAGAAGTTCGGCATCGGCACGTGGTCCGGGTCCACCGAGACGAACACGTCGTAGTCCTCGCCGTGCGCGTCCAGCCAGGCGTTGTAGTTGCCGTGCTTGGTCCGGGCCTTGTACGTGCCGGCGGCGGTGTTGTACTCGTCCCGGCCGCGCCTGCTGAAATGCCGCACACCCAGCCGCCGGCACATCAGCTTGACCACCGGGTCGTCGCCCTCGTCGAGCAGCCACACGTCGAGGAGACCGCCGTACCTGATCTTGCGGGCGGCCCGCAGCGTCTTCTCCACCATCGCGATCGGCTCCTTGCCGGGCACGATCGTGGTGAGGAACGCGACCCGCGTGCCGGTGTCCGGCACGACCGGCGCGGGATCGCGTGCCCAGAGCGTGGCGAGGCAGAGCGTCACGACGTTGACCAGCCGGAACAGCTCGATCGTCGCGGTCGCCGCGATCATGAACACGGTGGCGGCGTAGAGGGTCGTGTGCAGCCGCTGGTCCGGCAGCTCGATCGAGGTGACCAGCCAGCCGAAGAACGTCGACTCGAACGCGAAGGCGAAGAGCGTGATCAGCACTGTCCGGATCGGACGGCGGCGGGCGAGACGCCGCATCCGCACCCGGTAGTCGTCCGGCGGCGCGGGGTCGGCCGGTCCGGCCAGCACGCTGTACGCGCTGTACTCGTACTGGGCCGGTAGCAGCAGGGTGCTGCCGAGGTCGTCGTCCGGCATGACGGCACGGCCGGTGGGTGGTCGTTGCCCGGGAACGGCCGGAGCCGGGCAGCGCGCAGGGGGAGTCGCCCCGGAGTCCGGGGTGTGCAGCACACTCATCCGTCAGGCCGACACCGGTACCGAGGGCCGCAGCGTCGGGCGCGAGCCGGTGGCGGGGCCCGGGTTGGTGGCACGCTGCCGGACCGCCGCGGCGCTGGTGGCGGCGTTCGCCGCGAACAGCAGGTGACGCGGCGTCTCGGCCGGCCGGATCTTGCGGACGAACGCGCGGCGGGCGGCCGCGAAACCGGACCGATCGGTGTAGATGTCCCGGCTCATCTCGGCGAGCTCGCGTGTCTCGTACACGTCGAGCGGAATGCGTTCGGCGGCGAGCCGCCTCGCCTTGGCCGCGCGTCGCTTGCGCGCGGCGCGCAGGTCACCGTGCTGCTCGGCCAGGGCCGAGAGCCAGCCCGCGTACGCCTCCGGGTGGCGTGGCCCGACCTCGTCGACCAGGCCGATCCCGGCCGCCTGCGTCGCGCTCACCGGCAGCCGGTCGTCGATCAGGCGTTGCGCGGTGTCCGCGCCGACCCGGCGCGGCAGCGTGAAGGTGTGCAGCTCGGAACCGAACAAACCCATGTCGTAGTACGGGTTCAGCACGATCCCGTCCCGGGCGGCGACGACGTCCGCGCCCAGTCCGAGCATCACGCCACCGGCGCCGGCGCTGCCCGCGTAGGCGGCGATCACGATCTGCCGGGTGCAGGTGATGATCTCCCGGCACACCTCGTTGATCGCCCGGATGGCGGCCCACGCCGCCCCGGACGGGTCGGCCGATCCCTCGATCACGTTCAGGTTGATGCCGTGGCTGAACACCTCGGTGCCGCCGCGCAGCACCAGCACCCGGGTGTCCTGCGCGACAGCGTGCCGCAGCCCGGCGAGCAGCCGCCGCGAGTGCCCGGGCGCCATCGCGCCGTTGTAGAAGTCGAAGTGCAGCCAGCCCACCGTGCCGGTGCGCCGGTACCGGACCTGCCGGTACGCCTGCGGCGTCTCCGGGTCGTCGGCCGGCCCGGCCGTGGAGTGCGGCACGCCGTGCAGCCGCACGCCGAGAACCGTGGTGGCCGGCAGTTTGATCCCGTCGTCGGCGGCCGGGCGCAGGTGCCCGATCCAGAGGCTGCCGTCGCCGGTCGCCACGAGCACCGCGCCCTGGCGGCGGCTCAGGATCGTGCCCGGGCGGGCGCCCCGGGCCATCCCGGGATGCGCGTCGTACGCGTACACGTCGAGCCCGCCCACCTCGGTGCGCACGCCGGGTGATCCGTCACCGGCGCGGATCCGCCGCAGGATCGCCTCGGACGGCTCCGCCCAGTCGAACATCCGGTCGCCCTGCCGCATCGGCGGCCGGGCCCGCGCGCCGGGCGCCTCGGTCGGCGCGTTCTCCGCCGGGATCGGGACGAAACCGGGGTCGGCCGCCTTCGCCACCACCTCGAAGACGCACTCCAGGGCCGCGTCCGCGACCGGGCCGGCGTAGAGCGCCGACTTGCGCGGCGGTGCGGCCGGCATGCCGAAGGTGCGGGTCGCCCAGATCGGGCCGGCGTCCAGCTCCTGGACGGCTTGCAGGGCGGTCACGCCCCAGACCGGCACGTTCTCGGCGATCGCCCAGTCCAGGGAGGACGGCCCGCGGTCACCGACCGGGCCGGGGTGCAGCACGACGGTCCGCCACTGCTGCCAGACCTGCGCCGGAACCCGTTCCTTCAGGTACGGGCAGAGAATCAACTCCGGGTTCGCGGCGCGCACGCCCTCGACGATGTCCGGCCCGCTCGTCGCCAGCAGCACACCGACCTCGTGCCCGGCCTCCCGCAGAGCACACCAGACACGCTGGCTCAGCCCGTTGAACGCCGACACGAGCAGCATGATCCGCACTGAGCCCCTCCCCCTGGGCGATGCCCCGTGGCACCGAAAACAAGGGGACTCTCGCCGACCGACCGCCGCCTATGTCGGACATGCTGTGCGATAAGGCGCGCGTTCCCAGAACTGTCGGCGTGTCGGACTAAGCTGGGAGCGCACCCCCACCCTCCTCGGGCGTTCGGGGTCGTTCGTCGTGCCCTCAGGGGGTTCTTGCACATGCAACTCGCCGGTCTCATTCCTGCCGCGCTGCGTGACCGCGGCCTGGCCCGTGCGCGCGATCTGGCCCGCAAGGGCCATGTCGACTCGGACTCGCTGGACCTCACCGCGCCCGTGTCGCTGCGCCCGTTCGTGGTCGCGACAGTGGCCGGCTCCGCCGACAACGGCGGCGCCGAGCGCCCGGTGCTCGCCGTCACCGCTACCTCCCGCGAGGCCGACGACCTGGCCGACGCGCTGGGCTGCCTGATCGAGGCCGACCGGGTCGCGGTCTACCCGTCCTGGGAGACCCTGCCGCACGAGCGGCTCTCCCCCCGCTCCGACACGGTCGGCAAGCGGCTCGCCGTGCTGCGCCGGCTCGCGCACCCCGGCGAGAGCCCGCTCCAGGTGATCGTCGCCCCGGTCCGCTCGCTCCTTCAGCCGCAGCTCAAGGGCCTCGGCGACCTGGAGCCGGTGGAGCTCGTCACGGGCGGCGGCGCGGAGCTGGAGGAGGTGGCCCGGCGACTGTCCGACATGGCGTACGCGCGGGTGGACCTGGTGACCAAGCGGGGCGAGTTCGCTGTCCGCGGCGGCATCCTGGACGTCTTCCCGCCGACCGACGAGCACCCGTCCCGGGTCGAGTTCTGGGGCGACGACGTCGAGGAGATCCGCACCTTCGCGGTCGCCGACCAGCGCACCATCGAGGCGGTGCCGCGGCTCTGGGCGCCGCCCTGCCGCGAGCTGCTGCTCACCCCCGGTGTCCGGTCGCGAGCGGCCGAGCTGGCGGCGCAGCACCCGGAGCTCGCCGAGATCCTGGACAAGCTGGCCGAGGGCATCCCGGTCGAGGGGATGGAGTCGCTGGCGCCGGCGCTGCTGGACGGAGGTTCCGGGGCCCACGGCGATGTCGCGATCAAGGGCGCATCGCCGGGCGCCGGAACTTCCGCAGGCACCGACAGCATGGAGCTGCTGATCGACTGCATGCCGGCCGGCACCCACGTGCTGCTCTGTGACCCGGAGCGGATCCGGACGAGGGCGCACGACCTCACCCGTACCTCGGACGAATTCCTCGAAGCGTCCTGGGCCGCCGCCGCCTCCGGCGGGCAGGCGCCGATCGATGTCGGCGCCGTCGCTTTCCGGAGCCTCGGCGATGTCCGGGCACACGCCGCCACCCTGCGGCAACCGTGGTGGACGATCTCCCCGTTCGGCCTGGCCGACGCCTCCACCGAGGAAGCTCTTCCCTGGGAGGACCCGTCGTCGGCGGTGGAGGTCTCACCGGACGCCGGGGACGCGATCGCGCTGGCCGCGCAGCCGGTGCCGCTCTACCACGGCGACACCGCGAAGCTCGCCGGCGACCTCGACGGCTGGGCCAAGGCGGGCTGGGCGATCGCGCTGGTCTTCGAGGGCAAGGGGACAGCGCAGCGGGCCACCGAGGTGCTCCGCGACGCCGGCCTCGGTGTCACCCCGGTCGACGGGATCACGGAACCGATCGAGGAGGGTCAGCTGCTCGTCACCTGCGGCGGGCTCAACCACGGGTTCGTCGACGAGGCCTCCCGGCTCGCGGTGATCACCGGGAACGACATCTCCGGCGGCCGCGGCGCGTCCACCAAGGACATGCGCAAGATGCCGGCCCGGCGGCGCAACACCATCGACCCGCTCGAACTCAAGACCGGCGACTTCGTGGTGCACGAGCAGCACGGCATCGGCCGGTACATCGAGCTGGTGCAGCGCACGGTCAACGGCGCCGACCGGGAGTACCTGGTCATCGAGTACGCCGCGTCCAAGCGCGGCCAGCCCGGCGACCGGCTCTACGTGCCCACCGACCAGCTCGACCAGCTCTCCCGGTACGTCGGCGGCGAGTCGCCCAGCCTGCACAAGATGGGCGGCGCCGACTGGCAGAAGAGCAAGGCCCGCGCCCGCAAGGCGGTCAAGGAGATCGCCGCCCAGCTCATCCAGCTCTACGCGGCACGGCAGGCCTCGCAGGGGCACGCGTTCGGGCCGGACACGCCGTGGCAGCGGGAGCTGGAGGACGCGTTCCCGTACACCGAGACCCCGGACCAACTGGCCGCCATCTACGAGGTCAAGGACGACATGCAGAAACCGGTCCCGATGGACCGGCTGATCTGCGGCGACGTCGGTTACGGCAAGACCGAGATCGCGGTCCGGGCCGCGTTCAAGGCGGTGCAGGACGGCAAGCAGGTCGCGGTGCTGGTGCCGACCACGCTGCTCGCCCAGCAGCACTTCAACACGTTCACCGAGCGGATGAGTCAGTTCCCGGTGCAGATCAAGCAGCTGTCCCGGTTCCAGACGCCGAAGGAGACCACCCGCACCCTGGAGGGCGCCGCCGACGGCACCGTCGACATCGTGATCGGCACGCACCGGCTGCTCTCCAAGTCGACCCGGTTCAAGAACCTCGGCCTGATCATCGTGGACGAGGAGCAGCGGTTCGGCGTGGAGCACAAGGAGCAGCTCAAGGCCCTGCGGGCGTCGGTGGACGTGCTGACCATGTCGGCCACGCCGATCCCGCGGACGCTGGAGATGGCGATCACCGGCATCCGGGAGATGTCGACCATCGCCACCCCGCCGGAGGAGCGGCACCCGGTGCTCACCTACGTCGGCGCCTACGACGAGAAGCAGGTGGCCGCGGCGATCCACCGCGAGCTGCTCCGCGACGGTCAGGTCTTCTACCTGCACAACCGGGTCGAGTCGATCGACCGGGCCGCCCGCAAGTTGCGCGAGCTGGTGCCCGAGGCCCGGATCGCTGTGGCGCACGGCCAGATGAGCGAGGAACAGCTCGAGAAGGTGATGGTCGGGTTCTGGGAGAAGGAGTTCGACGTCCTGGTCTGCACCACGATCGTCGAGTCCGGCATCGACATCCCGAACGCGAACACCCTGATCCTGGAGCGCGCCGACCTGCTCGGCCTGTCCCAGCTGCACCAGATCCGCGGCCGGGTCGGCCGTGGGCGCGAGCGGGCGTACGCGTACTTCCTCTACCCCCGGGAGAAGCCGCTCACCGAGCACGCGCACGAGCGGCTCGCCACCATCGCCCAGCACACCGAGCTCGGCGCCGGCATGTACGTGGCGATGAAGGACCTGGAGATCCGCGGCGCCGGCAACCTGCTCGGCGGCGAGCAGTCCGGCCACATCGAGGGCGTCGGGTTCGACCTGTACGTGCGGATGGTCGGCGAGGCGGTGCAGGCCTTCAAGGGCGAGCGGCCCGAGGAGGAGCCCGAAGTCAAGATCGACCTGCCGGTCGACGCGCACCTGCCCACCGACTACATCGCGGTCGAGCGGCTGCGCCTGGAGATGTACCGCAAGCTGGCCGAGGTGCGCGACGAGGCGCGCCTGGCGGAGGTCGTCGCGGAGATGACCGACCGCTACGGCGAGCCGCCGGCCGCGGTCGCCAACCTGATCGCGGTGGCCCGGTTCCGGCTGGTGGCCCGGGCCTACGGGCTGACCGACGTCTCGATGCAGGGCAAGCACATCCGGTTCTCGCCGCTGCCGCTGCCCGACTCGAAGCAGATGCGGCTCAAGCGCTACCACCCGGACTCGGTCTACAAACCGGCTGCCGACCAGGTCAGCGTCCCCCGGCCGAGCACCCGCCGGGTGGGCGGCGAGCAGCTGCGCGACCAGGCCCTGCTGGAGTGGTGCGCGCAGCTGCTGAAGGACGTGCTCGGTGACGTGCCGGCTCCGGCCGTCGCGACACGCTGAGGGGGTGGGCGACCTAGATCACATTGCGCGTGAGACAGTCATGACCATGCTGCGTGCCCGCCGACTCGCCTCTGCCGTTGTCGTCGCGTCCCTGGCCGTGGGTGGGCTCTCCGCCTGCCGCTCCCAGCCGGCCGTCGCCGTCTACATCGGAAACAGTGGTCACATCACCGAGCAACAGGTACAGCGGATCTGGGACGAGACCGAGGACGTGCTGGTGAAGGCCGCGAACGGCCAGCCGGTGCGGATGCCGATCGCCCGCGCCGACATCGTCGGGCTGCTGCTCACCCACGAGCTCTACGGCCGGGTGGCCGGCGAGCGCGGGGTGACGGTGCCCGGCGCGATGCCGTACGACGAGGTCGCCCAGCAGATCGGGCTGCCCGCGACGGCCGAGCTGACCCGGGTCTACACCGAGAACGTGCTGACCCGGCAGTACCTGCTGGAGAACGCCGGGACCCGGACAGCCGCCCAGCCGAGCGACGCGGACCTGCGCAACGTCTACCAGCGGTTCGCCGACAACGAGGTGGACATGCCGGCCTTCGCCGAGTTCGCGGCCGGCCTGCAGCCCGCCGAGAAGCAGGAGCTGCAGAGCGCCTTCGCGTTGCGCGACGAGATCGAGGGCGTGGTCGACCAGCTCGACGTCGAGATCAGCCCACGGTACGAGAACATCGAGCTGGGGCTGGCCACCTACACCGACCGCACCACCGGGCGCTCGTTCGCGCTGGTCAGCGTGCCGTTCGGTGAGCCGGGCGCGGAGCCGCTGGTGGTGGACGTCGCTTGAGCCGCCGGATCATCCTGCTCGTCACGTCGCCGCGGCTGCCGGCCGGGCTGCTCACCGCCGAGGCGTGGGACGCGCTCCGGGCGTTCCCGGTCTTCGCCGCCGCCGAGAGCGAGCAGGCCGCCGCGCTGCGGACCGCCGGCGTGGCGGTGACCGTGCTCGACACCGACGCCCAGGGCCTGCTCGACGCGATCGGGGATCGGCCGGCCGCCGTCTGGCTCGCCGGTCCCGGCGGGGACCAGGCGTTCGCCCGGCAGCTCGGGCTGCGGCTGGCCCGTGAGCCGCAGCTGGCCGAGCTCGAGCTGATGTACGGCTCCTGGGACCCGCCCGGCGCCCGGCTGCTCGACGCGGTCACCGTGATGGACCGGCTGGTCTCACCCGGCGGCGACCCGTGGAAGCGGGCGCAGACGCATCAGACGCTCGCCCCCTACCTGCTGGAGGAGAGCTACGAGGCGTACGACGCGATCGTCTCGGGCGACCTGGCGGCGTTGCGTGAGGAGCTCGGTGACGTGCTGCTGCAGGTGGTGCTGCACGCGCGGCTCGCCGAGGAGCAGCCGGACGGCCACGGGTGGAACATCGACGACGTGGCCGGTGCGCTGGTCGAGAAGATGGTGCGGCGCAACCCGCACGTGTTCGCCGGCGAGCAGGTCCGGGACATCGAGGAGATCACCGCCAACTGGGAGCGGATCAAGCAGGCGGAGAAGGAACGGGAGTCCGTCCTGGACGGGATCGCGCTGAGTCAGCCGGCGCTCTCGCTCGCGGCCAAGATTCTCCATCGGGTACGGCGGAGCGGCATGACCGTACCCCTGCCGGAAGCTCTTGATCTCGGGTCTTCGCTGTTGAACGTGGTCGCCGAGGCACGCGAAGCGGGCCTGGACCCGGAGGCCGAGCTGCGGAAAGCGGCTCTCGCCTACGCCGACGCCGTGCGTGCGGCGGAAAATGTCAGTCCCGCCGAGTAACTTTCTCGGCATGGCTGAGTTCGTGCCGCTCGCCGAGCGCATCGTCGACGCTCTCCTGGAGAGCGACCCCGCAACCGCGACCTACGCGGGTGACCATCGTTTCGACGACCGCCTGCCCGACCTGTCCGGGTCCGGGGTGGCCGGTCGTGTCGCCATGCTGCGCGACGCCGGTGACGCGCTCAGCGGCGTCGATCCCGACGGGCTCGGCCCGGAGGACCAGGTCGACCACGCGATCCTGACCGCCCTGGTGGAGCGGGGAGCGTTCGAGCTGACCGAGGTCCGCGAGCACGAGTGGAACCCGCTGGAGCACAATCCGGGCCCGCTGCTGCACGCGTTGCTGGCCCGCCCGTTCGCGCCCGCCGAGGAGCGTCTGACCAGCCTCGCCGGGCGGCTCGCCGCGATTCCCGACGCGCTCGCCACGGCCCGCGCGGTGCTGCGCGACGTGCCGCGCATCCACGCCGAGACCGCGGCCGGCCAGTTCGCCGGCACGGCCGCGCTGATCCGTGACGAGGTGCCCGGCCTGCTCGCCGAGGAGCCCGGGATGGACCACGTGGTGCGCCCCGCGGCCGGCGCCGCGCTGGCCGCGCTCGGCGAGTTCGACGGCTGGCTGCGCGGCCTGCTCGACACCGGCGAGCCGGGCCGTGACCCGCGCCTGGGCCGCCGCCTCTGGGAGGCGCGTCTCTGGCACACCCTCGACACCGAGCTCTCCGCGTCCGAGGTGCTCTCCCGGGCCCGGGCCAGCCTCGACCAGGCGGGCGAGGAGCTGCGGGTGGCCTCCGCCGAGCTGGTCGGCGGCCCGGCCACCGACGAGACGGTCCGCCGCGCGCTCGACGCGCTCGCCGCGGAGCACCCCGACGACAACAGCATCGTCGGGCTGGCCAAGGTGACGATGGACGAGGCGATCGCGTTCGTCCGGGAGCACGACGTGGTGTCGCTCGTCGACGACCCGTGCGTGATCGAGGAGATGCCGGAGTTCGCCCGCGGCGTCGCGGTGGCCTACTGCGATCCGCCCGGCCCGCTCGAGACGGCCGACGTGCCGACGTTCTACTGCATCGCCCCGGCCCCGGCGGACTGGCCGGCCGAGCGGGTGCGCAGCTTCTACCGGGAGTACAACAACCATCTGATCCGGAACCTGACGGTGCACGAGGCGATGCCAGGGCACTTTCTGCAGCTGGCGCATTCGCGCCGATTCCGGGCCGCGACGCGGGTCCGCTCGCTGGGCCTTTCCGGCCCGTTCGTCGAGGGCTGGGCGGTCTACGCGGAGGACGTGATGACCAGCCTCGGCTTCGGCGGTCTCCCGGTGAAACTGCAGCGGCTCAAGATGCGGTTGCGGACCAGCATCAACGCGATCATCGACCAGCTCGTGCACTGCGAGGACCTGTCCGAGGCCGAGGCCATGGAGCTGATGACCGGCCGCGGCTTCCAGGAGGAGGGCGAGGCGGCCGGCAAGTGGCGCCGCGCGCTGCTGACGTCGACCCAGCTCTCGACGTACTTCGTGGGTTACACCGAGGTGGCGGCCATCGCGGCGGCCCGCCCGTTCGGCGCGACGCCCCGCGCCTGGCACGACGCGATGCTGGCGCACGGCTCACCGCCCCCGCGCCACCTGCGCGCCCTGCTGGGGGTCTGACCGCCGTCACCTGTCCCGGCGGTCGATCAGTCGCGCGCCCGCCGGGATCTGGAAGGCGCCCTCTTCCGCCTCTCCGGTGTACTCGCTGAGCACCACGTCCACCTCGTCCCCGTCGAGCACCGCCCGGAAACTGGCGAGCGTGCCCTCCACCGTCACGCACACGTCGAACGACGACGCTTCGGCAGCCTCCACGCCGGCCAGTGCCAGGCAGGTGGCATGCCGGCCGGCGAGAGTGGTGTCCCGCTGGGTGGCCTCCGGATGCTCGTCGATGGCCGCCGCCTCCAGCAGCGCCACCACCTGGGCGTCGGTGACCAGGCCGGTGCCGTCCGGCAGAGCCACACCCGCGCCGGAGGCGTCGGTGGCCGTGCAGGTGTTCGCCGCGCAGCGGGTCACCGCCGCCGGCGTGCTGATCAGCCGCCCGCCGGGGAACTCGTAGGCGATCCGATCCGGCGCGAGGCTCCGGACGACCCGCGCGGTGGCGCCCCCGGCCAGCCGGTAGGTGGCGGTGTACGCCGGGCTGCCGGCCCCGGCCAGCTGTGACGCGACCTCCCGCACGAGGGCGCTGTCACTCATGCCGGACGCGCCGGCCTGACCCTGCCCGCCGCACCCGCCGAGAAATCCCAGGGCGAGGACCAGCGGCAGCGTGACGGCGGCTCTGAAGGAGGAGGGCACGAGGGACAGCCTTGCTCAGTTCATCGACGCGTCGCAATCGAGTTATCTCATAACCGACTCGAGAACCACCATTCGCGTGGCATCACAATTCGCTATTCAATTCGATTGGTGCGCCGGAAAGCGGCTCACGCCGATGCGGCCGCCCGGGCCCGGGCCATCTGCTGCCGGAGCACGTACCGGCGGATGATCTTCGCCTGTCGCTCGTCCTCCTCGAAGACGGCGACCAGCTCCACCATCAGCGGGCCGCGGGACGGCACCCGCTGGCGGATCGCGTTGACCTTCGTGGCGACCGCCGGGAACTCCACGATGTCCGCACCGAGCTGCACCCGCAGCACCATCGGCGCCCCCGGCCGAACCTCGACGTCGGTGAAGTGGGCACGCACCGAGTTCTCGCTGATGTCGTGCACCCAGCCGATCGCCTCCACCTCGCCGGGGCGGACCAGCAGAACGTTCTCACCGCCGCCGCCGCGAACGTAGTGCCGCAGCTGCTCGATCTCCGGCTCACCGATCAGCCGGATCTCGACCCGGTTCTCATCGGTGCTGGTCACGGTGCCGCGGACGGCGTACCGGCCGCGGGGTGTGCCCCCGCCGCGCAGGGTCACGGCGGCGCCCGGCGGCGGCACGTCGTCGAGGGCGAGGGAGAGCGTCACGGCCTTCTCGGCGGCCCGGACGACCCGGATGCCGGGGATCCGGGCCTCGCCGTTGTCCAATTCCAGGCGTGAGCCCTCAGCGAGGAAGGCCGAGCCCTCAAGGGGGAAGAGGTCACCAGTCATAGTGCCCAACGGTTCGGCAGCCAGGGTGCTGGTTTGAGGTAAACAGGGTGCGAAGTTGACCGGCCCCGCGAACGCCGCATTGCCCGACTCGATAGGCTCAGGGCCGTGGACGGCCCGCAGGGTCGCGGACCGAAACTGTATTCGTCCAACTGTTAGGGAGCGACACCACAAATGGCCACCATTGAAGCGATCGTCGCCCGCGAGATCCTCGATTCCCGGGGCAACCCCACCGTCGAGGTCGAGGTCGGCCTGGACGACGGCACGGTCGGCCGCGCCGCGGTGCCCTCCGGCGCCTCCACCGGCGCGTTCGAGGCGCTCGAGCTGCGTGACGGCGACAAGGGTCGTTACCTGGGCAAGGGCGTCGAGAAGGCCGTCGCGAACATCGAGGACAAGATCGCGGACGAGCTGATCGGTTACGAGGCGAGCGAGCAGCGCCTGATCGACCAGAAGATGCTCGACCTGGACGGCACCGACACCAAGTCGGAGCTGGGCGCCAACGCGATCCTCGGCGTCTCGCTCGCCGTCGCGAAGGCCGCCGCGCTCTCCGCCGAGCTGCCGCTGTTCCGCTACGTCGGCGGCCCGAACGCCGCTGTCCTGCCGGTGCCGATGATGAACATCGTCAACGGTGGCGCCCACGCCGACTCGAACGTCGACGTGCAGGAATTCATGATCGCCCCGATCGGCGCGCCGACCTTCCGCGAGGCGCTGCGGACCGGCGCCGAGGTCTACCACGCGCTCAAGAGCGTGCTGAAGAAGAAGGGCCTCTCGACCGGCCTGGGCGACGAGGGCGGCTTCGCGCCGAACCTGCCGGCCAACGCCGCCGCGCTGGACCTGATCGCCGAGGCCGTCCAGGCCGCCGGCTTCAACCTGGGCACCGACATCGTCCTGGCCATGGACGTCGCCGCGACCGAGTTCTACAAGGACGGGTCGTACGTCTTCGAGGGCACCCCGAAGTCGACCGACGAGATGATCGCCTACTACGCGAAGCTCGCCGCCGACTACCCGATCGTCTCGATCGAGGACCCGCTGTCCGAGGACGACTGGGCCGGCTGGAGCGCGATGACCGCCGAGCTCGGCACCAAGCTCCAGATCGTCGGCGACGACCTGTTCGTCACCAACCCGCAGCGCATCGCCCGCGGCATCGCCGAGAGCGCCGGCAACGCGGTGCTGGTCAAGGTGAACCAGATCGGTTCGCTCACCGAGACCCTGGACGCCGTCGACATGGCGCACCGGGCCGGCTTCAAGACCATGATGTCGCACCGCTCCGGCGAGACCGAGGACACCACCATCGCCGACCTGGCGGTGGCGGTCGGCAGCGGCCAGATCAAGACCGGCGCCCCGGCCCGTTCGGACCGCGTCGCGAAGTACAACCAGCTCCTGCGCATCGAGGAGCAGCTGGAGACCGCCGCCCGGTACGCCGGTGCGGGCGCGTTCCCGCGTTACCGCGTCGGCTGACGAACCGGCGACAGATCATGGAGTTGTGGCGCCCGGTTCGACCGACGTAGGTTCGTTCCGGGCGCCACGAATCCGGACGGGGCGAGCGGGGAGGCAGTAATGACGCAGCGTCGCCTGCCGAGCGGGCAGGGCCCGGCCCGCCGTCCCAGTGCCGCTCGGCGGTCTCCCTCGTCCAGCACGCGGGCCACGACCAGCACGAAAGCCAGGACGCGTAACACCGGGCCGGTCCGGGCGCCGTCGTCACGGCGTACCTCGGGCAGTGAAAGCGGCGAAGCCGCCAAGCGCACCCACGCACCCCGCCCGCGCGCGCTGACCGGCCGGGCCACCATCCTGATCGCGGTGTTCGTCGCTCTCGCGCTCGCCTACACCTACCCGCTGCGGGTCTACCTCGAGCAGGAGACGCAGATCGCGCAGATGGAGAACGACCAGGCGAAACAGCGTGCCGAGATCGCTGAGACCGCCAAGGAGCTGGAGAAGTGGCAGGACGACGAGTACCTGCGCATCCAGGCCCGGGAGAAATACTTCTACGTCCGTCCCGGTGAGACGCCGCTGCTCGTTTACTACGATGCGGCGGGCGCCGCTCGCGACGCCGACGAGAAAGCGCCGGCGGCCGCTCCGGACCGCTGGTACGACACGCTGTGGAGCAGCGTCCAAGCCGCGAATGCGGAGCCCGCGAACTGATGTCTGAAGCACCAACCCCCGCCGATCTCGAGATCGTCGCGGCCCAGCTGGGCCGTCCCCCGCGCGGCACCCGCGCGATCGCGCACCGCTGCCCGTGCGGCAACCCGGACGTGGTGGAGACCGCGCCCCGCCTCGACGACGGCACGCCGTTCCCCACGCTCTTCTACCTGACCTGTCCGCACGCCACCGCCGCGTGCAGCCGCCTGGAGTCGGCCGGCGTGATGCGGGACATGCAGGAACGCCTCAGCACCGACCCGGAGCTGGCGAAGCGGTACCGGGCGGCGCACGAGGACTACCTGGAACGGCGGACCGCCATCGAGGACGTCCCGGAGATCGCGCACGTCTCCGCCGGCGGGATGCCCGACCGGGTGAAGTGCCTGCACGTCCACCTCGGGCACGCGCTGGCGGCCGGGCCGGGCGTGAACCCGTTCGGCGACGAGGTGCGGGACGCGATCGGGCCGTACTGGTCCGGCGGATCCTGCACGCTTTCCAAGATCGCCCCTGCGGAATCTTCCAAGATCGCCGCCGCCGAGTCTTCCAAGATCGCCGCCGCCGAGTCTTCCAAGATCGCTCCGTCCGAGTCTTCCAAGATCGCTCCGTCCGAGCCTTCCAAGATCGCTCTCGCCGGGCCGGCATGATCGTCAGGCGCGCCCGCACCGGTGACGTCAAGGCCATCCGGGCCCTGGTGGACGCCTACACCAGCGACCGGCGGCTGCTGAGCAAGGCGACCGTCACGCTCTACGAGTCGGTGCAGGAATTCTGGGTCGCCGCCGACGAGGACGACACGATCGTCGGCTGCGGCGCCCTGCACGTCATGTGGGAGGACCTCGCCGAGATCCGCACTGTCGCGGTCGACCCCTCGCGCCGCGGCCAGAAGATCGGCCACAAGATCGTCACCGCGCTGCTCGACCAGGCCCGCGAACTGGGCGTCCGCCGCGTCTTCTGCCTGACCTTCGAGACCCGCTTCTTCGGCTCCTTCGGGTTCACCGAGATCGACGGGGCGCCGGTGCCGCACTCGGTCTACGAGCAGCTGCTGCGCTCCTACGACGAGGGTGTCGCGGAGTTCCTCGATCTGGAGCGGGTCAAGCCCAACACGTTGGGAAACAAGAGGATGTTGTTGCACCTATGAGAGTGGCTGCCATCGACTGCGGGACGAACGCGATTCGCCTGCTGATCGCCGACGTTTCCGGGTCCGGGTCCGACGTGCGCCTCGTCGACGTCGCCCGCCGGATGGAGATCGTCCGGCTGGGGGAGGGCGTCGACCGTACCGGCCTGCTCGCCCCCGCCGCGATCGAGCGCACCCGCAAGGCGCTGCTCGGCTACGCCGCCGAGATCGCCGAACTGGGCGTGACCCGGGTGCGCATGTGCGCCACCTCGGCCACCCGCGACGCCGGAAACGCGCACGAGTTCCGCGACATGGTCCGCGGTGTCCTCGGCATCGATCCGGAAGTGATCACCGGCGAGGAGGAGGCGACGCTCTCCTTCCTCGGCGCGGTGCAGGGCCTCGACGTGCCGGGCCCCTACCTCGTCTTCGACCTGGGCGGCGGCTCCACCGAGTTCGTCACCGGCACGACCGGCGTCGAACACGCCATCTCGATGGACATCGGCTGCGTCCGGATGACCGAACGCCACCTGCACAGCGACCCGCCCACGCCCGCCGAGATCGCCGCGGCGGAGGCGGACATCACGGCGGCGGTGGACACGGCGCTCGCCGCCGTCGGGTCCTCGCAGGCCAGGACTCTGGTCGGTCTGGCGGGGACGGTCACGACCGTCGCGGCTCTCGCTCTGGACCTTCCCGGGTACGACTCCTCGCGCATCCACCACAGCCGGATCGAGGCTGCGGACGTCGCCCGGGTGACGTCCGAACTCCTCGGGATGACCGTCGCGGAGCGCCGCGCCCTGCCGGTGATGCACCCGGGCCGGGCCGATGTGATCGGCGCCGGTGCGCTGATCGAGCGGGTGATCGTGGAGCGCTCCGGCCACGCGACGGTGATCGCCTCGGAACACGACATCCTCGACGGCATAGCCTTCGGCCTAGCCGCCCCCTGACCACCGTCCCACCCACCGCACGCGCGCCGTCCCGCGCCGCGCCGTCCCGCGCCGCTGGGGGAGTGCGTATCTCGCTGTTGACGGTACTTCGCATTGCGCAGTAGTGTGCTCCGCGTGGATCCGACCCAGCTGCTCAAAGGCGTGCTAGACCTGGCCGTCCTGGCCGTCCTGAAAGACGAGGACGGCTACGGCTACGACATCCTGCGACGTCTCCGTGCCGCCGGTCTCGAAGATGTCGGTGACGCCTCGGTCTACGGCACGCTGCGCCGCCTCTTCGGCAGCGGCCTGCTGAACAGCTATGTGGTGCCCAGTGACGAGGGCCCGCACCGGAAGTACTACGCCCTCAACGCGGCCGGCCGTGCGGAATTGCAGCGGTCCGGCAAGATCTGGCAGGGCTTCGCATCGATCATGGACGATCTGCTTCGCGAGCGACGGGGGACGGCGTGAACCTGACGGCACAGGACGAGATCGGCGGCTACGTGGAGGAGGTTCGGCAGGCGCTCGGGGGTCTGCCGGCCGCAGCCCGCGACGAGCTGCTGGAGGATCTTCCCGAGCATCTCGCCGAGGTGCTCGCGGAGGGCGGTGGCACGCTGACCGAGCGGCTCGGCTCGCCGTCGGCCTACGCCGCTGAGCTGATCGCGAGCGCGGGCATCGACACCGGCGTCGCGGATCCGGCGAGTTCCGGGGGCGGCCTGCGGGGGCAGATGCGCGATCTGCGGGACCGCGCCGGCGCGGCGACGCGGCGGGCCGACGTCCGGGTCGGGCCCCTGCTGGGGTACGGGAAAGCGAGCGACTTCCTCGTGCTGCTGCGCCCCGCCTGGTGGGTGCTGCGGGGCTACCTGGCAGCGATGGCTCTCGCCTACATGTTCGACGGCAACCAGCGGCTCGGGTTGTTGCCCCGGCTCGGTGGCGATGACCTGGCCGCCGTGCTGTTGCTCGCGGCGACAGTGGCCGGTTCGATCTGGCTGGGCCGTCGCGGCGAGCCGGCCGCGCGGATGCCTCGCCTGCTGCTCCGCGGCGGTACCGCAGCCCTGGTGATCTTCGCGGTGGTGGGGTTCTTCGAGCTGGACTCGGCGTCCCGGCGGGACGGCTCCATGAGCGTCGACAGCGTCGACTACGTGAGCCAGTACAGCGACGTCCAGGACGTCTTCGTCTACGACGGCAACGGCAAACTGGTCGAGAACGCGCAGCTCTACGACCAGTGGGGCAACCCGATCCAGTTCGGTGAGCCGGGCTGCATCGACGCGGCGACCGGCAACTGGAGCGCGAGCCGTTCCCGGGGCTACCCGTACTGCCCGGACCAGGCGCCGTTCCGGAACGGGAGCGGCGTGCCCACGCCGGAGCCGAGTTTCCCGCAGGGACCGTCGCCGACGGAACCGGCGGCGTCACCCTCCGCACCGGGTGTCGTCAATGCCTCACCCAGTCGTGAATAAGACCTGGTAACGGGGTCGCGCCGGGGCAACGGCGGTCGCTATTCTCAGCCGCCGGCGACCGATTTTCCGGTCGTGCCCCGCGAGAGGAAGACCCATGACAGACCCGGTTGTGCCGACCCCGCCCGGCGGCGCCTACCCGCCTCCTTCCGGTGGCGGCTACCCGCCCGCGGGTCACCCGCAGCAGCAGCCGGGTTACGGCCAGCCGCAGCCGGGTTACGGGCAGCCGCAGCCGGGCGGCATCCCCCAGCAGGGCGGTTACCCCCAGCAGGCGGGTTACCCCCAGCAGCCGGGTTATCCGCAGCAGGGCGGCGGCTACCCCCAGCAGCCGGGCTACCCGCAGCAGGGCGGTCAGCCCCAGGGCTACCCGCAGCAGGGTGGCTACCCGCAGCAGGCCGCTCCCGCCTACGGCCAGCCGGCCGCACCGGGCTACCCGCAGCAGGGCGGCTACCCCGAGCAGGGCGGTTTCCCGCAACAGGGCGGTTTCCCGCAGCAGGGCGGCTTCGGCGAGCCCGGCACGGGTGACGCTCCCGCGTTCCCGCCGGCTCCCGAGCCGGAAAAGAAGAAGGGCAAGAAGGCCCTCGGCATCCTCGGCGTCATCGCCGTCTTCCTGATCATCGCGGTGATCAAGGGTGGCCTCGGCGCGCTGCTGTCGAAGGACCCGACCGCCGAGGCCAAGGTCGGCGACTGCATCTCGGTCGGTGACGACCTCGGCGAGCAGGCGACCGACGTGAAAGCCAAGATCGTCGACTGTTCCTCCGCGGACGCCAAGTTCACCGTCCTCGGCCGGGTGGAGAAGGTCACCGACGTGAACAGCACGGCGTGCGACAAGACCTTCGAGGAGAAGCTGTCCGCGGGCGGCGAGGGCGCCGTGATCGCCAGCGACGAGGGCGACGGCTACCTGCTCTGCCTGAAGGCGAACTGACCGGCGCGCTGACACCACCGGCGGCCGGTAAGGCCAACGGCGACCGGTAATGCCAACGGCGACCGGTAATGCCAACGGCGAACCGCCACCGCCGACGAACGAAACGAGGGAAGCGCCGCCCCGGGTGCACACCGCTCAGCCCCGAATGTTGTGCTGATCGGATGCTCCCGTCCGGCGCTTCCCCGCGTACCCCCGAAGCAGTTGAAGCGAAAGCGGCCTCGGCCGCGTCACTCAGCGTGCTCGACGCCGAGATCGCGGACTGTTTCGCCTGTCCGAGACTGGTCAGCTGGCGGACCGAGGTCGCGGTGACCAAGCGGGCCGCTTTCCGGGACCAGACCTATTGGGGGCGGCCGATTCCGGGCTTCGGCCCCGCGGACGCCGAGATCGCGATCCTGGGTCTCGCGCCGGCCGCACACGGCGGTAACCGCACCGGGCGGATCTTCACCGGTGACCGTTCGGGGGACGTGCTCTTCGCCGCGCTGCACCGCGCCGGCCTGGCGAACCAGCCGACGAGCGTCTCCATCGACGACGGTCTCCAGTTGCGGAACACCCGGATCTTCGCGGCGGTCCGCTGCGCCCCGCCGGACAACAAACCGACGCCGCAGGAGCGCGACACGTGCGCGCCCTGGCTCCGTCGCGAGCTGGAACTGATCAGACCCACACTGCGGGTGGTGGTCGCTCTGGGTGCGTTCGCCTGGGCCGCGTGGTGGCCGGCCCTCCGCAGCGTGTACGGCCTGCGCCCGCCCGTCCCCCGCCCCAAATTCGGGCACGGCGCCGAGGTGATCCTCCCCGGCGCGCCGGATCTTCTCGGCTGTTTCCACGTCAGCCAGCAGAACACGTTCACCGGCCGGCTGACCCCCGCGATGCTCGACGAGGTGTTCGCCCGTGCGAAGGCTCGTGCGGGCCTGGCATGATTCGTGCTCTGACGAAGTTCACCTGAGCCGCAAACCTCCCTGAGCCACGGATCTGAGCCCCCGCATGGACCTCACCGCACTGCGCCGATGGTGGCCGCTGGCCGCCGTCGTCTCACTGCTTTTCGTGATCTCGCTGGCCGCAACCCGTTCCGCGCCTCAGCTGGATCACATCACGCCCGACGCGACGCCGACCACTACCGCACCGCCGCTGCTGCCACCCCGGACCGAGCCGGCCGCCGAGCCGAGCGCTTCTCCGGAGGCCGTGCCCGAGGCGGCCCGCGGCCTGCCCGGCTGGGCCGGTGACGCGGCGCTCGCGGTGCTCGGCTTCGTGGTGGTGTGCATGGTGGTGCTGCTCTCCTGGGCGCTGGCGCACGACTATCTGAAACGGCGTGGCCGGCGCACCGGGCGGCTCGGTTCCCGCCGCCAGCCGCGGACCGCCGAGGATCTGGTGGCGGCGCTCGACGCGGGTCTGGAGGAGCTCTCCGACACCGACCGCGACCCGCGCCGCGCGGTGATCGCCTGCTGGGTGCGGCTGGAGGACGCGGCCGCCGCGGCCGGCACGCCCCGGCATCCCGGTGACAGCCCCACCGACCTGGTCGGACGGCTGCTCGCCGAGCAGCGGGTGGACGCCCAGGTGCTGGCGGCGCTGCTGGAGGTGTACCGCGAGGCGCGCTATGCCACGCACACCGTGGACGATCAGATGCGCCAGCAGGCGAGGTCCGCTCTGGAGCGTCTCCGTGCCGACCTGGGCGGGGTGTCGGTGTGAGCATCGACGGGGGACTGGACGATCTCTTCGGCGCGAGTTACGAGCCGCCCGGGGACGAGGCCGCGCCGGCCGCGAAGAAGCCCCGCTCGCGGATTCCCCGGCTGATCGGCGAGGCCGCGGCCGTCGTCCTGGCCACCGTGGTGATCGTGGCCGGTCTGCGGGCCGGCGGGGTCGGCGTCCCGCTGCTGCTGATCGTCGCCGCCCTGCTCGGCCTGCGCCTGGTGGTGCACGCCACGTCGGTCGTCGCGCCACCACCCGCGCCGAAGCTGCGCTCCAAGATCGGCAAGAATGCCCCGGCCACCGCGGACTCGTTGCGCTTCGCTGTCAAACGCTGGGAGCGCAACCTGGAGCAGGCCCACTCGGACCCGGATCTGTATGCGCGTAACGTTCTGCCGGTGCTCGCCGAGCTCACCGACGAACGTCTGCGGCTGCGGCACGGCATCACCCGGGCGAGCGACCCGCGCCGCGCCCGGGAGTTGCTCGGTGAGCCGTTGTGGACGGCGCTGGACGCGCCGGGGCGTCACGGGCTCCGCGGACGTGACGTCGAGACTTTGTTAGACGCTCTTGAACGACTCTGAGATGGAACGACTGTGAGAAAGGTGGGCCGGTGACGCAGGCTCTTCCCCCGTACGAGGTCGAGCGGCTGGCCGGAGCGGTCCTCGACTCGGTCGGCACCGTGGTGGTCGGCAAACGGGAATCGCTCGAGCTGGTGCTCGCCGGCATCCTCGCGGGCGGGCACGTGCTGCTGGAGGATCTGCCAGGACTCGGCAAGACACTGACCGCGCGGTGCTTCGCGCAGTCGCTCGGGCTCGATTTCCGCCGCCTGCAGTTCACTCCCGACCTGCTGCCGGCCGACGTCACCGGCTCGTTCCTGTACGACCAGCGCAAGGGCGACTTCGCGTTCCGGGCCGGCCCGGTCTTCACCAACATGCTGCTCGCCGACGAGATCAACCGGACGCCGCCGAAGACCCAGTCCGCCCTGCTCGAGGCGATGCAGGAGAAGCAGGTCTCGGTCGAGGGCGTGACCTACCGGCTGGACCCGCCGTTCCACGTGCTCGCGACCGCCAACCCGATCGAGTACGAGGGGACGTACCCGCTGCCCGAGGCGCAGCTGGACCGGTTCCTGCTCCGGGTGTCGTTCGGCTATCCGACCGCCGAGGAGGAGTGGGACGTGCTGCGCCGCCGGATGTCCCGGCGGCAGGAGGAGTCCTCCCTCACCCCGGTGGTGGACGCGCCCACCCTGCAGCTGATGCAGGCCGCCTGCGAGTCGGTCGCGGTCGAGGACTCGATCGGGCGCTACATCGTCGCGCTCACCTCGGCGACCCGCGAGCACGGCGCGGTGCTGGTCGGCTCGTCGCCGCGTGGCTCGCTCGCGCTGCTGCTGCTGGCCCGGGCCCGGGCCGCGATGGCCGGCCGGGACTACGTGGTGCCGGAGGACGTGAAGGACGTGGCGGTGCCGGCGCTCGCGCACCGGATCACGCTGCGCCCGGAGATGTGGCTGCGCCAGGTGAACCCGTCGTTCGTGGTTCAGGAGGTGCTCACCGCTGTGCCGGCGCCGGCCAGCGGGGCGCTCCCGACGTACGCGCGGCATGACTGAGCCGACTGCCGGAGTCTGGGTGCCGACCCGGGCACTCGGGCGGACGGTGCTGCTCACCGGTCTGCTCCTGCTGCTCGGGGTGGCGCTCGGCCGCGTCGACCTGGTGCTGCTCGCGGCGCCGTTCGCGATCGGCGCGGCGATCAACCTGCACCGCCGGCCGAAAGCCGTGCCGGAGGTGACGATCACCGCCGACGAGGAGCACATCGTCGAGGGCGGCGAGGTCGAGGCCGGGATCACCGTGGCGAACCCGGACGTGATCGGTTACGACCTGGTGGTGGTCCGGACGCGTACCTCGCCGTGGCTGCGGCTGCGGCACGCCGACCGGCCGTTCGCGATCACCGTGCCGTCGGACGGCTGGGCCGCGATCGACCTGCCCGGCGAGGCGCTGCGCTGGGGGCGGCAGGACGTGGGCCCGGCCGCCGCCCGGGCCGCGGCCTGCGGTGGTCTGCTCGCCTGCCGCCCGATCGTCACGCCGGCCCGCGGGGTGCGGGTCTACCCGGTCACCGAGCCGTTCAACGCGACCGAGGCGATGCCGGCCGCGGCCGGTCTGGTCGGCGCGCACCGGTCCCGGCGGCCGGGCGAGGGCGGCGAGCTGGCCGGTGTGCGGCAGTTCGCGCCCGGTGACCGGTTGCGCCGCATCGACTGGCGGGTCTCGCTGCGGACCCGTGACCTGCACGTCGCGTACACGCTGTCGGACCGGGACGCGGAGGTGCTGCTCCTGCTCGACGTCCTCGGCGAGGTGGGCCTGGCCGGTGGCGTGCGCGGCAGCTCGTCGGTCCTGGACACCACGGTCCGGGCGGCGGCCGCGATCGCCGAGCACTACCTGCACCGGGGCGACCGGGTCTCGCTGCTGGAGTACGGCGCGTCCGGGCGGCGGCTGCGCGCCGCGTCCGGCCGCCGGCAGTACCTCACGGTGCTGGAATGGCTGCTCGACGTGCGCGCCGACCCGGTCGAGGAAAGCTTCGTGGTCCCGCACCACATCTCCTCGTCCGCGCTGGTGGTGGTGCTCACCCCGCTCGTCGACCCGCGAGCCGCCGACATGCTCGCCCAGCTCACCCAGTCCGGCCGCTACACCGTGGCGGTCGACACGCTGCCGACGGACGCCGCCCCGCCGGTGCGCAACCAGTGGACGCCCGCGGCCAGCCGGCTCTGGCGGATCGAGCGGGAGAACGTGCTCGGCAGGTTGCGTGAGCACGGCGTACCGGTGGTGACGTGGGCCGGCGCCGGCAGCCTCGACCTGGTGCTGCGCGACGTGGCCCGGATGGCATCCGCGCCGAGGGGACGCTGACATGTTGTCTTCGATCACGGCACGAGCGGGCCACCTCCGGAAGGTGCTGAGCCGGGCCACCGCCGTACCCATCATGATCCGTTTTTCGGTGTGGCTGACCGGCCTGCTGGCCCTCGGTGTCGCCTGGCCCGCGCCGCTGCTCGCCAGCCGGTACCTCGGGCTGCTCGCCCTGCTCGCGCTCTGGCCCGCGCTCGCGCCGGCCGGGCGTGGCGGCACCGCCGTGGCGCTCACCGCGGTGGGTGGCTGGCTGCTGGACACGGCCGGCTTCGACGCCCGGGTCGCGCTGTGGCGGGTGCTGGCGCTGGCCGCGCTGCTCTATCTGGCGCACACGCTGACCGCGCTGGCCGCCGTGCTGCCGATCGACTCGATCGTGAACCTGGACGTCCCGGGTGTCTGGCTGGGCCGTGCCGGGGTGGTCATTCTGATCTCCTCGGTCCTCACCGTCCTGGCCCTCGGCCTCACCGCCGACCTGGGTGGAAGCGCTTTCCAGGTGGCCACCCTGGTGGGGCTCGCCGGAGCGACGGCTGTGACGGTTCTCCTAGCACGTATGGCCCGTCGCGAGTGAATTCTGTTAGTTACGACACTTGACTTTCGCCGTTGCGATCGTCACAGAACAACGCATGAACAGCCCCTCGCGCGCGAGAATAGGGGCGTGAATCCACCGCGCATAGTCGTCGTTGGAGCAGGTCACGTCGGGCTGTACGCCGCCCTCCGCCTGTCCAAGAAGCTGAACCGGAACCGGGCCGAGATCGTCGTCATCGACCCTGTTCCGCACATGACTTATCAGCCGTTCCTGCCTGAGGCAGCGGCCGGTAACATCTCGCCGCGACACGCTGTGGTGCCGCTGCGCCGGGAGCTGAAGAAGTGCCGCATCGTCTCCGGTGAGGTCACGAAGCTCGAGCACGCCCGCAAGTCCGTCACGATCCAGCCGATCGACGGCCCCGCCTACGAGATGGAGTACGACCACATCATCGTGGCGCCCGGCTCGGTCTCGCGCACTCTGCCGATTCCCGGCCTGAGCGACATGGGCATCGGCCTCAAGACCATCGGTGAGGCCATCTACCTGCGCAACCACATCCTCGACCGCCTGGACGTCGCCGCCGTGACGCCGGACGAAGAGGTGCGCAAGGCGTCGCTGAACTTCGTGTTCGTCGGTGGCGGCTTCGCCGGCATCGAGGCGCTCGCCGAGATGCAGGACGTCGTGGCGGACGCGCTGAAGTACTACCCGGAGCTGGACCCGAAGGAGGTCCACTTCATCCTGGTCGAGGCCTCCAACCGGATCCTTCCCGAGGTCGGTCCGGAGATGGGCGCCTACACCGCCCGTCAGCTCGCCAAGCGCGGTATCGACCTGCGCCTGGAGACCTTCCTGAAGTCCTGCGTCGACGGTCAGATCGAGCTCTCCGACGGTGACTCGTTCCGTGCCGAGACGCTGGTCTGGACCGCGGGCGTCAAGCCGTCGCCGATGCTGCAGCACACCGACCTGCCGCTCGGCCCGCGCGGGCACATCAACTGCCTGCCCACCCTCCAGGTCGCCAGCGTCGAGACCGGCGAGGTGCTCGAGGGCGCCTGGGCCGCGGGCGACGCCGCCCAGGTCCCGGACCTGACGAACCCGGGTGGCTGGTGCTCGCCGAGCGCGCAGCACGCGGTCCGGCAGGCCACCGTGCTCGCCGACAACATCCGCCAGGTCATCCTCGGCGGGGCCCCGAAGGAGTACCGCCACAAGCACGTCGGCGGTGTCGCCGGCCTCGGCATCAACAAGGGTGTCGCGCACGTCTACGGCGTGAAGGTCAAGGGCTACCCGGCGTGGCTGATGCACCGCTTCTACCACGTCAGCCGGATCCCGTCGTTCAACCGCAAGGTGCGGGTGCTCGCCGACTGGGTGCTGGCCTTCATCCTCAAGCGCGAGACGGTGGCCCTCGGCCAGCTGCACCACCCGCGTGAGGAGTTCGTCGAGGTGACCCCGCCGGTCGCCCCGGCCACCGACAAGGTTTCCGCCGGCACTCGCTGAGGCCGTTGCCACCATCCGGGCGGCACCAGATACGGTGTTCGCAGGTCCGCCCGGGTGGTGGAATGGCAGACACGGCCGCCTTAAAAGCGGCTGCCTGACAAGGCGTGCGGGTTCGAGACCCGCCCCGGGCACGGCACGGTTGAGGGATGCTCCGCCTGGAGCATCCCTTTCGTCATTTCCAGGTACCGCCGCGTTTCGATGCGTGTCGTATCGTCGATTTCCGCTGGGATCATGTGCCTGACCATGTGTTCTCAGCCTGCTCACAGCGTCTGCGGGCGCGGTGGCGGCCGTTCACCCCGTACTCTGGAACGACAGGCATGATGCCTCGACCTCAAAGGGAGGCTGGAAACAGTGAAGACATCGAACCCGGTGCTTTCGCGCCTCGGCCAGGCGGCTGAGCGGGAGCGCGCGGCGGGGTACGGGCAGGCCCCAGGCCAGCCGGGATACGGCCAGCCGGGTTACGGTCAGCCGGCCTACGGTGCGCCTTACCCGACGGCGACGGGCGGCTACCCCGCCTCTCCGCCGGCCGTCCGGCCGATGACCGTCGACGACGTCGTGGTCAAGACCGTCACACTGCTCGGCATCACCGGCATCTCGGCGGTCGCCGCGTGGAACCTCATTCCCGCCTCGGCGACCGGCGCCGCGTGGATCGGCGCCGCCCTGGTCGGCCTCGTGCTCGGCCTGGTCATCTCGTTCATGCGGGTCGCGAACCCGGCTCTCGTCGTCACCTACGCGGTGGTCGAGGGCGTGTTCGTCGGCATGGTGAGCAAGTTCTTCGAGAGCTTTTACTCGGGGATCGTCATGCAGGCGGTGGTCGCCACCTTCGGCGTCTTCTTCCTGATGGCCGTGCTCTACCGTGCCAGGGTCATCCGCGCCACCCCGAAGTTCACCCGCGCGATCATCTCGATCATGGCGGGTCTCTTCGCGGTCATGCTGATCAACTTCGTGCTGGCGCTCTTCGGCGTCAACACCGGCCTGCGTGACAACGGCGCTATCGGCATCATCTTCAGCCTCGTCTGCATCGTTGTCGCGTCGCTGAGCTTCATCCTGAACTTCAACGAGGTCGAGGAGGGCGTGCGGATGGGTCTGCCGCAGCGCTACTCCTGGACCGCCGCGTTCGGGATCCTGGTCGGCCTCATCTGGCTCTACCTCGAGGTCCTCCGCCTGCTCAGCTTCCTGCAAGGCGACGACTGACAGTTCGTCCCGTCCTCACGAGCAACGCCCGGCCCGCCTCCCCGCGGACCGGGCGTTGTCCCGTTCCCCGGTACCCTTTGGCGAATGTCTGACTTAGCCGCCGCGATCGACCGCCTCCTCAACCAGGTCCGCCACTGGGAGGAACGCCGCTGGTCCCAGCCGGCCACCACCATCGGCCAGACACGCGCCCAGCTCATCCACGGCCTGGCCCAGCACCTGGCCGACCTGGGCGCCGAGGCGGAGAAGTCCCCGCCCCGCGAACTGCCCTACCTCCACCCCCTGGTCCTCCCCGACCAGCTCCGAGTCCTGGCCGACGACATCCTCACCGCCGGCCCACCCCCGGAACTGCTCACCCGAGCGGCGACCGCGGTAGAAGAGGCCCAAAAAACCCTCTGACTTTTCCGGGTACGCATTCCCGCAGTCCCCACCCGCACCGCAACCAGTCCCGCACACCCCGGCACTGACGATCCCGGCCCGGCGCGCCCCGCCGCCGCCCCCGGCGTTCCGCAGGCCCCCGAGCCGCTCCGGCGTTCCGCAGGCCCCCGAGCCGTCCCGCCGTTCCGCAGGCCCCCGAGCCGCTCCGGCGTTCCGCAGGCCCTGAGCCGCTCCGGCGTTCCGTAGGCCCCGAGCCGCCCCGCCGTTCCGCAGGGCCGAGCCGCCCTCGGTTCTGGCACGCCCCACCCCCGATCCGCCGTTGTCGCGTTTGCAGTACCTCCTCGCCGGATCCAGCCGTAGCGTGCGCAGGTAAAGCGGCCGGATGACCTGCGTGGTCTACGGCTCGTGGGTGCCAGCCGTAGCGCAGGCAGGTAAGACGGCCGGTTGACCTGGATGGGCTACGGCTCGTGGGTGCCAGCCGTAGCGCAGGCAGGTAAGACGGCCGGATGACCTGCGTGGTCTACGGCTCGTGGGTGCCAGCCGTAGCGCAGGCAGGTAAGACGGCCGGTTGACCTGCGTGGGCTACGGCTCGTGGGTGCCAGCCGTAGCGCAGGCAGGTAAGACGGCCGGTTGACCTGCGTGGTCTACGGCTCGCGGGGGTCAGCCGTAGCGCAGGCAGGTGAAGCGGCCGGATGACCTGGATGGGCTACGGCTCGGTGTCGCGAGCCGTAGCCAGGACAGGGAATGGCAGAGCTGTTTTACCTGCTTCAGCTACGGCTGGGAAGTGGGACCGCCCGCGGGCCGCGACCGGGTGGCGGGGCTGGCGGGCGTCCGAGCCGCCAGCGTCCGATGATGCGGTCGAGCCGCCGCCAACCGTCGTGCACCCGGTACTCGTCGAACAGCTCCGCAGCCCCGTCGAACACCCCACACCCGGGCCGCACCTCGACGATCTTCAAGCGCTATCCCCCCGTACCAAAGAAAAAAGGTCCCCACCGCCGCCTCGCGCGAGTGGAGGCGGCAGTGGGAACCGGCTGATGACGGTCCGGACTAGCTGAGGCGCTCGATGATCAGGGCCATGCCCTGGCCGCCGCCGACGCACATGGTCTCCAGGCCGATCGACTTGTCGTGCCAGTCGAGGGAGTTCAGCAGGGTGGTGGTGATGCGGGCGCCGGTCATGCCGAACGGGTGGCCGACCGCGATCGCGCCGCCGTTGACGTTGAGCTTCTCCAGCGGGATGCCGAGCTCCTTGTACGACGGGATGACCTGGGCCGCGAACGCCTCGTTGATCTCGAACAGGTCGACGTCGCTGATGCTCATGCCGGCCCGCTTCAGGGCCTGCTTGGACGCCTCGACCGGGCCGAGGCCCATGATCTCGGGGGAGAGGCCGGTGACGCCGGTGGAGATGATCCGGGCGAGCGGGGTGATGCCGAGCTCCCGGGCCTTCGTGTCGCTCATGATGACCAGCGCCGCGGCGCCGTCGTTGAGCGGGCAGCAGTTGCCGGCGGTGACCCGGCCGTCGGGGCGGAAGACCGGCTTGAGCTGGGAGACCGCGTCGATGGTGACGCCGGGGCGGGGGCCGTCGTCCTTCGACACGACGGTGCCGTCGGGGAGCGTCACCGGGGTGATCTCGCGCTCCCAGAAGCCGTTGGCGATGGCCTTCTCGGCGAGGTTCTGGCTGCGGACGCCGAACTCGTCCATCTCCTCACGGGTCACGTTCTTGACCTGGGCGAGGTTCTCGGCGGTGTAGCCCATCCCGATGTAGATGTCCGGCACGGCGCCGTCCTCGCGCGGGTCGTGCCAGGTGGTGCCGGCCTCGGCGGACCGCTTCGTGCGGGTCTGGGCCTCGTCGAAGAACGGGTTGGTCCAGGGACCGCCGACGAGGTCCTGCGCCTCGGACGGGAGGCCGTCGGACGAGCCACGGGCGAACCGGGACACCGTCTCCACGCCGGCGGAGATGAACACGTCACCCTCGCCTGCCTTGATCGCGTGGAACGCCATCCGGGTGGTCTGCAGCGACGAGGAGCAGTAGCGCGTGACGGTGGCGCCGGGCAGGCCGTCCAGGCCGAGCTTGGTGGCGATCACCCGGGCCTGGTTGAAACCCTGCTCGCCGCCGGGGAGCCCGCAGCCGAGGTAGAGGTCCTCGATGAGCGTGCGGTCCAGCTGCGGCACCTTGCTGAGAGCGGCATCGACGATCGTCGTGGCGAGATCGTCGGGCCGCAGGTCCTTGAGGGAACCCTTGTGGGCGCGTCCGATGGGGGAGCGGGCAGTGGCAACGATGACAGCTTCCGGCATGCCGCCAGTTTACTCACCGGTAACATGGTCGGAAGCGCGAATTTCTCACACCCCTGACATTGCCGCTTTTGCCACCGCTGGATACAAAGCGTGCGCCCACACCCGATAGCCGTCGGCGGAGGGGTGGAAGCCGTCGTAGCAGAGGGTCCCGGCGTCCGCGCGGAACACCGCGCCGGTCTCGCCGGCCAGGTCGACGACCACACCACCGGCCTCGGCGACCGCCCGCGCCTGCGCTTTCGCCATCCGGCGGCCGACCATGCCGGCGATCTGCCGCAGCGGCGGGGCGATCGAACGGGTCGCGCCCAGGTCGGGGCAGGTGCCGACGACGACCTGCACGCCCGCTGACCGCAGCCGGCGGACCGCCTGGCCGAGGTGGATCGCGGCCTCCTCGGGAATCCGGCCGGATGCCGCGTCGTACGCCCCGATCAGGACGACCGCGACGTCGGGCCGGTCACCGAGCAGCGCACGGGCCACCTGCGTACCCAGATCGCTGGACCGGGACCCGGCCACTCCGACGCTGCTGAGCAGCACGTGCCGCGGACCCGACTCCGGGGTGCCGTCGGCCAGCAGGCGGGCGAGCTGGCCGCCGACCGTGTCCGACAGCCACTCCACGCCGACGCCGACAGCTGCCGAGTCGCCGAGGAGCACCAGCCGCAGCGGCGTCGCTGTCGCCGGGCCCATCGAGGTGCGCAGCGCCAGGCCCATCGTCGGCTTCGCGTACCGGCGGGCCTTCGCGGCGAGCAGCTCACCGGCGATCAGGGCGACCCCGCCCACCGCGCCGGCCAGCAGGCCGGTGGCCGCGGCCCGGCCTACTTGTCTCGGCAGACCAGCCATGTCACGCCTCCCTGCATCAGCCGACTTGATGATCCTCTGGCGTATACCCTACGGCGGAAACCGGGTTGACCGTGCCCGCCCTCGATCCGAACCAGTGCCGCGGCTCGCCGAACCAGGGGTGCCGCCGCAGCTGCGCCCACCGCCCGGCCGGGCTGACCTCGGTACCCGGTGCCCGCACCGCCGCGACGGCGGCCTCGGGCAGGCTACGGACGCTTTCCGTGACCGGTGTCCGCTCGTCCTCGCCGAGCGCGGCCATCACGGTCGGCATCATCACCGCTGCCGCTCGGGCATACCCCTCGGCGGACGGATGGAACCGGTCCGAGCTGTACATCCGCACCGGATCCGCCTCGAACATCGGGCCGAGCAGGTTCCCGATCGAGACGGTCCGGCCGCCTTCCCGCACCACGGCGACCGTCTGCGCGGCGGCCAGCTGCCGGCTCCAGCGCCGGGCCAGCCACCGCAGCGGCGGCTTGATCGGCTGGATCGCGCCGAGGTCCGGGCAGGTGCCGACCACCACTTTGCAGCCGACCGCGCGCAGTCGGCGAACCGTGTCACCCAGATGACGGACCGCCGCGGGCCGCGCTGAGGCGTGCGTCACGTCGTTCCCGCCGATCAGGATGATCGCGAGGTCCGGTTGGTACTCCAGGGCCGCGTCCACCTGGTACGGCAGGCCGGACGACATCGAGCCGACCACGGCCAGCCGGTGCAGCCGGACCGGCCGGTGCAGGCGGCGCGAGATGCCGGTGGCGAAGAGGGCGCCGGGCGTCTCCCGGGGGCGGTGCACACCGTATCCGGCGGCCGACGAGTCACCGAGGATCACCAGATGCAGCGGGCGGCCGCCGAACTTCGCGCCGTACACCCCGTCACCGCGCGGCGGCGGGGCCTCGGCGAGCGGGATCACCCGGCGGGCGTCGGCGGCCTGGCGCAGGAGCAGACCGGCAGAGAAAGCTGTCACCCCGGCGAGGACGCCGGTCACCCGTCCGGCCCACTTGATCCGCCGCCAGCCGGTGGCGGAGAGGGTGAAATCGATGCTGCTCATGATTTCCTCCTCGAATGGCTCGGTGTTCCCGCCGTGATCGGCAGCGGAAGTGGGTACTTGAGGCTAACTCGCGATGGCGAGGGGCAATCATGGCGCGCTCAGGTCATGCTGGAGTGGCGGAGAGGGGAACAAAGATGGCCAAGACGTTGAAACGTGCGGCGGCGTTCACCGCGCTGGCCCGTGCTCTGACCGCCGGCGCCCGTGGCGGCCGGCCGCTCGGGGAGCGTCTCGCGGCGCTGCCCCGGATGATCCGGGCGACCACTCGTGGCGACTACGACGGCGGCATGCGGCTGGCGATGATGGCGGCCGCCACGCTCTATGTGGTGTCCCCGATCGACGCCGTTCCGGAAGCGTTCGTCTTCCTGTTCGGGCTGATCGACGACGCGGTCGCGGTCACCTGGCTGGCGGGTGCGGTGCTCGCCGAAACGGACCGCTTCCTGGAGTGGGAGCGGACGAACCCGCGCGTGGTCGTAAAGTGAAGCGTGCGCTATTACGACAACGTCGTCGAGATCATCGGTAACACTCCGCTGGTCCGGCTGAACAGCGTGACCGAAGGCATCAGCGCCACCGTGCTGGCCAAGGTCGAGTACTTGAACCCCGGCGGCTCGGTCAAGGACCGGATCGCGCTGCGGATGGTGGAGGACGCCGAGAAGGCCGGCCTCCTCAAGCCCGGCGGCACGATCGTCGAGCCGACCAGCGGCAACACCGGAGTCGGTCTGGCCCTCGTGGCCCAGCGACGGGGTTACAAGTGCGTCTTCGTCTGCCCCGACAAGGTCAGCGAAGACAAGCAGAACGTCCTGCGGGCGTACGGCGCCGAAGTGGTGGTCTGCCCGACCGCCGTGGCGCCGGAGGACCCGCGTTCCTACTACAACGTGTCGAACCGGCTGGCCACGGAGATCCCCGGGGCCTGGAAGCCGGATCAGTACAGCAACCCGGCGAACCCGCGCTCGCACTACGAGCAGACCGGCCCGGAGCTCTGGGAACAGACCGGGGGGAAGATCACCCACTTCGTGACGGGGGTGGGCACCGGCGGGACGATCACCGGCGTCGGGCGCTATCTCAAGGAGCAGGGCGACGTCCGGATCATCGGCGCCGACCCGGAGGGTTCCGTCTACTCCGGCGGGACCGGTCGTCCGTACCTCGTGGAGGGTGTCGGCGAGGACTTCTGGCCGAGCGCGTACGACACGAGCGTCACGGACGAGGTCATCGAGGTCAGCGACTCCGACTCGTTCGAGATGACCCGCCGGCTGGCCCGCGAGGAGGGCCTGCTGGTCGGCGGTTCGTGCGGGATGGCCGTGGTGGCAGCGCTCGAGGTGGCCCGCAAGGCCGGCCCGGACGACGTCGTCGTGGTGCTGCTGCCGGACGGCGGCCGCGGTTACCTGTCGAAGATCTTCAACGACAAGTGGATGGCACGGTACGGCTTCCTCCGTACCCAGGAAGCCACGCCGACCGTGGCGGACGCGCTCGCCGGCAAGGGCGCCGAGATCCCGAAGCTGGTCCACGTCCACCCGACGGAGACGGTCCGGGACGCGATCGACTACATGCGGGAGTACGGCGTCTCCCAGCTCCCGGTGCTGAAGGCCGAGCCGCCCGTCGTGACCGGCGAAGTGGCCGGCTCGATCTCGGAGAAGGCGCTGCTCGACGCGCTCTTCACCGGTCAGGCCCACCTGCACGACACGATCGAGAAGCACATGAGCGACGCCCTGCCGATGATCGGTGGCGGCGAGCCGGTGGCCGAGGCGGTGGCACTGCTGGAGAAGGCCGACGCCGCGATGGTCCTGGTGGACGGCAAGCCCGCCGGCGTGCTGACCCGGCAGGACCTGCTGGCTCACCTGAGCTAGCCGACCGCCGGTTCGATCATGAGCCGCTGCAGCGCCTGGGCAGCCTGCAGCGGCTTGCCACCCGGGAAACACCCATCGATGCCCGTCGCACACCCACCCATGGCGAACATGGACCGTTACGGATAGTCGCCACAATCGCACACTCAGTCCGACCAGCTGATGGCGCGCTGCGGTTGTATGTGTCGTGACGGAGCTATGAGCCACTCCCGGACGGAGGGGTAGGGAATGGTCGACGTCGATGAGGCGGCGCCCGCTGACATCGTGGACCGCCTTCTGTGGCGGGACGCGCAGCACTTACTCGGACGCCACACGGCGGCCGGCGGAGACGGCAACTGCGTCGGATGTGGATGGCGCTGGCCGTGCTCGGCCCGCCGGCTCGCCGAACGAGCCGACGCGGTGGCCCGCCGCCCCTGGCGCGAGGCGTGGACGCTGCGGCACGACCTGAACAGCATGCGCAGCGTGCCCGGCCGCGGACTCAACGTTCCGGCCGCGCACCGCTACAGGAGGGTTTTATGAAGGTCTAGACGTCGCCGAAGAGCTTGACCGTCCCCCGGCAAGCAACGCCTTCCCGGCCCGGCCGACGTCTTCCGGCGGTGACGCCGGGGCGCCCCGCCAGCGCTCCGGCATCCCGCGCCCAGGCCCGCCTCGAATCGGTTCCAGGATCAGCACGCCTCCGCTGATCCGCGCCTCCGGCCAGGCGCACCCGATTCCGGCGGGGCGGTGGGCGGGAGCACGTGATCACAGGTTCCCCCGCATTCATAGGTCACGTGCTCCCGCCTTTTCGCTTTCTCCGGGTACGCGCAACACCCGTCCCCACCAGCAGAACACCCGTCCCGCGGCACCCAACCCTGACGCCCCTTCCGCCGGCGCCGCCGGCCGCCGGCCCCGGCGTCCCCACACGCACGGTGGCTCGGTGTGGATGAGTGCACACGCAACGTCTCCGTGGGCCCTCACCTGTGCCAGAGCGGGGTTGTCGGCACACGGACGGCTACTGTGTGGCCTCATCCACGCCGGCGCGGGTTCTCGTGTGCCGCCGTCGGCGCTCGTAGGCGCATCGTGTGCCGCTGTCCGTGCTCGCGGGCGCATCGTGTGCCGCTGTCCGTGCTCGCGGGCGCATCGTGTGCGGCTGTCCGGTTTCGGGCAGTGATCACCGATGCGGCGGCACGAATCGCCGCGCCCGCGTTCTCGGCGCCGCCGGGCCGCCCTCGGTGGCCAAGACGGGTCGCTTACAACGGTGGAGCGTTGTGGCTTTGCGTCATTCTGCGGGGCCCAGGGCGTCCACGAGTTTCCGCACAGCGCCGGCTTTACCGCGAATGCCGGCACGGCAGGTGGCGATCAAGGCGCTTGAACGGCAACCCGTCACCGCCTGCGTGTGGATCTGAGGCTCCGGCTCGGAATCTCCATTGTTCGCGGTGACACGGCCTCGGTGAGCCGGTTTCTTCCAGTGCCTATTTTGACGACTGGCCGTCGTCAATCGCGCTGGTTAAAGTGAACCACCTGACGACCGCCTCGGAATAGGAAGAATTCTCATGAGATCGGTTATGCCGGCTATTGTGGCCGGCATCGCGGCGCTTCTCGGCGTCGTGATCGGTTCATGGCGTCAAGCGGGCCTGCAGCGCTCCCTCGCGCGGGCTGAGTTGATCCGGAGCTGGCAGAACGAGCGCCGCACTTCCTATCTCAATCTCCTGGTGGCGGACGACGAGTTCTATCGGAGCATCGTCGGAACGCTTCGGGACGCTCATCCGGAGTGGAACGTCAGCGACCCCCTTCAAGTCGGAAAAGATCAGATGTTCACGCCCCCGAGCCCGGAGGAGAGAGCGGAGATCATTGCGAAGTTCGACAAGATCTGGCGCGCCGGTCGAGCGGTCGAGCTTTATCACCTTGTCGATGATGATCTGCTGGCGTCAGCGAAAGCGCTTCTCCTGACGGATGCCGAGCTGATCGGTCTGGTGGCTTTCGACCTGACGTATTACCCGGAGAAGACGTCCGGCATCAGTAGTCAAGTGGCGACCATGCTCCAGAAACGCAGAGAAGCGATCGATCATTTCATGCACGTGGCAAGGCTGGCTCTCAACGTTCCCCCGAGCTTCGAGCCGGCGTCCCGCAACCGCGTCAGAGCGGGTGTGAGTAGCGGACGTGGGTGACCGGCTGGTCGTTGACCGTGTCGGCCCGGGTCGCGCCGTCCGGCGTCCAGCCTCCGCGCTCGTAGAAGCGCCTCGCCACCGTGTTGCCCTCCAGCACCCACAGGACGGCCCGGTCCACGCCATAACCCCGCAGTGCCCGCAGCGCGTCGATCATCAGCAGGCGGCCCACGCCCGTGCCCACCCGGGACGGGTCCAGGTGGATCGCGTAGAGCTCGGCTGCGCCCTCGGTCTCGCTCGGACCCACGTACGAGAAGCCGATCAGGTCGTCGCCGGCCAGGGCGACGGTCATCCGGTGGGTGTCGCGCTCCCAGCGCCAGCGTTCCACCCAGTAAGCGGCCATCATCTCGGCGCCGCGCGCGTCGAACGAGGCCGGGTCGACCAGGTGGGCGTAGGCGGCGGCCCGGGAACGGTGGTGCAGGGCGCCGACAGCGGGCAGATCGGCGTCGGCCGCCGGGCGCAGCGAGACGGTCATCCTCGGGAAGGGCACAGCGAGACGGTCATCCTTGAGAAAGTAGCCGAGGCGGGACCGGGACGCGCAGGAGGTCTTCGGCGATCACGATCGGTCCGGTGAACTCCTTGCGGGCCTCCTCCAGGAAGCGGGACGGGTCCTGGTAGCGCTGGGAGAAGTGGGTGAGGACCAGCGTGCGTACGCCCGACTCGCGGGCCACCGCGGCGGCCTGGCCGGCTGTCAGGTGACCGACCTGAGCGGCCATCGCGGCGTCCTCGGCCAGGAAGGTGGACTCGATGACCAGCATGTCGACGCGGTCGGCCAGGGCGTAGACGTTGTCGCACAGGCCGGTGTCCATCACGAAGGCGAAACTCTGGCCGGGGCGGACCGTGCTGACCTGGTCCAGCGTGACCCCTCCCAGGCGGCCGGTGCGCTGGAGGTCACCGACGGCCGGACCGCTGATGCCGTGCTGGGCCAGCAGCGCGGGCAGCATCCGCCGGGAATCCGGTTCGGTCAAGCGGTACCCGTACGCCTCGATGGAATGCCGGAGCGGCAGCGCCGTGAGGCGCCCCGCGGAGGTCTCCACCGCGAAGCCGGCGCTCACCGGCAGAGGCACGATCTCGGCGTTGTCCCAGTAGCTCGTGGCGTGCCGCAGCCTGTCGTAGAACTCCTGCCCACCGGCCGGGTAGTGGACCGCCACCGGATGCGGCACCCGGTCCAGCGAGACGCGCTGCAGGATGCCGGGCAGGCCGAGGCTGTGGTCGCCGTGGAAGTGGGTGACGCAGATGCGCTTGAGCGGGGTGACGGCCTGGCCGGCCAGCAGCATCTGACGCTGGGTGCCCTCGCCCGGGTCGAAGAGGATCACCTCGTCGTCCCAGCGGAGGAGGTAGCCGTTGTGGTTGCGATGCCGCGTCGGCACCTGGCTGGCGGTGCCGAGGACGACCAGCTCACGCATGTCAAAGCCCCCGCATATGAAGCGACCCCAGGGGACTTCCATGATCGCGAACGAACATGGTCCGGTCGGACAAGGCCGGATCCCCTGGGGTCGGGTGGCTGTCTGGTACTCGCCGGGCCGCTGCCACACGGTCTCGACGCTCAAACGAAGCTGTCAAGGACAGCGGCTAGCGGACAGCCACCTCACGAGTCCCGTTGCTATACAACTTCGGACCACCTCCCTTCACGTGTACGGCCACGTTATCCAAGGTCCACGCCAGCCGCCAACGCTTTTAAATCACTAGAGGCGCGGGAATACCCGGGGCGACATCTCGGTGCTCTCGACGACGAGCGAGGCGGGCCCGACGATCAGCGGGTCCGGGACTCCGACGATCTCCGGGTCCTTGCCCTCGTAGTCGAAGCGGTTGAGCACGTGGCGCATCGCGGCGAGCCGGGCGCGCTTCTTGTCGTTGCTCTTCACCACGGTCCACGGGGCGTCGGCGGTGTCCGTGTAGAAGAACATCGCCTCCTTCGCCTCGGTGTAGTCGTCCCACTTGTCCAGGGACTCCAGGTCCATCGGGGAGAGCTTCCACTGCCGGACCGGGTCGACCTGGCGGATCGCGAAGCGGGTCCGCTGCTCGCTCTGGGTCACCGAGAACCAGAACTTGACCAGGTGGATGCCGGACCGGACGAGCATCCGCTCCAGCTCCGGGGTCTGCCGCATGAACTCCAGGTACTCGGCGCGGCTGCAGAAGCCCATCACCCGTTCGACGCCGGCGCGGTTGTACCAGGACCGGTCGAAGAGCACGATCTCACCGGCGGACGGCAGGTGCTTGATGTACCGCTGGTAGTACCACTGGGTGCTCTCCCGCTCGTTCGGCTTCTCCAGGGCCACCACCCGGGAGCCGCGCGGGTTCAGGTGCTCCATGAAGCGCTTGATGGTGCCGCCCTTGCCGGCCGCGTCCCGCCCCTCGAAGAAGATCACCAGGCGTTCGCCGGTGTCCTTGCACCAGTTCTGCAGCTTCAGCAGCTCGATCTGGAGCAGGCGCTTGTCGTGGTCGTACTCCGCACGAGGTAGCCGCTCGTCGTACGGGTAGTCGTCCCGCCAGGTGTCGACCGGCGTCCCGTCGGCGTTCAGCAGGTACGGGTCGTCGTCCTCGTCGTCCACCACGCGGTAGCCGGTGAGTTCGGTGACCGGACCGTCGTACGGCTGCGTCATCGGTTCCTCCACATGTTCTTGATCAACATGCTCGGAATCGCTCTGCTCGTGATCAACGTGTTCCGGATGAACATCTGTGGTCATGTCTTCACCAGCCAACGCCGCACCTTCTTGCGCCGGGACGCCCGCACCAGCGCGGGCACCTCACGCAATGTCTCCTTACCCACTTGCTCCTGCCTGCCGTACAGCACGCCGAAATGAAAACTGTCCGGACCGATCTCGCGCAGGACCTCCCGGGCGATCGTGGAGTCCTGGTGGGCGCCGAGGCCGTCCTGCAGCGCGGTCAGCGCCTTCACCAGCTGCTTCGCCGGCTGGCCGTGCTCCGGCTGGATCACCTCGACGGCGTAGCGGGCCTTCTTGTAGGACTTGCGCGCCTCGTGCAGCTCCTCGTCGACCCCACTGGCGATCGCGGCGTCCAGCTCGTCGTCGGCCTTCTTCAAGACCTTTCGGGTACGTCGTGACGGGTCCCCGCCATCGTGCCCGGGGTTGTCCACCAGCGCGTCGATGGCGTCCAGCAGGTTCAGATAACGGTCCGAGTCGAGGGCTTCGGCCAGCTCATCACGGCCTTTCGCCACCCGATGCTCGAGCGCCGCCCGGATCCGCTCGGCGACCGGCTCGAACTCGGGACCCGACTCGTCCAGGCCGGCCAGCAGCTTGCCCTCCAGCACCTGCGGGTCGCGGACCGCGCCGAGCATCCCGGCCAGCCAGCGCAGCTCGTCACCGGCGCCGGTCTCCGGGAACCACCGCCGGTACGTCTTCAGGGTGCTGCGCAGCCGCCGGGTCGCGACGCGCATCTTGTGCACCGCTTCGGCGTCGCCACGGCGGGCCGCGGGGTCGTGTCCGATGATGGCGTCGCGCTGCTCACGGGCGTACCGGAAGACGGGGTTGACCTTGCCCTTGCCCTTGGTCTTGCCCTTGGCCGTGCGCTGCGCGGCGGAGAGCCGGCCGGCGAGCGCGCGGGAGACCTTGGACGGACCGGCGGCCGGGGTGGCGCCCGCGTCGAGCAGGACCTGCTCCACCGCGTCGAGAACCGCCACGTCACCGTCGACCAGCTCGACCTCGATCTCCTGCCAGGCGCTCTCGCCGTCATCGGACTCGGCGTTCACCCGGTCCTGCGCGATCAGGGCGAGCGTGCGGCCGTCCGCATCCCGCAGCGGCGTCTCCACCCGGCGGGTGCGCAGCCGGCACACCGGGGCGAGGGGCTGCTGCCGGACGATGCCGCGCACCAGGGGCAGCAACTCGCCCGGAACGGCGTCGCCCTCGTGCCCGGAAACCCGGTGCTCGGTACGCCCGGAACCGTCACCGGGCGTCTTCAGGTGCCAGCCGGCGTCGTGCCCGCCGGACCGCCGCCGAAGTGTCAGGCGATTTCTCATCAACCGGAGGTCTTCGGTGTCGAAGTAGGTGGCGTCAAGATCATGGGTTTCGGCGCCGTTCACGCCGGTGATGCCGGCCACCCCGGCCAGCTCGGGAAGTTCGAAGGTCTCAGGGACGTCGTACTTGCGCTCGGTCTCGGTGGCGATCTCCACGTGTCAATGGTGCCCCGTTGCGCGCTCCTGACACAGTCATGTCTCAGGTTGAGGTGTCATCGTGGGTCCCGGCCCGCTTCCCGGCTTGTGAGGAGAGCTGAGTGGACAAGCCCGAACGCCGTACCGTTTCCCTGGCCAAGTCGCTGAACGGCCTCCGCCTGATCGGCGCCGGAGCCGTTCTCGGCCTGGTACTCACCGTTCCCGCGTCCCCGGCCGCCGCCGACCCGCCCCGGCCGCTGCCCGGCCCGGTCGCCGAGCACGACACCGGCGACGAGTGAGAGATCACTGCTGGTTCCTGAGGTACTGGGCACGGGCGTAATTCGCGGTCGCCGCGCCGTAATACATGGTCGCCAGCGCCACGTGGAACGTGTTGTTGGTGATCGCGTTCTTGGCGCTCGCCGAGGCGGCCCAGCGGATCTCCGCATCCGTCTTGTTGATCCCGCGACGCGCGCAGCGCTGCCGGTTCATCTCCTTGCCGAGCTTCCAGCTCTCCAGGGCGATCTCGGCTTCGCGCATCATCGCCCGGGCCTGGTGAGTCATCGCTTCCGCCAGCTCCCAGGCGGCTCGCTCGTCCTCGTTCCGATACCGCGGTGACATGGTCGACCTCCCGCTAAGCCCACTGTTTCCGAGTGTGAGCGAGATGTCGGGACATGTCGATTTTTTTCGTTCGAGGGCGTGAATTTGCGGTCCGAAGCGTTCACGGCTTGCCCGCATGCCCCGCGCTCTGATCGGCGAGCTGGTTCGGGGCAGCGGAGGGCGTTGTTCCTCGGGCAGCATGACCGGGTGATCGGACGCTGGCACGGCCTCATCATCGACTGCCCCGACCCCGCCACGCTGGCCTCGTTCTACGAGCAGTTGCTGGGAATGCAGCGCGTTCAGGACGAGGGTGACTGGGTGGTGATCGGCGACGCCCCGGATCGGCCGGGTATCGCCTTTCAGCGGGTGGCCGACTTCCGGGCGCCGAGCTGGCCGGATCCCGCGCATCCTCAGCAGATGCATGTCGACGTCCGGGTGGAGAGCCTGGACGAGGGTGCGAAGCGGGTGGCGGAGCTGGGCGCGGTTCGGCTGGCCGGTGGGGGCGACACGTTCCGCGTCTTCGCCGATCCGGCCGGCCACCCGTTCTGCCTGGTCGCCTGGTGACGCGGCGGCCCCGCGGGTGCGGCGATTCGTACCGCCGCGTTGGTGATCATCGCCCGAAGCGGGACGGCGGCACACGATGCGCCCGCGGATCGCGGACGGCGGCACACGATGCGCCTGCGTATCGCGGACGGCGGCACATGATGCGCCTACGGACGGCGGACGGCCGACGGCTGACGGCTGACGGCTGCGCAAGATGCGTCTACGGAGCGCGGATGGCGGCACACGGGAACCCGCGCCGGCATGGATGAGGCCGCACAGTAGCCGTCCGTGTGACGACAACACCGCTCTGGCACAGGTGAAGGCACACGGAGCCGTTGCGTGTGCGCTCATCCACGCCGAGCCACCGGTCCAGCCCGCGAGTAACGCGCGCCACCGGTCCAGCCAGCGAGCCCGCGAGCCACCGGTCCAGCCCGCGAGCCACCGGTCCAGCCGGCGCTCCCGTCCGGGACGAACCGGGCCCGCTCCGCAGAGGTGAGAACGGGCCCGGGATCCGTGGCACGTCAGTTGGTGCGGGCCACGCCGATCGGGCAGGTCATGCCGTTGGGGCCGTGGTTGCAGTAGCCGTACGGGTTCTTCGCGTCGGACAGGTACTGCTGGTGCCAGCCGTTCAGGTCTGACGGCGCATCAGTCCTGCCGTAGCTCCTTCTGCCACTCGGCGAATCGCTGGCGCAAGCCTCGAACGAATACCGTGTCAACGCCGTAGGGAGCGAAGGCTGCGTCGCTGATCTGGTTCACCGCTCCCAGCACGTCGGCGAAGGTCGCGCGATCGAAACCCGGATCGGCGGCTTCCGTCAGCCGGAGGAGCTGATCGCTCGAATAGCGGCCACTGGCGAGGACGGTATCGATGTCGAGGAAGTCCCGGGCGAGCGCACGGCCGTAGAGCGCCGCCATCTTGTTGCCGACGGCGTCGTCCGGGTGCAGGACGGGACCGACGCTCAGGGTGACCGGTGGGTGGGCGCGCCAATCGGCTGCCAACTCCATCTTCTGTGGCTCCAGTTCCGGCTCGTCGGGCCGGGATACCAGCAGCCGAGCAAAGGTGTCCGCCCGAGCGTCGACGTGGACTACGAAGCCGTTCCGGATCAGAGCCTCGATGACGAGATCGGCCGCAGCGGGGAAGTCTGCGCGGCGCTGCCAGTCGGTGAACAGATCGACATCTCCGCTCGGCCGATCACCCATACCGTGCTCCCGAACGGCATAACCGCCGGCGAGCGCCAGCCCATAGTCGCCTCCGGCCGCGCGAAGGGCGATCTCGGCCAACTCGCGGTGACGGGGATCCATGCCGGCGACCTTACGCGGCGGGGACTCCCGAAACGCTTCGCCTGAGCTCGGGGAAGCGTTCTTCCCACGCGTGGCGCAGGTCCGGCGCGAGCCAGAGTGACGGCCAGAGCCGGGCGAGGGTCGCCTGATCGAGGAAAGCGTGCAAGTCGTCGGGCTTGGTCGCCTCGATCAGGACCGTGCGGTAGAGGTCGACGATCCGGCCGGGACTGTCTAGGTCGTAGTCGGCCGCGCCGGACCAGTCGAGGTGACGCGGCAAGGTCACGACACCCGTGGTCCGCCCGTGGAGCAGCGTGAGGTCGTCCGCGACGACGATCGGCTTGGCGTATCGGCGCATGACAGGGGTCACCTCCTCCACGTTCATCGTGACACGTGGCGGGCGCAGAGCAGCGCCCGCTAGCGTTCGCCGAGGTCAGTTGGTGCGGGCAACCCCGATCGGGCAGGTCATGCCGTTGGGGCCGTGGTTGCAGTATCCGTACGGGTTCTTCGCGTCGGACAGGTACTGCTGGTGGTAGTCCTCGGCGTAGTAGTACCGCGTGAGCGGCTTGATCTCCGTCGTGATGCGGCCGTGGCCGGCTGCCGTCACCACCGGCTGGAAGGCCTCCAGCGACGCCTGAGCCGTCGCCGCCTGAGCCTCCGTCGTGGTGTAGATCGCCGACCGGTACTGGGTGCCCACGTCGTTGCCCTGGCGCATGCCCTGGGTCGGGTCGTGGTTCTCCCAGAACGCCTTCAGCAGGTCCTCGTACGAAACGCGGGCGGGGTCGTAGACGACCTGGACCACCTCGGTGTGCCCGGTCGTGCCGGAGCAGGTCTCCTCGTAGGTGGGGTTGGCGGTGAAGCCTCCGGCGTAGCCGACCGAGGTCGAGTGGATCCCGGGAATTCGCCAGAAGATGCGCTCGGCGCCCCAGAAACAGCCCATTCCGAAGACGGCCAGCTCGTACCCGGCCGGCCACGGGCCCGTCAGCGGGGTTCCGAGCACGGTGTGCGCCGGGGCGACCTGGATCTCGGCGTCGCGGCCGGGCGGGGCGGTCTCGGCGGTGGGCAGGTCGAGCTTCTTGTACCGCAGGAACACGGTCACTCCCTTCGTCCAGCTTCTGCAACGCTGAGGGACCGATATTCATTACCGATTCTGGCGGCGAAGTCAGCGGCCTCGGCCTCGCTCGCGTACTTGTGCCGGGGCCAGAAGAATCCGCGCAGGCCGTCGCCCTTGGTGCGGGGCACGACGTGGGTGTGCAGGTGCGGCACCGACTGGGAGACGATGTTGTTCTCCGCGACGAAGGTGCCCTGTGAGCCGAGCGCGCGCGGGACGGCGGCGGCGATCTGCTGCACGAAGGCGAAATAGCCCGGCAGAAGATCGGCGGGGAGTGCGACGAGCTCGACGATGTGCGGGCGCGGGATCACCAGAACATGACCCTTGAACACCGGTCGGATGTCGAGGAACGCCATGCCGGCGGGCGACGAGGCCACGACGAACGCCGGGACGGTCCCCGCCACAATGCCACAGAACACGCAGTCGGCCACCTGGTGAGACTAGCCTTGCGCAACATGACGGCAAATGAGTACGGGTTCGACACCCTCGCCATCCACGCCGGCCAGGAGCCGGATCCGCGGACCGGCGCGGTGGTGCCGCCCATCTACCAGACCAGCACGTACGCACAGGACGCCGTCGGCGCCCCACGCCTGGGGTACGAGTACAGCCGCTCGTCCAACCCGACCCGCGATTCGCTGCAGGAGTGCCTGGCGGCGATCGAGGGCGGCCGGCGCGGGCTCGCGTTCGCGAGCGGCCTGGCGGCCGAGGACACCCTTCTGCGTACGGTGTGCCGGCCGGGCGATCACGTGGTCATCCCGAACGACGCGTACGGCGGCACGTTCCGGCTCTTCTCCAAGGTGGCCGAGCGGTGGGGTCTGGACTGGACCGCGGTGCCGCTGGACGACCTGGACGCGGTGCGCGCCGCGTTCCGGCCCGGCCACACCCGGCTGATCTGGGCCGAGACGCCGACCAACCCGCTGCTCAACATCGCTGACATCCCGGCGCTGGCCGGGCTGGCCCACGAGTACGACGCGATGCTCGCGGTGGACAACACGTTCGCCTCGCCGTACCTGCAGCAGCCGCTCGCCCTCGGCGCCGACGTGGTGATCCACTCGACGACCAAGTACATCGGCGGGCACTCCGACGTGGTGGGTGGCGCGCTGATCACCGCGGACGCCGGGCTCGGCGACGAGCTGGCCTTCCATCAGAACGCGATGGGTGGCGTCAACGGTCCCTTCGACGCCTGGCTGACCCTCCGGGGGATCAAGACCCTGGGGGTACGGATGGACCGGCACTGTGACAACGCGGAGCGGATCGCCGGCTACCTGAGCGAGCACAAGGCCGTGGCGCAGGTCCTCTACCCGGGGCTGGAGAGCCACCCCGGTCACGAGACCGCGGCCAAGCAGATGAGCCGGTTCGGCGGCATGGTCTCGTTCCGCGCGGCGGGCGGCCCGGAGAAGGCGATCGAGATCTGCAACCGGGCGAAGCTCTTCGTGCTCGCCGAGTCGCTGGGCGGCGTCGAATCGCTCATCGAGCACCCGGGACAGATGACACATCTGTCGGCTGCGGGCTCAGCGCTTGAGGTTCCCGCCGATCTCGTGAGACTGTCTGTCGGCATCGAAACCGTTGACGATCTGCTCGCCGACCTCGAGCAGGCGCTGGGTTAAAGAGACCGACGCTGGAGAATCTGCGCGATGACGACGACCTGGGTGGGAGCGACCGCCAAACAGATCGCCCGTGCGGTGCGCCGCGGCGACGCGAGCGCCACCCAGGTCGTGGCCGACCATTTGGAGCAGATCGCCATCTCCGATCCGGAGCTCGGCGCTTTCCGGGTGGTCCGCGACGTCGAGGCGATCACCGAGGCGGAGAAGGTCGACGACCAGGAGGACCTGGTCAACCTGCCGCTGGCCGGGGTGCCGGTGGCGGTCAAGGAGAACACCGCGGTGGCGGGGCTTCCGACGTGGCACGGCAGCGCGGCCGCCCGTACCCCCGAAGTCGCTGAAGAGGACCACGAAGTGGTCCGCAGGTTGCGCGGAGCCGGCGCCGTCGTGGTCGGGGTGACCAAGATGCCGGAGATGGGTCTCTGGGCGGCGACCGACGACGACACCGGCGTCACCCGCAACCCTTGGGACCTGGAGCGGACGCCCGGCGGGTCGTCCGGCGGCGCGGCCGCGGCGGTCGCGGCCGGACTGGTGCCGATCGCGCAGGGCAACGACGGCCTCGGCTCGATCCGGATCCCGGCGGCCTGCTGCGGCCTGGTCGGGCTCAAGCCGGGCCGGGGCGTCGTGCCGGTGGACTTCGGTGACAAGGACTGGTTCGGCCTGGTGGAGAACGGCGTGCTGACCAGCACGGTGGCCGACGCCGTGCTCGGCTTCTCGGTGCTGGCCGGGCTGACCCCGCAGAAACTGGTGGAGCCGAGCCGGCTGCGTGTCGGTGTGTCGCTGCGGTCGCCGATCGCCGGCGTGAAACCGGACGAGCCGAACGTCGGCGCCGTCACGACTGCCTCGAAACTGCTCACCCAGGCCGGCCACGACACGGTCGCCGCCGACCCGAAGTACCCGACCGGGGTGGCGATCGGCGTGCTGGCCACCTGGTTCGCCGGGGCGTACCGGAACTCCGAGGGGCTGCCGGTGGAGCGGCTACAGGCCCGGACCCGGCGGCACATCACGCTCGGCAAGGCGGCGATGCGGGCCGGCCTGGTCCGTCAGTCGCATCGGGACGCGTGGCGGGAGCGGGCCATCCGGTTCTTCGCCGACAACTCCATCGACCTGCTGCTCACCCCGGCGCTGGCCGGCGTGCCGCCGCTCGCGGTGCAGTACTCGTCGATCCCGTGGTGGAAGAACATGCAGGCGAACACGAACTACGCGCCGTACCAGGCCCCCTGGAACTACTCCGGGCTGCCGGCGATCGTGGTGCCGGTCGGCTCCCGGCCGGACGGGCTGCCGCTCGCGGTCCAGTTGGTCGGCCCGCCGGACTCGGAGATGCTGCTGCTCTCGGTGGCCGGTCAGTTCGAACTGCAGAACCCGTGGCAGCGGCAGAACCTGGTCTGAGGCGCTAGTGGCACGATTGGTGCCCATGACCGCACCACTGGATCTGCTCTCCCTCGCCGACGTCGAGGCCGCCCGTGACCTGCTGGCCGGGGTGGCCAAGACGACGCCGCTGATCACCTCCCGGCCGCTCACCGAGATCACCGGGGTGCCGATCTGGCTCAAGTGCGAGAACCAGCAGCGCGCCGGGTCGTACAAGGTGCGGGGCGCGTACACCCGGATCGCCCGTCTCTCCGCGGAGGAGCGGGCCCGCGGCGTGGTCGCCGCCTCGGCCGGCAACCACGCGCAGGGTGTGGCTCTCGCGGCGGGCCTGCTCGGCATCCGGGCCACGGTCTTCATGCCGGAGGGCGCGCCGCTGCCCAAGGTCAGCGCCACCAAGGGGTACGGCGCGGCCGTCGAGTACGCCGGGACCAGCGTGGACGACGCGCTGGAAGCGGCACACGAATTCGCTCGCAGCACCGGGGCGGTCCTGATCCACCCGTTCGACCACCCGGACGTGATCGCCGGGCAGGGCACTGTGGCGCTGGAGATCCTGGAGCAGTGCCCGGACGCCACCACGATCATCACGGCGGTCGGCGGCGGCGGTCTGATCTCCGGGCTGGCGGTGGCGGCCAAGGCGGTGCGGCCGGACATCCGGATCATCGGGGTGCAGGCCAGCGGCGCGGCCGCGTACCCTCCCTCGCTCGCCGCCGGAGCGCCGCAGAAGCTGGCGGCCTGCGCCACGATCGCGGACGGCATCGCCGTCCTGCGCCCCGGCGACCTCACGTTCGCGCATGTCGAGAAGCTCGTCGACGAGGTCGTCACGGTCACCGACGAGGACCTGTCGGCCGCGCTGCTGATCCTGCTGGAACGCCACAAGACGGTGGTGGAGCCGGCCGGGGCGGCCGCTGTCGCCGCCCTGTTGACCGGCGCCTACGTGCCGCCGCGCGGTGGCCCGGCGGTGGCGATCCTCTCCGGTGGCAACATCGACCCGATGCTGCTGCTCCGGGTGATCGAGCACGGCCTGGCGTCGGCCGGCCGTTTCCTCCGGCTCGCGGTGCGCTGCACCGACCGGCCGGGTCAGCTGGCCCGGCTGCTGAGCGAGATCGCCGAACACCGGGCGAACATCGTCGACGTGTCGCACTCCCGCCAGAGCCCTCGCCTCAGCTTCGGCGAGGTCGAGGTGGCCCTCTCGGTGGAGACCCGCGGCCCGTCCCACTCGTCCACCCTGATCGCCGCGCTCCGCGACGCCGGTTACCGAGTGGCCCTGCTGGCCGACGCCACCCCCTGAGAAGCAGAACGGGCTCGCGGCGGGCAATCCCCGCGGCGAGCCCGTCCAGAAGCGCTTCCTAGCCTTCGAAGGCGCCGAACTTGACGACGGTGACCTTGATGTCGGCGCCGCTGGGGGCCGTGTAGGTCACCGTCTGGCCGGTCCGCGCGCCCAGGATCGCCTTGCCGAGCGCCGACTCCGGGCTGTACACGGTGAGGTCGGTCGTGGAGGAGATCTCCCGGGAGCCGAGCAGGAAGGTCTCGGTGTCGGCCTGGTCGTCGTCGAAGTAGATCGTCACGACCGAGCCGGGGGTGACCGAGTCGGCCACCTGGACCTCGCCGACCTCGGAGTTGCGCAGGAACTCCTTCAAGTACAGGATCCGGCCTTCCTGCCGGCTCTGCTCCTCGCGGGCGGCGTGGTAGCCGCCGTTCTCGCGAAGGTCGCCCTCCTCGCGCCGAGCGTTGATCTCCGCCGCTATCGCCGGCCGGTTCGCGATCAACTCGTCGAGCTCGGCCTGCAGCCGGTCGTGAGCGTCCTGGGAGAGCCAGGTCTTCGGCGCCTCGGAACTGGACACGGTCGATCTCCTTGCTGACTGGACATTGTTCAGAGCATGGGGGCAGGGTCAGAGCAGGCCGCTGAAAGAGGCATGCTCAACGCAGCGAATCACCAAGCTTACCAGCGGTATGCGCCCCACCCGGACTGCGAAAGGTGGCCGGAAACGGCAGGGGGCCGGTCAGCCGGCGGCCCGGCAGCCCATCACGTCGCCCACCGAAGCCCGGGCCGTGGTCGGCACCGACTCGCTGATCTCGACCGACCCGCCACCGGGACGGCCCTGCACGTCGACCTGCCGGCGGCCGACCTCGAAGCCGTCGTAGTCGCGGGCGCGCAGCATGCAGGTCGCGGTGCCGTCCTCGGGCACCAGGACGCGGAACTGGATCACCATCTCGGTGTCGGTCGGATCGTTCCAGCCGATGATCTGCGGGTCGTAGTCGCCCTCGCCGAACTTCCGGTAGAGCTGCACGGTGAGACCCAGGATGACGATCGCGGACAGCGCGATGGCGAGGATCGGCACCCACCGGGAGCGGTTCCCCTCACGGCGCCGGCCGTAGCGGCCCGGCGGGAAGACCGGCGTTGTGGCGTGCGTCTCGCTCACCTGACGACCTCTCGTGCGTTTGTTGTCGGTGGGATCGGCCAGAATGGCAGGGTCCATCTTCGCAGCCGATCCCGGGCCGCCGTCGGCAGGCCTGGTCGAGAGGGAATTCACGTGGCCGAGCAGTTGCGCCTGATGACCGTGCACGCCCACCCCGACGACGAGTCGAGCAAGGGCGCTGCCACCATGGCGAAATATGTCGCCGAGGGAGTTCAGGTCCTCGTCGCGACCTGTACCGGTGGGGAGCGCGGCAGCGTGCTCAACCCGAAGATGGATCGGCCCGAGGTGCTGGCCGACATCGCCAACATCCGGCGCGACGAGATGACCAAGGCGCGTGAGATCCTCGGCGTCGACCAGGCGTGGCTCGGCTTCGTCGACTCCGGCCTGCCCGAGGGCGACCCGCTGCCCCCGCTGCCCGAGGGCTGTTTCGGCCTGCAGGACCCGCAGGAGGCGGCCAAGCCGCTGATCAAGCTGATCCGCGAATTCCGGCCGCACGTCATGACGACGTATGACGAGAACGGCGGCTACCCGCACCCGGACCACATCATGTGCCACAAGATCTCGGTGGTGGCGTTCGAGGCGGCCGGCGACCCGGAGCGGTTCCCGGAACTGGGCGAGCCGTGGCAGCCGTTGAAGCTGTACTACAACTCCGGCTGGACCCGGGCGCGGATGCTCGCGCTGCACGAGGGGATGCTGGCGGCGGGACTCGAATCGCCGTACACGGAGTGGCTGGAGAAATCGTCGGAGCGGCAGGACCGCGGCGAAAAGATCACCACTCGGATCGAGTGCGGGGAGTACTTCGGGATTCGCGATGACGCGCTGCGCGCCCACGCCACCCAGGTCGACCCGGACGGGTTCTGGTTCAAGATCCCGCTGGAGCTGCAGCAGAAGGTGTGGCCGACCGAGGACTTCGAGCTCGCCCGCTCGCTGGTGGACAGCCCGATTCCGGAGTCCGACCTGTTCGCGGGCATCCGGGAGAAGGTCGCGACGCACTGAGGCAGTACGCTGAGGGCGTGGACGTCTTCGCTGTCAACAACTTCGGTGACACCCGTTCGGGCGGCTTGGCCGGTCCGATGGGTTTGTTCCTCATCGTCCTCATGTGTGTCGCCACGGTTCTGCTGATCCGCAACATGAACAAGCGGATCCGTCGGCTTCCCGACAGTTTTTCGGACACCGCCGAGCGCGATCGTGTGGCAGAGATCGCCCGGCTCGACGCCGATGCTCAGCGTCCGGGCGCCGCGGCGGGGTCCGATGTCGAAGCGGATCGATCCGCTGCTCCGGTGACCATGGAGGAACCCGAGGTGACGGGCGTGGCCGAGGAGAAACGCGACGCCACCCCGGGTGGCGGAGCGGACCGCGCCTGACGGTGCGGGCACCCCTCGTACCCGTGGTGGCTCCCCTCCGGGAGAGCTGAGTGCCGCCGTCTCGGGTCCGTCAAGCCCTGTTGCGTTCATCGGTATTGATTTAGCCTTCCGCCCGGGGGCCACACGGCCCCTGGACCCTGCGCGGAAGGGGGCGCCGAGATGACACCTTTCCGGCGCGAATTCTCCGCACAGCATCTGCACGTGCAGATAACTGTGCACGTGCACGACGGGGCTTCCTCGTGACGCCCGGCGACCGCTCACGGCCCGGCCGCCCACAGCCTGGCCATCCCCGCCCGGTGTGCATCCTGACCGTGGCCGTCGTGGTGGCCGCCGTCGCCGCCGTGGTGCTCGGCGTCCTGCAGCCGGTGGAGCTCCCCGCCGACCGCCCGCTTCCCGCTGTCGACGGTGTCTGCGTCGCGGCCGTGCTGGCCGCCATCGCGCAGCTGGCCGGCCTCCGGTTCCGCCTCGGCCCGGACGCGGTCTCGGTCAGCTGGGCCGAAGCGGCGGTGGTGGTCGGCTTCGTGGTCGCCCCGGCCGGCTGGCTGCCCGCCGCCACCCTGATCGGCACCGGTGCGGCCTGGATGCTGCTCGCCTGGTTCACCGGCCTGCGCAACCCGGCCGAGATCGTCCACCTGGTCGCCTCGATGACCGTCGGCGTGGCCGGCGCCGCGCTCGTCACCACGACACTCGCCGGCGACGCCCCGATCGGCGGCGCCCGGCTGCCGCTCGCCCTGGTGGCCGGCGCCGCGACCTATCTCCTGATCACGTTCGGCCTGGTCGTGCTGACGCTGGTCCTGCACCGCGACGCGGCGCCCGGCCGGATCGCCGCCCGGGTCCTCCACGCCAAGCTGCCGATGTCGATCGGCAACGTGCTGGTCGGTCTCGGCGCGGTGTTCGCGCTGGTCCGTGAGCCGCTCTGGCTGCTCGCCTTCGGACCCGCACTCTGGCTGCTGCACCGCACCTACCGCTTCCACCTGCGCGCCGCCGAGGAACGCCGGATGTGGGAGGCCTTCGCGGTCGCCACCGCCCGGCTGCCCGGGACCAGCGAGGCCGAGGTGGCCCGGGCCGGCCTGCGCGGAGCGCTCGACGTCTTCGGGGCCCGCCGCGCCGAGCTGGAGGTCCGCGCCGGCAGCGGACACCGCCGTTACGCGCAGGACGGACCCGGCCTGGGCGACCCCGCCGCCGCCCGCTCCGGGCCGGCCATCACCCGCAGCATGGCGGTCGCCGGCCACCCGGTCGGCGAGCTCACCGTCTGGCTGGGTGAGCCCAGTCTGCCGGTGCCGCAGGACGAGGCGGCGATCACGGCGTACGGGGAGGCGCTGGCCGGCGCGCTGCACGACGCGGCGGCGCACCAGCGGATCGCCGAGCTGGACGCCCGCGCGGCGTACGACCGGGTGCACGACCCGCTCACCGGGCTGATCAACCGGACCGCGTTCGCCGATCGGGGCGAGCTGCTGCTGCGCTCGCTGGACCGGGGTCAGCACGTGGCCCTGCTGCTGCTCGACGTGGTCGACTTCCGCGAGGTGAACCGGACACTCGGCCACCGTGGCGGCGACGAGGTGCTGCGGCTCGTCGCGGAGCGGCTGATCGAGCTGGCCCGGCCGCTGGAGCTCGTCGCGCGCACCGGTGACGACGAGTTCGCGTTGCTGCTGCCGGCGATGGCCGCGCTCTCCGACCCGGCCGGCCGGGTCGCCGGGTCGCTGCCGCCGGCCCTGCGCCGGGCGCGTGAGCTGGTCGAGCAACTGCGGCTGCCGATGGAGGTGGCCGGGGTGCGCCTCGCCGTCGAGGTGACCGTCGGCGTGGTGGCGGAACGGCCGGGCCGGATCGAGGTGAGCGAGCTGCTCCGGCGGGCCTCGCTCGCCGTCGGCCAGGCCAAGGAGCTGAACGTCACGGTCGGGACCTACGACAGCAGCCAGGACGCGAGCAGCACCGACGACCTCGCGCTGCTCGCCGAGCTGCAGGACGCGTTCGCCGCGGACGATCAGATCGTGCTGCATCTGCAGCCCGCCGTCGACCTGGTGACGGCCGCGCCGACCGGTGTGGAGGCGCTGGTCCGCTGGCGGCACCCGCGCCGCGGGCAGCTCTCGCCGGGCGCGTTCCTGCCCGCCGTGGAGCGCAGCGAGCTGCTGATCCCGTTCACCCGCCGGGTGCTCGACCTGGCCCTCGCGGCCGCCGCCGACTGGGCGGCGCACGGCATCGACATCCCGGTCTCGGTGAACGTGTCGGCGCGCAGCCTCACCGACCCGACGTTCCCGGCCCAGGTGACCGAGGCGCTGCGCCGGCATCGGACGCCCGCGTCCCGCCTGGTCCTGGAGATCACCGAGTCGGTGGCGGTGAGCGAGCAGGACATCGTCGACGAGGTGCTGGCCCGGCTGCGTTCGTCCGGCGTGCAGATGTCGCTCGACGACTTCGGCACCGGGTTCTCCTCGCTCGCCTCGGTCACCCGGATGCCGGTCGACGAGATCAAGATCGACCGGTCGTTCGTGGACGAGATGATCGACAAGCCGGCGGCCGGCGCGGTCGTGCGTGCCGCGGTCGAGCTGGGCGCGCGGCTGGGCGTCCGGGTGGTGGCCGAGGGCATCGAGACCATCGAGCAGCGGGCCGCCCTGATCGAGCTGGGCTGCCCGATCGCGCAGGGCTACCACTTCTGCAAACCGCTGCCGGCCGACAAGATCGTCCAGGCGCTGGCGCGGCTGGCCGAGGAGGCGGGCTCGACGCCGGTGACCCGCCTGCGCGCCGACGGCGTCTCGTGAGGATGCGGCGGCCGCGCCGTGCCGGCTCCCCGGTCCGCGCGGGCATCTCCGCCGCTGAGGAATGAACGACGGCAGCCGGGGAACACGGAACCAGTTCGGCATGATCCGGTGTCAGTCTCAGTGTCAAGGTCAGGAGTGGCAGGATGGGCAACCGCCTCGCCGACGCAACGTCGCCGTATCTGTTGCAGCACAAGGACAATCCGGTCGACTGGTGGCCGTGGTGCGAGGAGGCGTTCGAGGAGGCCCGCCGCCGCGACGTGCCGGTGATCATCTCGGTGGGGTACGCGGCCTGCCACTGGTGTCACGTGATGGCGCACGAGTCCTTCGAGGACGAGGCGACCGCCGCGCAGATGAACGAGGGCTTCGTCTCGATCAAGGTGGATCGCGAGGAACGGCCCGACGTGGACGCCGTCTACATGACCGCCACGCAGGCCATGACCGGCCAGGGCGGCTGGCCGATGACGGTCTTCGCCACGCCCGCCGGCGACCCGTTCTTCTGCGGCACGTACTTCCCGCGCGCGCAGTTCGGCCGCCTGCTGACCAGCGTCACCACCGCGTGGCGTGACCAGCGTGACGACGTGCTCAAGCAGGGCTCGGCGGTGGTCGAGGCGGTCGGCGGCGCGCAGATGATCGGCGGTCCGACCGCGCCGATCTCCGCGGAACTGCTGGCGGCCGCGGCCCAAGGCCTCGCCAAGGAGCACGACCAGGAGTACGGGGGGTTCGGCGGCGCCCCGAAGTTCCCGCCGCACATGAACCTGCTGTTCCTGCTGCGCCACCACGAGCGCACCGGCTCCGCCGAGGCCCTGGAGACGGTCCGGCACGCGTGCGAGCAGATGGCCCGGGGCGGCATCTACGACCAGCTGGCCGGCGGCTTCGCCCGCTACGCGGTGGACAACACCTGGACCGTGCCGCACTTCGAGAAGATGCTCTACGACAACGCGCTGCTGCTGCGGGTCTACACCCAGTTGTGGCGGCTCACCGGTGACCTGTTCGCCCGCCGGATCGCCGACGAGACAGCGGCCTTCCTGGTGCGCGACCTCGGGACGGCGCAGGGCGGCCTGGCGTCGGCGCTGGACGCCGACACCGACGGGGTGGAGGGCCTCACCTACGCCTGGACGCCGGCCGAACTGGCCGAGGTGCTGGGCCCCGAGGACGGGGCATGGGCGGCTGACCTGTTCCGGGTGACGGCCGCGGGCACCTTTGAAGAAGGCAAGAGCGTGCTGGTGCTGGCCCGGGACATCGACGAGGCGGATCCGCCGATCGTGGAGCGCTGGCGTGATGTGCGGCAGCGGCTCCTGGCGGTCCGGAATGAGCGGCCGCAGCCGGCGCGGGACGACAAGGTCGTCGCGTCCTGGAACGGGCTGGCGATCACCGCGCTGGCCGAGCACGGCGCGCTCACCGGCTCGCCCGCCTCCCGGGATGCCGCGATCGCGCTCGCCGAGGTGCTCGCCGATCGGCACCTCGTGGACGGGCGGCTGCGCCGGGTCTCGCGCGACGGGGTGGCCGGTGAGCCGGCCGGCGTGCTGGAGGACTACGGGTGCGTGGCGGAGGCGTTCCTCGCGGTGCACCAGGTGACGGCTGACCGGCGCTGGCTGGAGCTGGCGGGGGAGTTGCTGGACGTGGCGCTGGCCCGGTTCGGCAGCGGGGACGGCGGGTTCTACGACACGGCCGACGACGCGGAGAAGCTGCTCACCCGGCCGGCCGACCCGACCGACAACGCCACCCCGTCCGGCCTGTCCGCGATCTGTGCGGCCCTGGTGGGTTACGCGGCGCTGAGCGGCGCCACGGAGTACCGGGAGGCGGCGGACGCGGCGCTCGCCACGGTCGGCCCGCTGATCGGGGGACACCCGCGGTTCGCCGGCTACGCGGCGGCGGTGGCCGAGGCGGCACTGACCGGCCCGTACGAGATCGCGATCGCCACGACCGACCGGACGGCGGCGGATCCGCTGGTGGAGGCCGCGCACTGGTCAGCGCCGGGCGGCACGGTGATCGTCGTCGGTGAGCCGGACCGGCCGGGCGTGCCGTTGCTGGCCGGCCGCCCGCTGATCGACGGGGCGTCCACGGCCTACGTGTGCCGAGGTTTCGTCTGCGACCGCCCGGTCACCACCCCGGGCGAGCTGGCCACCAAGCTGGGTCAGTCGTCCGAGGTCAAGTGATCGTTGGCGTCCGTCTGCAGGAGCCAGTTCAACGGGACCTTGGCGGAAACGTCGTAGGCGCCCGCGGCGTTGAGCCGGTGAAGCGTGACCGTGTTCGCGGTATCCCGTGCCACGGTCCAGTAGAGCGGGATGCCGGCGGCCGCGTATTCGACGACCTTGGTGAACTGATCGGTGGCCTCGGATCCGGGGGAAATGATCTCGACCACCAGAAGAAGGCTGTCGAGTCGCAGCCAGACCCCGTCGCCGGGATCGCGCGTCCACACCGTGAGATCGGGAATCCGTCCTGCCTCCCCTTTCGGCCCGGGGACGCGGATGCCGGGCACCTGGAGAACCTGTTCCTCCGGCCACCCGGCTCTGAGGAGCCAGGCCATCAGACGAGAGGCCAGCTTGGCGTGCTCGGCGTCCGGGGGAGGGGCCACGGTGAGCACTCCCTCGGTGCTGGTTTCGTATCGATGCCCGTGCCGGTCTGCCCCGATCAGCGCGGCAAGGTCGTCGAGCGTGACGGTGGCGGGCATCAAGCCGCCGATTGTCTCTGCGCTCATGAGGCCATGTTATCGGCGGGGTGGACCGAGTGTCGCGTTGCCGATTGTCAAGGGCTGGCAGGAAAGCGGCGGCAGCGCCCGGAGGGCGGGAAGAGCCCCGGTGCTGTCGGGGGAGGTGTGGCCGTACCGGGAAAAGGGGTTGATTTTGGGGTTGAGCTGCGCCGTCGCTAGGCTTGGCGCGCGATGGATACCCGAACCGGTCTGCCTGTAGTCGGCATGGTGGGTGGGGGCCAGCTGGCCCGGATGACCCACCAGGCTGCCATTTCCCTCGGCCAGTCACTGCGTGTGCTCAGTGAGAAGCCCGATGACAGCGCCGCGCTGGTCGCGGCCGACGTGCCGATCGGCACGCACACCGATTTGTCTGCCCTGCGGGAGTTCGCGAAGGGCTGCGACGCGGTCACGTTCGACCACGAGCACGTGCCGACCGAGCACATCGAGGCGCTCGAAGCGGAAGGCGTGAAGATCTTCCCGGGTTCGAAGGCGCTGGTCTTCGCCCAGGACAAGGGCATGATGCGGGAGCGCCTCGCCGCTCTCGGCGCGCCGGTGCCGCGGTGGCGGCGGGTGAGCACGGCCGAGGAGATCGAGACCTTCGCGGGCGGGTCCTGGCCGGTGGTGGCCAAGGCCACCCGAGGTGGGTACGACGGACGCGGCGTCTGGATGGTCGGATCTCCGGAGGCCGCCGCCGATCTCGTGTCGACGGGCATCCCGCTGATCGTCGAGGAGAAGGTGCCGCTGCGCCGGGAGCTCGCCGCTCTCGTGGCCCGGTCGCCGTTCGGGCAGGTCGCGGCATATCCCGTGGTCGAGACCGTGCAGAAGGACGGCATCTGCGTCGAGGTGATCGCACCGGCGCCGGGGCTCGACGACGACCTCGCGCTGGACGCGCAGCAGCTCGCCATCGACCTGGCCAACGAGCTCGGCGTGGTCGGCCTGCTCGCCGTGGAGCTGTTCCAGACCGACGACGGCATCGTCGTCAACGAGCTGGCCATGCGCCCGCACAACTCCGGCCACTGGACCATCGAGGGCGCGCGGACCTCGCAGTTCGAGCAGCACCTGCGGGCCGTGCTGGACTATCCGATGGGCTCCACGGCGCTGACCGCGCCGGTCGTCGTGATGGCGAACGTGCTGGGCGGCGAGCCCGGCGGCATCTCGATCGACGAGCGGCTGCACCACCTGTTCGCGTCGGACCCGGGCGTCCGCGTGCACCTCTACGGCAAGCAGGTCCGGCCCGGCCGCAAGATCGGGCATGTGACGGTGCTCGGCGACGATCTGGACTCGGTTCGGGCACGCGCTGTCCGGGCCGCCAAGTGGCTTCAGGAAGGCGAGTGATGGCACCCGTCGTCGGCATCATCATGGGCAGCGACTCCGACTGGCCCACCATGGAGGCCGCCGCGCTCGCGCTCGCCGAGTTCGAGGTGCCGTTCGAGGTCGGCGTCGTCTCCGCGCACCGGACCGTCCGCAAGATGGTCGACTACGCCGAGTCGGCGGCCGGCCGGGGGATCAAGGCGATCATCGCGGGCGCCGGCGGCGCGGCTCACCTGCCGGGCATGGTGGCGGCGCTGACCCCGCTGCCGGTGATCGGCGTGCCGGTCCCGCTCAAGCACCTGGACGGCATGGACTCGCTGCTCTCCATCGTGCAGATGCCGGCCGGCGTCCCGGTCGCCACCGTGTCGATCGGCGGGGCTCGTAACGCCGGCCTGCTCGCGGTCCGGATCCTCGGTTCGTCGGATCCGGTGCTGCGCCAGAAGATGGAGTCCTTCCAGGCGGGCCTCGAGAAGCTGGTGGCCGAGAAGGACGAGGCGCTGCGGGCGAAACTGCTCGGCTAACGCATCTTCGAGAGGACGCTTCGCAGCTCCTGGGTGCGGCGGCGGTTCTCGCTCGTCGCGCCCAGGAAGAGCAGCACCACACCGACCGGCACCAGCACCAGCCACGGCCCGACCAGGTTGAACCCGAACCAGAGCGCGGCGAACACGGTGGCGATCGCGCCGATCACCACCGGCGCCTGCTGCTGGGTCCGCGAGCCGACGATCAGCGTCACCACCGCGCCGAGCAGCAGCAGGACCGGGCGGATGTCGCCGCCGGCGTCGGCCAGCACGATGCCCATCGTCGGCACGAACGCGGCCAGCAGCGCCGGACCGTACGCCGCCCAGCTGCTCAGGTCCGGCCGGGTGTGCGCCTCCACCACGCCGACCGCCAGCGCCAGGCCGGCGAACGGCAGGGTGTAGGCCTCCGGGACCGCGACCTCGGCCAGCGCGATGAACAGCCACCAGCCGACGATCTCGAAGCCGACCGCCACCCAGAACAGCGTGCGCCGCTGCTGCGGGGTGCGGTCCGGCCGGGACGCGGTCAGGCCGAGCACGGCGCCCCAGGCGGCCAGCAGCGCGGCCAGGTGAGCCGGGGAGTCGAAGGCCAGCACGCCGGCGATCAGCGCGGACGCGTACCCGCACCACTCGACGGTGATCGCCTCGGCCCGGTACTGCGGCAGGCCCAGCCGCGGCAGCGCCGCCTCCAGCGAGAGCAGCACCGCGCCGACCGCGAGCACGCCGAACGCCGCCCACTGCCGCGTCAGCCCGGCCGAGATCGCCACGGTCATCACGAACATCTGACCCATCAGGGCCGCGAACAGCCAACCCAGGATCCGAGCCATCTGGGTACGGCCACCGACCGCCGCGACCAGTCCCACCCCGATCGCGCTGCCGAGCGTGAACAGGGTCAGCGGCTCCTCGGCCAGGCTGCCGGCCAGCCCGGCGCCACCGGCCAGCAGGCCGATCACGAAGACGATGCTGCGCGTGGTCCGCAGCAGTGGCGCCCGGGTCGCTGCCGGTGGCGGGGTCAGTGCCAGACCCAGCATCGAGATGGTGAAGACGACGAGCGCCGCGCCGGTCGCCGCCGGGAAGCCGGCGTGCAGCGCGATCGGCGTGATCAGCAGGGTCAGCGCCACACCCGGCAGGATCACCGGAACCGTCTCGGAGGCCTTGCCGCCGAAACCGAGCGCGGCCAGGGCCGCGGCGCCGGTCAGCAGGACGGCGGCCAGGGCGCTGGTGGCGTCCACGTTGCCGGCGTCCGGCACGGCCAGCGCCGGGATCGGGCCCTCCCAGATCGCGTTGATCTGCTTCAGCGGGTCGACCAGGGCGGCGCGCAGGGCCGGCGCGAGCGAGAAGAGCGCGAGCAGGGTGGGCAGCAGCGCCAGCCAGACCGCGCCGGTCGCCGGGTCGGCCAGCCAGCGCTCGCCGAGACCGCCGGCGGTCAGGCCGCTCGAGCGCAGCGTGCCGCGGCGGACCCGGACGTACCTCGGCGCCGGGTATTCCAGCGGAGCGATCCGCTGCACCGGCGCCGGGATCGAGCCGCGCAGCAGTTCCGCGAGCACGCCCAGCAGGGCGGCGGCCGCCGCGTACAACGCCGTCGGGTAGTCGGTGGGCACCGACGTGAACGCGGTGATGGTGGCGCCGAGCACCAGGCCGATCGTGGCCCACGGGAGGTACTGCGCGATGTACCTGCCGAGGGCGGCGAGCACGGCCAGGCCGATGCCGGACGCGGCGAGCGCGGCGGTGAGGACGACCTGGACGCCGTATCCCTGGTCGGCCGCGGCGCTGGCGAAGACACCGGGGAGCGCCAGCAGCACCGCGCCGGTGGCCGCGCCGCCGATCTGCGCCCGGTGCCGGGGGAGCGCGGTCTCCGGCATCTCGGCGTTCTCGGCGGCCTCCTCGGCGGCCTCCAGCGGTTCCGGGGCGGTGCCTCGGATCGGCATCCGGGCCAGCACCGCGACGAGCACGCCGAGCAGCACCACCAGCAGCAGGCCGAGCGCTGTCGCCCACGGGCGGACCAGGCAGGTGGCGACCGCGTGCAGCAGCACCACGGCGGCCACGGCGGCGCGGGCACGCCCGGCTGCCGGTGAGGGGGCGGCGACGGCGGCCAGACCGTACGCGATGGCGACCGCCCCGCCGACCAGCAGCGGCGCCCACCAGGGGAGGCCCAGCGCGTACGGCGCGCCGATCGTGGCGAGCGCGGCGGCCAGCCCGGACGCGCGGTGCGACCACGGCTTCGGCATCGCGATCGCGGCCGTGATGGCGATCATGACAAGTGCGAACGAGGCCTGCCAGGCGCCGGCCGGCGGGTCCTGCGCGTACCGGCTCAGGTCGCCGTCCCAGACCCGGCCCGGAACGGCGAGGATCCGCAGTCCGTCGACCGCCGCCTGCACACCGGCGATCAGGCCGACCACCAGGGCGGCGATGCCGAGACCCCGGGCCGGACCGCGTTTCCAGTCCTCCGGCAGCACCGTGACGCCCATCCCGACCAGCAGCACCACGACGCCGGCCACGGCGAGCGGCGCGTTCGGGAAGGCGAGCGCGGCGACCCGGGCCAGCGCGCCGCAGATCGCCACGGTGGCGGCCGCGGCCGCGATGTCCGGCCCGTCCAGCAGCCGGTCGTTGCGGCCGCGCTCGTCGATCGACTTGGCGAAGAAGAGCAGGCCGGCGGCGCCCAGCAGCAGCGCGCCCACCCACAGGTCGGGTGCGGCCGCGCCGGGCGCGAAGAGCGCGGCCAGGGCCATCGCCGTCGCACCGAGACCGGTGCCGAGGGTCAGCGGCAGGCTGATCTCGCGGCGGGCGACCTGATAGACGGCCGCGTAGCTGAGCGTGCCGGCGACCGCGAGGAAACCGGCGGCCAGGGCCGGAACCGTCGCCTGAGCGGTCGGCGGCGGCCCGCCGCCCGAGTCGGCGACCGCCAGGGCGGCGGTCACCGCGGCGCCGGGCAGCGCGAGCGCGGCGGCGCCGGACGCCCAGTCGCCGATCACCCAGGCGAAGATCCGGACCGGGATCTGCCGTGCGGCGATCGCCACCATCACGCCGGCCCCGCCGATCGCGGTCAGCACCGCGGCGGTCAGCCAGGAGGCGCTGAGCGAGGCGCCGGCGCCGAACAGGCCGACGACGCCGGCCGCGATGACGTGCGCGAACGCGATCCGGCGGGTGCTCGCCCAGAGACCTGCCGCGCCCAGGCCGATCGACGCGAGGACCAGCGGCCAGGGTGCCTCGGACCAGGGCAGGCCGAGCGACGCGGGCACGGCGAGCGCGGTCAGCGCGATGCCGGCGACAGCGCCCTCGTGCCGGATGCTCGATGGCAGGGCGAGCGCCGCCGCGACAGTCAGCAGCAGGGCGCTGAACGCCAGCAGCCAGCCGGACGGGCCGACCGCGTCGGCGAGCTGCTGACCGTAGGCGGCGGTGTCGGCGTTCCAGACCGGGCGGGCGGCGGCGACCGGGGCGAGCGCGGCCCGGAGCGCGTCGATCGAGACGACCAGTCCGATGATGGTCAGGGCGGCGGTGGACGCGTACTGCGGGCCGCGGCGGATCGGCTCGGCCAGCATGCCGACGACCGTGCCGGTGACCGCCACGGTCGCCGCGGCGATCACCAGGGTCCAGCGCTGGTCGACCACGTCGGTGAGCCGCGCGGTCGTGCCGATCACGGCGAGCGTCAGCACCGCGCCAGCGACGTTCATCGCGAGCGGGTTCTTCAGCAGCCGGGCGGCGAAGACCGCGGTGAGCGCGGCGGCGACGAGCACCAGGCCGGACCGGAAGGCGTCGCCGACGACCTCGGCCTGCAGCAGCGCCACCGAGGCGTAGATCAGCGCGCCCGCGCAGGCGAAGCAGAGCAGCGCGAACGTCAGCTCGCGGAGCCAGTCGGCGGACGGCGGGGTGGCCGGCGGCGCGAGCGGCATCGAACCGGCGGGTGGCGCGTCCTCAGGGCGCGGGCCCGGGAAGATCCGGGTCGGCAGCCAGCGGCGCCTCGGCCGGCTCAGACCGGAAATTATCAGGTCGGGCTCTTCCGGGCGGGACTCCGGGCGCGGCGGAGCGTCCGGATCGCCGAACCGGTCGCCGTCGGCGTCCGCGAGCGACTCACGATCCGGCGGCAGCGGCCGGCCCAGCGGCCAGCGCGGCACCAGACGGCCGCTGCGGATCACGGTGGTGAGCAGGAGCAGGTCGAGCACGGCCACGGCGGTCAGGGCCAGGCCCCAGCCGGCCGGGCTCTGGATCAACGGGTACGCCAGGAGCGGCGCGACGGGCTGTGCGGCGATGACCGTCGCGTAGCGCGGCGCGGCCAGCCGGGTGACCCCGGCGTAGATGAACCCGGCCACCGCGGTGATCGCGAACGTGATCCCGAGGTAGAGCGGCATCGGCACGTCCGGCCCGCCCACCACCGCGCTGCCGTGCAGCGCGAACAGCGTCATCGGGAACATGATCAGCCCGACCGCAGCGATGGACTCGCCGGTCGAGGTGAGACCCCGCCGGGCCACGCCGGGCGCGACGGTGAGAGCGATGCCGGTGGCAAGAGCCAGGATCAGGGTACGGCCGAACGGGTTGTCCACCGCCACGCCGGCGAAGACGACGGCTGCCACGCCGAGCAGCAGCGCGCCCAGCACGAGCAGGATGTTCTGCACGGACTGGGTGGACGCCTCCGGCGGATGCTGCGGAGGTGGCGGCTGCCGGCGCGGGCCGGCGCTCGGCCGCTCCACCCGCTCGGTCGGTGGCGGATCGTCGACCAGCATCGTGACGCCGTCGGTGGCGACGCCGGGGGGACCGGAGTGCCGGGTGCCCGGCTCGGCCCAGTCCGGGGGCGGCGCGGCGCGCCCGCCAGCCTCGGTCCGGTCCGCCGGCGTGCCGCGGCGGCCCGCCTCGGCCCGGTCCGCGGGCGCGCCGCGGCGGCCCGCGCGAGGCGGTGGTGGCGTTTCCTCGGGCTGCTGGGGCGCGCCCGGCGGCGGTGGTGGCGGAAAGTCGCCGGTGGTGGGCGGCTTGCGCCGGGCGGTCCGCTTGCTCTTGGTGCCCTTGGACTTCTGGGCGTGCGCGAGGATGTCCCGCTGGAACTGAGCTGCCTGGATCTTGCTGGCGATCTTCGTCCGCTCGGACGCGGCCTGCATGTCCTTGATCTTCAGTTCCGCGATGGAGGCGTCGATCCGAGCCAGATCGTCGGCGTAATCGGACTCGTCAGCCTGCGACACAGGACCTCCTCGACTCCTCTTGGTAACTAGAGCATGCCGGTCGGACACCTCATTAGAACAGTCTCAACCGGGTGGAGATCTGTGGAAACGGCACCGAACCCGACGCTTTTGCTGGGGGTACTTCCCGGGCGGGATCTTGCGCACACTTCCGACTGTTGCGTGGTCTGCGCTACGCGCCGGTAACATGACCGCGGGACTACTTAGGGAAGGTTAAGGTCATGTCTGATTTCGACGCATACCGGCTGCCGGAGGACCACGAGACCATTCGCGCCGCCGTGCGTGAGGTCTGTGACGCGCGGGTCGCCCCGCACGCCGCCGAAGCCGACGAGACCAGCGAGTTCCCCAAGGCGTCCTACGACGCCCTGCGGTCCTCCGACTTCCACGCCCCGCACATCCCGGTGGAGTACGGCGGCGCCGGCGCGGACGCCCTCGCCACCGCCATCGTGATCGAGGAGGTGGCCCGGGCCTGCGCCTCCTCCTCACTCATCCCGGCGGTCAACAAACTCGGCACGATGCCGCTGATCCTGGCCGGCTCCGAGGAGCTCAAGCAGAAGTATCTGTCGAAGGTCGCGGCCGGCGAGGCGATGTTCTCCTACTGCCTCTCCGAGCCCGAGGCCGGCTCCGACGCCGCCTCGATGACCACCCGCGCGGTCCGCGACGGCGACCACTGGGTGCTCAACGGGGTCAAGCGCTGGATCACCAACGCCGGCGTCTCGGATTTCTACACGGTCTTCGCGGTCACCGACCCGGCCGCCCGCTCGAAGGGCATCTCCGCGTTCGTCGTCGAGAAGTCCGACGAGGGCGTCAGCTTCGGCGCGCCGGAGAAGAAGCTCGGCATCAAGGGCTCGCCCACCCGCGAGGTCTACTTCGACAACGTACGGATCCCGGCCGACCGCATGATCGGCGGCGAGGGCACCGGTTTCGCCACCGCGATGAAGACCCTGGACCACACCCGGGTCACCATCGCCGCGCAGGCCATCGGCATCGCGCAGGGCGCGCTGGACTTCGCGTTGAACTACGCGAAGGAGCGCAAGCAGTTCGGCAAGCCGATCGCCGACTTCCAGGGTCTGCAGTTCATGCTCGCCGACATGGGCATGAAGCTGGAGGCGGCCCGGCAGCTCACCTACGCGGCAGCGGGCAAGAGCGAGCGCGGCGACGCCGATCTGACGTACTTCGGCGCGGCGGCGAAGTGCTTCGCGTCGGACGCGGCCATGGAGATCACCACGGACGCGGTCCAGATCCTGGGCGGCTATGGGTACACGCGCGATTACCCGGTCGAGCGCATGATGCGGGACGCGAAGATCACCCAGATCTACGAAGGCACGAACCAGGTGCAGCGGATCGTGATGGCAAGGCAGCTTCTGAAGGGCTGAAAGTAGCAAGTTTGCGCAGCTCAGGGGAGGTGTAGAGCAGGGTCGACTGTAGACAGTCGGCCCTGTTTTTAGCCCCGAAAACTCGTAGATGTCCGCGATTTACGTATGTGCCACCCCTATCGATGGATCGCGCGGGCGCAATACTGCGATTCAGCGGGCTTGTAGAGCTGTTTTCCCAGCTCAGACCTCTATGGGGCGGCATGTGCGTCAGTTGCCTTGCGCGCTTGCGTTGTGGCGGAGGGTAGTCCACTTGGGATACTTTCGGTTGTCTTCATGGCGAAATCCTGGGTCGTCAGATCGACTTATTTAAGTGGGCGGATGGAGTTGCTGTCGTCAATTTGGCGCAAGGGCTGCCGTTCTGCGGAGTTCTGGTGAGCGACTTGAGGCTCTGGGGTGGAGGCGGCAAAAGGGCTCGGCACGTGGCCGTCTGGAAACTGCTGCGGTCGTTACTCTAGGTAGCGCAAGGTCGTCCGGCGCCTTTGTCACGGTCGCTGAGCCGACTTCGCGGCCAGTGCGCCGCCTGGCCCAAGACCAGCAGAGGCATCACGAAGACCGAAGTCGCGGCGATGGCGATCCCGGCCGCGGAGCTGTCGGCCTGCTCGGTGCCGAACAATGCCTGGTCGGCGTCGCCGGTGACCCAGGCGGCCAGGACGGAGAATGACTCGGCAATCAGTCGCAACGCGAGCCGTTCGCGGGCTCCGGGATGTGGGAGCGGAACTGCCAGATCGCCACCAGCGCGAAGAACATCTCAACAAAGAAATTGAGGCCGGAACCGAGCAGCGCGGTGGGAGGACGCCGCAGCGCCGGCGGCGACCACGACGACGCCTTCAGCGAGGTTGTATTCGGACATCGCATAGGCCAGGTCCAGACTGCGCCGTTCAGTTGGACGCGTCGTTGCGGCGAGACGGTCGGGTCGATCGGACTGGCAACCAGGGCAGCACCTCGGCCGCAGAGGCAGTTTCACCGACACCGTTAGCGGGGCGAAACACGGCGGCGGCCTCTGTCTCGGCGACTAGCAGGTCCAGGAGTTCGGGGCGGGTCAGTGTTGGTGCCACTGATGACTCCGGCGCCCGCTCGCCCTCCGTGTCGATGATCATGAAGCGGCCTGGCCGCAAGTGCGCGAATCTGGCCGAAGAGAGTGTGTTCCGCCAGCGACGAAACGGGTGGCGAACCCGACTCCGAAGGCACAGTGCAACGGCAGTGCCGTCGCTTCCTGTGGCGCGCATGCGTGTACCGCGTCAGCGTGAACGACCCGTTGCGACCTGCTTGGCTACGCCAGTTGTGTTGTACCGGAACCGGGCCATCTCCACGGTGACTGAGTACATTTCAGCGATGGCGTCGATGCTGGCACCGCGGCGGGCGGCGAAGATGAGCAGGTCGCGAGGAAGCAGGAGCGTTCCGCCGAGCGCGGTCGCTTCTTCCTCCTCGTCCGGTTTGCAGGTTCTGAAAGGCATGCCGGCGAGCTCTCGGACCTCGGACAGGTCGTGTTCCAGGATGATGTGGGCGAGTTCGTGGGCGATGTCGCTGTTCTGCCGGCCGCTGCCGCGGATGGGATTGACGACGATGATCTTCCGGCCGCGCACCTCGAACGTCGCTGCCGAGAAGGCGTACGCCTGGATGCGCTCGAGTTCCTCGAGTTCAGCCAGGGGCACGAGCGTTGCGGCGTCGACGATGGCCACGTTGAGATGGTCTGCGAGGGCGCGTGGGTCGAGGTGATCGGCCGGCGAGAGGGAGAGTTCCTGGCGATAGCGCTTGGCCGTTCGTTCCGCGTTCGCCTTGAACCCATGCTTGAGAGTCAAAGTTTTCCCGAGTCCACCAGTCGTTCAAGCTCCGAGTTCATCGTGCTGAGCATTGCGTTCAGGCGCTCGGGAACTCCGGGGCGAAGGACGCTGGCTGCACGCAGATGGCACGCGACAACCGGCTGACTGGTGATGTTCTGAGCAAGCGCGTCGTACATGGTTCGGAGCATGTCGGCGATCTTCTTAGCGGCGTCGGGTGCGAGTCGCGGATCGGAGGACAGGTGGGAGATCGCGGCGTCGACGCTGCTTTGCTCACGAGGTGCGATGGGGGCGAAGAAGTCGCTCGGAGGTACGCCGAGCCACGCGCACAGAAGCATGAAGGACGTGAGGTCGGGCTGTGACCCGCTCTCAACGCGGGAGAACGTGCTGAAGCTCACGTTGGCATCTGCGGCAGCCTGACGCAGGGAGAGCGAACCCCGGCGTTCGCGCAGCATGGCACCAAGGCGCGCCAGGTCGAGGCGTTCGATCTCTCCGGCGGCGGCGGCGGCTTCGGGAAGGGCCTTGTCGCTCATTTCCGTCGTGCTCGGTAGGTCCAAGGCATGGGACCAGCATAACGCCCAGTGACGCTTCGGTGAAACACCCACGCGCTCCTCGACATCAGCACTGCCGCTTTCCTGATACAGTTGATGTTCACTGCGACTGCTCGCACCGCGGGCAGAGAAGAGGCGGCCATGAGTGCCACCGACGTCCACAAGAAGTTCCAGATCTCGATCGACGGAAAGGAGTACACGACCCGCGACGACGACCAGGAGGCGGCAAGCCTGCTTCGCCTCGCCGGGCGGGACCCCGAGACGTACGATCTCGCCCGCCTTCGTCCGGGTGACGAGCCGAAGGTCGTCAAGGACGGCAAGATCCTCGACCTCAAGGACGGCGACGCGTTCATCGCCGTCAAGCAGCGCGCCAAGATCACCTTCACGATCGACGGGGTCGGCTACGTCACCAAGGACGATGACCAGGAGGCCGCAGCGCTTCTTCGCCTCGGGGGTCTCCACCCCGGCGAGTACGACCTCGCCCGCATCCGCCCTGGGCAGGACCCGAAGGTCTTCAAGGACGAAAAGGTCCTCGACCTCCAGGAAGGCGACACCTTCATCTCCGTCAAGCAGAGCAGCCCCGTCGCCTGATGTCTCCACAACTGAGCGCTCCGGTCGCATCCTTCATCGCCGACCTCGCCGACCATGGAATCCAGGCCCGCCTCCAAGGGTCCGCCGTCGTCTACTCGGTGTACGCCGTGACCGGAGCGCTCGCGGGAAAAGAAGTTCCCACGGCGGTCAGCGTGGTCGAACTCGCCGGATGGCCCGCCGCGCCGCCGCACTGGGTGCACTTCGAGAGCACGGTGCGATTCGCGACCAGCAACACCGACACGACCGAATGTCTCGACGGCTGGCTCCGCCACTCCCGTGACATCGGCGCTTGGAGCACCGACCGGCCGCCCATCACCAACTGGCTCGCACACGTGCGCGGCGTGATCAAGGACGCAATCACATGAACCTCTCCATCGCCATGACTGCAGAGGTGGCAGCCGAACTCGACAACCACCTCACTCGCGAAGACGGCCAGGAAGACGTCTGCATCGCCACCTACGCCTGGTCAACAGGCGCAGAGCGCACAACTGCACTGATCCGCAACGTCGTCCTGCCCCGCGACGGCGAACGATTCGTGCACGGCAACGCCGAGTTCACCGGCGCCTACGTAGTCCGGGTCGCTACCGAGGCACGAGAACGAGGTGAGGGCATTGTCCTTCTCCACTCGCACCCAGGCGCACGCGGCTGGCAAGGGCTCAGCAGCCCCGACCACAACACTGAGTCCGAGTACGAACGCGTAGCCCGTGCAATCACCGGCATGCCCATCGTCGGGATGACGCTCGCCACCGGTGGGCGGGAGTGGTCAGCCCGAGTCTGGTATGACCGAGCCGCGCCGGCCGTCGCCGAATCCGTGCGCGTCGTCGGAGAGCGGCTCAACGTGACATGGAACGACAAGGCTCGTCGTCGCCCGAGGGCGACCGCCTTCCAGCGCCGCACGATTGCTGCGTGGGGTGAGCGGCGCCAGGCAAACATCGCACGCCTCAAGGTCCTCGTCATCGGAGTCGGCAGCGTCGGACTCGACGTGGTTGCACGCCTCGCCGCCACGGGCATCGAACATATTGGCTTAATGGACATCGATGTCGTCGAAGACCTCAACCTCGACCGCATGATCGGCGCCACGCGCGAAGATGCCCGCCTCGGACGGCGTAAGACCGAGGTCGCCGCACGTATCGCTCGACAGGCCGCGACATCGGACAACTTCACGGTGGCGGTACACGACCTGAGTATCACGACACCGCCGGGGCTCGCCGCAGCTCTGGACTACGACGTCATCTTCTCCTGCGTCGACCGTCCCTGGCCTCGCGGCGTCCTCAACGTCGTCGCGTACGCCGACCTCATCCCGGTCATCGACGGCGGCATCGCCCTAGACACGCTGCCGAGCGGGGAAATGCGAGGCGGTACTTGGCGAGCGCATGCACTCGTCCCCGGCCGCCCCTGCATGGTGTGCAATGGGCAACTCCGGGTCAACGAGCTCAGCCTCGATCGAGCCGGCCTCCTCGACGACCCCGAGTACATCCGCCAATCCGGGATCAACACCGGAGCGGGTAGTCCGAACGTCGCAGCGCTCGCCGCGTCCGTCAGTGCTGGGCTCCTGGCCCAGTTTGTCAGCCTGGTCGCCTCACCTGCAGGCATGGGTGTATCGGCGCCGCTCCGCTACATGCTCGCCGCCCACCAGCTCGAGCACTTGCCCATAAAGAGCGGCGCGTACTGCCCGTACGAGAACGCGACTGCGCACGGTGACGCGCGGCAGGTGATGGCTGACGACAAGCGCTCGGTGCGAGTTGATCAATAATGCGGATCTGCATTACCTGCCGCGAAGATTGAGGCGCACAGTTGTCCGCTGTCCGTGTGTGCGGGGAAATACGATTAACCATTGGCACACAGATCCTTGAAGCCGCGCCACGCGAGGTCGTCGAAATTTTCCGGGTGGCGGCCGAAGCGTAGTCGAAATTACCGATGCAAGCTTGCGGGCGAATACGTACGCATACTCTCTTGCCGAGATGAGCGCGAAGGGATCGGATCGCAATCGACGCATAAAAAAGCAGCGGTTCTGTTATTCGGTTGCCGGAACCTCGAGAGAATCATTGGCAAGGGTGTAGAGGTTGTAGCCATCATAATTCCAAACATCTGGACCGGAGACAGTTCTATTGTGCCCGGTGGATTCCTCTATAATGTGCTGGGCCAGCTTGCTTGCAGACCAGGTTTCAAAGCGAGAGCTCTGGGGCCCAATTGCCCACCTCAACGGCCGTTGTTTGTCGGTAACCCACGTCACTTTACGACGTTCGGGATCGTCCGAAATCCACTGGTTGACCGTCGTCACGTCTTCCGGCTTTAGGAAGGTTTCTAGCCGCAGCTCCAGCTGTGCGCCTTCCGGAATTAGGTCGTTTTCCACGATGATCTGAACAGAACGTTGTCTACGCGCTCGTTCAGCAATCTCGACACTGACCCCACTGGCCTGTTGCCCCCCGGTCGGGCCAAGAATCCGATCGGCAATATCCTCTACCGGATATATTCGTTGGAACGTGGCGCACAGTTGAGCTGATTCCTCTGGTTCCTGGAAGACCGACAGCTCGACGCATTGAATAATCAGGTCTGGCGCAAGTTCGGCAAGCCAGTTTACCGTAGTCATGACCTGCGGCGGGAAGTGCTCGGCAACAAGAACGATCCGCGGTCGGGTTAGCAGTTCGTCGCCCCATTCGCCCTCAACATGGTCGCGTAGCCGAAGAAGTGCCTCCTCTAGGCTGAGCGATTCGCCCAGTCGGCTGGAGGCGTAGTTGGCGTGCGCGCTTGCCAATATCTCCTTCGTGAAACCGGCGACGAGTGCGCCATAGGTCAACGCCTGGAGATGGACCCTCTTGTCACTCTGACGCTTTAGTTCTACAACTACAAGTTGCCCGGTGGAGTCAAGCCCAAGTATGTCAAGCCTTTCGCTGCCGGTATCGCCACCGGTGGTTTGCCAGCCAGCATATTGTTGAGCGACGACGAGGATATTGCCGCCCAGGATCTGGGGATTGGCGACTACCCACTCCTCCAAATGGTTTGTCTCAAGCAATTTATGCTCCACCATCGAAGCTCGTTTAAACGGTGTCGCCGTCGACCCATCGATTCGAAAAACTTGCGTCTTCGAAGTCACGTTGCCTCCCTCGGCTAATACAGCATAGCGGTCTAGAGTGGCATGGAGGGTAGGTTCGAGCTTGCGCGATATACCCGGACGTCCTAATCAGCCGCTGATCGTTCGTGCTGAGCGCGCATACTCCGACGCACTGCTGACGGGGCGGGGGTTGTCAGTCGATGTCAGACTTTTGCCAACCGGGTGGGAGTTTTTCGAGCCCGATGAGGACGTCGAGGTCGAGGTGTTCTTTGAGTAGATATTTGAGTTCGCGGCCTTCGATGATGACGATGCGGCCGTTCGCGGTGGCGAAGTCACGGCTGGCCTTGCCAACCCATGAGGTTGTGACGAGCACACCCTTGGCCGCTCGTTTGTGATCCATGACGCCGGCCAGGGCCTGAACTGCTTCGACGCCGACGATTCTGCTGTAGCGCTTGGCTTGAATGATGCAGAGTCCGCCGACGATGGGATCGTCGTTAACGGCGACACCGTCAACGCCGTCGTCCTTGGACGCCTGGGTGACCCAGGATTTCATGCCTCTGGCCTCAAATAGTCGGCGGATCAGATGCTCGAAGGCACCGGGGGACAGGGTGAGCAGGTCGGTGCGGCTGTCCATGCCGGCGATCACGTCCATTTCGTCGACGAATTTGTACTTGGACAGGTCGAAGGAGACGACTGGCTGGACGGCTTCGAGGTCGTAGGGGTGCGGCGACACTATGGCGTTGAGATGGCCGCGGAGACAGAGAACGGGATCGAGTGCCGGTTCGTCGAGCTCGATCTCGGCGAAGCGGCCGCGTTCTGAGCCGATGCTGATCAGTAGCGGGCGGACGGCTCGGCCGGTGGCCTTGTCCTTGGTCGAGACGTAGCCGTTGAAGACGATGGCCGAGACTATGTCAGGGGATGTCGCCTCGAAGGCCTCGGCCAGGGTACGGAGGGTCAGCCGTGCGAGGAGATCTCCGTATAGGGCCTTGATCTCGGAGTCTTTGCGTGGGGCGGCTGTCATGCCTTTGGCTTTGGTGTATCGGTAGGCGACCACGGTGGGCACGGCCTCCTGGAGTGGAAGCTCGTACTCGATGAGCAGTTCCCTGGAGGCGGCGTCGTAGTGCGCGGCGACCCTGCCCGTCAATCCTTCTGGATAACGGGACTGGGCAAGAGCGTGCTGAAGCCGTTCGACGAGGCCTGTCGGGCCGCCGTGAGACAGTGCGGCGCTCAGTTCGAGTACGGCGTTGCGTGTGTCCCGGTTGCGGTTGCGCAGCAGCGCCGAATACTCGGCGAGCGTGTTGCTTACCGCCTCAGTACGGAACTCGGCCTCGGCGGTCTTGAGTGCGAACTCCTCGTCGGCTGCATGCCGTTTCGCCGACGCTGCCTCCTGAGCTCTCGTTCGGGCCTCGGTGGCCCGCCGACGTTCCTCGGCACGTTCTCGTTGTGCCGCCTCGCGGGCGGCCTTGGCCGTTGCTTGCTCGGTGAGCCGTTGGGCCTGCACTTGCTGGCGCAGGCGTTGCGCCTCGGCCTTCTTCGCTGCGGCTTCCGCCTGTTTCGCCTCCCGCTGGGCTTCGGCTTCCTGCCGCTTCTGTTCGGCGATCAACTCGCGGTGCCTGCGTGCCTCTGCCTGGGCCTCGAGCTTTTTGGCCTGCTTGCGGGCATCGAGAATCTGGGCGAGAAGGCCCTTGCGTCGCGCCATTCGTCCTCCGTGGATCCGGACACTCGGCATGACGGTAACCGAAACTGCTACGCAGTGGAATGCCGCAATGGCTCCGTGTGATCGCGATGCCACGCGGGAAGACGTGAGGCGCCTCCTCGGCATAGGGCCGTTACCTCACCCGGCGGCATCCGAGATCAGTCGACTATCCCGATCCACCGATAGCGCCGCTTGGGGCTTCGGGTGGGGCCGACGGCGTCGATGGTTCCCGCTTCCATCATGGTGCGCAGGTGGTTCTGGACTGCCCGTCGGGACAGTCCGGTCGCTTCGGCCAGCTCGCCGGCCGTCGCCTCGCCACGTGTTTTGAGCGCCTGTCCTACGTCGGGCGTCAGCTCACCGGGTAATGCGGAGAAGAGGTCAGGAGCCTCCGACCGTCCGGAAACAGCAGGGTCGAGAACGTACCGCGCGTAGCGGCGGCCACCTTCCTTGAGCGCTAGGCCCTGTTCGACGAGATCTCGCAGAACCTGGCCGGCGGTGACGCGGTCCACGCCCCATTGCCGGAGCATCTCGTTGGTCAGGTAGTCCTCGTGCAGCATCGCCACGGCGATCTGATGCGCTGGTGTGGGTAGATGCGCGCCGAGTCCCGCGATCCAGCGGCGGGTTTCGGGGTTGAGGAGCTCCGATCGCGCCATGGTGACCATGAAGCTGGCGATGGAGCTGCGGAAGCTGGGCCGGGGCAGACCGCGACTGCGCGCCACGGCGAGCATCGCGGGGATGCCGGAGGATCGGTTCTCGGCGACGAGCTCGTTTGAGGAGGGAAGGTAGGTGTCGGCGAGAAGGCTGGCCAGCACCGCATTGCGTGAGGACGAGATTCCCGCCTCACCGAGCTCATCTACCGTGACTCCTCCGTAAAGGCCACCTGGGCTGCGAACGACGAGCCGGTCGGGGAACAGCTCGACCTGTACCTGCGTGCCGCGGGTCACGGGGCTGTAGTCGCGGTGCATCAGCGCGTTGACGAGTGCCTCACGGACGGCCTCCAACGGATACTCGACCTCATCGATGCGCGAGCCGCGATCACTGATGACCGCACGTACCGCGAGGTTTCGCCGGAGCATGGACAGCGTCGTCTCGATCATCTCGGGAATCGAGCCCCGTATTGTCTGGTTGTCCAGGAATCTCGTCCCGGAGGCACTATCCGGGCTGTGCACGACGACAGAGACCATCAGCTGAGGAAAGTACTGCTGCGGAAACTGCCCGTAAGCCAAGAGCCCTGCGAGCGTCAACGGAGCGTCGGCCGAGCGCCCAGCGGTGATCCCGAGTCGGAAATGGACCGTCGCGTCGTCAGACTGGGCCAGCTTGGGAAACCCGGATCGGATTCTGCGCAGCGTGCGCCGTAACGCCTCGTCATCCAGATCCTGCACGGTCGTCCCATCGACAACTTCCCGGTCGTACAAGGGCTGGGTCCGTGCGGCCATGACCAGCGCAATCTCGGCCTCGGTCATGTGACGATCGCCGTCGCCGCCGCGCAGATAGGAACCTCCTGAGATTCCCTGGGCAGTGACGTATACGGGGCGCTGGTCCGCCTGCGCCGGAGGCACTTCGGCGACGACCAGCCACCGGTCCTCAACTTCGACCACTTCAACGCTGATCTGTAGCGGCGGCGTGATGTCGTCTCGTGACATCTGCACCAGTGCGTCGCGAAGCGCCGGAGGGTCCGTCAGCTCCACAAGGCTGAAGCCGCTCGCTTCGTCAACGCCGAGCAAGATCGTCCCGCCGTCCGTGTTCGAGAACGCGGAAAGCGTCTCCCGGACCGACTTCGGCATCCCGCCGGCCGCACGCTTGGCTTCGATCCGCGCCGGCTCACCGCCCATCCGTCGCAGTACGGCAAGGGTTTCCTTCACAGCTTCAACGCCCACGTTCCTATCCCACCACCTACTTCGCACCCGAACAAGCAGAATGCGAAGTAGGTGCGAAGTGAGTGCGAAGTAGGTGCGAAGTTGAGAGGCCCAATACTCGACATGATCGTCGTCGTCGGATTCGCCAGCATCATTTTCATGCCGCTCACCGGCCTGCTCAACGATCACTACGGCTGGCGCATCACCCTGCTCGTACTCGCCGCCTACGGCACACTCGCCATTCCCCTGCACACGCTCGTCATACGCCGACCGCCCGCCACCGCCCAGGCGCATCATCACCGGGCCAGCGCGCACGCGAGGGCCGCCACCATCCGCACGGCCCTGCGCGACGGCTGGCTCTGGCTGCTGGCCGGCGGTTTCGCCGCCCACGCCGCCGCGATGAGCGCCATGACCCGTGCACCTAGTCGGCTACCTGATCAGCCGCGGGCAACCAGCCACGTTCGCCGTCACCGTCGCCTGACTACTCGGCATGCTCTCGGTCGCCGGCCGCCTTCTGCTCACCGCGATCGGCCGGCGGCTGCCGCTGCACCGCCTCGTGGCCGTCGTGATCGGCCTTCAGGTCACCGCCACGACCTGCCTGCCCTGGACCGGCGCCAGCCGCATGGGCACGGTGCTCACCGTGACCGCCTTCGGGCTCGGGTTCGGCGTGGCCAGCCTCGTCGGACCCCAACTGCTGGCCAACCGCTACGGCACCACCGCCTACGCCAGCTTCGCCGGAATGGCCTCCACCCCGGCCACCCTCGCCAAAGCCGGCGTCCCACTCACCGCCGTTCTGCTTGGCCCTCTGAGCTCGACAGATGCTGACGGCCCCGGCACAGCGCGCCACAGCATCCGGCGCGGAGCAGCGGGCAACGCTTCTCACCGCTCAGGCATCAGCCAACACCTGCACTCGATACAGCGCTAAGTGATCGATGTAAAAGGCATCGTCGACCTGATGCTCTCGCGCGCCCGCAAAGAACACGGCCGACGCCAGCACCTCGTCGTCGAACTCAAAGCACCGGACATCGTCGTCGGGCACAAAGAGATCAACCAGATCGAGGACTACGCCTTCGCCGTCATCAGCGATCCGCAGTTCGCCGATGTCCGCGTGGAATGGGACTTCTGGCTCGCAACCACCGACATGGCCGACGTCGCCAAGGCCAAAACCCGGTCCACGAACCTGCCGCCCGGCTGCATCGGGCAATACACCGAAGGCGCGGCTACCGTCCGCGTCTGGGTCCGCTGCTGGTCTCAGATTATCGACGACTGCCGAGACCGGCTGAAATACTTCCAAGAGCAATTCGAGCACGACCCCACCGTCGAGCACGCCAGGGAATACCTCGCCGCCCACCACAGCGGCCTCATCCCCGACGCGCTGATCCCCGACCAGCGGCCAGCGGAAGACGGCGACGAGATCCACACCACGCCGTGAGCTGGCTCCACAGCGCCCAAGCGGGCCTCGTGCCGGGTCAAGCCGCGACCGGCCGGGTCTGCGCATAATCGCGGCAGTTTCCGGCCCCCGACCGTCGGCGTGTGCTGCTGCCGATCCCCGTCACCGTGGCCAGCGGCGCCATCGCGCTGTCGATCACAGCACGGCCGCGATCCGGGGCATCAGGCATCAGGTGCCCGTAATACTCGTGGGTGATCTCCGGCGAGGCGTGACCCAGCCACTGCGCGACATCGGTGATCGGAACACCGTCGGCCAGCAGCGACGAGACAAAGAAATGTCGCAGGACGTGAGTGCGGTCGAACGACACCCTCGACGCGGCAAGCGCGGGTGACCACACGTTGTTCCGGAAGTAGAACTGGTACAACAGCCCTCTACGGGTGTGGTTGGGAAACAGCAGACGGACCGGACCGTCAGACGATCGCCACGTGACCGTGCCAACTGGTCGAGGTGCGTCCGCAGGACGTCGGCGACGATCCGCGGCAGCGGCACCGTACGGCCGGGATCCTCAGCGTCGCGGTGCTTGGTGTACATCTTCAGCCGTAGGCCGGCGTTCTTGCCGCTTTCGGTTTCACCGTCCTCGGTGACCTGCCGATCCACGTGCAACCCGCCACGACAGAAGTCGACCTGGTCGGCACACAGGCCCATCGCCTCCGCGATGCGCAGCCCGCAACCAGCCATCACCCAGACCATCGCGACATAGCGTGGATCGAACACGGCGATCAACGCTCTAATCTCGTCAAGAGCCGGCACCACGATCTTGCCCTTGACCTTCCGGCGGACGTTGGCGCGCCGGCCGGGCAGCTTGGCCCGCGTGGCCGGATTACGGCCGAGCTCGTCGTTGTCGACCGCCCATCGCAGCGCCGACGACAGATAGCCGAACCTGGTTTGCAAGGTCTGCGGCGCGTACATCTTGACGTCGCGCATCCACAGGATCCATTCCTGCACGTCGGCGAGCTTCAGCGCCCCGGTCGCCTTCGCCTTGAAGAAGGGCTGGACCGCCTGGTTCAGCATGCTGCGGTACTGCCGGACGCTCGAGTTTTCCACGCCCCGGCTGGTCGCCCACCGCTCGAACAACGAGACGACGGTCTCGGCGCCGCGTTCAGCCTCCAGGTACGTGCCGGTATCGAGTTCGCGTTGCTTCTTGCCCCGAAAGACCTGCGCGTCGGCTTTGAGGTTGAACGTCTTCTGCCGTTGCTTCTTATCCGGGTCAATCCAGAAACAGGTGTAGCCAAGGCCGTTGAGACGGGCCGTAACCCATGCACGAGACATGCGGAATCCTTCGGTACGGGATCACCGCCGCGACCTCCGGGAAGGCACGTTCTCGAATCCATCAAGCGCGCAACAAGTCCTGGCCGCGGCGCTTACACAACCACAAGATCATCTTCGACCGGACGGCACGGGAGCTACGGAACTTCAGCACCGGCGGGTTAACACGAAGTAGCGCCTCGGCGCGGTCAATCCGGCAGAAGCAGCATTTCTGGCGGGCGTCACGGCGTAGCGTGAAGGTTGGTGCCCACGATCTTGCTGGTTGCTGCTGATTACCGCTGGACGGTTGCATATCCCCTGCGGTCGATGATTTAGTCGCGAAGCGGAGCCCGCGCGCGTCAACGTCCTGGGTAAATCCTGGGTAAGGGGTCCGGGACTCGACGTTTTCCCAGCTCAGATGGGGTGCGATCCTAGATCACCCAGATCTACGAAGGCACGAACCAGGTGCAGCGGATCGTGATGGCGAGGCAGCTTCTGAAGGGCTGAAATCGGCTGTTTCAGCAGCTCAGAGGGGTAGTGGCCGGGCGTGCGCGTCCGGCCACTTTGTGTCCCAGGTCAAGCCGGCGGCCTCCGCCAGCGTCGACGCCGGCCGGCAGTCCGCCGGATCGACCTCCATGCCGGACAGGGCCTCGAAGACGTCGCCGCGGATGTACATGGTCGCGGCCGCTCCCGATACTGGGCCGGTGGATCGAGGGTTTCCCGAGCGGGCCGCCGCGCTCATCGAGTTGGCGGGGTACGGCGACGGCGACCGGGTCGTGGTCGGCCTGCGGCACGGGGACGCGCCGGCGGTGTACGTGAGCCATGGCGAACCGTTCACGGCGGCCTGCGTCGCGTCGGTGTCGAAGCAGATCACGGCCGCGTGCGTGGCGCTGCTCGTACGGCAGGGAAAGCTCGACGTCGAGTCGGCGCTGGTCGAATGGATCCCCGAGCTTCCGGCGTGGGCGGCCACCGTCCGCGTGCGGCACCTGATTCACCACACCGGCGGACTGCCCGAGGCCGGCGAGTTCTTCGCGCTCAAGAAGGCCGGGCGGGACCGGACCGTACCCGGCATGCTGGCCGAGCTGGGCGGGCACGCGACCCTGGAGAGCACGCCGGGAACCGCGTTCAGCTACCGCAACCCCGGCTACACCTGCCTGTCGGTCATCGTCGAACGTATCGCCGGCGAGCCGTTCCCGGACTTCGCGCGCTCGCGCCTGTTCGAGCCGCTCGGCATGGCCGCCACCCGCTACTGGCCCGGCCCGGATCCGTTCCCGCCCGGCACCACGCCGACCGAGCTGGGCTCCCCGGCGCCGCTGTCGCTCGGCGACTGCGGCGTCTGGTCGACGGCGGCCGACCTGATGCGCTGGAACGAGGCCCTGATGAACGACGAGCTGGGCGTTTCCGGCCTGTTGCACACGGCGGGCCGGCTCGACGACGGCACGCCCATCCCGTACGGCTGGGGTGTCGACGTGCTGACCCGGGCTGGTTTCCCGCTGCACCGCCACGGCGGCTTGTGGGCGGGTCTGAGCGCCCAGATCGCCCGGTTGCCCGCGCAGCGTGCCGGTATGGTCGTGATCGCGCTGGATCATACGGAGGCCCGTACCCAGAGGCTGGCCGACAGTCTGATCGACGAGCTGGTCGCCCGCTGAGAAAGTCAGGCACCAGCGATGTCTCACCGATCTCGATGTTCGCGAGTTTGGGCGCCGGCCTTCGAGGCGCCAGGAGACCCTGTCGTCGGCCACGAACCACTTACGCACCGTGACGGGTACGTGAGCGCGACGCGCCTTGTCCGCGGGATGAGGGTGATCGGTCAAGAACGGTGCCGTGGCTTCAGATGGTGAGGGCATCGGCAAGGCCCTGCACGGCGTGGCGTACTCGGGTGGCACCGACCTCGGCGGCCACGGCGTGCACGTGTTCGGCGGCGAGGGCGGCCAGCAGGGTGTGCGCGTCGGCCTCTGGGTCATCGCGTCTCTGCAGTAGCAGCGAGACGTGCCGGTGCCAGAACCGGTATGCGCCGATCCGGTAGCGCGCACCGGGCGAAGCGGTCTCCGACATCCGTATCAGTGGCAGATGGGCCAGCAGGTAGTCGAGGTAGGCGGCCACGAAAGCCCGCAACCGTTCGCGTGAGCCGGGGTCGTCGTCCGGCGTGCCCGGTCCGAGCGGTGCCGGGCCGAACATGATCGCCTCTTGCAGGCTGCGCTCCTGTTCGTCGAGCAATGCGACGGCCAGTCCCGCCTTGTCGCCGAAGCGGCGAAACAGCGTGCCCTTGCCCACGCCTGCGGCAGCGGCGATCGCGTCCATGGATACCGCCTCGATGCCGTGTTCGCGGAACAGGGCCGCTGCTGCGTTCAGCACGGCGACACGGTTGCGAGCGGCGTCGGCCCGCTCGACGGGCGGTGAGCTGCACAACAGCAGGAGTTCTTCTGCCGGCCTGGCGGAACCGGACTGCGGTCCGCTAATGTCTCGAGGCATAACTGGACTGTAGTCCGATTACTTGGAGGATGCCATGACCGCCCTCATCACCCGCGAACAGCTCCGCGCCGAAATCGACGCAGGTACCGTCACCGTCATCGACGCCCTCGGCGGCGACTACTACGCTCAGCAGCACCTGCCCGGCGCCATCGCGCTGGTCGAGGCCGACGTCGCGGACCGTGCCGGCACGCTGCTGCCCGACCGTGGCGCGCCGATCGTGACCTACTGCTCGAACCCGGCCTGCCCGAACAGCCAGCGGGTAGCCGACAAGCTCACCGCCCTCGGCTACACCAAGGTGCGCAAGTACCGCGAAGGCATCCAGGACTGGGTGGCCGCCGGCCTGCCCGTCGAGTCCAGCCAACTCGCCGGCTGATCGACACCGGCCGCGCGGGAAGGTCACTTCTGTTCCCGGCCTCCCGCGCAGCCGGTACGCCACCAACAAGCTCCGAATCCGCGCCATGACCCGCACCACACGACGCCACAGGCGCCCCTCATCGGCATGAGCATGCATCCACCCGCCATCGGGTTCGTGGGCGTCGCGCGGGTCGGCAGAGCCGGTGAAATGCGCGTACGGTCGAAGCGTCGCCCGAGACCCCGGTGGCTGTTGAGCCTGCCGACACCGTCGACATTCCCCGCCAATCGTGGCCCGTGCTCTGGTTGCCGCGTCCGGGAGCGGCGCCGGAGCCCGCACGGGAGCACGGTGGCCGCTCTGAGCCGGTGGCGCCGCCATCCGATCGATCCGTGGTTGCGCTGGATGCGCCGCGGACCATGCGCCATGAGCAATCCGAAGGAATGTGAGTGCGATGGTCAGCATCGCCAACAGTCGCGAAACGGCCCTACCCGCCTCCTCGCCGACCGCCCGCGAACGGCCGGGACCGGGTCCGACCGCCCGCGAACGGCCGGGACCGGGTGCCCGGCACCAGGCGCGGGTACCGGAAAGCACGTTGTCGATCACGGGCCGGACGGCCACCGCGGCGCGCTACCTGTCGGCCGGGATCCGGCTCGCGATGGGCTGGCTCTTCCTGTGGGCGTTCCTCGACAAGCTGCTCGGTCTGGGGCGCGGCACTCCCGCCGCGAACGCGTGGCTGGACGGTGGCAGCCCCACCGCAGGCTTCCTGGGTGAGTCCGCGGCCGGCCCGTTCGCCGATCTCTATCACTCGATCGCCGGCAACGCCGTCGTCGACGGCCTGTTCATGGCGGCGCTGGCCGGCATCGGCACAGCGCTGGTCCTGGGCATCGGCATGCGCGTCGCCGCGGCCGCCGGTGCCCTGCTGACCGTGCTGATGTGGACAGTGGTGCTACCGCCGGCCACCAACCCGTTCCTGGACGACCACCTCGTCTACGCGGCGGTGCTGATCCTGCTGGCCCTGCTGGGCGCCGGAAACGTCTGGGGCTTCGGTCGCCGGTGGGCAGCGACCCCGCTCGTGCGGCGCAACACCTGGCTCACGTAGACACTCGCGGCAGGCGCACGCCGTCCCGCGCCATTCATCACCCGTCCTCATTCACCGGCGGGCCATGGTCAGGAGTTCCACATGATCGATCAGAAGCGCGAAGAGGATCATCGCATCGTCGTGGGCGTGGACGATTCCGCCGGTTCCGCGCAAGCGCTGCGCTGGGCACTCGCCCATGCTCGGCTGACCGGCGCGACAGTCGAGGCGGTCACCGCGTGGCAGGTGCCGCCCATGTACGCCTACACCTACGGATGGACGCCCACCGGGATCGACGACGCCGCCGTCGTCAAGTACGCCGAGAAGACTCTGGCCGAGACGGTGGCGCAGGTCCGAAGCGGGGAGGAACACCCGGTGCCGGTCGCCACCCACGTGCTGGAAGGACCGGCCGCGCAGGTCCTGCTGGATGCCGCCAAGGGAGCCCAGTTGATGGTCCTCGGCAGCCGCGGTCAGGGTGCCTTCGCCGGGATGCTGCTCGGCTCGGTCAGCCAGCACTGCGTCCAGCACGCCACCTGTCCCACCGTCATCATCCCGGAATAGCAGGCGGCACGTCGTCAGGCGTACTCGATGATCTGGTCGACGGGCAGCCGGGGCGCGTGCGGGGCGAGGGTGGCGGCCGGGTCGGGCCGGCCCAGTCGCAGCAGCAGGTACGGGTGACCGACGCTCGCGATCATCGCCCGCATCGCTTGCCGGCTCGCGATCACCTCGATCGGCGCGCTGTACGGCACCACGCAGACGCCGTGGCCGGTGGCGGTGAGCCAACCCGCGGACAGCGCCTCACCGGCTCGTAACCAGTCGACCGGATCGTCGCCGCGACCGTAGAGCATGACGAACACCGCCGCCGTGTCGTGCCCGCCGCTGACCGGCAGAGCACCGTGATGGCCGAAATCGCGGCTGGGTACCGTCGTCGGCGTCGCCCGGTCGGGGATCGTCGCGTCCGGAACGCCGGATCCGGACGGCCGGGTGCCACCCGCCCAGGCGGCCAGCTCGGCCTGCCAGGCCGGGTCCGCCGCTTCGCTGCGCTGCGCGTGGTCGACCGCCGCGGCCAGCTCGATGATCTGGTCGGGTCGCAGCGTGTGCAGGTCCGTGTCGTGGGCGCGTATCGCCGCGACGACGGCGGCCAGGTCCGCCGGATCCACCGGTGTTCCGATGATCGGACGGCGGTCGGTGTGCCGCAACGGGATGACCCGCAAGGACTCCAGTGAGGCGGGGTCGGCGGCTTCCCGCTCGGTGATCCGAAGCCGGGCGAGCACGTCCGGGGCGTCGTGGGGTTCCCGGGTCACGGTGGCGTGCCAGCCCTGTGCGCGCAACGCGACGTGTGCGTGATGCAGCGCCGCACCGCAGCTCAGGGTCGCCAGCCGGGCTTCCGGGTCGGTGACCCGCAGGATCCGCTCCGGCGCGAGGCGCAATTCGAGTGTGCCGGCGGTGAGGCGCCACCGCCACGGCTGGGTGTTGCATATCGACGGGGCGTATCCGCCCATGGTTGCCGCCTCGACGAGGGCGTGCGCGGCGACCTGGGTGTCGGTCGGATGGGTCATGGCGTCGCTGAACATCACGGGGCTTCCTTAGGTCGTACCCGCGGGGTCTAGGCGGCTGAATCACGAAAAAGGTGGATTTGATGTCAAGCCTACGCCGCCCGGCGGCAAGCGACGGTTGCCTCGCGTTCTCCCGGGCGTTCCCATGCCACGTTGACGCGTAGCAGGCGCGGGGAGCCGTTCGGCGCGCCGGTCGCCCTGGGCGTAGGGTGAGGGACGTCGCTCCTGACCCCGGCGGCTCCGGTCCACCTCGGCGGACAACCTCGGGAGAGCAGACATATGACCATTTCGAAGGCTGCCGTAATCGCCGCGCTCCGCGAACGTGGCCAGCACGCCAGGGCCCAATTCGTCGATCGGGAGCTACCCGACCGCATCGACCCTGCGCAGCACGGCGGACTGCTGGCCATGCTGCACCTCGATCCGATGGCGCTGGCCGACTCCGAATCGGTGTGAGAGCGGGCCGGCGTTGGCCGGTCGATCAATCCAGCACGACCGACGCTTTCGCCGATTCGGCGCCGTCGCCGCGTGCGGCCGGCCGGCGCGTGACCCGCGCCGGGGCCGACGAACGGAAGGCACGGTTCATGACCATCAGGTACGGATTCCTCAGCACTCACCCGCCCACCCGCTGCGGGCTGGCCACCTTCAACGCCGCACTCGCCGCCCACCTCGGCCGGGCCGGCGTCGCGGGCGGCGTCGTGCGGATCGCGGGGCACGGCGACGACCTCACGTCCGAGCCCGGTGTGGTGCACACCTGGACAGCCGGAACGCCGGCCGGCTGGCGCGACAGCGCCGCGGCGTTGAACAGCTTCGACATCGCCGTCGTGCAGCACGAGTACGGCATCTACCCGGGTCGCGACGGCGGAGAGGTCCTGTCCGTGCTGCGCCGGCTCACCGTGCCGAGCATCGTCGTCCTGCACACCGTGCTCAGCCGGCCCACGCCGAGCCAGAAGTCGCTGCTCGAACAGATCGCGGGGGCCGCCGGCGCGGTCGTGACCATCACGCGGGCCGCTCACGACCGGCTGCTCGCCGGCTACGCCGTCGACCCGGCGAAGATCTCCGTGATCCCGCACGGCGCCTCCGACTACGCCGGCCCGCCGATTCGCCGGCACCCCCAGCCACACCTGCTCACCTGGGGCCTGCTCGGACCGGGTAAGGGCATCGAATGGGCACTGCGCGGCCTGGCCCGGCTGCAGAAGCTCAAGCCCGCACCCGTCTACACCGTGGCGGGCCGGACACATCCCAAGGTCGCCGAACTGCACGGCGAGGCATACCGGGCGAGCCTGCACCAGCTCGGCGCCGCCCTCGGCATCGCGCATCAGGTGCGCTACGAGTCGGCGTACTTCGACGATGCGGCGCTCGGGAAGCTCATCCGCTCCGCCGACGTCGTCGTGCTGCCGTACGACTCCACCGAACAGGTCACCTCGGGCGTCCTCGTCGAGGCGGTGGCGGCGCGGATCCCGGTCGTCGCCACTGCTTTCCCGCACGCGGTGGAACTGCTCACCGACGGACCCGGCCTGCTCGTCCCGCACAAGAACCCGGCGGCCCTCGCGACCGCCATCCGGCGCATCCTCACCCAGCCCGCCCTGGCCGCCACGCTGCGCGACCGCAACGGCCAGGCCGAACCGACACTGCGCTGGCCGGTCGTCGCCCAGCGATACCGCGAACTCGCCGCGACGCTCGTCACCGATCATCACCCGGTCGCCGTGGCCGGCACGTGACAGTCAGGGCCACCAGCACGGCGCCGCGCACCGGCGTCGTCCTGCCCGCCGCCCCCTTCACGCACCTGATGCGGCTGACCGACGACACCGGCCTCTTCGAACATGCCCGGCACGCCATCGCCCGCCGTGGGCACGGCTACTGCACCGACGACGCCGCCCGGGGCCTCGTCGTCACCAGCCGCGAGGGTGATCCCTCCGCCGAGGTGCTGGGGCTCGCGGAGCGTTATCTGGCCTTCCTCACCCACGCGCAGGACGCCGGCGGCGCCTTCCGCAACCGCCTCGGATTCGACCGGAACTGGGCCGATCAACCCGGCTTGGGGGACTGGTGGGGACGCGCCCTCTGGGGCCTCGGGACCGCCGCGGCGCGCTGCCCGGCTCCGTGGATCCGCCGGGAAGCCCGCCACGCTTTCATCCGAGGCGCCTCCTGCCGTGCCGGCAGCCCGCGGGCCATGGCATTCGCCGCGTTCGGCGCCGCCGAACTGCTCCGTGCCGACCCCGGCGACGGATCTGCCGCTTCGCTGCTCGCCGACGGATCTGCTGCTTCGCTCCTCGCTGACGCCGTGACGGTGATCGGACGCCCCGGCTCCGATCCGCGCTGGCCGTGGCCGGACGAGCGGCTCACCTACGCCAACGCCGCGCTCGCCGAAGCCCTGATCCTCGCCGGCGACCTTCTCGGCGATTTCCCGACCCGGGCCGCCGGCCTGCGCATGCTGACCTGGCTGCTGGACATCCAGACCAGCGACGGCCATCTGTCGGTCCTGCCCGCGGCCGGCTGGCAACGCGGCACGCCACGACTGCGCCATGATCAGCAACCGATCGAGGTGGCGGCGCTGGCCGATGCCTGCGCCACCGCCGCCGGCGTCACCGGCGATCAGGGCTGGCACGAGGGCGTGCACCGGTGCGTCGCCTGGTTCCTCGGCGACAACGACATCGGCCGGGCGATGTGGGACCCGGCGACCGGCGGCGGTTACGACGGGCTGACCCCGCACGGACCCAACCTCAACCAGGGCGCGGAATCCACCCTCGCCCTCATCTCCACGCTCCAGCACGGGTCCACTCTCCAGCACGGAAGCGCAATGGGCGCCCGGCGCGGAGGGATTCCGCTCGGGGCGCGGAGTACCGTGGAGGAATCAAGCCACAACGCTCTGGACCCCGGCGTCATCGCTGCTGATTCTGGGGGCCGGCCATGAGTTCCTCGATCGATTTCACCTCGGGCAACCGTCACGCGTCCGCATGGCGCGGGCCGGTGGTCGTGATGGGCTACGCCGACGTCATCGATGTGCTGCTGGAGCAGCACGACGAAATCCGCCGGCTGTGTGCCGGTGTCGAGCGCTCCCGGGGCGCGGAGAGAGAGCGGCGGTTCAGGGAGCTCGAGGCCCTGGTCCATCTGCACGAGCGCGGCGAACGGGCCGTCGTCCATCCGGCCGCCCGCACCGGCACCGGCACCGGTGACGTGGTCGGTACGGCCCGCATGCTCGCGGGAGCCGCCATCCAGCGGTCCCTCGCGACCCTGCACGACCTCGGCACCCGCCACTCGGGCTTCGACAGCGGATTCGCGACCCTGTACCGGGCGATTCTGGAGCACGCCACCCGTGAGGAACTGGACGAGTTCCCGCTCCTGCGCCTCCAGGTGCCGGTCCAGCGGCTGCACATGATGGCCGGTGAGCTGCACGACGTCCAGGCCATGGACGCGGCCTGACCCACAGAAAGGCGTCGTCAGCCCGCGTCGTCGTCAGGACGGGGTGCGGCGGGGCACTCGCGCAGGACGCTCCAGCCGAGCATTCCGGTGAGTCGTCCGATTTTGTCACCCACTGTGAAGCCGTTCTCGGTGATGTGGCAGGAATACATGCCGCTCTCGTGGCGGCTGTTGCGCATCTTCAGGACGTTGAGGGCCCGGCCGATCTCGGCGCTGTGTTCGAGGTAGCGGAGCTGGACCACGTTGTCGAACAGGTACATGAGTCCGACCAGGGGGTCGGCCATGGGCCCGAACGTCGTCGTCTCGCTGGTGACCCACAACGAGGCGCCGGCGTCGCGGACGACGCCGAGGAGACTGCGCAGGTAGGCGGGGAACCGGTGGGCCTCGCGGGCGGCGTTGGCCATCGCGTCCAGACTGTCGATCACGATCCGGGTGGTCGTGCCGTCGGCTATCCGGTGGCGGATCACGGTCGCCAGCACGTCGAGGTCGAGGCTGCCCATCGGTACGTGCGAGATGACCATCTGGTCGCGGGCCCGGGCGGCTTCGAAGTCCCACCCGAACGTGTCGGCCACGTAGATCAGTTGGTCGACGGTGTCCTGGAAGCTGATGTAGAGGGTCCGCTCGTTCCGGGCCAGGCCCTCGGCCACGAAGCGCAGACAGCCGATGGTCTTGCCCACGCCGCACGCGCCGAGCACGAGGGTGGCGTCCCCGTCGGGGATGCCGCCGCCCATCAGCGGGTCCAGGCCAGGGATCCCGGAAGGGATGCGGCCGCGCCGGACGGCCACCGACTCGGGGAGGAAGGACTCGACCCGGGGGTACACCCGGAACCCGTCGGCGGTGATGTGAACCGCGTGCGTGCCGTTGAGGTGGGTGGCGGCGCGCAGCTTCATCACTCGCAGGCCGCGCCGGTCCACCGGTTCGCGGGCTTCGTGCGTGAGGTGGACGATGCCGTCGGCCAGGGCGAACTCCACCCCGCTCTGCATGTCCTCGGTGGTGTACTCGCCGAGCAGCAGGAGCACCGCCCTGCTGTGCGCGACACGGCTGGTCAGGTCGTACAGCGCCATCCGCAGGACGTGGTCGCTGACGAAGTCACGCAGCATCTTGGCGCTGTCGATCACCACCAGCGCCGGCTCGTCGTCGAGGGCTTTGCGGACCACCTCGTCGATGAGCGGTTCGAGGTCGTTGGCGCCGGTGCCGCGCAGTTTGTCGCCCAGGTGCACGTATTCGACCTTCGGCCCCAGGTCCTCCCGGGAGAAGAACGGAAAACCGCTGAGGTGCTCGATGAGTTTGGAGTGCGGCTCCGACAGGGTCGTGTAGTACACGGCCTTGTGCTCGACGGTGGCGTTGGCGAAACAGATCTGCTGCGCCAGGATCGTCTTGCCGGATCCGGGCGGCCCGGCCACGACCACCACCGAACCCGGCTGCAGGCCGCCACCGAGGATCAGGTCCAGGTCCGCCTGCCCGGTCGACAGTCGCTTCACTTCGTGCCACGTCCTTCCCGGAGCAGTCTCGCGGCCACCCGGAGCACCTCGGCGCGCTGGTACGGCTTGGCGAGCGCGGCATCGGCGTCGACTGCCAGGTGCGCGTCGCCGCTGATCACCAGAATGGGAATCGCCGTGGTCACCGGGTCGGCCCGCAGCGCTCGAATGAGTTCGACACCGCTCATCACCGGCATCATCATGTCGGTCACCACGAGATCCGGTGCCGTCTCCTGCACGGAGGTGAGGGCGGTGGCGCCGTCACCGGCCTCGGTGACCTCGTGGCCGGCACGCGTGAGGATCCGCCGGAGGATGAATCGCAGATCCGGCTCGTCGTCGACCACGAGAATCCTGCTCACCGAACCCGTCCGTTCACGGGCCAGCCCGCCGGCCCTCGCCGTGGTCATACGCTGATATGGCCTCGCTAATGGTATATACCCGGCTAATGGGGCGGTGGCACAAGCGGCCCGATACCGACGCTCGGCGGGCCGGTGCGCCAACGAGCAATCCGATCCGCCAAGAAGTGAGCAGGCTCCGGCGAGGAGTAGGGTGAGCCCTATCTGTTGGCTCATGCCGCCCCAGTCCCCGGCGTATGCGCTTGGAAGGGGACGGGTGTGCCGGTATCGACGCGCTGCCCGGCCCGGCTGTCTCCCGATCGAGTGTCGTCATGACCTCGGCCCTCGGCGAGGACGAGCGCCGGGCGTTCGTCCGGCGGCTCATCGACCGGCAGCCGGCGGACCTGGGCCTGCTTCAGCGGATCTGCCTGGCCGCCGTCGAGGCGTTGGCGGCCACCGGGTCCGGCATCAGCGTGATGACCAGTGACGGGACGCGTGGGGTGTGCGCCGCATCGGATCCGTTGAGTGAGCGCGTCGAGGATTTCCAGTTCGTCCTCGGTGAGGGACCGTGCATCGATGCTTTCGCCGCTCGCCGGCCGGTGCTCACGCCGGATCTGTCCGACGCCGGGCCCTACCGGTGGCCGTTCTACGGCCCGGCCGCCCGGGGCGACGGCGTCCGTGCCGTGTTCGCCTTCCCGTTGCAGGTCGGCGCCGCACGGCTCGGGGTCATGGACGTCTTCCGGGACCGGGCGGGCCCGTTGAACGGTGCGGAACTGCGGACCGCCTTCACCCTCACCGAGGTCGCCGTGGAAGCACTGCTCGACCGGGAACAGAACGGGGTCGCGCGCGACGGCGATGCCGGGGCCCTGGAGGTGGGACGCCGCGCCGAACTGTTCCAGGCGCAAGGGATGGTCATGATGCAACTGGGGGTATCCATCGGTGAGGCTCTGGCACGGATGCGGGCTCACGCCTATGCCCAGAACCGTCGTCTCGAGGAGGTCGCTCGCGACGTCGTCGAGCGACGGCTGCGATTGGATGGGAGCGACGAATGAGCAGTTTTCGGGTGCGGGGTTACCGGGAGGCAGATCATGAGCAGCGTTTCGACTGAGCGGCTCGCGACGATCTTCGTGGAGGCCGCCGATACCCTGGTGGACGAATTCGACCTCCTCGATTTCCTGCACATGGTCACCGACCGGGCCCAGAGCCTGGTCGACGCGGCCGCGGCCGGACTGATGCTGGCCGACGAGCGAGGGCGGCTGGAGTTCATGGCGGGCTCGGACGAGAACGTCCGACTGGTGGAGCTGTTCCAGCTGCAGAACGACCAGGGTCCCTGCCTGGAGGCGTTCCGGACCGGGCGATCGATCGTCAATGTCGACCTCGCGTCGGCGACGGACCGCTGGCCGCGTTTCGCGCCCCGGGCGACCGATGCCGGTTTCCGATCCGTGCACGCGTTTCCGCTCCGGCTGCGTACGCAGGTGATCGGCGCCCTGAACATCTTCGGCAGCTCCACCGGCGGAGTCTTCGACCCGGCCGATGTTCCGATCATGCAGGCGCTCGCCGACATCGCGACCATCGGCCTGATGCAGGAACGCGCGATCCGCCGTAGCGAGGCGCTGACCGAGCAACTGCAGGGCGCCCTGAACAGCCGGATCATCATCGAGCAGGCCAAGGGCGCCATCGCTCAGGTCCACGGGATCAGCGTCGACGAGGCGTTCCGCCGGATCCGTGCCTATGCCCGGAACAACAACCGGCGCCTGACCGAGGTGGCCGAGCTGATCGTCACCGACCTGGCCGCCCTGCCGGACCTGACGCGGCCCTGAGCGTCACGTCCTGCTCGCGCGCAACGGGGCGCCCACCTCGTGCAGGTGGCGCAGCGCCTGCCGGTACGACTCGACCAGGCTCGTCTCCTCGTAGGCGACGCCGACCTGTGCGCAGTACGCCTTGACGATCGGTCGAGCCTTGCGCAGGTTGGGGGCGGGCATCGCCGGGAACAGGTGGTGCTCGATCTGGTGGTTCAGGCCCCCCAGGGCCGTGTCGGTGAGCCAGCCACCGGTGACGTTGCGCGCGGTCAGCACCTGTTTGCGCAGGTAGTCCTCGTCCCCGGTCGGATGCGGCATCCCCTTGTGGTTCGGCGCGAACGTCATGCCGAGGTACACCCCGAACACCGCGTGATGCACGGCGAAGAAGGCGAGCGCCTGCAGCGGGGACAGAACCACGAGAAGGACCGTCACGTACGCCACCAGGTGCAGCGCCATCAGACCGGCTTCCAGGCCGCGGTGCTTCATGCCGGGACGCCGGAGCGCCTTGATGCTGGAGATCCGCAGGTCGATGCTGAGCAGCGTCAGCAACGGGAAGAACAGGCCCGCCTGGTGACGATTGATGAAGCCCTTCAGCCCGCGCCGGCCGACCGCCGACTCGGTCGCCCAGATCAGCACCTCCGGCTGTACGTCCGGGTCGAGGTCATCGTGGTTGGGGTTGTTGTGGTGCCGGGTGTGCTTCTCCATCCACCACCCGTAACTCATGCCGATCCCGGCGTTGGCCACCGTCCGGCCGACCAGTTCGCTGGTCCTCCGCGTACGGAAGACCTGGCGGTGTGCCACGTCGTGCGCCAGCAGCGCCACCTGCGAGAACACGACGCCCAGAAGCGCGGCGACGGCGAGCTGCCACCACGACGAGCCGAGGATCGGGACCGCTGCCCAGGCCGCGGCGAACATCGCGGCGACGACAGTGATCCGCACGGCGTAGTAGGCCGGTAGCCGTTCGAGCAGCCCGGCCTCGGTGATGCGCCGGTTCAGCGCGGCGAAGTCGCTGCCGGCTGGGCGCGGTCGTTCCGTGGCGGACGTCGTGGCGGAATCAGATCGCCGTGAATCGGCGGAAACGGAGACAGGAACAGGGACGCTCATCGCGCGACTCCCTCGATGTGCTCCCCGGACACGATGCGACGTGTGGGTGAGCAAAGGCTGATGACGAAGGCTGCGGGAGTCTGGACAGCCGTTGCCTGAACGATACCCGCGTCGCGCGGCGAGCAAACGGCGTGAACGAGCGTAGGGTTCAGTGACACCCGGCCTTCTCGGCGTCTCCCGGCGAGCGCACCGCGCCCACCCCTTGATGACGCGGATGTCGCCGACAGGAAGGCACCCTCATGGACCGGAACGCCGGCGCCGCACGACTGCGCCTGGACCCGCATCCCTCCCGGACCACCGTTCTCGACGGGGCCTGGTGGCCTCGCTCGACCGACGCGACAACCGAGCTCCCCGCGCTGGTGGAAGCGCTGTCCGATCTCCGGGGGGAGATCACGCATCTGCTGCTCAACCCCGCCGAATGGGACCTGCCGCATCTTCCGCGGGCGGCGGCGGGCCGCTCGGCGGCACGGCTCGGGTGGTACACCTCCCAGCCGGCCGGGCTGGTCACCGTCATGAGCGACTTCGGGCGTGACCGCTTCGATCTCCTGGTCGTCCCGTCCGGCGCGAGCCGGCGCTCGGCCGACGCCGCCTTGACCGCGGCGGCGGACGCCGGCGACGAACGCCGCACACCTGAGCTGCTCGCCGGCATCGAGAGCGGCGGCTGATCGGCGCCCTACCGCTGCACCGGCCGGTCGGGAAGCAGGCGCTCCTCGTGGTCCAGTTCGCGTTCCAGCACACGCAGACCCTCGTCCGGGAGCCGGCCGGAATCCCGCCACCGCAGCAGTTCCTCCCGCTGGGCGTCGAGCGCTACCCGGCGAACGTGCAACCCGGCCTCGTACAGCGGCGACACCGGCAAGCTGTCCGGGTCGCTGCTCTGCAGCAGCGCGACCCGGCTGCGGTATCGGGCCAGCCGGGTGCGCAGCTGGCCGCGCATCGTCTCGATCACGTGGGCCTGGATGTCGTCGTTCTCCTGTGCCTCCAGATCGTCGAGCGCGACCAGCGCGGCCTCGACCGAGGCCGAACGCGCCTCGTTGCGCAGCCGCGCCTTGTCGTTGTCGTTCGCGCTCAGCCCGAGCGCCCGGACGAGCGGACCGAAGGTGAGACCCTGGCCGACCAGGGTGACGAGCACGACCACGAACGTGCAGAACAGCAGCAGGTCCCGGTCCGGGAACGGCTCTCCGCTGTCGGTGACCAGCGGCAGCGTGAAGATCGCCGCAAGGCTGATCACTCCGCGCGTGCCCGCCCAGCTCAGCGCGACGACCTCCCGGCCGGTCAGCGGCTCCCCGTCATCCGTTTCGGCGTTGCCGTCCGACCTGTCGCCGCCCAGCCAGGTGTGCAGGGAACGCGGCAGTGACTGGGTGAGCAGCAACCACAGCGGACGCAGCAGCAGGACGGAACCGACAGTGATCGCGACGGCGATCACGATGGTGGACGTCTCGTACTGCCCGAGGCCGCGCACGACCGCGGGCAATTGCTGACCGATCAACAGGAAGACGAAGCCTTCGAGCAGGAAGTCGACCAGCCGCCATACCGCGCTGGTCTGGAGGCGGCCCGCGCCGGAGGCCGATCGCGGCGTGTGGTGCCCGACGATCAGCCCGGCCACGACGACTGCCAGCACACCGGAGACATGGATCTGCTCGCCGATCAGGTAGGCCGCGAACGGGACACTGAGCGAGACCGCGTTGGCCATGATCGGGTCACCGCTCATCGGCCGGGACAGCAGGCGGACCGCGAAGGCCATCAGCGCGCCGACGGCCACCCCGCCCACCGCGGCGATCACGAACCGGCCGAGCGCGGCCGGCGCGGAGAAGTTCCCGTCCACGGCCGCCGCGACGGCGACGCTCAGGATGGTGAGGGCGGTGGCGTCGTTGAGCAGTCCCTCACCCTGGATCAGGGTGACGATCCGCGGCGGCAACCCGGCCTTGCGGCCGACCCCCAGCGCTGCCACCGGGTCCGGTGGCGCCACCGCCGCACCGACCGCGATGCCGGCGGCCAAGGTTGCGCCGGCGACGAACCACGCGAACCCCAGGCCGATCATCACGGCGGTGAGCAACACCAGGAAGACCGACAGGCTGACCACCGTACGCAGGTTGCGGCGGATTCCGAGGAGCGAGGAATCCAGGGCCGCGCTGTAGAGCAGCGGCGGCAGCACGAACGTCAGGACGATGTCCGGGTCGAGCGAGACGTTGGGTCCGGGCAGCAACGCGTATCCGAAGCCGATGATCGGCAACAGCGCGGCGGCCGGAAGGCCGGTCCGGTTCGCCACCCAGCGCACCGACACGACCACGGCGACGGCGGCAAGGACGAAAGCCAGTAACACGTGGACGCTCATGCCTAACCTTCTCCCACGGAACACCTCTCGCCTTGCACCGGGCTGGGCGTGAGCGAGAGCGGGACCGGATGGCTCATGGCGCCTGTCGTACGCCGTTATCCGCCCGGATCACCGGACAGGGTTGCCCAGACGACCTTGCCACCGTGGGCCGGCATGGCTCCCCACCCGGCGGCGGTCGCGTGGACCAGCCGCAGGCCCCGGCCTCGCTCGGAGAGCGGGAGCTGCGGGCCGCCGGGCGCGGACTCATCCAGGTGCGGATAGCGGGTGTCGCTGTCCCGGACGGCCAGGTGCAGATCGCTGCCGCGCCGGGACACGGTGATCACGAATTCGGTGCCGGCATGCTCCACCGCGTTGCTGGACAGCTCCGACATGATCAGTACGGCGTCATGCCGCAAATCTAACAGCTGCCAGGCCTCACATGCCTGTTTAACCAGCTCACGGGCCACCGGTACGGAGGTGGGGTGCGGCGCCAGCCGGGTCTGCCAGCGGTGGTTGCGCGCCAGCCTGCCGCCGATCGCGATGCGCGCCTCCGTCATCGTGGCGAACAGCAGCGGCGGGTTGCCGTCGTGATGACGTAACCGGTGCCCCAGCATCGCCGACGGTGGCACGCAGAGCGCCAGGTGTACCGGCGACGGCCCGTCTCGTGCCGTGCGCTGCGCGGCCAACCAGAACGGCAGACTCGTCCCGTGCGGATCGGCGACGTCGTGCAGATCGATGATGAGCGCTTCCGAAGGCCCGGCCAGGCAGAGCCGCAGACCGCTGGTGACCTGGTTGCCGAGGTGCTGTGACCATGGGCCGTGCACCTTCATCTCCACCACGGTGCTGCTCGCGTCGGCGGTGACACCGACCGACACCCCGCGGCGGTTGGTCACCGTGGTGACCAGGTACGGCGGCTGAAGTGGCAGGGTCCGCCCGCGCCCCTCCACGGCGGTCACCGCCCACCGCCGGAGGACGTCGTGTCACCTGATCGAGGACCAGGCGGTGGATGGGGGCGGCGGATGACGACAGTCACGGTTACTCCAGGGGCACCTCGCTGGGATGGCGCGCCACCGGGGTCTGGAGCAGCGAGAGGCGATGGGACACACCGCCACCGATCCGACGATATACCGCCCGGCGCGGGTGCGCCGGGGGAGGCCCGAAGCACGGTCCGGCGGCCGGGCGCCCCTTCAGCCCGGTACCGGGCTTGCTGTCACTGCTCCGGCGGTTCAGCCGCGAGCACGTTCGGATTCGGTCGTTTCCGGGGCCGGTGTTCTGAGCGTGCCGGTTATCGCGGCCATTGCCCGCAGCGACGACGTTCCGGGCCGGAAATAGCCGTCGTGGCCTTCGACGTCGGAGCAGGGCAGAGGCTGCGCGCCGAATTCCCTGTCGATCGGGAGGCGGCCGTGGCCGACGCCGAGGATGCGGACTCCGGGTAGGCGGCGGGTCCAGTCGTCCGGTGCGCTGCCCGCCCAGACCCGGGCCTCGGTGCGCAGCGCGGCGCGGCTGGCGACGCCCATGCCGGGGCTGCCGATCGCAACGATGTCGGTGACCTGGGGTGGCAGGTTCGCGGCGGCGCGGGCGGCCACGATCGAGCCGTAGCTGTGGCCGATCAGGGTGATCTCCAGGTCCGGGTGGTCCTGGACCAGCCAGGCGACGAAACGTTCCAGGGCCAGGGCGCCGGTTGCCGCCCGATCCTCGCGGAGCGCGTCACGGCGTACCCCCTCGGGTGGGTCGTAGCCCAGCCAGGCGATCACCGCGACCGGCGCGCCCGGCGCGAGCGCCGCGTGCAGTTGCCGCGCCTGCCAGGCCGGCGCCCGGGAGATCACGCCACCGAGACCGCTGTCGAAATTGGACATCGTGGTGTCCACGCCGGGGATCAGGATCGCCGCCCGGCGGGCCGTCGCGAGGTCGCCCAGCACCTCGACGATCCGGCCGTCGCCGGTCGGTTCCACGGCGAGGAGCCGTCGGCCGGCCGGGTCGGGGACGGGGTCGGCGAGATAGCGGAGAGGCGCCGGCTCGGCCGCGACGGTCGGCCCGGCGAGCCACAGCGCCGGCACGGCGAGGAGGAGCAACGAGACCATCCACAGTCGATTCATGACCGGGAAGGTAGGAAGGCGGTGGGTCGATGCTCGTCGGTCCGGAGAGCTGTCAAACCCCTAGTACCCAGGTATCACCATCTATGACCCGACGATGAAACAGGCGAGGAAACAGCGCCGCGACGCGTCACCGCATCTGGACCTGCGGCAGTGGAGCCAACCAGAAATGGGTGCTCAAGTGAGCGTCAGGCGTTTACTGTGGACCACCTCCGGCTGACCGGGTAGGGGCGGTCAGTCGACCACCTGCCGGAGGCGGGCCAAAAGCTCGCCTTCGGCAGCGTCGGACTCCGGGTCGTTCCAAAACCCCAGGGGTACGGTCCTCAGCTTGCGCCCGAGCGGATCCAGCAGGTGGCCGCCGAGCTTCATCACCCAGAGCGCCACCGCCCGGTCGATGATCCGCAGCTCCGGCACCTGCACCGACAGCCGCGCCTCGAACGCGGCGACCTCCTGCACCGACCGCAGCCAGACCACCAGGATCAGGTTCGCCGAGCCGGAGAGCGTGGCGCAGAACCGGGTCTCCCGCATCCCGCTCAGCTTGCTCACCACCCGCCCGGTGTCGGCGGCCGGGAGCGTGCACCAGATCGACACCGAGATCGGATATCCGGACACATAACGAGCGACTTCGCATCGGTACGCGATGGAGCGTTCCGCATCGAGCCGGTCCAGGCGCCGCCGGACCGTCGTCGGGCTCAACCCGGTCCGTTCGGCGATCCGTACCGCCGGTTGCCGCGGGTCCTCGCTCAGCACCTGCATGAGGCGCACGTCCTCGTCGCCGAGGACGTGAGCGGGCCGGACCGCCGCCGGACGGCCTTCGGCGAGTGACTGCCGTGCCGCGTCGCTGAGCCGGTCGAGCCGCCACCGGCTGCCCTCGATGTGCACGGTCAGCGCGATCTGGGTACGCGACGCGGCCACTCCGGGAAACGTGCCGAGCCGCAGGCTCAGGTAGCGGCCGAGCTGCACGTGGTCGACGAAGGCGGCCTGGATCAGCAGGTCCCGCGCCCCGGTCACGTGTTCCAGGGTGACGATGTGGACGTCGTCGGCGAGCCCGGCCGCCACCTCGGGCAGCCGACCGGCCACGCAGTCCACCTCGATCACCGCGAGCACCACGGACTGCAGCGCGAACTGGGCCGGCATGCAGCTGATCCAGGCGTGCCCGGACCGGAAGAGCCGGTTCCACCGCCGGGCCGCGGTCGAGGCGTCCACACCGAGCGCGGCGCCGATCCGCTGCCAGTCGGCGCGGGGCGCGAGTTGCAGGGCGGTCAGGAGTTGGTAGTCCAGCTCGTCCAGGGTGAGCGTTTCCGGCGTCTCACTGGTCATTGACGGCGGATCTCTGCAATTTCCGCGCCACAGCGTTCATTCTGGTGACCATACCGGCATGTTCACCTCCTCCGACGCGCTTCCGTTCGCGGAACGTCTGATCTCGCTCCGCCAGGCGCTGCACCGTGAGCCTGAGCTGGGCCTCGACCTTCCGCTGACCCAGGCGAAGGTCCTCGCCGCCCTGGACGGACTGCCGCTGGAGATCACCCGCGGCACGAGCCTCACCTCGGTCACCGCGGTGCTGCGCGGCGGCCGCCCCGGCCCGGCCGTGCTGTTGCGCGGCGACATGGACGCCCTCCCGGTCCAGGAGGAGAGCGGGATCGGGTACGCCTCCGAGATCGCCGGCGTGATGCACGCCTGCGGTCACGACCTGCACACCGCCGGTCTGGTCGGGGCCGCGCACCTGCTCGCGTCCCGCCGCGACGAGCTCGACGGCGACGTGGTGTTCATGTTCCAGCCGGGCGAGGAGGGCCAGCGCGGCGCCAAGATCATGATTGACGAGGGTGTGCTGGACGCCGCCGGTTCCCGTGTCGTCGCGGCGTACGCCCTGCACGTGGCGGCCACCGCCCTGCCGCTCGGAGTGTTCGCCACCCGGGCCGGCACCGTGCTGGCGGCCTCCGACACGGTCACCGTCACGGTCACCGGGAAGGGCGGGCACGGCTCCTCGCCCCACCTGGCCGTCGACCCGGTGCCGGCGCTCTGCGAGATGGTCACCACGCTGCAGACCATGGTGACCCGCACCGCCGACGCGTGGGACCCGGCCGTGCTCTCGGTCGGCTCGATCCACGCCGGTTCGGCGAACAACGTGATCCCGGAGAGCGGCACGTTCCAGGCGACGGTACGGACCTTCTCGGCCGCCACCCACACCGCGATCCGAGCCGGGTTCGAACGCGTGGTCAAGGGCGTGGCGGACGCGCACGGAGTCCAGGTGGAGATCGACTACCAGGAGAACTACCCGGTCACCGTGAACGACGCGACCGAGGCCGACTTCATGTACCGCACCGTGCGGGACACCTTCGGCGAGCAGCGGGTCTTCCTGGCGCCGCGGCCGCTCGCCGGTTCCGAGGACTTCTCCTTCGTGCTCGACGAGGTGCCGGGGGCGTACCTGATGCTCGGCGCCGTGCCGCCGGGCACCGACCCGGCCTCCGCGCCGATGAACCACGCGCCGCAGGCGGTGTTCGACGACCGTGCCGTGCCGGAGGCCGCCGTCGCCCTCGCCTCGCTCGCTGCCGCACGCCTGAAGCAGGCCGCGTCGTGACCGCCGTGCTGGACAAGCCGCAGAAGGTCTCGGCCGTCGTCGGCCTGCTGGTCCTCTTCGAGATCACCAGTGGCTTCATCCAGGGCGGGGTGGCGCCGCTGCTGCCCGACCTCGGCACCGAGATGAACATCTCGGACGCCAACCTGAACTGGGTGATCTCGGTCCAGCTGCTCACCGCGGCGGTCTCGGTGCCGGCGTTCGGGCGGCTCGGCGACCTCTACGGCCACCGCCGCATGCTGCGTGTCGCCCTGGCCTGCGTGGCGGTCGGCAGCGTCCTGGTCGTGATCGCCCCGAACCTGGCGGTCCTGCTGGCCGGCCGGGCCCTGCTCGGCCCGCTGGCCGCGCTGCTGCCCCTGGAGATCGCCCTGGTCCGCGACCGCCTCCCGGTCGAGCTGGCCCGGCGCGCCATCGCCCGGCTGGTCGGCGCGCTCGCGCTCGGCGGACTGCTCGGCGGCGTGATCACCGCCGGTCTCTACCAAGTGATCGGCGACGCCCGGCTGACCCTGCTGATCCCCGCGGTCCTCGCGGTGATCTGCGTGCCGGTGTCGTTCCTCGCGGTGCCGGAGACCGCGCAGCTGGCCACCGGCAAGCTGGACGTCCCCGGTGTCGCGGTGCTCAGCGCCTCGATGGTGGCGCTGCTCTCCGGCATCTCGCTGCTCAGCTCATCGGCGGTCACCGGCGCCGCGCTGGCGCTGGCCGGGCTCGCCGGTTTCGCCGGCTGGATCGTGCTGGAGCTGCGCACCACGGAACCGCTCGTCGACCTGCGGGCGCTGGCCGGCCGGCACGTCGCGCCGTTCTTCCTCTGCTCGTTCGTCTTCGGCATCGTCTATTTCGGCAGCCAGGCGCCGGACTCCACGTTCCTCGCCGCGGACCGGGCCGATGCCGGGTACGGCTTCGGCTTCACCGCGTTGCAGATCTCGCTGGTCGCCCTGCCGGCCGCGATCGCCGCGGTGGTCGGTTCCAACCTGACAGCGGTGATCGCCGGCCGTTTCGGGTACCGGCCGACCCTGATCGCCGCGTTCCTCACGATCGCCGTGACATTCCTGGCACAGGCGCTCTTCCACGACCAGCTGTGGCAGCTGCTGCTCTTCAAGGTGCCGGTCGGCCTGGCCGCGGGTGTGGCGCTCGGCGCGATGCCCACGGTGATCGCGGAGACCGCCGACGCGTCCCGGACCGGGATCACGACCGCGCTCTACAACAACGTCAAGACCCTGGGCGGCGCGGTCGCGGGCGCGGTGGTGGCGGCCATTCTGGCCGCGTTGGTGCAGGGCAGCGACAGTACGCCCACCGAGGGCGCCTATGTCGTGGTGTGGCTGATGTGCTCGGTGCTGTGCGTCGGGGCGGCCGCGGCGGCGGTGTTCGCCCGCCGCGTCGAGAGCGTCTGAGGCCCGGTCGTCAGGACTCGGACTTCGGGGGAGTGCGCTGGGCCGGGATGAGCGCGGTCGGCTCCTGCCGGGCGGCCTTCTCCTTGGTGACCATGTCCTTGTCCAGCCGGTGAGTCTCCTCGTCATCCGAACCGGGGCTCACCGGCTCGGTCTTGCCGGAGCTCACCGGCTCGGCCTTGGCGGGAGTCACGGGCTCGGTCTTGCCGGCGGTCACCGGTTCGGTCTTGGCGGGAGTCACGGGCTCGGTCTTGCTGGCGGTCACCGGCTCGGTCTTCTCGGCGGTCACGGCCGGGAAGACCATGGTCCGGTCCTCGCTGGGCGCCGTGACGGTCGGCTTCGGGGTGGCGACCATGGCGGTCTTGTCGGCGTCGGTGACAGCGACGGTCTTCTCCGCCCCGCGGATCGCCACGGTCCGGTCGTTGGTCGGGAACGCGACGGTGCGGTCGTTCGTCGGGAACGCGACGGTGTGGTCGGCGGCCGGGACGGCCACGGTCCGGTCCGCCTCCGAGGCCGGGCGGCCAGGGCGGATCACTGTCGTCTCGGCGATCGACAGCGGCGCGGTGGAGACGGTCGCCTTGCCCCGGAAACGGCCGATCTCACCGATGATCGGCAGGACCGGCGGTTCGTACCGCGCCCAGCGGCGGGCACTCAGCGCGGTGCCGATCAGCGGGATCGCCAGGAGGGCGGCCAGGCCGTAGCCGGGACGGCTCAGGTCGAAGCCCTCCTTCGAGACCTCGGGGGACCACAGCGCCGCGTACGCCGCGGGCGAGTTCCACGCCCAGATCGTGACGCCCAGGTAGGCCACGCCGGCCAGCACCGGCCCGGCCGGGGAGACCGGGGCGAACGTGAGGATCGCGTAGAGGATGCCGGCGAAGAGCACGAGCAGCAGACCACTGACCGACTCGGCGGCGAAGAAGTCACGGCCGCGACTGCTCAGGTCGTCGGTGAAACCGACACCGGCCAGGATCCAGATGGACGGGGCCAGCACGAGTGCATACAGAATCGACCTGAGGTGGCGCATGATCCGGCACGCTACCCCGATCGGGCAAACGTCCGCGAACGCCGTCGTACCGTACCGGCATGGAACAGGGACGCCCTACCGCGCACTCGCGTGTCACTCTCAGCCGGATCATGTCTGCGGTCGACGTAAATCTATACGGCACGGTGCACGGCGGTGTGCTGATGAAGTTCGTGGATGACGTGGCCGGGGCGAGCGCGGCACGGCACAGCGGCGGGACGGCCGTCACCGCGGCGATCGACGAGATCGTCTTCTTGGAGCCGGTCCGGGTGGGTGATCTGGTTCACGCGTACGCCCAGGTGAACTGGGCCGGGTCGAGCTCGATGGAGGTCGGCGTCCGGGTGACGGCCGAGCGGTGGGACGCGGTGGAGCCGACGCCGATCCCGGTGGCGACCGCCTATCTGGTGTTCGTCGGGATCGACGTGGCGGGCCGTCCGCGCCGGGTCCCGCCGGTGCTCCCCGGTGACGCCGAGGACCGCCGCCGGTTCCAGGAGGCGATGATCCGGCGCGACCACCGGCTGGCCCGGCGGACCGCCATCCAGAAGGCCCGCGCCGAGCACGACGAGTCCTGACCAGCGCCGGCCTGTCTGGTGATCGGAGCCGGCGTCTATCGGGCGACCGCGCAACATGATCAACTGATCCGTATCTGAGGGCGTGCGGAGCGTTAAGGTGTCCGGCATGACGGTGACGCCTGACACAGTGTTGTGGGAGCCGCCGGCCGATGTCCTCCAGACGTCCCGGATCGGCCGTTACCTGACCTGGCTGGAGACCGAGCGCGGCCTGGTCTTCGCCGATTACGCGGCGCTCTGGGAGTGGTCGGTCACCGACCTGACCGGCTTCTGGCAGTCGATCTGGGACTACTTCGAGGTGGTGGCCCACGATCCGCCGGAGGCCGTGCTCGGTGACGCGGCCATGCCCGGTGCGCGGTGGTTCCCGGGCGCGACGCTGAACTATGCGGAGAACCTGCTGCGGATTCCCGGCCGGACCGATGACGAGACCGTCGTCCACGCGTACTCGCACAGTCGTGAGCCGGTCCGGCTGACCGCCCGGCAGCTGCGCGATCAGGTCCGCCGCGTCCGTGCCGGGCTGAAGGCCCGGGGTGTCGGCAAGGGTGACCGGGTCGCGGCCTACGCGCCGAACATCCCGGAGACCTACGTGCTGATGCTCGCGACAGCGAGTCTCGGCGCGATCTTCTCGTCCTGCGCGCCGGAGTTCGGCGTCCGGAGCGTGATCGACCGGTGGAGCCAGATCGAGCCGAAGGTGCTGGTGGCGACGGACGGCTATCGCTACGGGGACAAGGCGATCAGCAGAAGGGCCGAGACAGCGGATATCGCGGCGGCCATCCCGTCGATCGAGCACGTGATCACCATCGGATACCTGGAAGCCGGTGGGGACTGGGACCAGCTGGACGGCGACGATCCGCTGGAGTTCGAGCCGGTCCCGTTCGATCACCCGCTCTACGTGCTCTACAGCTCCGGCACCACCGGCCTGCCGAAACCGATCGTGCACGGGCACGGCGGGATCCTGCTGGAGCACCTGAAGACCCTCGCCCTGCACCACGACCTGGGCCCGGACGACCGCTTCTTCTGGTTCACCACGACCGGCTGGATGATGTGGAACTTCCTGGTCAGCGGCCCGCTGGTCGGCGCGTCGATCGTGCTGTTCGACGGCAACCCCGGCTGGCCCGACCTGAACGCGCTCTGGGACCTGGTGGACACCGCCGGGATCACCTACTTCGGCACCTCGGCGCCGTTCCTGATGGCCTGCCGCAAGGCCGGGCTGACCCCGCGCAAGCGGCTCAAGGGCGTCGGCTCGACCGGCGCGCCGCTGCCCGCCGAGGGCTTCGCCTGGGTCTACGAAGCGGTCGGCAGCGATCTGCAACTGCTCTCGCTCTCCGGCGGCACCGACGTGTGCACCGGGTTCGTCGGCGGATCGCCGCTGCTGCCGGTCCGGGCCGGAGTGATCGCCGGACGAATCCTCGGCGCCCGGGTGGAGGCCTACGACGCAGGCGGCAATCCGGTCATCGGCGAGCTGGGCGAACTCGTGATCACCGCGCCGATGCCGAGCATGCCGGTCGGGTTCTGGGGCGACGCCGACGGCTCGCGCTACCGGGAGGCGTACTTCGACGTGTTCCCGGGCATCTGGCGGCACGGCGACTGGATCACCATTGCCTCCGACGGCTCCTGTGTGATCACCGGCCGGTCGGACGCGACGCTGAACCGGGGCGGGGTGCGCCTGGGCACCGCGGAGTTCTACTCGGTGGTGGAGAGCCTGCCCGAGGTGGTCGACTCGCTCGTCGTGCACCTGGACAAGCCGGACGACCCGAACGGCGAGCTGCTGCTCTTCGTGGTGCTCACCGAGGGGATCGAGCTGGACGACGCCCTGCGCGGCCGGATCGCGCGAGAGCTGCGTGCCGCGCTCTCGCCCCGGCACGTGCCCGATGCCGCCTATCAGGTACGCGCCGTGCCGCACACCCTCTCCGGAAAGAAGCTGGAAGTGCCGGTGAAGCGGATCCTCACCGGCACTCCCGTCGAGTCGGCGGCGGCCAAGGGGGCTCTCGCCAATCCCGAGTCGCTGACCGCGTTCGCCGACCTGGCCGCTAAGCGAGAGTGACGGTCACCTTCTCGGCGGTGCTCCGCGACTCGAGCTTGGACCGGTCCAGGTTGGCGCAGAGCACCACCGAGGCGCCGGCGACCAGTGGCGCGAGCAGCCAGTCGGCCGGCGCCGGGTGGATCGCTGTGTCGATCAGCACCCGGTCACCCGCGGTGATGCCGAGCTGGGCGGCCCGCTCGGTGGCGCTCTCGATCACGTCGGCGTGACTCAGCTCGTACGGGCCCCCGAGGGCCAGATCCGCGGGGGCGACCGGCGTGCCGCGGAAGAAGTCGCCGTAGTTGCGGACCTCGGTGACGTAGTCGGCATACCCGTCCGGCAGGGTGCGCAGCGGCATCGCGAGCGGCAGCAGGCCTGTCGCGTATCTGTCGTGACCGGACCAGGCGGCGGCCCGTTCGACCAGCTCGGGTGTGGTGAAGACGGCCTCCACCGGCTGCGGCTCCTCGCCCAGGTCGGCGGCGAGACCGGCGACGGAGACGCCGAGCAGCAGCGCCGCGGTCTGCCAGTGTGGCGGGAGAACCAGCGCCACCGTGTCGCCGTGGCCCAGGCCGACACCGTCGACCAGCAGGTTCGCCGTTTTCGAGACCCAGTTGTCCAGGGTCGCCCCGGAGAGTTCGGTGCGGTCTCCGGTGGCGTCGTCGTACCAGGTCAGCAGGGGAGCGGCAGAGTCTTTCCGGACTGCGGCCGCGAACGCCTGCGGGATTGTGTTCGTCACCGGCTTCACGATAGATGGATCACTGTCCGTGACGGCATTGGAACGACCACGATCTCGCGGTGTCGCGGACACTTTCTCGAAGCCTTCCGGGCGTACCCTCGACTTCAGATGCCATCGGTACGTCTGTCATCGGTACCCCGGAGACGCCAAGGAGATGCCTCGTGACCCCCGGTCGCCCCCCGCGAGTGCTGGTCGACGCCACAAGTGTGCCCGCCGACAGAGGCGGTGTCGGCAGATACGTCGACGGATTGCTCGGCGCGCTCGGGCAGCTCAGCGCCGACCGTGTGAACCTCGCGGTCGTGGCTCAGCGCTCGGATGCGGAGCGTTACCGCCGCATGCTGCCCGAGGCCGAGGTGCTCCCCGGACCGGCCGCGATCGTGCACCGCCCGGCCCGTCTGGCCTGGGAGCAGACCGGTCTTCCGCTGCTCGCCCAGCAGGTCGGCGCCGAGGTGCTGCACTCGCCGTTCTACACGTGCCCGCTCCGGGCCGGCTCCCCGGTGACGGTCACCGTGCACGACGCGACGTTCTTCACCGAGCCGGAGCACTACGACAACACGAAGCGGACCTTCTTCCGCAGCGCGATCAAGACGTCGCTGCGGCGGGCCGCGCGGGTGATCGTGCCGAGCAAGGCCACCCGGGACGAGCTGATCCGCCTGCTCGACGCGGACCCGACCCGGATCGACGTGGCCTACCACGGTGTCGACCAGGCCGCGTTCCACCGGCCGACCGAGGAGGAGAAGGCCCGGGTCCGGGCCCGCCTCGGCCTCGGCGACTCCGGTTACGTCGCGTTCCTCGGCGCCAAGGAGCCCCGGAAGAACGTGCCGAACCTGATCCGGGGCTGGGCCCGCGCGGTCGCCGACTGGCCGCACCCGCCGGCCCTGGTGATCGCCGGCGGTCAGGGACACGACGACGACATCGATCGGGCGGTCGCCGAGGTGCCGCCGCACCTACGCCTGCTCCGCCCGGGCTACCTGCGTTACGCGGATCTGCCCGGCTTCCTGGGTGGCGCGCTGGTGGCCTGTTACCCATCTTTCGGTGAAGGTTTCGGGCTGCCGATCCTCGAGGCGATGGCCTGTGGCGCCCCGGTGCTGACCACGCCCCGGCTCTCGCTGCCCGAGGTGGGCGGGGACGCGGTGGCGTACACGACCGAGCTCCCGGAGCGGATCGCCGAGGATCTGGCCGATCTGCTGCACGACGAGCAGCGCCGGCAGGCTCTCGCGAAGGCCGGTTTCGACCGGGCGAAAGAGTTCACCTGGGCGTCCAGCGCGGAGGTGCACGTGACAACGTGGAACCGGGTCGCCGCCTGATGGCCACTAGACTCTCCGCTCATGATTGACGAACAGGCTGTGCTGTACGGCGTGGTGCTGGCAGGGGGCACCGGAACCCGTCTCTGGCCACTGTCGCGCGCCGGTCATCCCAAGTTCTTGCATCCTCTGACCGGCACCACGGCCTCGTTGTTGCAGGCCACGGTGGACCGGCTGGACACGCTGACGTCACCCGATCGGACGTTTGTGGTGACCGGCGTGGCACACGCCGCGGCGGTCTCCCGCCAGCTCTCCTCCGTGCCGGAGGAGAACGTTCTGGTCGAGCCCTCGCCGCGCGACTCGTGCGCGGCGATCGCCCTGGCCGCCGCCGTCATCGCCCGGCGCGACCCGGAAGCCATCATGGGTTCGTTCGCCTCCGACCACCTGATCGCCGACACGGCCGAGTTCGCCTCGGTGATCCGCAAGGCGATGGTCGGCGCCCGCCAGGGCCTGTTGATGACCCTCGGGATCACCCCGACACGCCCGGAGACCGGGTACGGCTACCTCCAGTGCGGCGGCGAGGCGGACGAGGGCCCGCTCCTGCGCGTCGAGGAGTTCAAGGAGAAACCGTCCTACGAGGTGGCCGAGAGCTACGTGAAATCCGGCAACTACCTGTGGAACGCCGGCATGTTCGTCTGGCGGGTGGACGCGTTCCTCGCCGAGCTGTCCCGGCAGCAGCCGCAGCTCGCGTCCGGGGTGAGCCGGATCGCGCAGGCGTGGGACACGCCCGCCCGCGAGGAGGTGCTCGGCGAGGTCTGGCCGACCCTGCCGCGGATCTCGGTGGACTACGCGGTGATGGAGGGCGCGGCCACGGCCGGCCGGGTCGGCACCATTCCCGGCGACTTCGGCTGGAACGACGTCGGCGACTTCCACACCCTCGGCGAGGTGCTGACCGCCGATCCGGCCGGCAACGTCGTGGTCGGCCAGGGCGGCGAGCCGGAGCGTCCCACCGTGCTGCTGCGCGAGGCCGAGAACCTGGTCGTGCTGCCGTCCTCGGGCCGGCTGGTGGCCGCCCTGGGCGTCCGCGACCTGATCATCGTGGACACCCCGGACGCGGTGCTGGTCTGCCCCCGCGAGCGGGCCCAGGAGGTCAAGCACCTGGTGGACGAGCTCAAGGAGCTCGGCCACCACGGTTACATCTGAGAGAGCCGGGCCAGAGCCGGCGCGATCTGGCGCACGGTCCCGGAGGCGAGCGGACTCGGCAGCGCGTCCGGCGTGAACCAGGCGAGATCGGCGGACTCCTCGCTGATCCGCTCGGTGGCGCCGGCCGGGCTGCGCAGCAGGAACCGCACGTCGAAGTGGACCGACGGCTCGGCGGGCGCGCCGTCGGCGGCGCCGCACCGCACCTCGTGGACGTCGATGTCGATCGGCTCCGGGTCGAGGACCAGCCCGGCGATGCCGGACTCCTCGGTGGCCTCGCGCAGCGCGGCGGCGGCCAGGGTGGTGTCGCCGGCCTCGCAGTGCCCGCCGAGCTGCATCCACATGCCGAGCCGCCCGTGCAGGCAGAGCAGCACCCGGCCGGCGTCGTCGACGACGAGCGCGCTGGCCGTGACGTGACCGGCGCGGTGCGCGCGGGTCATCGCGTCCGGGCCGTCGGCGAGCAGCGCCAGGGTGCGCTTGCGTGCCAGTTCGGCGTCCTCCGACGTGGCGGTCCAGCCGGTCAGCACCCGGACGGCGTCCTCGTAGAGCGGCGTGCTCACAGGTCTCCCTCGATGATGGTCACGGTGACTCCCTCGTCGTCGAAGTCCACGGTGCTCCGGAGTCCGGCGGCCGCGAGGCTCACCCGTACCCCCTGGGCCTTGGCACCCAGGCGGAGGAGATCCGCCGGAGCCGGACCGGCGGGGGTGAGGCGCAACGCGCCGGTTCGTGCGGCGACGAACCGGGCGACGTCGGCGTCGGCGGACTCGGGGGAGAGCCGTGCGGCGTCGCGCAGACCCTGCTCGCGCGCCTCCGCGGTGCCCAGGCTGAACATGTCGCTCGCGGTGTCCCGGACCAGCTCCCGGGCGCCCCGGTCGCTGTGCACGGTCCGCGGATAACCACGGACGACAGCGACCGGCACCCGGTCGGACTTCCCCTTGACCAGCTCTGCGGCGGCGGCGAGCTCGTCGATCACGGCCATCTGGGTGAGGGTCAGCTCGTTGCCGTACGGGTCGATCTCGCCCCGATGATCACGGAGCGCCTCGATGCCGGCCGCGCCGAGCGCCACATCGGTGAGCCCGTTGCGCCAGGCCCGGCCCATGGTGTCGGAGATGATCACCGCGACGTCGAGATTCCTGGCCCGCAGCCCGTCACGCAGCGCCCGGGCCGACGCGTCCGGGTCGGCCGGCAGCAGCACCAGGTGGGTCTTGTCGACGTTGGAGGCGTCGATGCCGGCCGCGGCCATCACGAAGCCGTGGTGGGTCTGCACGATCGTGGTGGGTCCACGCCGGGCCACCACCCGGGCGGTCTCGCCGGCGAGCACCCGCTGCCGGGCCTCCTCACGGTCCGGCCCGTCGGCCGGCACTTCGACCAGGCGGCCCTCCGCCTTCGACACGATCTTGCTGGTCACCACGAGGACATCGCCGTCGGCGAGCCACGGCGCGGCCTTGGTGATCAGCTCGGCGAGATCGTCACCGGCGGTCACGTCTCCGATGCCGTGCACCGGACGGATCTCCAGAGTCATCGGGCCAGCTCCAGGGCATCCGCGACCATCTTCGCGGTGGCCTGCTCGTCGGACATCCAGAGCGGCACGGCCCTGGTGCGCAGGCCCGGGATCTGCACGCCGTCGTCGGTCGTGTCGACCAGCCAGCCGTCCAGCAGGCCGCCGTCGGCGCGGGGGCCGTACATCCGGCCGACACCCGCCGCGCTCACCTCGACACCGAGCGTGTTCAGGCACTTGTCGGCCATCCCGCGCACCGGCGACCCACCGATGATCGGCGACACCCCGATCACCGGCGCCGGGCCGTTCGCCACGGCCTCCTTCAGCGCGGGTACGGCCAGAATGGGCGCGATGCTGACCACCGGATTGCTCGGGGCGACCAGGACGACGTCCGCCGCTCCCACCGCGTCCAGCACGCCGGCGCCGGGCTTGGCGGCGTCCGCGCCCCGGAAGACGAAGTTGTGCGTCGGCACCTCACCCCGGTACCGCACCCACCACTCCTGGAAGTGGATCGCCTTGCGCTCCCCGTCGAGATCGACGACCACGTGCGTCTCCAGGCGGTCGTCGGTGGCCGGGAGCATGGTGATGCCGGGCTGCCAGCGCTCGCAGAGGGCGGCGGTCACCGCGGAGAGCGGGTAACCGGCGTTCAGCATCGTGGTGCGCACCAGGTGCGTGGCGGTGTCCTTGTCACCCAGCCCGAACCAGGACGGCTCCACGCCGTACTTCGCCAGCTCCTCCTTGACGACCCAGGTCTCGCCGACCCGGCCCCAGCCGCGTTCCGGGTCGGCCGCGCCGCCCAGCGTGTACATGACGCTGTCCAGATCGGGGCAGATCTGCAGGCCGTGCATGCGTACGTCGTCGCCGACATTGACCACGGCGGTTACTTCGGCGCCGATGGCGCGGGCGTGCGCGCGCACGCCGAGGAGGAACCGGGCGCCGCCGATCCCCCCGGTAAGGACCACGATCCGCATTCGTCCATCCTCCCGCACCCGCGCGACCGCCTCGGGTTGCGGGTGGCGGTTTACGCTGAGCCTCCGTTTGCAAGCCCACCGGGAGTAACCGTGACCACACCACAGCCGCCTTCGCCACCCGGTTCGCCGCCCGTCACGTCGCCGGCCTCCGGGAAGTCCGTCGGGCAGTACCTGCGTCCGCTGCGCGACCTGGCGGTGTACGCGCTGGCCGGCGTCCCGGCCGTCCTGCTGGCCACATCGGTGCTGGACCTCTTCGGTGACGGCTTCCTGAACCGCACGCAGTACAGCTTCGGCGGCTTCGTGAACCTGGCGACGATCTTCATGCCGTTCGCCGCGGTGGTGCTGTCGCTCGCCGTGCAGCCGGTGCACCCGAAAGCTCGGACGATCGCCCTGGCCGCGCTCGTCGAGTACGGGGTGGCGGCCTTCTTCGGGCTGGTCTTCGGGGTGTTCTTCGGGGTGAGCGACATCGCCTCCACCTCGCCGTGGTCGGCGTTCCTGGCGCTGCTCGCCCGTGCCGCCTGGCTGGTGTTGCTCGCGCTGGTGGCGTACGCGGTCTGGCAGATCTGGCGTGGGATGTTCGCGGTGCCCCGGCCGCAGCCCGGCGTCTACGGGCAGCCGTTCCAGCAGTACCCGCCCGGTCCGCCGCCCGGCTGGCAGGGCTACCCCGGTCCGCAGCAGGGTCCGCCGCCGGGTTCGCCCTCGGGCCCGCCGCCGGGATATCCGGCGCCGCCGCCCGGTTTCGCCCCGGCGTCTGGTTTCGCGGCGTCGCCGGGGTTCCCGCCCCCGCCCGGGTTCCCGCCGCCGGCCGGTTTCGCGCCGTCGCCCGGGTTCCCGCCGCCGCCCGCGTGGAACCAGCCGCCGCCTCCGGGCGCTGTTCATCCCGCCCCGCAGGCGCCGATCGACGAGCCCACCCGGGTGGTCCCGAGCGCGGAGAACCACCCGGTGTCCGGTCCGGGTGTCCCCTCCGACCGGCCCGGCTTCGGCCCGGCCGACCAGGACCCGCCGCGGCAGTGACGGTCCCGCCCCGGGGTGTGCCGCACCCCGGGGCCACCGTGTTCCACGACACTGCTATGCCCGATGACCACGGCGGCAGCGGGATCGAATCCGGCCTAGGCTGCTGAGCGTGGTGAAGGTCAACGTGGAAATCGCAGGAGTTGCCGAGGTACCGAGCGCGGCGAGCACCGAGCGCGCCCTGAGCCGGGCCGCCGCCGGCGAGACGATCGGCGCGGACGAGGCGATCGCGCTTCTCTCGGCCACCGGGGACCAGTTCGACGAGCTGCTGGCGATCGCGGGCGAGATGCGGGACGCCGGCCTCCGGGAAGCCGGCCGGCCGGGCGTCGTCACGTACTCGCGGAAGGTCTTCATCCCGCTCACCCGGCTCTGCCAGGACCGGTGCCACTACTGCACCTTCGCCACCGTGCCGCATCGCCTCCCGGCCGCCTACCTGGAGCTCGACGAGGTCCTGGAGATCGCCCGGCAGGGCGCGGCGCAGGGCTGCAAGGAAGCGCTCTTCACCCTCGGCGACCGGCCCGAGGCCCGCTGGCCGGCTGCCCGGCAGTGGCTGGACGAGCGCGGTTACGAGTCGACGCTGGACTACGTGCGCGCCTGCGCGGCAGCGGTCCTGGAGCAGACCGGCCTGCTGCCGCATCTGAACCCCGGCGTGATGAGCGAGGCCGAGCTACGGCGCCTCAAGCCGGTCGCGCCGAGCATGGGGATGATGCTGGAGACCACGGCCACCCGGCTCTGGTCGGAGAAGGGCGGCCCGCACTACGGCTCGCCCGACAAGGAGCCGGCGGTCCGGCTGCGGGTGCTCGACGACGCGGGCCGGGCCGGTGTCCCGTTCACCACCGGGATCCTGATCGGCATCGGGGAGAACGTCGCCGAGCGGGTCGACTCGCTGCTCGCGATCCGCCGGACGGCCCGGGAGCACGGGCAGATCCAAGAGGTCATCATCCAGAACTTCCGCGCCAAGCCGGACACGGCGATGCGCGGCATGCCCGACGCCGAGCTGCGTGAGCTGGCGGCCATGGTGGCGGTGGCCCGGATCCTGATGGGACCGCGAGCCCGGATCCAGGCGCCGCCGAACCTGATCGACGACGAGTTCTCGCTGCTGCTGCGGGCCGGGATCGACGACTGGGGCGGCGTGTCGCCGGTGACTCCGGACCACGTGAACCCCGAGCGCCCCTGGCCGCAGATCGACATTTTGCGTGAAAAATCCGAGAAATCGGGTTTTGAGCTGCGGGAACGGCTCACGATCTACCCCGAGTACGTCCACCGTGCCGCCGAGGGCTGGCTCGATCCGGGCCTGGCCGCGCACGTGGCCGCTCTGTCCGGACCGGACGGCCTGGCGGCGCCGGTGCATCCCCGCGGAGGCATCGATCTGCCTGCCGGTTCATCCGCTGTGGAGAGGCCGTCTGTCCACGCGCACCGGTGACCGCGTGATCCATTCGGCGGACCCACTCAGGGGGACCCCCTGCCCCTTGATTACAAAACGGGTTAAATTGGACGTGCACGCCCGTGCCCGCGTTACCTTCCGGTGGCTACGGGAGATAGGGCTGGAACGGGACCACGAAAGGTCCCTCGACGCTTGTAGGAAACGGGCCCATTTAGCAGGTTCGGCTTGACGACGCACGTCTTACACGCGTGTAATTTTGGTGGGGTTGTGGGGACGATGTGTCACTTTTCGCGTCGAACCCACAGAAACACGCCGCGTGCGTGGGGGGTCAGCGTCGGCTTGGCGGCCGGCGCGGAAAATGGAGGCACGCCGATGGAAGCGCAGGTTGAAGGGTTCGACCTGCTCGGGGACGCCCCTGAGTGGCAGGAGCGGGCGCTGTGTTCGCAGACCGACCCGGAAGCCTTCTTTCCGGAGAAGGGCGGCTCGACGCGCGAGGCCAAGCGCATCTGCGGCCGCTGTGACGTGAAGGCCGACTGTCTGGAGTACGCACTCGGCCACGACGAACGCTTCGGAATCTGGGGTGGACTGTCCGAACGTGAACGTCGCAAGTTGAAACGGCGGGTGGCCTAGGCCAACTCGTCGGGATCCACCCCGAGCAGGTTGGCAACCTGCTCGATGATCACATCGTGGACGAGGTCGGCGAGGTCCTCCCGATCCATCGCCCGGAACTCCAGCGGGCGGCGGTACAGCACGATCCGCGGCGGCAACTCGTGCCGTCCCGGTCGGCCGGGCAGCAGCCGGGCCAGAGGCACCTCGCCGTCCTCGAGCACGTCCGAGTCGTAGACGTTGAGCTCCGGCGGCACGTCCTCCACGGCGAACTCGACGCCGGCCAGCTCCTTGGCGTAGCGCCGCTCCAGGCTCTCGACCGTGTCCAGCACCAAGTCGTCGAAGATCTCCGCCTTGGTGCGGGCCAGCGGCACGGTGGCCGGCACCAGACGGCCGCGCAGGCCGCGTCCGTGCCGATCGCGCCGGGTGGGATGCCCCGGGCCGGTGCCGCGCGTCGCCTTCGGCTCCGTCCGGCGGCGTTCAGGGCTGGTGGTCACGCGGCCAGCGTATCCCCACCGGGGCCGCATACGTGGTCAGGCTGTTCGCATCGTGTGTCTCACCCGGTAATTCGCCCCAACGGGGCGGCGTGTCGGCCAGCCATGGCCGAATCGTGATGCATCACGGGTCGGCGTGTCGCGAGGCAACGCTCCCCAGATCGGCCGATGGGGAGATAACGTGCCGCCGTGAGGTCACCACGGCGCTGCTCCCGGAACGGCTGTCCCCGACAGGCGGTCGCCACCCTGACCTACGTCTACAACGATTCGACGGCCGTGGTCGGGCCGCTGGCGGCGTTCGCCGAGCCGCACACCTACGACCTGTGCGAGCCGCACGCCCGCAGCCTCACCGCCCCGCGAGGCTGGGAGCTGGTTCGCCACGACGGCGACTTCGCGCCTCCGCCCCCGACCACCGACGACCTCGTGGCGCTCGCCGAGGCCGTCCGCGAGGCCGCCCGTCCCGCCCCTGCGCGCCCCGATGAGGCCGACCACACCCCTGGGCACCAGACGGGCCGTCGCGGCCATCTGAGGGTCATTCCGCCCTCCCACTGACCCCGCCCCGCCCCACCGGCCGCGTGTGGAGTTGGGGTGCGCTGCGCGCCCGATTTCCACACGCCGGCCCGGGCGGGCGGGAGCGTGTTGAGTTGGGGTGCGCTGCGCGCCCGATTTCCACACGCCGGCCCGGGCGGGCGGGAGCGTGTTGAGTTGGGGTGCGCTGCGCGCCCGAATTCCACACGGGCCGGGACTGCGCCCCGGCGTTACAGGGCGATCAGCTTGAAGCGCTGGCGCAGCCACGGGAGCAGCGTGCGGTAGGCCGCGATCGTGTCCGGCTGGGCGTAGTCGTGGGAGAGGATCACCGAATCCTTCCGGGTGTGCTTCTGCACGATCCGGATGACCTTCTTGCGGTGGTCGCCGTGCGACTCGCCCTTGGGGTGCTCCCAGTCACGCGGGTCGACATGCCAGTAGAGCGACTCCATGCCGAGCTTGCGGGAGACCTTGACCAGCTTCGGCGTGAAGTTTCCGCCCGGCGCCCGCATGTAGCGGATCTTCGCGTCCGGCACTACGGCGCGGATCGCGGCGTTGGTGCGCTCCAGGTCCGCCTTGATCTTCGCGGGCGGCTTCTTGCCGAGTTTGAGGTCGTGGTTCCAGGAGTGGTTGCAGAGCGAGTGGCCGGCCTTCACGATCGCCTTGACCAGCTCGGGGTGCCGCTTGACCTGCGTGCCGACCACGCAGAACGTCGCCTTGACCTTCGCCTTCGCCAGCATGTCCAGCAGCTGCGGCGTGTACGTCGGGTCGGGCCCGTCGTCGAAGGTCAGCGCGACTCCGTCCCGGCCGGTCGTGGTGATGCTGCGAGCCGGCCCGTTGGTGCGCGGCTTGCCGTGCCGCTTGCCGGCGACGGCGCTCTCGGTCCGGTCGCTGCTCTTCGCCGGGTTCGGCCGCGACGCGGGTGTGGAGCCCGCCGCGGCCGGCGGTGTGGAGCCCGCCGCGGCCGGCGGCGAGCCCGCCGCAGACGGCGAGGCCGGGGCGGCCGGTGACGCCGCGACTGACGTGGCGGGCGCGGCGGCCGGAGTCGAGGTGGACGTGGTCTGGGCCGCGGCGGCCTGGCCGAGAAGAGCCGTCATGATCAGCAACACGCTGATCGTGAACGCCTTTCTGGTATGTGACAGCCGCATCAAGCTTCCTCCCAGGTTTCGTCGGCGACTGACGACGATGCCTCGGAAAGCGAGCGGCCGCCAGTCCCGGGACGTGTCATTCGTTGAAAAACGGGAACACGATCGGGTTTGCTGGCGTATCATTGCGCACCCCCGCAAGCGGTACGCCGAGGGCCGAGCCGCCCGGAGGCGACCCGGCCCTGCGAAAACCGCTCAAGCGGCGAGTTCGGCCAATTCGTCCGCGGTGAGCAGGCGCGAACGGATCAGGAAACGGACGCCCTCCGGCGCCTCCAGCGAGAAACCCGCACCCCGCCCGGGCACCACGTCCACTGTCAGATGGGTGTGCTTCCAGAGTTCGAACTGACTGGCCGACATCCAGAACGTGATGGGCTCCGGAACCCCCTCGATCACCAGAGACTGCAACAGGACGTCGGAGCCACCGGTACGGAACTCGCCCTCCAGGTAGCACATCGGCGAGCTGCCGTCGCAGCAGCCGCCGGACTGGTGGAACATCAGTGGACCGTGCTGCTCCCGCAGCTGCCGCATGAGCGCGGCAGCCGCCGGAGTGACGTCAACCCGGGAGGCCATCTCTAGAAGAACCCGAGCGCCTTGGGCGAGTAGCTGACCAGCAGGTTCTTCGTCTGCTGGTAGTGGTCGAGCATCATCTTGTGGTTCTCCCGGCCGATGCCGGACTGCTTGTAGCCACCGAACGCGGCGTGCGCCGGGTACAGGTGGAAGCAGTTCGTCCAGACCCGCCCGGCCTTGATCGCGCGCCCGGCCCGGTACGCCTGGTTCCCGTCCCGCGTCCACACGCCGGCGCCGAGACCGTACAGGGTGTGGTTGGCGATTCTGATCGCGTCGTCGAAGTCGCCGAACGGCGTGACCGACACCACCGGCCCGAAGATCTCCTCCTGGAAGATCCGCATCTCGTTGCGGCCCTCGAAGATCGTCGGCTGGACGTAGTAGCCGCCGGAGAGGTCGCCGGGCATCTCGGCGCGAGCGCCGCCGACCAGCGCGCGGGCGCCCTCCTGACGGCCGATGTCCAGGTACGAGAGGATCTTCTCCAGCTGGTCGTTGGAGGCCTGCGCGCCGACCTGGGTGTCGGTGTCCAGCGGGTTGCCCTGCTTCAGGTTCTCCACCCGCTTCACGCCGGCCGCGAGGAAGTCGGCGTAGTGGCTCTGCTGGATCAGCGCCCGCGACGGGCAGGTGCAGACCTCGCCCTGGTTGAGCGCGAACATCGCGAAGCCCTCGAGCGCCTTGTCGTAGAACTCGTCGTCGGCCCGGCTGACGTCGTCGAAGAAGATGTTCGGGCTCTTGCCGCCGAGCTCCAGCGTCACCGGGATCAGGTTCTCCGAGGCGTACTGCATGATCAGGCGGCCGGTCGTGGTCTCGCCGGTGAACGCCACCTTGGCGACCCGGTTCGACGACGCGAGCGGCTTGCCGGCCTCGACGCCGAAGCCGTTGACGATGTTCACCACACCGGCCGGGATCAGGTCGCCGATCAGCGAGAACAGGTAGTGGATCGAGGCCGGCGTCTGCTCGGCCGGCTTGATCACCACGGCGTTGCCGCCGGCCAGGGCCGGCGCGAGCTTCCAGACCGCCATCAGGATCGGGAAGTTCCACGGGATGATCTGGGCGACCACGCCGAGCGGCTCGTGGAAGTGGTACGCCACGGTGTCCTCGTCGATTTCGCCGGCGGTGCCCTCCTGGGCCCGGATCGCACCCGCGAAGTAGCGGAAGTGGTCGACGGCGAGCGGCAGGTCGGCGGCGAGCGTCTCGCGGACCGGCTTGCCGTTCTCCCAGGCCTCGGCGACGGCGAGCTTCTCGAGGTTCTGCTCGATCCGGTCGGCGATCTTGTTGAGGATGTTCGCGCGCTCGGCGGGGGAGGTGCGGCCCCAGGCGGGAGCGGCGGCGTGCGCGGCGTCCAGCGCCCGTTCCACGTCGTCGGCGGTGCCCCGGGCCACCTCGCAGAACACGCGGCCGGTCACCGGCGAGGGGTTCTCGAAGTATTGGCCCTTGGCCGGCGGGACGTACTCGCCGCCGATGTAGTGGTCGTAGCGGGACTGGTAGCTGACGATCGATCCGTCGGAACCGGGCGGGGTGTAGATGGTCATAGTCACGCCTCCTCTTCGAGGCGGACGTTAGTTTCCGCTACGTTGCGAGAACGTTGCAGAGCGCGTACTCACGGGACAGTTCGGCGACGCGGCGGGCGGCCACCGGATCGGTCGGCGCGAGGGCGGCGTAGGCCTCCCACAACTCCAGGTCGTCGGTGCCGAGCGGCCCGTTCAGCCAGGTCTGCAGCAGGCGGCGGTCGCCGGTGGCGAGCACGGCGGCGCGCAGCCGGTCGTCCAGGCGCCGGCGCAGCCGGACCACACCCGGCGCGTCCGAGCCGGGCAACAACATTCCCGGGTACGCGGTGAGCGCCTCCGCCACCCGGCCGCCGTCCAGCAGCCGTCCGACAGTGCCGAAGTCCACGTCCATCGCGGCGCGCAGCCGGTAGGGCCGGGAGTCGAGCAGCTCCGGGCCGAGGATCCGGCGCAGGCGGGACAGCTCGGCGCGGACCGTCACCGGGCTCACGTCGTCGCCGTACAGATCGAAGCCGAGCTGGTCACCGGTGCGGCCCTCCGGGTGCACGGTGAGCAGGACCAGCAGCTCGGAGTGCCGCCGGCCCAGCCGCAGCCGTTTGCCGCCCAGCGCGAGCAGGGCCTCGTCCCGGCCGAGTGCGGCGACCGCCGGGCGGTCACCGAGCGGCAACGCCCGGCTCAGGTACGCCTCCGCGGCCAGCGCCGTCGCCCGGACCAGGGCCAGGCTGTGCGGGTTCGCGAGATGGTCGCCACCGGTGACGTCGATCGCGCCGAGCAGCCGCCCGGTGCCGGGATCGTGGATCGGGGCCGCCGCGCACGTCCAGCGTTGCACCGGGCGGCTGAAGTGCTCGGTCGCGAAGATCTGGATCGCGTGGTCGACGGCGAGCGCGGTGCCCGGGGCGTTGGTGCCGGCGTGCGCCTCGTCCCAGCGGGCGCCGGGCACGAAGTTCATCGAGGCCGCGCCGCGCAGCGTGGACGGGCGGCCCTCGACCCAGAGCAGCCGGCCGTGCGCGTCGCAGACCGCGAGGATGTGGTCGCCGTCGTCGGCCAGGCCACCCAGCAGATCCCGGAAGATCGGCATGACGCGGGCGAGCGGATGGGCCGACCGGTACGCCTCCAGGTCGTCGTCGGCCAGGTCGATGGGTGCGGTGCTGTCCGCGCCGATCGACGCGGCCGACCGCGCCCAGGAGTCCGCGACCACGGTCCGCATCCGGTCCGGCCGGAGCCCTCCGGCCAAGAACTGCTCATGGGCGCGGCCGACCTGGCGGATCCGTTCGGCCGGGTCGTCTCCCGGTGTCAGGGCAAGCCACGGGTTCACCAGGGCACCTCCAGACCCCCATCGTGACCCCCGTCACGTCCGGAGACAACAGTGTCTTCCTATGCTTCGGCGGTGCAGCCCTGGCCCCGTACCGAAGAGGAAGCCCTCGCGACGCAGGAGATCTTGCGCTCCCGCGTGGTCTCCGCCCCCGGACCGGCGAAGATGGCGACCGTGGCCGGGCTGGACGTGGCCTACGACGGCGACCGGCTCGGCGCGGCCGTCGTGGTCCTCGACTACGCGGATCTCTCGGTGCGCGACACCGCCGTGGTCCTCGGCCGGCCCGCCTTTCCCTACGTCCCGGGACTGTTCGCCTTCCGCGAGGTGCCGGCCCTGCTGGAGGCGCTGGAGAAACTGACGGTCCGGCCGGACGTGCTGATCTGTGACGGGCACGGCCTGGCCCACCCGCGCCGGTTCGGGCTGGCCTCGCACCTCGGAGTGCTGACCGGCCTGCCGTCGTTCGGGGTCGGCAAGACCCGGCTGATCGGGGAGTTCGCGCCGGTCGGCGAGGAGCGCGGGGACCGGTCGCCGCTGATCGACGCGGGGGAGACCGTGGGCGCGGTGCTGCGGACCCGTGACCGGGTGAAACCGGTCTTCGTCTCGACCGGGCATCGGATCGATCTCGGCGGGGCGTGCGAGCTGACCCTGCGGCTGACTCCCGCGTACCGTCTGCCGGAAACCACCCGGCTAGCTGACCGTGTCTGTCGTGATCTTCTCCGTTAACGGGGCAGCCGCGAAGTTGAAGCCTTTTGGTGCTGATCAGCCCGGTACCCTCAGCCCAAAGGGGACTCATTGAGGAGCGAGCGGTGACTGATCTGTCGCAGATCATCAAGGCGTACGACGTCCGGGGCATCGTCCCGGACCAGCTCAACGAGCCGGTGGCCCGGGCGCTGGGCACGGCGTTCGTCGAGATGCTGCGGGAGTCCGGCGACGAGCCGGACCAGATCGTGATCGGTCACGACATGCGCGACTCCGGTCCCGGGCTGGCCGCCGCGTTCGCCCGTGGCGTCAACGCGGCCGGCGCCGGCGTGATCAACATCGGGCTCGCCTCGACCGACCAGCTGTACTACGCCTCCGGTTCGCTGAACCTGCCCGGCGCCATGTTCACCGCCAGCCACAACCCGGCGCAGTACAACGGGATCAAGCTGTGCCGCTCCGGCGCCCGCCCGGTCGGCCAGGACAGCGGCCTCGTGGTGGTCCGGCAGCGTGCCCAGGGCCTGCTCAGCGACCTGAACGCGGAGGCCGACGGCCCGGCTCGGGTCGAGCAGCGGGACTCGCTCAAGGACTACGCGGCACACCTGCGCTCGCTCGTCGACCTCTCCGGCATCCGGCCGCTCAAGGTGATCGTGGACGCCGGCAACGGCATGGGCGGCTACACGGTTCCGGCGGTGCTCGGCGACCAGGTGCTGCCGGCGCTGCCGCTGGAGATCGTTCCGCTCTACTTCGAGCTGGACGGCTCGTTCCCCAACCACGAGGCGAACCCGCTGGACCCGGCGAACCTGGTGGACCTGCAGAAGGCGGTCCGGGAGCAGGGCGCGGACATCGGCCTGGCGTTCGACGGCGACGCGGACCGGTGCTTCGTGGTGGACGAGAAGGGCGACCCGGTCTCCCCGTCGGCGATCACCGCGCTGGTCGCCGCGCGCGAGCTCGCCAAGTTCCCGGGCAGCACCGTGATCCACAACCTGATCACCTCGGCCGCGGTTCCGGAGATCATCAGGGAGCACGGCGGCAAGCCGGTGCGCAGCCGGGTCGGCCACTCGTTCATCAAGGCGGAGATGGCGGCGAGCAACGCGGTCTTCGGCGGCGAGCACTCGGCGCACTACTACTTCCGCGACTTCTGGTTCGCCGACACCGGCATGCTCGCCGCGATGCACGTGCTGGCCGCGTTCGGCGGGCAGGACCTGCCGCTCAGCGAGTTCGCCGCGGAGTACGAGCGATACGCCGCCTCGGGTGAGATCAATTCCACGGTCGCGGACGCCACCGCCAAGATCGAAGAGGTGCGGACCGCGTTCCCGGACGCCCTGGTGGACGATCTCGACGGTCTGACCTTCGAGGTCGGCGGGGGTGCCTGGTTCAACCTGCGCGCCTCGAACACCGAGCCGCTGCTGCGACTCAACGTCGAGGCGCCCGACGCGCGGCGGATGGCGGAGCTGCGTGACGAGGTCCTCGCGATCGTTCGTGGATAGGATCGCCTCGACCACTGAGCCTTTTTCAACGTGACGAGGGCCTCGCATGCTGCCGCCGGACAACGGCCCGGCGCCTCCGGGCCCGATGTCAGGTTGAAGATTGCTCACTCACGTCGGTGCGATAAGGAGTCAACCGGTGGCGCTCGATCAGCAGTTGCTGGACATTCTGGCGTGCCCGGACACGCATCACGCCCCGCTCGACTACGACGCCGGCGCGCAGACGCTGACGTGCACCGAGTGCGGTCTGATCTTCGAGGTGCGGGATGACATCCCGATCCTCCTGCTCGACGAGGCGCGCAAGCCCGGGACCGCGACGGAGGCCTCCTGATGGTGAACCCGCTGGACGGCACCGCCGGGGTCAACGGACACCGGATCGCCGACGAGGCGCTGCTCGACGACGAGAAATCGATGCTCGGCAACGACCCGGGCGGCATGCTCCGGGCCACCGCGTCGGCCGGCGCCCAGGTCCGTGAGTCGGCGGCGCTCGCCGCCGAGGTCGACCTGAGCATGCTCGCCGACGAGGGCCGCCCGCGCGCGGTCGTGGTGGCCGGCATCGGCACCGCCGGCCTCACCGGCAACATCCTGGCCACCGTCGCCGGCCCGCGCTGCCCAGTGCCGATCATCGGGCACCGCAGCGCCGGCGTGCCCGGCTGGGTCGGCGCGGCCGACGTGGTGATCGCGGTCTCCGCGTCCGGCCGCAGCCCGGAGGCGCTGGCCGCCGCCGAGGCGGCCGCCCGGCGCGGCGCCCGGCTGGTCGCGATCGGCAACCCCGGCTCGGAGCTGGAGGCGATGGCCGAGCGGGCCCGCGCGCCGTTCATCGGCGTGCCGCGCCGCGCGCCGGCCCGGGCCACGATCTGGGGCCTGACCATTCCGGTGCTGTTCGCCGGCCGGGCCCTCGGCCTCGTCAAGGTCACCGAGGCGGACATCGCCGAGACCGCGACCCGGCTCGACGCGGACGCCGAGCGCTGCCGTCCCGCCGCGGACTCCTTCGTCAACCCGGCCAAGGCGCTCGCCCTCGGCCTGGCCGGCTCGGTCCCGATCGTCTGGGGCTCGTCGCCGCTGGCCACTGTCGCGGCGCGGCGCTTCGGCGACACCCTGGCCGCCAACGCGAGGTACCCGGTGATGGCCGGCGCGCTGGGCGAGGCCGGCCGTGGCCGGGTGGGCCTGCTCGACGGCGTCTTCGGCGGCCTCGCCGAGACGAACCGGGACATCTTCGCCGACCCGGAGGAGACCGAGGAGAACGTGACCCGGCTGCGCCTGGTCGTCTTCCGCGACGGCGGTCTGAACCCGGAGGACGACGCCGACGAGCCGGTCGCCGTCGAGGAGCGTCGCGCCGACGCCATCCAGACCCTGGCCGAGCGGCGCGGCGTGCGCTGCGACGTGCTCACCGCCGAGGGCGGCTCGGCGCTGGAGCGGCTCGCGTCGCTGGTCGCCGTCCCGGACTTCGCGTCGCTCTACCTCGCGCTGGCGCACGGGCTCGACCCGATGGCCGTGCCGGCGATCAGCGAGATGAAAGAGCTCGTCAACCCGATCGCGGACGGGATCGCGTGAGCGCTGAGGGCGGCACCAAGGCGATCATCGCGGCACTCAGCGCGAACCTCGGCATCGCGGTCACCAAGTTCGGTGCGTACGTTCTGACCGGCTCGTCGTCGATGCTGGCCGAGTCGATCCACTCGGTCGCCGACTCGGGCAACCAGTTGCTGCTGCTGATCGGCGGCAAGCGGTCGAGACGAGAGGCAACCACGGAACACCCCTTCGGGTACGGGCGGGAGCGCTACATCTATGCGTTCATCGTCTCGATCGTGCTGTTCACGGTGGGTGGGCTGTTCGCGCTCTACGAGGCGTACCACAAGTGGCACGACCCGCACGGGATCGACGAGTGGCAGTGGGTGCCGGTCGTCGTCCTGGTGGTCGCGATCGGCCTGGAGTCGTACTCGTTCTACACCGCGATCACCGAGTCGAACCGGACCCGCGGCGCAACGTCCTGGGTGAACTACGTGCGCCGGGCCAAGGCGCCGGAGCTCCCGGTGGTGCTGCTGGAGGACACCGGCGCCCTGATCGGCCTGGTGTTCGCGCTGTTCGGCGTCGGGATGACGCTGGCGACCGGGGACGGCCGGTGGGACGCGGCCGGCACCGCGGCGATCGGCCTGCTGCTGGTGGCGATCGCCGCGATCCTGGCGATCGAGACGAAAAGCCTGCTGCTCGGCGAGGGCGCGAGCCCGGAGGCGGTCCGGCAGATCGAGCAGGCGGTGCTCGCCGGCGGCGGCATCGAGCGGATCATCCACATGAAGACGCTGCACCTCGGCCCGGAGGAACTGCTGGTCGCCGTGAAGATCGCGGTGCCGCGGACGGAGAGCGCCGAAGAGGTCGCGAAGCACATCGACGAGACCGAGGCCCGGATCCGGGAAGCGGTCCCGATCGCCCGGGTGATCTACATCGAGCCGGACATCTACCGGGCTTCGGCAGCATCCTCCGCAGCCGCCGGATAGCTGCTACTTTGCCGGGTATGACCGTGTACCCGCTTCACGGAGCGATCAGGGCCTACGCCTGGGGCTCCCGGACCGCCATCGCCGAGCTGCAGGGCCGCCCCGCCCCCGACGGGCCCGAGGCGGAACTGTGGCTCGGCGCGCACCCGGGCGACCCGGCGACGGTGTCCGGGCCGGACGGGCCGGTCGCGCTCAACAAGCTCATCGCCGACGATCCGGCCGGGCAGCTCGGCGGCGCGGTCGTGGAGCGTTTCGGGGACCGTCTGCCGTACCTGATGAAGGTCCTGGCCGCGGGCGCGCCGCTCTCCCTGCAGGCGCACCCGGACGCCACCTACGCCAAGGCCGCCTACGCCCGGCAGGAGCTCGACCCGGGCGCGCCGAAGAACTACACCGACGCGCATCACAAGCCGGAGATGCTGGTGGCGCTCACCCCGTTCGAGGCGCTCTGCGGGTTCCGGTCGCCGGAGGTCTCCGCCGAGGTGCTCGGCGAGCTGAAACTGCCCCAGCTCGCCCCGATCGTCGCCACCCTGCGCAACGGCGACCTCGCCGACGCGGTCCAGTTGCTGCTCACCTGGCCCGAGGCCGACCGCGACGACCTGATCAAGCAGGTCGCGGCGGCCGCCCGCCAGATTCCCGACGACCACCCGCACACGCCGTCGTTCGTGCTCGCCGTCGATCTGGCCGGCTACTACCCGGGCGATCCCGGTGTGCTCGTCGCGCTGCTGCTCAATCTGGTCTGGCTGCAGCCCGGCCAGGCGATCTGGATGCCGGCCGGTAACCTGCACGCGTACCTCGGCGGCCTCGGCGTCGAACTGATGGCGGCCAGCGACAACGTGTTGCGCGGCGGCCTCACCCCGAAGCGGGTCGACGTCGAGGAACTGCTGCGGGTGCTGCGCTTCGAGGTCCTGGAAGATCCGCTGCTGCACCCCACCGAGATCGCGCCGGGCGTGACGTCGTGGAAGGTTCCGGTGCCCGACTTCGAGCTGTACCGGGTCACGCTGAGCGAGGACCGGGCGCCGGTGAAGCTGCCCGGCAAGGGGCCGCGGGTGATCCTCGGGGCGTCGGGTGACGTGCATGTGGGCGAGGAGCACGGCGTGCCGGTGGAGGTGCGTCCCGGCGGAGCCGCCTACGCGCCGGCCAGTGCCGGGCCGCTGACCGCGGCCGGCATCGGCGTGGTCTTCGTCGCGGCGGTTCCGGCCTGATCGCGAGCCGTAGCGCAGGCACGCCGAACCAGCTTGATCACATGCCTGAGCTACGGCTCGGCTCGGTGAGCCGTAGTTCCGGCAGGTTTTGGGGCCGGGAACGTGCGTGGGCTACGGCTCGGGACGGTCAGCCGTAGTTCCGGCAGGTTCTGGGGGCTGGGAACATCCGTCGGCTCCGGCTCCGGCTCCGGCTCCGGCTCCGGCTACGGGGTGAGCTGAGGACTGGCGGCTGAGGGCTCTGGGACCGGGGCTGCGGGGGCTGTGGCTTGGGGGCGGTGGGCGGTGAGCTGGGGCTATGGGGCGGCTATGGGGCGGCTTTAGTCCGAAATTTGCTGGAATAACTTGACATGGTGGTTGCGGAGTGTGAATCTAGAAGCACGCAGCGTCATTGGTGATCGGGGGGTCCCACGGACGCGCGCGGTACCAAACCGGGGGGATGAACGGGGCGGCGGGCTTTGGCCTGTCGCCCCGTTCGCTATGTCCGGAGACAGTTCGCTATGTCCGGAGGCAGTTCGCTATGTCTGGAGACAGGTTGCGGTGTCTGTGTTCCGGTCACCTGCCGGCGGCGCGGCAGCCAGGATGAGTGGCAAGGGGCTCGCGCCGGGTGCCACGGGAGTTTTGGCTGCGTCTGGTGACCGCTGAGCCCGTACCCAATGGAAGGGGGTCTCGATGGGTGATTTCAAGGTCGCGGACCTGTCGCTCGCCGCGTTCGGGCGTAAGGAGATCGAGCTGGCTGAGCACGAGATGCCGGGCTTGATGGCGCTGCGTGCCGAGTACGGGCCGAGCCAGCCGCTGCGGGGCGCGCGGATCACCGGCTCGCTGCACATGACGATCCAGACCGCTGTGCTGATCGAGACGCTTACCGCTCTCGGGGCGCAGGTGCGCTGGGCGTCGTGCAACATCTTCTCGACGCAGGACCACGCGGCCGCGGCGATCGTGGTGGGTAAGGACGGCACGGCGGAGAAACCGCAGGGCGTTCCGGTGTACGCGTGGAAGGGCGAGACGCTCGAGGAGTACTGGTGGTGCACCGAGCAGGTGCTGCTCTGGCCGGACGGCGAGGCGCCCAACATGATCCTCGACGACGGCGGGGACGCGACGCTGCTGGTGCACAAGGGCGCCGAGTTCGAGAAGGCCGGTGTGGTGCCGCCGGCCGAGAGCGCCTCGTCGGACGAGTACGCGGTGATCCTCCGTCTGCTCTCCCGGAGCCTTACCGAGGACGACCGGCGCTGGACCCGGGTGGCCGCGGGGATCAAGGGCGTCACCGAGGAGACCACCACCGGCGTGCACCGGCTCTACGAGATGCAGCAGCAGGGGACGCTGCTCTTTCCGGCGATCAACGTGAACGACTCGGTGACGAAATCGAAGTTCGACAACAAGTACGGCTGCCGGCACTCCCTGATCGACGGGATCAACCGGGCCACCGACGTGCTGATCGGCGGCAAGGTGGCGGTCGTCTTCGGATACGGCGACGTGGGCAAGGGATGTGCCGAGTCGCTGCGCGGGCAGGGCGCCCGGGTGATCGTCACCGAGGTCGACCCGATCTGCGCGCTGCAGGCCGCGATGGACGGGTATCAGGTCGCGACGATGGACGACGTCGTGGGATATGCGGATATCTTCGTGACGGCGACCGGATGCTTCGACGTGATCACGCATGAGCACATGGCGCAGATGAAGCATCAGGCTATCGTCGGAAATATCGGCCATTTTGATAATGAGATTGATATGGCGGGGCTGGCACGCCGTGACGACGTCACCAGGATCACGATCAAACCCCAGGTCGACGAGTGGCGGTTCGCCGACGGGCACTCGATCATCGTGCTCTCCGAGGGGCGGCTGCTGAACCTCGGCAACGCCACCGGGCACCCGTCGTTCGTGATGAGCAACAGCTTCTCGAACCAGACGATCGCCCAGATCGAGCTTTTCACCAAGACCGAGGAGTACCCCGTCGGGGTGTATGTGCTGCCGAAGAAGCTGGACGAGAAAGTGGCCCGGCTGCATCTGGACGCGCTCGGCGTGAAGCTCACCGAACTGACCAAGCAGCAGGCCGCGTACCTCGGAATCGCGGTCGAGGGACCCTACAAACCGGACCATTACCGCTACTAGACCGGCGTCAAGACATGCCGGAGCCCCCGCTCGCCCGCCGAACGGGGGCTCTTTTCTCCCCGGGGTTTGCCGCCCTCGGGGGCCGGCTCTCTTCCACCATTACGTCACGCCGCTCATCGGCGCTGCAAGTGCAATGTGTCAGTGCAACTTGCAACGGTGCATCGATACGCCGATATGGTGGCTCCGTGGCGAGGCCGACATCGACTGCACGCCGTGAGCTCGGGGGTGAACTGCGCCGGCTCCGCGGTGAACGCCGCGCTGTCGACGTGGCGACCGCACTGGGGTGGTCCGAGTCGAAACTGAGCCGGATCGAGACCGCGCACACCGGCATCAGCGAGGCCGACCTGGACCGGTTGCTCACCCTCTACGGCGTCGCCGTCGAGGACCGCAGCCGGCTGCGCGACCTGGCCCGCCGAGGGCGGGCGCGCGCGTGGTGGACGCCGTACCGGTCCTCCGTGCCGGATCCGTACGACGAGTACCTCGCTCTGGAGAGCGAGGCGGTGCGGATCTCCGAGTGGGAGGCCCAGGTGGTGCCGGGCCTGCTGCAGACCCATGAATACGCGCGAGCCGTGATCGAGACCGGCGCGGACATCGACGACACCGACACCATCTCGCGCCGGCTGGCGCTGCGGATGCGCCGGCAGGACGTGCTGACCCGGGATCCGCCGCCCAATCTGCGCCTCGTCATCGACGAGGGGGTCCTGCTGCGCGAGGTGGGCGGCCGGGACGTGCAGCACCGGCAGCTGAGCCGGCTCTACGAGGCGAGCACCCGGCCCGGCGTCGAATTGCAGATCCTCCCGTTTCAGGCCGGCGCGCACGCCGGTCTCGTCGAGTCGTTCCTGGTCCTGGAGTTCGCCCCGGGTACGCGTAACCCGGTGGTGCACATCGAGGGGCTGACCGGCGGCCTCTTCCGGGTGAAGCCGGAGGAGATCGACGTTTACGGCGACGCATTCGATGACCTGCAGGAACGCGCATTGTCGCTAGAAGAGAGCCGAACGGCCATCGCTGAGACGAGGGATCGTCTCGCTCGTTGAGAGCTCCGGGTGAGGTCCAATGGAGAAGCATTCCATGGAAGGAGATGATCATGCAGAACGCCACGCTTACCTGGCGCAAGAGCAGCCGCAGTGGCGCTGCTGGGCATTGCGTCGAAGTCGCCAGCGTTCCGGCGGCGGTGCTGGTTCGTGACTCGAAGGACGTCACGGGCCCGGTGCTGACCTTCGGCGCGGGTGACTGGACCGGCTTCATCGCCGGTGTCCGAGCCGGAGAGTTCGACCGGCCAGGCGCCTGATCACAGGTCGCGCGCCACGGGCGGTCCCGCCACGGGACCGCCCGTTTTCCTGTCCACGAGTACGCCTCCCGGACAAGATCGACCCCCAGGTAGCGCGAAGACTGGGAGGACAGTGCAATATTGGACCGCATGAGAGCCCGGGTACTGGTCGTCGACGACGACCCCGCGTTGGCCGAGATGCTCGGCATCGTCCTGCGCAGCGAAGGTTTCCTGCCTTCCTTCGTCGCGGACGGTGAACGTGCCCTGGCCGCCTTCCGGGAGAACCGTCCCGACATCGTCCTGCTGGACCTGATGCTTCCCGGCATGAGCGGCATCGACGTGGCACGCGCCATCCGAGCCGAGTCGGGCATCCCGATCGTCATGCTCACCGCCAAGAGCGACACCGTGGACGTGGTGCTGGGCCTGGAGTCCGGCGCCGACGACTACGTGGTCAAGCCGTTCAAGCCCAAGGAACTGGTGGCCCGGATGCGGGCCCGGCTGCGGCGGGGCGAGGACGCCGCGCCGGAGATGCTCACCATCGGACCGCCCGGCAACCAGATCACCATCGACGTCCCGGCGCACACCGTGTCCCGCGACGGCGAGGAGGTGAAGCTGACCCCGCTGGAGTTCGATCTGCTCGTCGCGCTGGCCCGCAAGCCGCGCCAGGTCTTCACCCGCGAGGTGCTGCTCGAACAGGTCTGGGGTTACCGGCACGCGGCCGACACCCGGCTGGTGAATGTGCACGTCCAGAGGCTCCGCGCGAAGATAGAGCCGGACCCTGAGCGGCCCGAGATCATTCTTACGGTGCGTGGGGTCGGCTACAAGGCTGGGACGGGCTAGGCCGAACGAGCGGTTACTCTTTGCCGCGAGATGCGTGCTCCGTCGTGGCTTCCGATGCCTGTGCGCCGTGCCCTGCGAGTGGTGCGGCGCTACTGGCGCATGGTCGCCCGGCAGACCCGGCAGTACACGGCGCCGGCCCGGCGGGCCTGGCGCCGCTCGCTGCAGCTGCGGGTGGTGACCCTCACCCTGATCGGCTCCAGCCTGCTGGTCAGCACGTTCGGCTGGTTCATCGCGGCGCAGAGCGCCAACATCCTGCTCAGCCGCACCCAGGACGAGATCTCCTCGTCGATGAGCGGCAAGGTGGCGTACGCGTACAGCCAGCTCACGCTGCACCCGCAGGCGCGTGACCCGGAGCTGCCGAACACCATCAACGACACGGTGAACGACCTCGTCGACGGCGACCAGGCGGAGGACGGCGGCTCGATCATCTCGATCCGCGCCGAGCACTACCAGGATCTGCCGGCCGTCACGCTGCCGCCCGTGGACACGCGTGACCTGATCACGCCGGACATGATCGGGACGGTCGCCGAGAAGGGTCAGGTGGCACAGCAGATCCGGACCGCCGAGCTCGGTGGCGTCACCACGAAATACCTGGTCTACGGCTCGCCGGTGCCGACCAAGTTCGGTCACCTGGAGCTCTACTACATGGTGCCGCTCACCACCGAGGACCGGGCCGCCAACCAGATCCGGACCACCGTGCTGGTCACCGGGATCGCCCTGGTCATCCTGCTCGGCGTGGTGGCCGCCCTGGTCACCCGGATGGTGGTGACCCCGGTCCGGGTGGCCGCGCGGACCGCGCAGCGGCTCTCGGCCGGCCTGCTCGACCAGCGGATGAAAGTCGACGGTGAGGACGACCTCGCTCTGCTCGCCGCGGCGTTCAACCAGATGGCGGCGAACCTGCAGCGGCAGATCGTCCGGCTGGAGGAGATGTCCCGCCTGCAGCGCCGGTTCACCTCGGACGTCTCTCACGAACTGCGAACACCCCTGACCACGGTACGGATGGCAGCCGACCTGATCTTCTCGGAACGGGAGGATTTCGACCCGGCGGTGGCCCGCAGCGCCGAGCTGCTCCAGGCCGAGCTGGACCGGTTCGAGGGCCTGCTCACCGACCTGCTGGAGATCAGCCGGTTCGACGCCGGCTTCGCCGCGCTGGACGCCGAGCACACCGACCTGGTCCCGATCGTGGAGCGGGTCGCCGAGCGGCTCGCCGGCCTGGCCGAGCGCGCCGGTGTCGAGGTGGAGCTGCGCCTGCCGGACACCCCGGTGATCGCCGAGGTGGACCCGCGCCGGGTCGAGCGGGTGCTGCGCAACCTGGTCGGCAACGCGATCGAGCACGCCGAGGCGAAACCGGTCGTGGTGACGCTCTCCACCGACGAGGCGGCCGTGGCGGTCACCGTCCGCGACTACGGGATCGGGCTGAAACCGGGCGAGGAACGCCTGGTCTTCAACCGGTTCTGGCGCGCCGACCCGTCCCGGGCCCGGCAGACCGGCGGCACCGGCCTGGGCCTGTCCATCAGCGTCGAGGACGCCCGCCTGCACGGCGGCTGGCTGGAGGCGTGGGGCGCGCCGGGCGAGGGCTCGCAGTTCCGCCTCACGCTGCCGGTCCGTGCCGGTGACCGGCTGGTCGCGGCGCCGCTCCCGCTCATTCCCCGGGACCGTCCTGCGGAGGTCACAGGCTGATGCTTCGTTCCCATCGTCTTGTGCCGGCTCTGCCGGCCGTCGTCGCCCTCACCGCGCTGACGCTCGCCGGCTGCGGCATCCCGGACGACACCGGGGTCACCGCTGTCGGTCCCGGCCCGTCCACCGGCATCACCTCCGGCAGCGAGAACACGTCGGCGCAGGAGACCCGGACCTCGACCAGTGACCGGACCGAGTTCGTGGTCAACTACCTGGCCGCGGCGGCCGGTGACTACGACGGCGCGACCGACCGGGTCCGGGAGTTCATGTCTCCGGCGGTGGCCGAGAAATTCAAGCCGGTGGCGATACCGCGGGTGATCCGGGTGATCGGGACGCCGCTGGTCTCGCAGGGACGCTCCGCTGTCGAGTTCACCTACGAGCTGATCGGCACCCTCGGCAAGAACGGTCTGCTGGAGCCGCCGAAAGAGCCGGTCCGCGGGAAGTACGAGATCACCCTCGGCACCGCCGAGGACGGCATCTCGCTCTACGTCCTCGACGCGCCGCCGGTTCTGCTGATCAGCGACACGGCGCTGGCCAGCCGTTACACGCAGCGGACCATCTACTTCTGGAACACCGAGCACACCGGCCTGGTCCCGGACGTCCGGTACATGCTGCACGACGTGCCGATCGAGCAGGTCCCGACGACCGTCCTCGGCTGGCTGATCGAGGGCCCCGCGCCCTGGCTCCGGAGCGTCGTCGAGGTGCTGCCGGAGGGCACCGCGCTCCAGGGCAAGATCCCGGCGATCGCCGACCAGACGCTCACCATCAACCTGAGCGCGCAGGCGGTGCCGACCGAGGGCGCGGCGGAGGCGCTGGACCGGCTGCGACGGCAGCTGCAGTGGTCGTTGCGCCCGCTGCTGCCGGAGAACCTGGCTCTGAAGATCGGACACCAGGAGACCGAGAACTACTACGGGACCAACTTCCTGACCAGCAACGCCGCGTACCGGCTGGAGCAGTTCCCGGAGCGGTTCGCCATCTACGGGGGGAAGATCGTCCGGCTCTCCGAGTCCCGGAAGGCGGTCGCGGCGATCCCGGCCATCCCGCCGCAGGCGAACAAGGACGTCCGGACCGCCGCGCTGAGCACGTCGGCGGAGCACACCTACGCCGCCCTGGTCACCGGTTCCGGTGGCGGCGCGGCGCTGCGCGTCGGCGCCACGCTGACCAGCGGCGGGCAGGACGCGGCGCTGCACACGGTGAGCGGTCTGCCGGGCGGCCTCGGCTACCCGGTCTGGGCGCTGACCACCGACAGCGCCCCGGAGTCCGCGCTCGGCCTGATCATCGCCAGCGACGGGCTGTATAGCTTCCGGGCGGAGGGCGGCGCCGCGCAGCCGGTGCAGGTCTCCGGCGTGACCGGCAAGATCAGCGCGATCACGGTGGCGCCGGACGGGCATCGGGTGGCGATCGTCGCGGGCGGGCGGCTCTACCGCGCGGTCCTGACGGTCAGCGGCGACGGGGTGTCGCTCAGCGAGCCGGAACTGCTCCGGCCGCCGCTGGACACTGTCACCGCGGCCGACTTCAGCGGCGAGGGCTGGCTCACCGTGGCGGGCGTCCGCGAGGGCCGGGTGGCGATCCTGGACGTGACGATCGACGGCGCGTTGCAGGACCCGCGGCTGCCGGACCTCGGGGATGACACGGTGACCTACGTGACGGCGTACCCGGAGAACCCGGTCAACCAGAGCAGCAACGAGCAGGGCAACGCCGACTTCGTGTCCTTCACGACCGCGGACGCGGCCTGGGACGTGCTCTCCGGTCCGGTCCAGATCGTCGCCGGCAGCCTGGCCGAGCCGCCCAGCAACCGGCCGGTCAACACCGTGCCGACGGCGCCGTTCTTCCTGAACTGATGGTCGCCGCGCTCCTCGGCGAGCTGGCCGACCTGGTGCTGCCGGGCGCGTGCGCCGGGTGCGGCGCGGAACGGGTCCGGCTGACGTGCGGGACCTGCGCGGTCTGCGTGGCCGAGCTGGAGGGGCTGCGGCCGCGTCCGGCGGCGCCGACACCGCCGCCTGCCGGGTTTCCGGACTGTGTGACAGTCGGGGCTTACTCCGGCGCGTTACGGGGCGCTCTTCTCGCGTACAAGGAAAAGGGCCGGCACCGGCTCGCCCGGCCTCTTGGCGCGCTCCTGGCCGGCGCTGTCGCGATGCTCGCGCCGCGCGACCGCCCGGTGGTGCTGGTGCCGGTGCCCTCCACGGCTGCGGCACGCCGCGAGCGGTACGGCGACCACATGGCGCGGATGACCGGGCACGCGCTGCGCCGGCTGCGCGCGGCCGGCTGGGACGCGACAATGGCGCAGCCGCTGCGGGCGCTGCCCCGCCCTGACTCCACGTCACTGGATGCTGCCGCACGGCATACGGCGGCTGTCAATTCCCTGCGAATCAATCCTCGAATCGGCGTTCTGCGACGCGGCGGCCAGAACAGAGGCACCCTGGTGGTGACGGACGACATCGTCACCACCGGTGCCACTCTGGCCGCGGTGGTTCGCCGGTTTGAGGAGGCGGAGATGCAGGTCACGGGTGCCGCAGTGCTGGCAGCGACGCAACTGCGAAAAATTACTCCCGGTGTTTGACTCCCATGCCGTCCCGGGCTGCCGATAGAGGCGAACGTCAGCCATCGGTTATCCCAAACGAGTGGTGACGGAGAGGCAGAGGCACGTTAGCGTCTAGGTGACGAGGGGTGAATCGCAAAGTTCACCCACCACCGGAGCGCTGATCGGGTCCAGTCCCCGCACCGGAAAGGAGTCGTCTCACCCACGTCGGCCGCGTCGGTGGTAGTCAACGCGGCGTCTTCTCTGAGCACCACGCGCCGCGTCAGGCGCCCGCAAGCACAACGTTGGGGGAGGTCACGAGTGGACATTGTCGTCAAGGGCCGCAACGTAGAGGTTCCCGATCACTATCGAGAGCATGTCGCCGAGAAGCTGAGCAAGGTCGAGCGTTACGACCCGAAGCTGATGAGAGTGGACGTGGAGCTCTTCCACGAACGCAATCCGCGACAGTCCGACACCTGCCAGCGGGTGGAGATCACCGTCATGACGAGAGGCCCGGTCGTTCGCGCCGAGGCCCAGGCACAAGACTTCTACGCAGCCCTGGACTGCGCCATCAACAAGCTCGACGGCCGGCTGCGGCGTTCCGCCGACCGGCGCCGGGTGCACCGCGGCCGGCATGCGCCAGTGTCCGTCGCCGCAGCGACCGCCAACCTCCCCACCGACGTGAGCCCGGGCCGGGCCGCCACCATGGTCGCCGAGCCCGCCCTCGACACCGAGCTGGCCGAGCACGGCGCGGACCAGCCGTGGCGCATCGTCCGGGAGAAGGAGCACTCGGCCGAGCCGATGACCGTCGACGACGCGCTGTTCCAGATGGAGCTCGTCGGCCACGACTTCTACCTGTTCCAGGACAAGGAGAGCGGCCGGCCCAGCGTCGTCTATCGCCGCCGCGGGTACGACTACGGGATCCTCAGTCTGGGCGAGTGACAGATGAACTTTCTTCAGCGTGACGAGGGCCGCCCCAGCCAGCGCCGTTCAGCGGCCCGGCGGCTCGGCCCGTTGTCAGGTTGAAAAAAGGGCAGACCCGCTGGAGGCCTGTGCGAGCAGGTCTCCAGCGAGAAGGACGTACTGGATGTCGTCGATCCGGGTGCCGTCCGGACCGGGCAGCCGGGAGCTGAGGTATGCCTCCCGCCGGAAACCGGCCCGCTCCAGGACCCGCTGCGAGCCGACGTTGTCCGGCGCGGTGCCGGCGATCAGCCGCACGATGTCCGTCTCGGCGAAAGCCCAGAGCGCGACGAGCTGAGCGGCGCGGGTGGTCAGACCCCGCCCACGGTAGGACGGCAGCAGGCTGTACCCGATCATCGCCTGATTGGTCGGCGGCTCCTGGTAGTAGACCGCGATCTCGCCGGCCGGGGCCCCGGTGACAGTGTCCAGGATCACCAATTCGGCGCGGGTGCCGGCCAGCCACTGCGCCTCCGCGCGGGAGCACCGCCGTCGTAGCTCCTCGGGCGTCGGCGGAAGCGGCGGCACGCTGGTGTTCACCACCTCCGGCAGATTGTGCAGCTCGGTGTAGAACGCGAGGTCCTGCTCGCCGAGCGGGCGCAGCGTCACCACGCCGTCGCTGAGCTCGCCGCCGGGGATGTCGGGCAGCAGGCGGGGCGCCGGCTCCGTCGGGTCGCCGGCCAGCCGGGACCAGACCTGCAACTCTCTCCCCGGCAGGCGGCGGGTGCCCTCGCGGGTGAAGCCGGCCGCCATGGCGATGCGCTGGGCCGCCGGGTCCTCCCAGGCGACGAGGAGTTCCAGTCGTCCGGGTTCGCTTTCGAGTAGCCTCGTCAGCTCGGCACGGTCGTCCGGCCGGTCTCCGCGCAGCAGCAGACTGATGTCCTGATCCACACCGCCATCCTCGCCCGAGACGCGCCCGGGACGCCAAACCGGTTCGAAATGACGCTGTCAGCGAACTTGGTGACACCTTTCGCGCCCTTTGCGAGTTTCACCGGAGGCTCGGGTCACAGGTCTCGGGCGAAGGTGCCTACGATGGTTCCGCAGACTGTCTAGGGGAGCGTTGACCCGTGTCGATATTGGAAAAGATCCTCCGTGCCGGCGAAGGCCGCATGGTGCGACGGCTCAAGGCGATCGCGGACGCGGTCAACTCGATCGAGGACGACTATGTCGACCTGACCGACGATGAGTTGCGCGAGTGCACCCAGCAGTTCAAGGAGCGCTACGAGGAGGGTGAGTCACTGGACTCGCTGCTCCCCGAGGCCTTCGCGGTCGCGCGTGAGGGCGCGAAGCGGGTGCTCGGCCAGCGGGCGTACGACGTCCAGCTGATGGGTGGCGCCGCGCTGCACTTCGGCAACATCCCGGAGATGAAGACCGGTGAGGGCAAGACCCTGACCGGTGTGTTCCCGGCCTACCTCAACGCGTTGAGCGGCAAGGGCGTGCACATCATCACGGTGAACGACTACCTCGCCCAGCGTGACGCCGAGTGGGTCGGCCGGGTGCACGTCTTCCTCGGCCTGACCGTCGGCGTGATCCTGCCGAACCGGCCGGCCGCCGAGCACCGCGCGGCCTACCAGTGCGACATCACGTACGGGACGAACAACGAGTTCGGCTTCGACTACCTGCGCGACAACATGGCGTGGTCGAAGGCGGAACTCGTGCAGCGCGGGCACAACTTCGCGATCGTCGACGAGGTGGACTCCATCCTCATCGACGAGGCCCGGACCCCGCTGATCATCTCCGGCCCGGCCGAGCACTCCGCCCGGTGGTACGGCGAGTTCTCCCAGATCGTGAACCGTCTCCAGCCGGGCAAGGACGGCGAGGGCGACTACGAGGTCGACGTGGCCAAGCGTACCGTCGCGATCACCGAGCGGGGCGTCGCCAAGGTCGAGGACCGCCTCGGCATCGACAACCTGTACGAGTCGGTGAACACCCCGCTCGTCGGTTACCTGAACAACGCGATCAAGGCCAAGGAGCTCTACAAGCGCGACAAGGACTACATCGTCAGCCCCGAGGGCGAGGTCCTGATCGTCGACGAGTTCACCGGTCGTATCCTGCACGGCCGCCGCTACAACGAGGGCATGCACCAGGCCATCGAGGCGAAGGAGGGCGTGGAGGTCAAGCAGGAGAACCAGACCCTGGCGACCATCACGCTGCAGAACTACTTCCGCCTGTACGAGAAGCTCGGCGGCATGACCGGTACGGCGCAGACCGAGGCCGGCGAGTTCAACAGCGTCTACAAGGTCGGCGTCGTGAGCATCCCGACGCACCGGCCGATGGTCCGCATCGACCACCCGGACGTCATCTACAAGACCGAGCGGGCCAAGTTCAACGCGGTCATCGAGGACATCGCCGAGCGGCACGCCACCGGTCAGCCGGTCCTCGTCGGCACGGTCTCCGTGGAGAACTCCGAGATCCTCTCCACGCTGCTGCGCAAGCGCGGCATCCCGCACAGCGTGCTGAACGCGAAGTTCCACGCCCAGGAAGCCACGATCATCGCGCAGGCCGGCCGGAAGGGCGGGGTCACGGTCGCCACCAACATGGCGGGCCGCGGCACCGACATCCTGCTCGGCGGCAACCCCGACTTCCTCGCCGCCCAGGAGCTCTCGCAGCGCGGGCTCGACCCGGTGGAGCACGCCGAGGAATACGCGAAGGCCCTCGAAGAGGTGCTTCCGGTGGTCAAGGCGGCCTGCGAGGTCGAGCAGGCCGAGGTGCAGGCGGCCGGCGGCCTCTACGTTCTCGGCACCGAGCGGCACGACTCCCGCCGCATCGACAACCAGCTGCGCGGTCGTTCCGGCCGGCAGGGCGACCCGGGTGAGTCCCGGTTCTACCTGTCGCTGCAGGACGACCTGATGAAGCGGTTCCGGGCCGGTGCCGTCGAAGCGGTGATGGAGCGCTTCAACATCCCCGAGGACGTGCCGATCGAGTCCAAGATGGTGACGCGGCAGATCCGCAGTGCGCAGACCCAGATCGAGGCGCAGAACGCCGAGATCCGGAAGAACGTCCTCAAGTACGACGAGGTGCTCAACAAGCAGCGCCAGGTCGTCTACGCCGAGCGCCGCCGCGTGCTCAACGGCGAGGACATGCACGACCAGGTCACCCACATGATCGACGATGTGGTCGCGGACTACGTGCTGGCCGCCACCTCGGATGGGTTCGCGGAGGACTGGGACCTCGAGCAGCTCTGGACCAACCTGAGGCGGCTCTACCCGGTCACCCTCACCATCGAGGACCTGATCGAGGAGTCCGGCGGCGAGAAGAACACGATCGACCAGGAATTCCTCACCGAGCAGCTCAAGCAGGACGCGCAGGCGGCGTACCGGGCTCGCGAGGAGGAGCTGGGCGAGGAAGGGATCCGCGAGCTGGAGCGGCAGGTGCTGCTCTCGGTCATCGACCGGAAGTGGCGCGAGCACCTCTACGAGATGGACTACCTGCAGGAGGGCATCAGCCTGCGGGCCTACGCGCAGCGCGACCCGGTGGTCGAGTACCAGCGCGAGGGCTTCGACATGTTCAACCAGATGATGGAGGGCATCAAGGAGGAGGCCGTCGGCTTCGTCTTCAACCTGGAGGTTCAGGTCGAGGAGCAGCCCACCGTCACGGTCGACCCCTCCCAGGCGTTCGAGCTGCCGAAGGTCGGCGGCCCGGGCACCGAGACCGAGCCGGCCAGCGAGCCGGAGCGGGTCGAGGTGCACGCGAAGGGTCTCGGCGGCCCCGGGCGTCCGCAGAACCTGCAGTACACCGCGCCGGCGATCGACGGCGAGGCCGCCGACGGCCGCCCGGTGATCCAGCAGCAGAGCTCCCCGCTCAACATCGGCCCGGGCAACACGCCGGTCCCGGCGAGCCCGGCGCACACCAGCGCCCGCAGCGGCGGGAACCGCGGGTCGGGCCAGGAGTCCGGCGGCCCGTCGCGGAACGCGCCGTGCTACTGCGGCTCGGGCAAGAAGTACAAGCGCTGCCACGGAGCGCCTGGCGCGGTCTGACCCAGGCGGCCAGGCCAGGTTTCAGCGGCCCGTAGTCCGGCATGACGCCGGCTGCGGGCCGTCCCCTTTCCCGCCCCGCACCAGCCGCAGGCCGTCCCCTTTTCGGCCCCGCACCAGCCGCGGGGCCGTCCCTTTCCCGCCCGCCCGGCACCGTCGGCGGCGGGGTGGCTGGAAGCCCGGGACGTCCGCCGCCTGTGGTGCTCGCCGGGCGCCCCGGGGGCTTCACGGGGTCGGGGTCGGGGCGGCGCGCTCAGATCAGCCTCAGCGCGGTCGCCACCCACGCCTGCTGGTGCAGCTCCATCCGCAGCGCCAGCGCCCACGTCCGCTCCCCGGTCACCAGCACCACCGCCGCCTCGACAGCGCCGGCGCGCGGCTCGCACAGGTGCACCTTGAGCACGGCCACCGGCGCCGGGCGGCGTGTCCTTTTCGCACGGCGCAGCTGGCCGACCCACTGCGCGCCGGCCAGACCGGCGGCGACCACGTCGGCGGCGTGCGACGGCAGGCTGAGCCGGCGCAGATGGCCGGCGGGCCGGAACCCGTTGAGCACCTCGACGCTGAGGTGCACGAACCGCCGCACCGCGAGCTTGGCGTCACCGGAGGCGCCGGGCACCTCCGCGGCCGGCGGACCACTCCGCGGGGGCGGCGAGGGCGCCGGAGTGGGCGTGCTCCAGTCGAGCGCCAGCTGCTGCCGCGGCGGGCTCCACACCTGGGGCGCCAGCTCGTCGTCGAACGGTGGCTCGTAGCGGGGCAGCGGGCGCAGGTGGATCGTCGTGCGCATGAAGACCCCCGTTCCTTGCGTTTGCCTTCGTTTGCCTCCGGCTGAGTCGACTGTCCCTCGGCCCAGCGTGTCGCGGCAACACGTCACAAGCGATGCGGGGGAAGGGGCAAACCACTCATTCCGCTTCACGGTCGGTGAGGGGGTTGTCCCGTACCCAAGCGGCGGTTTCTTCATATTTGTGCTGGATGTACTCCTCGAGCCGGGCGCGCTCCACGCGCCACTGACCGCGCCCACCGATCTTGATCGCGGGCAACTCGCCGCTGCGGACCATGTGGTAGACCTGCGAGTCCGAGACGTTCAGCTCGGCCGCCACGTCGGTCAGCAACAGGAATCGAGGTTCCATAGCCTGAGTTTGCCATCGTTTGCGTGCGAAAGCGGGCCCGGATCATCAGGATGGACACCGGCCTGATGAAATGGAGACGGCGACGCGAAGCGCAGGAGGACAACATGGCGATCACCGACCTGGTCCGGGTTTACGTGCCGGCCACCGTGCCGATGCTCGCTGCCCTGCGACAGTTCGGACACTTCGTGCCCGAGGCGCACCACGTGCCCGAGGCTCACCAAGCGGCTGAGGGGCAACCGGCGGCTGCGGGGCATCCGGCGATCGAGGCGCACGCGGTGACGCCCGCCCTGCGCGAGTGGTACGCGGAGGGCGACGAGGAGGAGCTGGAGTACGTCGCCTTCACCCGGGCCGCCCAGGGCGCCCTACGGCTGCTCCGGCACGACCCGTCGGCACCGCGCCGCCGGGTGGTGGTCTCCGCTGACGTGCCCGGTTCGGCGCTGGTGCGGGAGGACACCGAGCTGGGCTCCAGCGCGGTGCGGCTGCCGTCGCCGCTCCGGCTCGCGGACGTCGCCAGCATCCACCTCGACGGCGCGGACGCGGCTGAGGCGGTCGCGGCAGCCGCCGACGTGGTGGAGGAGGCGCTCGCCGGTGACCCGGACGCCCAGTTCACCGTCGACAGCGCCGAGGATCACGAGTTGGAGTGGTACGCCGTCTCGGAGCTCGACGAGTTGACCTGAGGTTCGTCGTCGACCTGAGGCTTGTCGCTGACCTCAGGCTCGTCCTCAGCGGGCGGGGAGAGCGTCCGTCCGACCGCGAGCATCGCTGTCATCGCGCCGACGAAGAGGACGATCAGGCCGCTGTTGAGCCGGGCGGTGCTGAGGATCTCCTGAGCCAGCTTGTCCATCTCGCTGACCTTGCCGGCCAGCTCGAGCACCTGCGACCCGGCAGTCCGGGACAGGATCTCGCCGATCACGGTGACCAGACCGGCGCCCGCGCCGGCGAGCGCGTAGAGCGGCCACTTCACGTCGGCGCCATCGGCGCGGCGGCGGTGCCGGCGCAGCATGAAGTACGCGATCAGGCCGGCCGCCAGGCCGCTGAGCGCGGCCTGCCCGTAGGAGAACCACTGCGCCGCTTTCGCCGAGGACTCGGTGTCACCCGCGCCGAGCAGCTCCAGCACCGGCGCCTGGAAGAGGTTGAGCACGAAGCCGAGCAGGAACACGCCGACCGAGGCGGTCGCGCCGGCGGCGATGACCGGCGGGATCCGGAAACCGGCGAGCGCGCCACCGATGGTCGCGGCGGCCGCCACGGTGCCACCGACGATCGCGTAGAGCGAGCCGGCCGTGTTGATCGTGATGATCGGGATCGCGCTGAGCACACCGACGAGGAGGCCGGCGCCGGTCGCGACGGCGAACCGCAGGCTGGCTCCGAGCGGCCGCCGGGATCCGACCAGGGTCAGCGCGAGCAGGGCCACGGCGGCGCCCGCGACCAGGTCGGCGGAGACGGCGCCGGGCAGCGCGTACGCCGTGGAGGTCACCTCCATCTCGGCGCTCACACGGCTGGTGATGGTGGTGCGGGCGGACCACAGCATCGCGGCCGTCCAGGCGAGGGCGGCGGCGGCGAGCAGCGCCACGGTCAGCCGGGACTCCTCGACGCTCTCCGCGGCGGTGGGACGGTCGGTCATGGAGGTCAGGGTAACCGGCGAACCTGCGGCCTCCTGACCGGCGGCGGGTTCGGTGCGACGATGGCACGATGGACGCTCAGTTCTCGGTTCCGGCGCCCCGGAACGAAACGGTTCGTGCGTATGCGCCCGGCAGTCCCGAGCGTGCCTCCCTGCAGGAACGGGTGTCGGCCCTGCGTGGCGAGCGTCCGGACCTGACCATGACGATCGACGGCCGGCAACGGATGGCGGACGGCCCGCCGATCGAGGTGGTCCAGCCGCATCGGCGACGCGAGGTCCTCGGTGTGACCGGAAACGCCTCCCGAGCCGACGCCGCGGCCGCGGTCGCCGCGGCGAAACGGGCGGCGCCCGGCTGGCGCGAGCTGCCCTACAGCGAGCGGGCGGCGATCTTTCTGCGCGCGGCCGAGATGCTGGCCGGCCCGTGGCGCGACACCCTGAACGCGGCCACCGTTCTCGGTCAGTCGAAGTCCTGCTACCAGGCCGAGATCGACGCGGCCTGCGAGTTGATCGACTTCCTGCGCTTCAACGTGCACTTCGGCGAGCGGCTCCTGTCTCAGCAGCCGGAATCGTCGCCGGGGGTGTGGAACCGGTTCGACCATCGCCCGCTGGAGGGATTCGTCTACGCGATCACCCCGTTCAACTTCACGGCGATCGCCGGCAACCTGCCCTCGGCGCCCGCGCTGCTCGGCAACACCGTGGTCTGGAAGCCGTCGCCGACCCAGCAGCTGGCGGCGCACTTCACCATGCGCCTGTTCGAGGCGGCCGGCCTGCCACCCGGCGTGATCAACATGGTGACCGGTGACGGGCTGGCGGTCTCCGACGTCGTGCTGACCGATCCTGATCTGGCCGGCATCCATTTCACCGGCTCCACGGCGACGTTCAAACACCTGTGGCGCACGGTCGGCGAGAACATCGACCGATATCGCGCCTATCCGCGCCTGGTGGGTGAGACGGGTGGCAAAGACTTCGTCTTCGCACACCCGAGCGCTGACGCCGACGCTCTGCACACGGCACTGCTGCGTGGTGGGTACGAGTATCAGGGGCAGAAGTGCTCGGCGGCCTCCCGTGCCTACATACCCCGGAGCCTCTGGGAGGGTGGCCTGCGCGATCGCCTGGCCGCGTCGGTGGCCTCGATCCGGTACGGCGACGTCACCGACCTCTCCGTCTTCGGCGGCGCGGTGATCGACGGCCGCTCGTTCGCCCGCCTGGCCGGCGTCCTGGACCGGATCAAGAGCAGCGACTCGTGCACGGTGCTGGCGGGCGGGGTGGCCGACGACGCCGAGGGGTGGTTCGTCTCGCCCACGCTGGTCGAGGGCACCGACCCGACCCACGAGATCTTCACGACCGAGTTCTTCGGGCCGATCCTCGGCGTGCACGTCTACCGGGACGCCGAGTTCGAGGCGGTGGTGGCGCAGGCGGACGCGACCACGCCGTACGCGCTCACCGGCTCGATCTTCGCCACCGATCGTACGGTGATCGACCGCGCCCAGGCGGCGTTGCGGTTCACGGCGGGCAACTTCTACATCAACGACAAGCCGACCGGCGCGGTCGTCGGCCAGCAGCCGTTCGGTGGGGCGCGCGGGAGCGGGACCAACGACAAGGCCGGCTCGATCCTGAACCTGCAGCGCTGGGTCTCGCCGCGAACCATCAAGGAGACATTCGACCCGCCGGTGGAATGGAGATATCCGCACATGCTTTGAGGCGATGGCCCACTTTGGGGCAATCGACACCGTCATCGGACGGATGTCGTTTTTCGCATGGGCGTATTGACCGGTTTGGGTGGCTTCCTGCCTCGGACGTGTCGTCTGACCGTTTGGGTGACCCATTTTACCTGGTCAAAGGTGCTCGGATGAGCGAAACGCCGAGTCTCCACGCTCGTCGTCGGACTGTCTGTGCGGGACAGTCGTTTGTGGAGGCGCAAACTGGACGGATCGTGCGAAATCCTGGACGCCGGACCGACAAAGTGGCAGCTTAGAAGGCATGCCCGACTTCCAAATCAATCCGACGGCTGCTGCCCTCCTCGGACTCCTCCACGAGGGTCCGATGACCGGTGGACAGCTGATGGCGGCTGCCGAACGCCGCCTCGGGCCCTACTGGTCGATGACGCGGAGCCAGGTCTACCGCGAATTGCCCGTACTGGCCGAAATGGGTTATGTCCGCCTCGGCAAGCCGGGTCCCAGGTCCAGTCAGCCCTATGCCATCACCGCCTCCGGCAAGCGGGCGTTCACCCGATGGCTCACCGAGTCGCCCGGCCGCGACGCGCTGCGCAACCCGGTCGCGCTCCGGGTCGCCTTCGGCCAGCAGCACAGCGGCGACCAGCTGGAGGTGCTCTACAGCAACGCCAATCAGTACCACTCGGAGGCCATGGCGATGGCCAAGGAGCAGGCCAAGGAGGCGAAGAAGAACGGCGATCCGTACGGTGCGGCAGCCCTCGAGTTCGCCGTCGCCTACCACAAGGCCGCTCTCACATGGCTCAAGGCCGCGCCGACGGCCTGATATGCGACCTGCCCGGCCAGCTTTCTGGCCGGGCGGCGTAGTCTTGGGTGTCGTGACCGCTGCCGACTTCGCTGAGCAAATCAAAGTCCTCGACGCCACCCTCCGCAACATCGAGACCGTCCTGGACGTGGACAGGCTGCGCCGCGACAAGGCGGATCTGGAGGAGCAGGCCTCGGCCCCCGACCTCTGGGACGACCAGGCCCGCGCGCAGGAGGTCAACAGCCGCCTTGCGTACGTGTCGGGGGAGATCTCCAAGCTGGAGCGCCTGCGCTCCCGTCTCGACGACGCCGGCCTGCTCCTGGAGATGGCCGAGGCGGAGTCGGACGCGGGCTCGATCGCTGAGGTCGGTGACGAGATCACCACGCTGACCAAGGCCGTCGAGGAGATGGAGGTCCGGACCCTGCTCTCCGGGGAGTACGACTCCCGGGAGGCCCTGGTCGCGATCCGGGCCGGCGCCGGTGGCGTGGACGCCGCCGACTTCGCCGAGATGCTCATGCGGATGTACCTGCGGTGGGCGGAGCGGCACGGCTACCCCACCGAGGTCTACGACACCTCCTATGCGGAGGAGGCGGGCCTCAAGTCCGCCACGTTCGCGGTCAAGGTGCCGTACGCGTTCGGCACCCTGAGCGTCGAGTCCGGCACCCACCGGCTGGTGCGGATCAGCCCGTTCGACAACCAGGGCCGCCGGCAGACCAGCTTCGCCGGCGTCGAGGTGATGCCGGTGGTCGCGCAGACCGACCACATCGACATTCCGGACAACGAGATCCGGGTCGACGTGTACCGCTCCTCCGGCCCCGGTGGGCAGAGCGTCAACACCACCGACTCGGCGGTCCGGCTGACCCACATCCCGACCGGCATCGTGGCGTCCTGTCAGAACGAGAAGTCCCAGCTGCAGAACAAGGCGGCCGCGATGCGGGTGCTCCAGGCCCGCCTCCTGGAGCGCAAGCGCCAGGAAGAGGCGGCCAAGATGGCCGACCTGAGGCAGGACACCACCGGATCGTGGGGCGACCAGATGCGTTCGTACGTCCTGCACCCGTACCAAATGGTGAAGGATTTGCGCACCGAGTTCGAGGTGGGCAACCCGACAGGCGTCTTCGACGGCGATTTGGACGGCTTCATCCAGGCCGGCATCAAGTGGCGCAAGCAGAATCAGATGAGCGCCTAGGAAAGATCCGTGACTGAGCGCTACCTCGCCTGAACGCTAGGTCAGGCGAGGTGTGCCCGGTTCGGCTGTTACCGCAGGTGGTAAATATTCCGGCCCCCGGCAGGCTTGGCGATTTCGTTACACCGCGTAGACTCCAGTCCCGTGATTCAGCTCGAGAACGTGACGAAGACGTATCCGAAGGCGTCTCGGCCGTCGTTGGACAATGTCAGCGTCGGGATCGAGAAGGGTGAGTTCGTCTTCTTCATCGGCCCCTCCGGTTCCGGCAAGTCGACGATCATCAAGCTGCTGCTGAAAGAGGTCTCGCCCTCCAGCGGCAAGGTGGTGGTGAACGCCAAGGACGTGACCTCCCTCCGATCGTGGAAGGTGCCGCACTTCCGCCGGTCGATCGGGTGCGTCTTCCAGGACTTCCGCCTGCTCCCCAACCGCACCGCGTACGAGAACGTGGCGTTCGCCCTCGAGGTGATCGGCAAGACCAAGGCGGTCGCCCGCCGGGTCGTTCCCGAGGTGCTCGAGCTGGTCGGTCTCGGTGGCAAGGAGCACCGTTACCCGCACGAGCTCTCCGGTGGTGAGCAGCAGCGTGTCGCGGTGGCCCGGGCCTTCGTGAACCGCCCGCTGATCCTTCTGGCCGACGAGCCCACGGGTAACCTCGACCCGGACACCTCCATCGAGATCATGCGACTGCTCGACCGGATCAACCGGACCGGCACGACGGTCGTGATGGTCACGCACGACTCCAACATCGTCAACCAGATGCGCCGCCGGGTCATCGAGATCGAGAGCGGACGGATCGTCCGTGACCAGGCCCGCGGTGTCTACGGTTAGGCCCGGCTCCGTGCACGTACCGAAAGCTGACGCAGGAACACGCGGAGTCCCGGAAGGATCCCCCCGATGCGCGTGAAGTATGTCCTCAATGAGGTCCTGGTGGGCCTGTGGCGCAACGTCACGATGACGATCGCCATGATCATCACCATGGCGGTCTCGTTGACCATGTTCGGCGCCAGCGTGCTCATGTACATGCAGGTCGACCGCATGAAGGACTTCTACTACGGGGAGATCGAGGTCTCGATCTTCCTGAACGACGACGTGGACGACGCGCAGCGGGCGGCGATCGATCAGGCGATCGACAGCAACCCGCTCGTCAAGTCGAAGGAATACGAGACCAAGGAGCAGGCCTTCGAGCGCTTCAAGGTGCTCTGGGAGGACTCTCCTGATTTCGTCAACTCGATCAGCGCGAGCAGCCTCCCCGAGTCGTACCGGGTGAAGCTGAACGATCCCGAGAAATACGCGGATTTCGCCAAGGAGATCGAGAGCCTGCAGGGGGTCCGGCAGATCATCGACCAGCGCACGCTGCTCGACAAGGTCTTCAAGATCTTCAACTCGATCCAGGTGATGTCGCTGGTCGTGGCGGCGGTGATGGCCTTCGCCGCGTTGCTGCTGGTCGGCAACACCATCCAGGTGGCGGCCTACAGCAAGCGCCGTGAGGTCGCGGTCATGAAACTGGTGGGCGCGTCCAACTGGTTCATCCAGGCGCCATTCGTGCTGGAAGCCGTGGTCGCCGGCCTGATCGGCGCCGTGCTGGGCTTCGTCGCCCTGTTCATCGGCAAGGTCGTGCTGCTCGACAACAAGTTGCAAGCCCTGACCACGATCCTGACGCCCATTCCGAACGGCAACGTGTGGCTGATGCTGCCGCTGCTCGCCGGTGTCGGCGCCCTGGTCAGCGCGGTCACCGCGTGGGTCACCCTGCGGTTCTACCTCAAGGTCTGACGTTCACTCGAGCTGATGTGCGACGGCCGCGACCCCGGATGGGGTCGCGGCCGTCGGGCGATTTAGGGCTTTCCGGGCGTTTGGTGGGGGTACGGTGACTCCCCGTGAGGTATCGCCGTTCTGCTGCACTGCTCACCGTTTGTCTGTGTTGGCTCGCGTCCCACCAGGCGCCCGCCGCTGCTGATCGCAGTGGCGACGCGTCCCGTGCGGTCCGCCGCGCCGAAGCGCTCCTGGAGAGCGCGAGCGTCACCGCCCGGGCCGCCGCGAGCCGCCTGGCCGCCGCCACCGCGGCCATGCCCGCCGCCCAGCGCCGGGTCGCCACCACCCGCGGCGTCGTGGTCGCCACCCGCGTCGAGGCCGGTACCGCCCGCCGGCAGGCCGACCGGGCCCGCGCCGAGTACGCCGAGGTCGCCGACTTCTACGCCACCGCCGCCGCGCGGGTCACCGACGCTCGCGACCGGGTCGACCAGATCGCCGCCACCACGTACATGGGCAGCACCTTCGCCCGGATCAACGTGCTGGTCACGGCGACCGGGCCACAGGACATGCTGGACCGGATGGGACTGGTCCATCAGGTGATGGGCCACGAGCAGGCTGAGGTCCGTACCCTCATCGGGGCCCGGAGGGACGCCCGGGCCGCGCAGGACCGCGCCGGCGCCGCGAAGCGCGCCGCCGAGAAGTACGAGCGGATCGCCGTCGCCAAGCTGCGCGCCGCGCAAGCGGCCCAGGCCGCGGCCGTCAAGGCCCGGCAGGCGATGTACCACCTGGTCCTCGCCCGGCAGACCGCGCTGCGGGCCGCGCAGGCGCAACGGGCCACCGTGCTCGCCCAGTACCGCGCCGCGCTCGCCACTGAGCGCAAGGTCCAGGCCGCACTGCGCGGCTACGACAGCCGGGCCGGCGGGGTACGCAGCTACGGCGGCGGCCGACTCACCATGCCGGTGCAGGGCTGGAAGAGCAGCGACTTCGGCAACCGTTACGACCCCTACTACCGGGTCTGGCAGCTGCACGCCGGCACCGACTTCGCGGCCGGATCGGGCACCGCGATCCGGGCGGCCGCGTCCGGGCGGGTGATCCAGGCGGGCTGGGCCGGCGGATACGGCAACTACACGTGCATCAACCACGGCCGGCTCGGCCGATACGGGTTCACCACCTGCTACGGCCACCAATCCCGGATGTACGTTCATCGCGGCTCCTACGTGCGCCGCGGTCAGGTGATCGGCCGGGTCGGCAGCACCGGAGCGTCCACCGGGGCCCACCTCCACTTCGAGACCCGGTTCGGCGGCGTGCCCCGCAACCCGCTCCAGTACCTGCCGGGCTGTCTCTGCTGAGAACCCTTGTACTATTGATCGGTTGCACGAACGTCAATAGGGAGGGCCGACATGCCGCGTGAACAGGGGCGTAAGCCGGTGGCCTCCAACCGCAAGGCGTTCCACGACTACACCATCCTGGACACGTACGAAGCGGGCATGGTGCTCACCGGCACCGAGGTGAAGTCGCTGCGCGCCGGACGCGCCTCGCTGGTCGACGCGTTCGGCCACGAGAGGGACGGCGAGATCTACCTGCACGGGATGCACATCCCGGAGTACACGCAGGGCACCTGGACCAATCACGAGCCGCGCCGCCCCCGCAAGCTGCTGCTGAACCGCGAGGAAATCCACAAGGTGCTCGGCAAGCTGCGCGACGACGGCGTCACGCTGGTGCCGCTCTCGGTCTATTTCCAGAACGGGTACGCCAAGGTCGAGATCGGCGTCGCGAAGGGCAAGAAGAGTTACGACAAGCGGCAGGACCTGGCCAGCCGGGACGCCCAGCGGGAGATCAACCGGGCTCTGGGCCGCCGTGCCAAGGGTATGGACTGACGCGGTATTCTGCCCCGCCACTGCTTGATCGTTTCTTTCTGCTGTCTCGAGGAGACTCGGCCGTTGCCCAAGCATGTCGCTCGTCAGTTCACCCCGGCACGACTCATTCTCGGGCTGGCCGCTGCCGTCCTGGTCGCCCTGGTCGGCTGGATCGTCGTCCGCGTCGGCGGCTCCGAGACCGAGGCCGGCAGTGACCCGCTGCTGATCCAGCCGTCCGCCGGGGAGCTCCAGGCCGTCGAGAACCACATCCCGCTGGACCAGCCGCTGGCGACAGCGACGATGCCGGCGGGCGCCTCGGCGTCGCCTTCGGCATCGCTGTCGCCGTCCGCCTCGCCCTCCGCCTCGGCGTCGCCGTCGGCCTCGGTCTCGCCGTCGGTGTCCGCGCCGGCCTCGGCGTCGCCCTCGGCCTCGGCGGCTCCGGCCACCTCCGCGCCGTCGCGCCGGCCCCCGGCCGCCCCCACGCCGGAGAAGACCACCGCGAAGCCGCCGGCCAGCCCCAAGCCGACCCGCACCACTGACGCGTTCTCCGCCACCTATTCCACCAGCGCCGACTGGGGGAGTGGCTTCATCGGCTCGGTGCGGATCGTCAACAACAGCTCCAGCAGACGCGACTTCGCCGTGACGATCAGGTACTCCTCGGCCTCGGACATCCGCGTCTACGGCTCCTGGAACGCCTCGGTCAGCGGCGACGACGACCGGGTCACCGTGCGCGGCACCCTGGGCGCCGGCCGCTCGGTCACCGCCGGATTCCAGGCCGGCAAGGACGACGACGACAGCGTACGGTCGGCGACGTGCTCCGTGAGTGGCGGAAGCTGCCGGGTGAGCTAAGATTGTCTAGCTGTAGGACACATGCCAGGGGGTGACTGGTTTCGACTTCGTACGTGGAGACAGGGGAAGCGAGCCGAGGAAGCCGACGTCGTCTCGAGAATCGGTCGTCGGAAACTTATAAGCGCCAAGGATAACTCCCGCGCTGACTTCGCTCTTGCCGCCTGAGGTAAGTAGCAAGTCTGTCGACCCGGGGTCGCCTTCGACCCGGTCTGTCGGCATCAGCTAGAAGGCTGGCCAACCGGTTCTAGTCGTGAGGACCGTGCGGCGAGATCAAACACGACTGGGCCCGTCATACCAACTCGCTCACGTGATTGGTAGGGCCGAGTAGAGGCATAGTGAGCTGCGCTCGGAGAAGCCCTGACAAAGCAACGAAGGACCCGGGTTCGATTCCCGGCACCTCCACGAGAGGGTTCGTAATTGGGCCCAAAGCGGCACCGCCCGGGAGGGCGGTGCCGCTTTCGTTAGGCGTGGTTGACTGCCGATGTACAAGGTTGGCTTCCGCGGTGGCTTGGATTGGGTTTTAGGACGGCATGCCGCCGTGCGATGTCGCGGCCCGGCGAGAATTGATCAACCCTGCCAGCTGCGTCCTGGCGCTTAGCACCGTGCATCAGCCCATTGAACATGTTCCGTCGGCCGCCCCACCGGGTAACAGTTGGGTGCGCGCATAGGCGACGATGCTTGTGTGGCATATCGACACAAGGTCAGCATGGACGCGCTGGCTCAGCGTGGTTCCTTGAACTCGCATGCCTTAAGCCAAGTAGCGCCGTCAGCGGACGCCGACCAGGCCTACGCAGGACAGCTACGGTGGCCGTGGCTGCTGTCCAATGCCGGAATTCTTACAATATCCCTACTTCTGATCGGTGTCGGCGTTGCAGCGTTGACAGGCATGTGGTTGATCGCTGGTGACGTTGCTGGGCCAGATCGGGCGAAGCTACAAATTGAGGCGTTAAAGTACGGGCTCGGCTTCTTCGCCGGTTCAGGTGCGATTGCGGCTCTCCTGCTTGCCGTGCGCCGTCAGCAGCTTGCGGAGTACGCGCACAAACTCGCGTTCCACTCGCAACATCTGGCCGAGCGAAGCTACCAATTGGCTCGGGAATCCCAGCTATACACTGAACGGGACGCCGCCGCCCGACGGGTGACGGACCTCTACGCGAGCGCCGCTGAACAACTCGGCCACCCGGAGGCAACGGTGCGCCTAGCCGGTGTATACGCTCTGGAGCGGGTGGCGCAGGACAATCCCAGCCAGCGCCAAGCGGTTGTCAGCTTACTCTGTGCCTGCCTTCGGATGCCGTTCACGCCGCCAACGGAACCATCCCCTGACGCTGCGGCACAACGCGTTTCGGAGCTGCCGCTTCCACCGCCCAGAGTCACATCAAGCCACCGTGACGCCTATGGGGAAGTGCAAGTTAGGCTCGCCGTCCAAGACGTGCTTTCTAGGCACCTGCGCCGAGTTCAGCACCCGGAGAGTGCTGAGTCCGTCGATACCTTCTGGCCGGGCGTAGACCTCGACCTTTCGGGCGCTGCACTAGTCAACTGGGACTCGCGGCTATGTCATGTGCGCTCGGCTAACTTCTATAAGGCGCATTTCTTCGGGGAATCGATGTTCGGGGGAGCCGTCTTTTCTGAGTCGGCAGATTTTCGCGAGGTAGCGTTTTCCGGAGAGGTCAGCTTCGCGGAAGCGGTCTTTTTGGGCGGCGCAGTATTCGACGAGGCGACGTTCGCGGGTTTTGCGACCTTTACTGAATCAGTGTTTGATGGAGAAGCTTTTTTTAGAAGTGTAGTGTTTTCTGGGCTTGCGGTTTTCGTAGAGACCAAGTTTGCCAAGCACGTGTGGTTCAATCAGACTAGTTTCTTAGGGCATGCGCGTTTCATGTGTGCGAAGTTCTTGTCAGGTGCGGTGTTTCGGGATGCAATATTCTCCGGGCATGCCGAATTCAGGGCGGCAGTTTTCCTCTGGCATGCCGACTTCTTGTCGGCAACGTTTTGCCGGGACGGGATATTCGAACTTGCGACGTTTTCGAAGGCGCCCTATTCCAACAAGCCCTACCGTGAGCCGTTATTGGCCGGTTGTTACGTCGCGATTAAGAGCGACAGCTGCCACTCGTGGCCAGCCGGATGGTCCGTGCGTGTCGACCCGGATAGGCCTGAGTTCGGCAAGCTGGTCCTGGCCTAGGGGAGAAGTTGCACTGGAACGGGTCTATGATCTGGAAGTCTCCGTTAATTTCCTATACGAACACGCGGGTCCGAGGCAGCCTTCTCGGCGGTGTTGCGGCCTTGGTGCCATGCGTCCCTCATATGGACTTTGGCGGATAGGTGACGCGTCGTCGGCACCCATGGCTGACAGGGCGGCGGACCGAAGCCTCGCATCATTCACGCTTCTGAGGGCCCGAGCACTCTGAACCCACGGTGTGGTCTGGTGAGTCGTTGCGCCGGCTGAGCCTAGGTCAAGCCCCTATGTTGGGGTGTATTGCGGTGCAATCTCGGATATGACCGACCGATACCCGAATAGGGACACGTGGATTGACCTCATGTTCTTGGTAGACCGGCCTCACCGCTGTAGTTGAGCACGCTCGCCGAGGGTTCGAATTGGCGGACTCCGTCTCCGCTGCCTCTGCTGGCAGTCTTGGTGGAGACGCGGTACCTGCTCAGGGTCGCCGGGCGAACGCGCGGCGGATGCTAGACAGCGTTGCGGGAGTCGATGCGGGTGAATTCGAGCGGCGCGATCCGCTTCCTGACACTGAGAAGACGGAGCGTCGGCTGTCGTGAACATCGCCTTCGATAAGACCGGCTGGGAGGACTACGCATACTGGTCGCGTCGGATCACCGACGAGCACCGGCTCGTCTACACCGTTCGTGGCGAGAACCTGACCATCGTTCAGGCTCGCTATTGCTACTGAACGGGGTCGCGCCAGGCGCCGCGGTCGGCTGACGCGTTGCGGCGGCGGGATCGTTGGCATGCAGTTCCGTCAATGAGGCGCGGAGCGGCCTGGCACCCTCGAGGCTCAAGTAGGCCGACATCACCTCCAGTGCAAGATCATCGCGCGCCCTGCCATCGCTTAGGTCGGGCGGCCGATGTCTTTGTTCGACGGTTCTACCGCAGGAGGTCGGGGAAGACGACGCGGCAGGCCGAGTTCTCTGGGGTGGCCGCGGATGTCTGCTCGGCCCCCTGTATCCAGACGGCTTGAAGGTCATGGAAGAGGTCGCCCACCCGGGCACCCAATCGGGCACCGATCGATCGGCTACTGGACCACTCGACATCGGTCCAGTCGCCCGTCGTGGTTCTGCGTTGAGAATTGGCCAGGGGCCGCAGCCATTCCTGGAGTCGATGCTCCAAGGCCAAACCGACATCTCTCGGAGTTACCTCGGCCAGCAATGCCGCTGCCGACGGTAGATCCGGCCACGTGATCACCACTATCCGTTCCCAGACCTCCGGGGGAAAGGTGTTGGCCAGGTGGTGGCTCTCGCCGACCGGGAGGTCGCGTAGGCGACGCTGGGCCTGCAAGGTCTGACCGACGTACAGCAGGCCCCCTCGTAACCAGACTCCGTAGACCGCCGGTCCGTGGACCGGGCCTCGCGGGTCCGAGGTCCCGCTGAGGACCGTGCCGAGCCGGTGCGCGAATCGGTATCTGTGGTGCCTCCAGGCTCGGGCGGCTTCCTTGGTGCCGGTAAGCGAGTACAACGCGCTTCGCCACTCTTCGAATGCCGCCGCATCGAACGTGCTCGGCTCGCCCGACTCGGAATATGTGACGCCCATCAGGTGACCCTATGCGGGACAGGGTTGCCGCTGGTGCGACGGGAGCCGTGGATGGCTGGCTCCGTGGGGTCGGAACTCGGAGCGACTGCCCGAAAGCCTCAGCGGTTACTGGTCACGTCGGATCACCGACGAACATCGGCTCGTGTACACCGTCCGTGTTGAAAACTTGATCATCGTTCAGGCTCGCTATCACTACTGAGCGAGACTCTCGCGGAGTTGCCTGGTCAGGTCCGTTCGGCTCAAGTAGGCGGACAGCAGGTCCACTGCATGATCAAGTGATGCCCCGGCCCGATGGCTGGGGCATCACTTCGTCGGGGGCGCTTCGCCCGAAAGCGGATCCAGGTCATGCAGCCCGGCGAGCAACTTGCCGCGGCAGCCTGCGGCAAGCGTTCGGCAAGCGGCTTGCCTGCTGGGTCGCGTCGGCGGTTTGAAGCCGAGGTGAGTTCGTTTCCCGCCTCGTCGGCCGGTGGCGGCATCAGGTCCGACAATTCGCCGGCGCTGAGTTCTATTCCGCTTTCCGGGCAGACCTTTACTCTTTGCGACACCATCGGGCTACGGCGTGGGTAGGCTCGGCGAAGCGATCGGCGCGGTGCGCCAGTTTGGAACCACCGGATCGTGTACGAGATCACCGGACTGCCTGCGTAGCTGACAAGCGGCCTGATATTCATCTTTCTGACGGTTATGCGGGTCGGCGGCGACAGGTTGGCGCGGCCTTGCAGGGTGCTGAATAAGGATGGCGACCGCGTTTTTCGTTGCCATCTAATTGCGCGGCACAACCACATTCGTGGCCAGGCAGCAAAGTGTCCGAAAATTCCGCTATTCCCAAGAATAAGATGTGATTGAGAGGATCCCATGTTCAGGTTGAGGCGGATGATGGCGGCCGCAGTAGCCGGAGTATCGCTGATCGTGCCGTTGATCCCCTCGGCGGTGCAGGCGGAGGCGCGACTGGATGACCCCGTCGTCACGCTGAAGCCCTTGAGCGCCCTCGGCGGCGGTTGCCCGGATAAGACGACCGTCGCCACCAGCGTGCCGGACGAGACCGCGTTCTCCGTGAGTTTCAGCGAGTTCAAGGTGACCGGCGGCAGCTACAAGAACTGTAAAGTCGACATCAAAGTCGGTATTCCTGCGGGCTGGACGTATTCGGTGTACGAGGTCAGTAATCGGGGGTACGGCGTACTCGACAAAGGTGCGTCCGGCCGGCTTTTGATGACCTCGTGGTTCACCGGTTTCCCGTGGACCCTGAAGGCGGACCAGACGATCAAAGGGCCGTACGACGATTTCTGGCAGACGGACAGCGCCGCCAGTGCGCTGATCTACGCCCCTTGCGGCGCGTCGACCAACTTGATTCTCACCACCACGCTGCGGGTCGCCGGGCCCACGACCAGTTCGATGGAGTTGTTCGCGCAGGACGCCCGTGTATCGACCACTTTCCTCTTGAAATGGAAGCAGTGCTGATTCCAGCAACATCAATGTGAAAGGATTTCTCATGTTCCGTACGAAGAAGGCGGCGGCAATCCTCGCGGGGGCGCTGCTCGGTCCGCTTCTCCCGGTGGCGGCTCAGGCCGCGCCGACCGCGGCGCCGGTGATCACCCTCAAGGTCCTGAGCGCTTTCGGCAGCGGCTGTCCCAAGGACACCACCTACGCTCAGCCCACCGAGGACAACACCGCGTTCAGCCTGGCCTACAGCGCGTTCCGGGTGTACGGCAACGATTACAAGAACTGCAAGGTGTCGATCCGTGTGTCCGTACCTCAGGGCTGGACCTATGCGGTCACTTCGGTGATCAACCGGGTGACGCCCGACCTGGACAACCAGTCGTCGGCCAAGTTGCAGATGAACGCGTGGTTCACCGGAAGCCCGTGGAACGCGTCGGCCGACGATTCGATCAACGGCCCGGACACCGACCTCTGGACCACGACGAGCACCGCCCACAGCCTCATCTACGCGCCGTGCAACAGGACGCTCGATCTGAACGTCAACAACACGCTGCGGGTCACCGGCAACACCTCGAGTTCCGCCGAGCTCATCGACACCGACACGCAGGCGTCGACGGTCTTCAACCTGTCTTGGAAGAAGTGCTGACACGCGACCATCAACCGGCCGGCGACAGGGGCTCCCTGTGGCCGGCCTGCTGGTAGCTGTACAGGAAAACGCCGAGAACAACCAAGGGGGTCCCGTGTCCGGACTGAAAATCATCGTGGCGGCGCTCGTCGGCACGTCCCTGCTCGTGCCGTCCAGCTCGGCAAGTTCCCTGCCGCCGCGGACCGACCCGCCGCTCGCCATGAGCCTGCTCAGCGTGTTCGGTAGCGGCTGCCCGGCGAACACCACAGACGTGGAGGCGTTGCCGTCCGGGTCGTTCACGCTGCGATATCGAGGTTTCTCGGTCTCCGGCAACGACTACAAGAGCTGCCGCCTGAGCGTGCGCGTGAAGGCTCCGACGGGATGGAGCTTTTCGGTCCCTTCGGTGAGCAATCAGGCGACAGTCAAACTCGACGCGACCGCAGCAGTGACCCTTTCGACTGCCATGTGGTTCACCGGCTTCCCGTGGACCGTGCGCGACATCAAGAAAGTGGCGGGCCCGCTGAACCGCACCTGGAACACCAGCGCCGTCCCTCGCAAGGCGACGTGGTCACCATGCGGCGCATCGGTGGACCTGTCCATCGCTGAAACGGTGCGCGTCACCGGGAGCCGGACGAGCACCGCCAAGCTGGTGGGGACGACCTTCGGCCTCCCGAAGTGGCGGCGCTGCTGACCCGCCGAGCTCACCAGCGTCTCCGGAGAGTGTTCAGTTTTGGGGGCCGTTCAGCACAACTGAACACTCGGTGAGTGATTCCACCCGTACCCTCAGGGCAGTTGGATCGGCAGTTTGATGCCCGCCAGGGCATCCTTGCAGGGGCAGGAACGCTCGGCAGGGAGCTTGACCACCGCGTCCAGGAGGACCTCGCGCAGGCGGGCAGTGTTTTCCGCGAAGACCCGGAAAACCTCCTCCTGGGTGACGCCGTGATCGCCCTCGACGCCCGCGTCCAAGTCGGTGACCAGCGCGATCGCGGTGTAGCAGAGCTCCAGCTCGCGGGCCAGGATCGCTTCCGGGTGGCCGGTCATGTTCACGATCGTGCCGCCGATCGCGGTGAACCAGCGGGACTCGGCGCGGGTGGAGAAGCGCGGGCCCTCGACGACCACCATCGTGCCGCCGTCGACGGCCCTCACCCGCACTGCGGAGTCCAGCACCGCGGCGCGACCGTCCGGACAGTACGGGTCGGCGAACGACACGTGGACCGCGCCCGAGTCGTAGTAGGTCTGCTCGCGTCCGCTCGTCCGGTCGATCAGCTGGTCCGGCACCACGAACGTGCCCGGGCCGAGCTCGGGCCGCAGGCCGCCGACCGCGCACGGGGCGACGATCTGGCGCACGCCGAGCGAGCGCAGCGCCCACAGGTTGGCACGGTACGGGATCTTGTGCGGCGGGAACCGGTGATCACGCCCGTGCCGGGGCAGGAACGCCACCCGGCGACCGCCCACGTCGGCCACGGTGATCTTGTCGGACGGCGCGCCGTAGGGCGTGCTCACCTCGAACTCGGTGGCGTCGTCGAGGAGCGCGTACAGCCCCGATCCGCCGATGACGCCGATCTCTGCTGCCGTAGGTGGCGGGTTCATGTCCAGACCTTATCCGTGGCCCGAAACGCAAGCTAATGTGCTGAGCATGGCTACGTCGAGCGGACGGCGGTAAACACGTGTTCGGTGAGGGGCAGCGGGTTGGAGGCCGGTCGGTGGAGTCGATGACCGGGCAACTGCTCGTGGCCACCCCGACCTTGAAAGACCCCAATTTCGACCGTACGGTCGTGCTGCTGGTCGCCCATGAGACCGGTGGTGCCCTCGGAGTCGTCCTGAACCGGGCGACCGAGGTTCCGGTCGCCGAGGTCCTCGGCAACTGGGGCGAGCTGGCCGGCGATCCGGCGGTGCTCTTCGAGGGTGGCCCGGTGCAGCCCGAGTCCGCCATCTGCCTGGCGCGCACCCGTCCCGAGGTGAAGAAACGGGTGTCCGGTTTCCACCCGGTCAGTGGCGCCCTCGGCACCCTCGACCTCTCCGCCGACCCGGACCGCATGCGGGAGAACGTCGCCGGCATCCGGGTCTTCGCGGGGTACTCCGGCTGGTCCGCGGGCCAGCTCGAGGAGGAGATCGCGGCCGGCTCGTGGTTCGTCTTCGACGCCCTGCCCGGCGACCCCTTCGTGGAGCGCCCGGACGACCTGTGGGCCATGGTGCTCCGCAGGCAGGGCGACATCCTGGCTGCTGTCGCGCACTTCCCGCCGGACCCGACCCTCAACTGAGGGGGTGCTTCGAGGGGCGCCGTCGGGGTGTGTAGTATTTCCAGCGTGCCCGGGGGAAACGCCGGGGACGAAAGCAAGGGGCTGTGGCGCAGCTGGTAGCGCACCACACTGGCAGTGTGGGGGTCAGGGGTTCGAGTCCCCTCAGCTCCACCCTTGTTAAGGGCTTGATCGAGGATCTCGGTCAGGCCCTTTTTTCGTCACTGGGCGCGGCCGCTGCGTGCGCCTGACTTGTGAGATCGCGGTGTCCTGCCCGGCGCGGGCCCGGCCCGGCCCGGCCCGGCCCGGTGCGGCCCGGCCCGGCCCGGCACGGCACGGCGTGGCCCGGCCCGGCGTGGCACGGCGTGGCCCGGTGCATGGGGTGGCTTGGCCGGCATCGGTGATCAAGGGTGGATGAGGTCGCACGCAACGTCATTGCGGGATTTCATCTACGCCAGGGCCGAGATGGGGGCACTCGGACGGCTTGCGTGCGCTTTCATCCGGGCCGGCGCGGGGCTGCGTGCGCTTTCATCCGGGCCGGCGCGGGGCTGCGTGTGCTTTCGTCTGGGCGGCGCGGGGGTGCGTGTGCTTTCGTCTGGGCGGCGCGGGGGTGCGTGTGCTTTCGTCTGGGCGGCGCGGGGCTGCGTGTGCTTTCGTCTGCGTTGCGGGCCCTCGGCCGGCGGTCTACGCGGTGATCCGGTGGAGCGGGCCGGAAGGGTGACCCGGGTCAGCGGGCCGCCCAGATCTCGCGACCTGCGGTGATCGGGAAGGCGGGGCCCGGCTGTTCCGGGCGCCAGCCGCGTTCCCGGCCCTGGCGGACCACCTCGGCGACGATGGACGGGACCACCGGGGCGGTGGGTGGGCCGATCCAGTCGGCGGGGTTGCTGTCGGGCATGGTCGCCAGCAGGACGGCGCCCCGGCGGTCGGCTCGTTCCACGGCGAACGAGAGCGGGGCCGGGCGGGATGGGCGTTTCCGGACGCGCCAGCGGTACGTGACGCCATCCACCGTGATCAGACGGGATCCTTTCCGCACCAGAGCCATATGCCGATCAATGCCCAGCCGGGCGCGATGGCAATCAGGAGTCCGTCGAGTCATCTTCCAGGGACTTCTTCAGCTCCTCCAGGTCGGCGGTCTCCGAGGACGTGATGAAGGCGTTCATCGACACCTGGATCGTGGCCGTCTGGCCGGAGCCCCGGGTCATCGCCGCGCTCTCGATCAGCAGCGCGCGCGGCTGGGTGTTCTGCAGGCGTTTCAGGAACTTGGTCAAGTCCGTGATCTTGCCGGACGCGTTGATGTTGATGGGCAGCTCGGTGACCGTGCCGGCGGTGGTGGAGGTCGCCGGCTCGGCGGCGGTGTAGGCGCTGACCCTGACGCTGAGGTCGGTGCCGAGGGTCTGCAGCTGGCGCAGGAACGCCGGGATCTCGTTGGTGTTGCTGGCCTGCGGCAGGGCGTCCTGATAGGTCGCCAGGTCGGCCATGTACTCGTCGAGGTCCTCGGCGCGCGTCTTCTGTTCCGAGTACTTGCTGTTCAGGCTGCTCACCTGGGCTGTGACGGTGCCGGCCTGCTCGCGTTCGGCGTCGGCGTCGGCGTACTTCGGCTTGATCAGGATGAACCAGCTGGCGATGATCATCGCAGCCATCAGCGAGATGCCGCCGATGAGCCAGATGCTGTCGACGCGTCGGGCGCTCATCACTTTCCCTCGCTCGGGCACACGTGGTCATCGCCGACGAAGCGTCCGCAGAGCGCGTCGTCGGTGATGTAGAGGGAGATGCTGAACGACGCGGTCTTGGTGTCGTCGGTGATGGTGCTGACGAAGGGCTTGGAGAGGTCCTTCGTGTCGGCGAGCGCGTCGACGTAGTCGGCGACGATCTTCTTGGTCTTCGCCTTGCCGGTGAGGAGCACCTCGCCGACGGTGCCGCTCACCGCGGCCGCGCCGGTGCTCTCGTTGTTGAGCGCCGGGGTGATCTCGCTGATCGTGACGTCGTGGTCATCGGCCTTGTCGAGGACCAGGTTGATCAGGTTCGCCCAGGAGAGGTCGTCACCGAGGACCGCCGTGAGCTCGTTGGTGAGCAGGGCCTGGCCGTTCTCGACCTTGATCAGGGCCTGCACCCGCTCGTTCTGCTGCTGGTCCCGTCGCACGTCGGTGAGCTGTGTGAAGGCGGCGTCGTTGAGCGCGCGGGCCTCGTCGAGATCCTGGGCCGCGTACCAGTACCAGCTGCCGAGCAGACCCAGCACCAGCGCCAGCGAGACCAGGATGAAACCCCTGGTACGCCGGGCGCGCCGGTTGTCCCGGATCTCCGGTGGCAACAGGTCCGCCCGGATGCTGAGCACCCGGGCCGCCTGTTGCGGTGAGACCGAGGGATCCAGAGGCATCAGGACCGTGGTCATCGGGCCGCTCCCAGGGTGAGGCCGATCGACACCGCCGCCGACGGCACGAAACTGTCGAATCCGCGTTCCCGGGCCCGCCGGGTGTCGCGCAGGCGGGCCGTGCTGTCCGCGTACATGACCGCGACGCCGAGCTGTTCCTGCAGGTGCTCGGCGAGACCGGGCATCAGCGCGCTGCCGCCGCAGAGCGACACCCGGGTGACCTGCTTCTGCCGTTCGCCGGAGGCGAGGTAGGTGAACGAGCTGCGCAGTTCGCTGGAGAGCGACCGGACCGCGTCGGTGAGCGCCGTGACGGTGTCCGGGTTGCCGTCGCCGTGCATGCCGAACCGGCATTTGAGCGTCTCGGCCTCGGTCACGTCGATGCCGAGCCGGGTGGCGATGCTCTCGGTGATCTCGGCGCCGCCGCGGGGCAGGGTACGCACGAAGAGCGGCTCACCGTCCGCGTGCACCACGACGCTGGTGATGTTGGCGCCGATGTCGACGATCGCCTCGACCTGGGCGTCCAGCCGGGAGGCGGAGCGAAGGAGCGCGAACGACGCCAGGTCGACGTCGTTGACCTGCAGGCCGGCCTTCTGCACCGACTGCACCAGGGTCAGCACCGCGTCCTTCGGCATGGCGATCAACAGACCGCGTACGGTCGGATTGTCGCCTGGTTCCTCCAGCGGGTAGAAGTCCAGCAGCGAGCGTTCGACAGCGAGCGGCAGGGCCTCCTTGACCTGGAACGGCAGGGCCTGCTTCATCTGGTTGGCGGGCAGGTTGGCGATCGACATCTCGCGCACCACGAGCTGGGGGTTGGTGACGCCGAGGCTGACCTTCTTGGTGCCGAACTTGCACGCCGCCCAGAGCTGCTTCAGCGCCGAGGTGACCGCGGCCGGGTCCTGGATCACGCCGCCGGAGACGGTGCCGGCCGGCAACGGGTACTGCCCGAAGTTGGTCAGCGTGTACTCGTCCTTGGAGCGGCGAACCTCGACGGCCCGGATGGAGGACGAGCCGATGTCGAGCCCGATCGGTGTTGCGCCAGCCATCGACGTTCCTTCCTTTCGCGCCGGGAGATGCAGAGTCGCGCCGGGAGATTCGGAAATTCAGAGCAGGAGCAGGGTGCTGTACCAACCACTGACCGGCGCCGCGGCGAAGACCGCGAGAAACGCACCGGCCAGCATGTACGGGCCGAACGGGATCTCGCTTTTGCGGCTCGCCAGCCGGAGCGCGAGCAGGACGGCGCCGACCATCCCGCCGAGCAGGAAGGCGGCGAACGCGCCGACCGCGACCGCGCTCCAGCCGAGCCAGCCGAGGTAGAAGCCGAGCAGCGGGGCGAGTTTCACGTCGCCGCCGCCCAGGCCCCAGCGGGAGAGGACCCGGTAGAAGAGGTAGAGCAGCGCGGCGGCGACCAGGCCCCGGAGCACCGCGCCGGGGTCGCCGGCGGCCAGCGAGACCGGGATCAGCAGGGCGGCGGCTACCCCGTACGAGGGAAGAACGATCTTGTCGGGCAGCCGCATCACGTCCAGGTCGATGAGCGACAGGGCGATCGCGACGGCGGCGAGGTAGAGGTAGGCGGGCAGCTCCCAGGACCAGCCGAACCGGGCGCCGACCGCCACGAACAGGGCCGCCGTGCCGGCCTCGACGAGCGGGTACCGGGCACTGATCGGAGCGTGGCAGTCGGCGCACCGGCCGCGCAGCAGCAGCCAGCCGAGCACCGGCACGTTGTGCCGGGCCCGGACCGGGTTCCCGCAGTGCGGGCAGTGCGAACCGGGCCGCACCAGCGACTCGTCCCGGGGCACCCGATGGATCACGACGTTGAGGAACGAGCCCACCGCGAGACCGAGCACCCCGACCAGGCAGAGCAGCAGCAGCGTCTCCGTCATGTCGTTCCTATCGGCTCGCGGCGGGCGTTACTACAGGACTTCGGTCCCGGGTGGGACACCCGGGACCGAAGTGGCGAATCAGTTGGTGGTGGTGGGGGTGGCGGTGGCGCAGGTGGTCAGCGTCAGGGTGCCCTCCACGGTCTTGACCGAGCCACCGGTCTCGCTGTCGTACAGGTAGTACTTGCCGCTGCCGCCGGTGTTCGTCGCGCAGATCTTGTATTTGCCGTTGCCGCTGTTCACGTACCCGAGCTTGGTCTTGTCGGAGAGCGTGATGGTGGCCAGGCGGCCACTGCTGGTGAGCGCGGGCAGGTCGAGCTTGCTGGCGGTGCCGGTCTCGTCCGCCTTGGTGGCCGGGTACGCGTTGCCGTTGTTGGTGTAGAACTGCTCCACCGCGCTGATCGCGCCCCGGACGTCGGACTGCGCCGACTTGTCCGCCGCACCCTGGCGGTAGTTCAGGTAGACCGGGACCGCGATGGCGACCAGGACACCGATGATCACCACGACCACGAGGAGCTCGATCAGGGTGAAGCCTTCGTCGTCCTTCTTCGCGCGGAGCTTGGCGATGACGTCCTGCATTTCGGGGTGCCTCCAGGGCGTATGAGGGGGTGGGGAAGGGGCGGTGCGAACCCGGCCGTCGGGAGCGGCCGGGGGAATGGGGGATCAGCTCGTCTGGATGTTCTGGTAGATCGTGAACATCGGCAGGTAGAGGCAGACGACCATGCCGCCGACCACGGCGCCCATGACGAGCACCATGATCGGTTCGATCGACGCGGTCAGGGATTCCGCCGCCTCGTCGACCTCTCTGTCGTAGAAGTCGGCAACCTTGTCCAGCATCTGACTGATCTGGCCGCTTTCTTCACCGACTTCGATCATCTGAGTGACCATCTCGGGGAAGATCTTGTGGTTACGCAGCGCGGAGGACATCGGCTGGCCGTCCCGGACGGCGGCCTGGACGTCCTTCATGGCGACGTTGATGACCTCGTTGCCGGTGGTCTCGCCGACCACTGACAGCGCCTGCATGACCGGGACGCCGACGTTGAGCAGGAGCCCCAGGTTGCGGGAGAACCGGCTCATCGCCAGCTTGCGCAGCAGCGGCCCGAAGACCGGCATGCGCAGTTTGAGCCCGTCGGCCCGGAACCGGAACTCCGGGCTGGTCCGCATCTGGTGCTTGTAGGTGATGCTCGTGATCAGCCCGACCGCGATGATCAGCGGACCGATCCAGACCATGTTGTGGCTGGCCGTGACGAGGAACTGGGTGATCGCCGGCAGTTCGCCACCGAGGCTTTTGAACATCGACTCGAAGATCGGGACGATGAAGATCAAAACTGCGGCGATGAGTACGAACGTGAACGCCAGCACGATCGCCGGGTAGGTGAGCGCGCCCTTGATCTTGCCGCGGAGCGCGGTGTCCTTCTCCAGGCTCTCGGCGATCTGCACCAGAGCCTTGTCGATCATGCCGCCGGTCTCGCCGGCCCGGATCATGGCGATCATGAGGCGCGGGAAGACCCGGTCGTGCTTGGCCATCGACGAGGAGAGCGCCCCGCCACTGGCCACGTCGGTACGCACCTCGGCGATCGCCCGCTTCAACGGGGCCGACGAGGTCTGCTCCTCGAGAATCGCGAGCGACCGCAGCAGCGACATGCCGGACGCCGTCATCGTGGCGAACTGCCGGGCGAACACCGCGAGATCCTTGATCTTGACCCGGTTGCCCAGGCCAGGGATCTTGAGCTCGCGCTGCAGCCCCTGCCCGGCCAGGGTCAGCCCGAGCGGCACCTCGCCACGCTGGCGCAGCATGTGTGTCGCGGCGGCCTCGTTGGGCGCCTCGATCGTGCCCTTGGACTTCTTCCCGTGGGCGTCGATCGTGTTGTAGTTGAAGGTCTTGGTGGCCGGCATGGCATCACGCCCGTCCCACGAGCCGCTTGAGCTCGTCCGGTGAGTGACTGATCTCCAGCGCGGTCTGCATGGTGATCGCGCCCTCCCGAATCTTCTCGGCCAGGTGCTGATCGAAGGCGAGCATGCCCTCACTCGCGCCGGCCTGCATGAACGACGGGATCTGGTGCGACTTGCCCTCGCGGATCAGGCTGCGGATGGCCGGGGTCGCGGTGAGGATCTCCGCGACCACCACCCGTCCCTTTCCGTCGGCCTTCGGCGCCAGCGCCTGGGTGATGACGCCCTGCAGGCTGGCGGCGAGCTGGGCGCGGATCTGCAGCTGCTGGTGCGGCGGGAAGATGTCGATGACCCGGTCGATGGTCTGGGTGGCGCTCTGCGTGTGCAGCGTCGCCAGCACCAGGTGACCGGTTTCCGCGGCGGTCAGCGCGGTCGCTGTCGTCTCCAGGTCGCGCAGCTCGCCGACCAGGATGATGTCCGGGTCCTGCCGCAGCGCGTGCTTGAGCGCGGTGGCGAAGTTCTCGGTGTCCGACCCGACCTCGCGCTGGTTGACCACGCTGCGCTTGTGCGGGTGCAGGAACTCGATCGGGTCCTCGATCGTGATGATGTGGTTGGCCCGGCTGCGGTTCGCCAGGTCGAGCAGCGAGGCCAGGGTGGTGGTCTTGCCGGAACCGGTCGGGCCGGTCACCAGCACCAGGCCGCGGGGCAGGTGGGCGAAACGGGCCACCGACTCCGGCATGCCGAGCTCGTCCAGCGGTTTGATCTTGTGGGGGATGGCCCGGAAGACCGCGCCGCAGGAGGCCCGCTGCCGGTAGAGGTTGCCGCGGAACCGGGAGACGCCCACGATGCTGTGCGCGAAGTCCATCTCCTGGACGCGCTGGAACGTCTCCCACTGCGCCGGGGTGACCGCGGCGCGGGCCAGCAGCTCGGTGTCCGAGGCGTTCAGCTTGCCGTAGCCGGGTACCGGCCGCAGCCCGCCGTCGACCCGCATCATCGGCGGCGAGCCGACGGTCAGGTGCAGGTCGGAGCCGCGCGACTCCACCAGAGTGACGAGCAACTGGTCGAGCACGTCCAGATCGTCCGAGGTGGCGGCTGTTTCCGGCTGCCGAACCTGCTCGATCGTGTCCATTTCCCGCTCCAGCCCTTTCCTCGTTCCGTCGCCTGTTAAGTCGGCACCGGGGGAACCAGCTTTAGTAGTCAGACGGCCACCCGGGAGACCTCCCGGATCGAGGTGAGCCCGCCGGCGGCCTTGGCCAGGCCGTCGGAGCGCAGCTCGTACATGCCCTGGGCCAGGGCGGCCTCGCGGATCTCGCTGGCCGAGGCCCGCCGGATGGTCATCGACTCGATCTCCGCGGTCACCGGCATCACCTCGTGCAGCGCGATCCGGCCCTTGTAACCGGTGTTCGCGCAGTTGCGGCAGCCGACCGGCCGGTACAGCACCTCCGGGTAGGCCAGGTCCTCCATCGGCCAGCGGGCGGCCATGACCTCCTCCTCGGTCGGCGCGTACGCCTCCTTGCACCAGTCGCAGATCCGCCGGGCCAGCCGCTGCGCCAGCACACAGTCCAGCGACGAGCCGACCAGGAACGGCTCGATGCCCATCTCGGTGAGCCGGGTGACCGCGCCCGGCGCGTCGTTGGTGTGCAGGGTGGAGAGCAGCAGGTGACCGGTGAGCGCGGCCTCGACAGCGATCTGCGCGGTGTTGCCGTCCCGGATCTCACCGATCAGCACCACGTCCGGGTCGGTACGCAGGATCGCCGGCAGCACCGAGGCGAACGTCAAGCCGGCCTTCGCGTTGACCTGCACCTGGTTGATCCCGCGCAGCCGGTACTCGACCGGGTCCTCCACCGTGATCACGTTGACCTCCGGCCGGCTGATCCTGCCGAGGGTGGCGTAGAGCGTGGTGGACTTGCCGGAGCCGGTCGGTCCGGTGACCAGGACCATGCCGTGCGGTTTGGTGAACGACGCGCTGAACCGGTCCAGGTTGTGCTGGGTGAAGCCGAGCTTGGACAGGTCCAGGTCGATCCCGCCGGTGTCCAGGACGCGGAGCACGATCTTCTCGCCCCACACCGTGGGCAGCGTCGCGGTACGCAGGTCGACAGTCCGGTCCCGGATCAGCGCGCTGATCCGGCCGTTCTGCGGCAGCCGCTTCTCGGTGATGTCGACGCCCGACATGATTTTGATGCGCGAGGTGAGCGCGGCCATCACGCCGCGCGGCACGACGTCCAGCTCGTGCAGCACGCCGTCGATCCGGTACCGCACCCGCATGTCGTCCTCGGTCGGCTCCAGGTGCAGGTCGGAGGCGCGGTTCATGACGGCCTGCTCGATCAGGCTGTTCACGTACCTGACGATCGGGGCGTCCTCGCTGCTGGTGGCCTGGGCGGCCATGCCGGCCGAGTCGTCGATCGCGTCGTCGGCGAGGTCGGCGAGGTCGGCGCCCTCACGCTGGAGGCGTTCGATGATCCGGCGGACCTCGCTGCGGGCCACCACGACCGGGCGGATGGTCATGCCGGTCGCCGCGCGCACGTCGTCGAGCGCCACCACGTCGGCCGGGTCGGTCACGCCGACGACCAGCTCGCCGTCGTTGATGGCGAGGCCGAGGACCCGGTGCCGCAGCACCACCGGCAGCGGGATGCGTTTGAGCGCGGTCGGGTCCGGAGTGAAACCGACGAGGTCCAGCGTGTTGATGCCGAACGCGGCGGCCGCGGCCTTGGTGAGCTGCTCCTCGGTGACCACCTGGTCGTTGATCAGGACAGCCCGTACCGACCGTCCGCTGCGCTGAGCCTCATCGGCTGCCGCATCAACCGCGTGCGGGTCGACACCGATCTGCTTGAGGGCATCGAGCAGCGGGCGGAACGTTTGATCCATCGAGTCCTCCGACGGACCCATCGGACGGATCGCCGGGAACCTGAGTCGCCGGAACCGAGTCAGCTCCCGTGCCGGAACGTCCTCCGGTACGCCGCCGGCGCCACCCCGATCGTGGCGTGCAGATGCTGCCGCAGCGCGGTGGCGCTGCCCAGCCCGGCCCGCCGGGCCACCACCTCCACGGCCAGGTCGGTCGACTCCAGCAGGAGCCGGGCCTGCTCGACCCGCTGCCGCAGCAGCCACTGCCGCGGGCTCAAGCCGGTCTCGTCACGGAACCGCCGGGTGAACGTGCGCACGCTCATCCGCGCGTGTCCCGCCATCTCCTCCAGGCTCAGCGGCTCCGCCAGCCGCTCCAGCACCCAGGCACGGGTCGCCTCGGTGCCGCTACCCGCAGAAGGCGGCACCGGCCGCTCGATGAACTGGGCCTGACCCCCGTCCCGCCAGGGCGGCACCACGCACCGGCGGGCCGCCCGGTTGGCGACCTCGCTGCCGTGGTCGGCGCGTACGATGTGCAGGCAGAGGTCGATCCCGGCGCCGACACCGGCCGAGGTCAGCACGTCGCCGTCGTCCATGAAGAGCACGTCGAAGTCCCACCCGACGCCCGGGTAGAGCCGGCGCAGGATCCGCTCGTAGGCCCAGTGGCTGGCCGCCGGACGACCGTCGAGCAGACCGGCCGCGGCCAGGACCGAGGCGGAGGTGCAGATCGAGACGATCCGGGCGCCCCGCTCGGCGGCGTCCCGCAGCGCGTCCCGGATCTCCGGATCGATCGTGCCGTCGAGGATCGGTCCGACGCCGTGGACGCCGGGCACCACCACGGTGCCGGCGATTCGCAGCGTCTCCAGGCCGTGGTCGGGGACCACGGTGAACCCGGCCGAGCTGCGGACCGGGCCGGGACCGCAGACCCGCACGTCGTAGAGGGGCTCGTGGTCGGCACGGCGGGCGGACCAGAACACCTGCACCGGCGTGCCGAGGTCGAACGCGACGACGCCGTCGAGGGCGAGCACCGCGACGACATGAGGCTGAGGCTGAGCCATGGCCTGATTCTTGCGCATCATGGCCTTCCGGCCACTCGTTCACCGATGCCGGATTCAGCAGAATCCGGGTGTGAGACGAATCCACCCCGCCTGGACCGTGGCCGCGGTGTCCTTCATCGCGCTGATCGGCGCGGCCGGCTTCCGCGCCACCCCGTCCGTACTGCTCCAGCCGCTGCACGACGAGTTCGGCTGGTCGCTCGGCACCATCTCGGCCGCCGTCTCGGTGAACCTGCTGCTCTACGGCCTGACCGCCCCGTTCGCCGCCGCCCTGATGGACAGGTTCGGCATCCGGCGGGTCGCGATGGCGGCGCTGCTGCTCGTCTCGGCCGGCTCCGGGCTGACCCTGTGGATGTCGCAGAGCTGGCAGCTGATGCTCTGCTGGGGCGTCCTGGTCGGCCTCGGCACCGGCTCGCTCGCCCTCGGATTCGTCGCCACCATCACCGGGCGCTGGTTCGTCAAGCACCGTGGCCTGGTCACCGGTGTGCTCACGGCGGGCGGCGCGACCGGCAACCTGATCTTCCTGCCGGTGCTGTCCCGGATCGCCGAGTCGGACGGGTGGCGGACAGCCGCACTGACCGTCTCGGTCGCGGCGCTTCTCGTCGTACCCCTGATCTATTGGCGGTTGAGAGATTTCCCGGCCGACCTCGGGGTGACCGCGCTCGGGAGCCCGGAGGGCAGCCCCGCGGAAGAGGCGCCGAAGCAGAGCGGAGGCGCCGCGCGCACCGCGTTGCGCGGCCTGCGGGACGCCGCGAAGACCCGGGCGTTCTGGCTGCTCGCGGGTGGGTTCGCGATCTGCGGGGCGACCACGAACGGGCTGGTCGGCACGCACTTCATCCCGGCCGCGCACGACCACGGCATGCCGCAGACCACCGCGGCCGGGCTGCTCGCCCTGGTCGGCGTCTTCGACATCGTGGGCACTATCGCGTCCGGCTGGCTGACCGACCGGGTGGACAGCCGGATCCTGCTCGGCGGCTACTACTTCCTGCGCGGGCTGTCGCTGCTGGTGCTGCCGTCCATCCTGGCCGCCACCGCGCATCCGAGCATGCTGGTCTTCATCCTCTTCTACGGCCTGGACTGGGTGGCGACGGTGCCGCCGACCGTCACGCTCTGCCGGGAGTACTTCGGCGCGGCCGGCCCGATCGTCTTCGGCTGGGTCTTCGCCTCGCACCAGTTCGGCGCGGCGATCGCGGCCACCACCGCCGGGCTGGTCCGCGATCAGCTCGGCGCGTACACGATGGCCTGGTACGGCGCCGGAGCGCTCGCGATCCTCGCCTCGGTCCTGAGCCTGATGCTCTTCATCGGCACCAAGGTGAAGACGATGTCCCCCGAACTGGGGCTGGTCGTCAAGGCGTGACCTGGACGACCTCCAGCAGCCCGCTCAGCACCAGGATCTGCCGGACGTTGGCGCTGGGACGGGCCAGCCGGAACGCGATCGACTGGTCCCGGGCACGCTGAAAACCGGAGATCAGCGCGCCCAGGCCGGTCGAGTCGATGAACGCCACACCGGCCATCTCCACGACGATCTCGCGCGGGCGGCTCGCCACGGCCTCGCCCAGCACGACCCGCAGCTGCTCCACGGTCAGGATGTCGATCTCGCCCTGCAGCGACACCGTTGCCGTGCCGTCGGCGACATCCAGACTCGTCACGATTTCATCGGTCACCGGGGAGCCTTCCGTCTCGAGCGCGTGCCCGCTTTGCGTTGGCGGGGGTTCCACGTACGGTAATCGGCATCACCAACACGTGAGGAGCACAGTGTGCCGATCCGTGGCGGCCTGCCGCCGCGCAACCCCCGCTTCGTGGGCCGGGAAGAGCTGCTGACCCGGGTGCGCGGTCTGCTCGGCAACGGTCCGGTGGTGCTGCTGCCAAGCCCGGACCACCAGCTCGGCGGTACCGGACGTACCCAATTAGCGGTGGAATATGCCTATCGTCTCGCCGACACGTACGACCTCGTGTGGTGGATTCCGGCCGAGCAGAACGCCGGGATGCGGGCCGCGCTCGCCGGTCTGGCACAGCAGCTCGGCATCCCGGAGGCGCGAGATCTGAACCGGACACTCGGCGCGGTGCGCGACGCGCTGAGCCGGGGCGAGCCGTACCGCAACTGGCTGGTCGTCTTCGAGAACGCGAACCGGCCCGAGGACATCATGCCGTACCTGCCGAGCGGGGCCGGGCACGTGCTGGTGACCAGCCGGAACCCACGATGGACCGCCGAGGTGGCGCAGGCGCTGCCGGTGCCGGTCTTCGACCGTGCGGACAGTGTGGACCTGCTGCGCGCCCGGGCCCCGGAGCTGTCCGCCACCGACGCCGAGCACCTGGCGGCCCGGCTGGACGACGTGCCGATGGCGCTCGACCTGGCCGCCGCGGTGCGCGAGGCGGCCGGCTGGCCGCTGAGCGAGTACCTGCGCCGCTACGACGAGCGGGCCGCCGAGCTGGCCTTCCCCACCCCGATCCGGGTGGCCTGGGGACTGGCCGCCGAGGCGCTCGGCGAGAGCGCCCCGGCCGACCGGGTCCTGCTGGAGCTCTGCACGTTCCTGGCCAGCGCGCCGATCTCCTGGCGGCTGCTCTGGGCGGCGCGCACCCTGCCGCTGGAGGGGGAGGTCGCCCGCACGGTCCGGGTCGAGCGTCGCCTGCGGGCCGCGATGCGCCGGATCGGCCGGTTCGGCCTGGCCGACCTGGACCCGGCCGGCGAGAGCCTCACCGTGCACCCGCTGGTCCGGGGCATGTTCGGGCAGGAGCTCAGCTCGGAGCGGCACGCCGCGCTGCTGCGCACGGTCCGCGGGATGCTCGCGGCGGCCGACCCGGGCGACCCGGACAACCCGGCCGGCTGGTACCGGTACGCCGAGCTGGCGCCGCACCTGATCCACTCCGACCTGCTCGGCGGCGACGCCGAGGAGGTGCGCCAGCTGGTGATCAACTGCATCCGCTTCCACTTCGCCCGGGGCGACTACGACTCCAGCCGGGACCTGGCGTCGTCGGCCGTGGCCCGGTGGCGTGACGCGCTCGGCGAGACGGCCGAGCAGACGCTGCTCGCCGCGTTCCACCTGGCGAACGCGCTGCGGGCGGTGGGCCGTACCTCGGACGCCCGGAATCTGAACCTGCAGACGCTGCGCACCCAGCGCGAGGTGTTCGGCGCCGACGACGAGGCGACCCTGGCGACCGCCAACAGCGTCGGCGGCGACCTGCGGATGCAGGGCCACTTCGGGCAGGCCCGGCAGCTCGACGCGGACAACCTGGTCCGGTACCGGCGGCTGTTCGGCGAGAGTTTCCCGACCGCGCTGCGCTGTGCCAACAACCTCGCCGCCGACCTGCGGCTGCTCGGCGACTTCCGGGGCGCCCGGACGATCGACGAGCAGGTGCTGCGGCACCGGCAGGCGATCTTCGTGGACGGCCATCCGGAGACGCTGTCGTCCCGCACCGGCCTCGCCTTCGACCTGTACGGGCTCGGCGACTTCGCCGGCGCCGCGGCGGTGCTCGCCGACGAGCCGTCCGGACGGGTCCCGGCCGACCACCCGTTCGCGCTCTGGGCCGGCCGGTTCGCCGCGATGGCGGCCCGCCGCCGGGGGCTGCCCGAGGCCCGCGAGCTGGCCGCCGCCAACTTCGCGGCGTGCCGGCAGAGGTTCGGTGACCTGAGCGTCGACACGCTCGCCGCCGCGGTCTCGCTGGCGCACTGCGCCCGCGCGGAGGGCGACCTGACCGGCGCTCACGAGCTGCTGGAACGCGCGGTGATCAGGTACCACGCGGTGCTCGGCGACGAGCATCCGTTCACGCTGGCCGCCTCGGCCGGGCTGGCCGCGGTGGTCCGCGCGGCAGGCCGGTACGCCGAGGCGCGCACCATCGACCAGGAGGTGCTCGGTGGCCTGCGGCGCAGTGTCGGCGCCGACCATCCGTTCACGCTGAGCTGCGCTAACGGCCTCGCGGCGGACCTGGCCGCGGCCGGCGAGGCGCAACCCGCCCGGGAGGTGGCCGCGGACACCCTGCGCCGGTCCCGCCAGGTGCGCGGCGTGGACCACCCGGACACGGCGGCCTGCGCGTGGAACCTGGCGCTCGGCGACGGTGACGAGGCGGCGCAGCAGCAGGCCCTCGACGCGCTGGCGAAAGCGTTCGGCGACGGCCATCCGGTGTTCCGGAGGACCGCCGCCGGTGAACGCCTGGAGACCGATATCGATCTCCCGCCGCTCTAGTAGATCTCCGTTACGAGATCAGGCCGCGCGTTCCCCGACCAGCGCCTCGTGGTCCAGCCGCGAGGTCACCTCGTCGGCCGGCATCGGGCGGGCGAAGTGGTAGCCCTGCGCCCGGCCGGCGCCGAGCCCGCGCAGCCAGTCCGCCTGCGCGGCGTCCTCGACGCCCTCGGCGACCGGGGACAGGTCGAACGTGCGGGCGATGTGCAGCACGGCCTCGGCCACCGACGCGCCGCCGCTGGACGGCATGCCCTGCACGAACGAGCGGTCGATCTTGACGACGTCGACCGGCAGGGTGCTCAGGTGGCTCAGCGACGAGAAACCGGTGCCGAAGTCGTCCAGGGCCAGCCGCACACCGAGGGACTTGAGCCCGCCGAGCACCCGGGCCGACTCCTCCAGATCGGTGAGCGCCACCGACTCGGTGAGTTCGAGGACCAGGTCGCGCGGGGGCAGGCCGGTGCGGTCCAGGATCTCGCGGACCTCGTCGATCAGCCGGGGGTTGCCCAGCTGCGACGCGGAGAGGTTCACGTTGAGCTCGAATCCGGGGAACTGCCGCTGCCAGGCGATCGCCTGCCGGCAGGACTCCTCCAGCACCCAGCCGCCGATCCGGGGGAGCAGGCCGAGGGACTCGGCCAGGTCGAGGAAGTCGGCCGGCGGGAGCAGGCCGTGCTCCGGGTGCCGCCAGCGGATCAGCGCCTCCACGCCGACGGTCCGGTCGGCGCCGGCCAGGTCCACGATCGGCTGGTAGTGCACCTCGAACTCGTCGGCCTCCAGGCCGCGCAGCAGGTCGGCCTCGGCACGGCGGCGGGCCGCGGCGGCGGCGAAGCGCACCGGGTCGAACCGCCGGGCGACGCCGCCACCCTCCTGCTTGGCCCGGAAGAGCGCCTGGTCGGCCCGGCGCAGCACGGAGTCCAGGCGCTCGTTCGGGCCGGCCACCGCGACACCCGCGCTGACCCGCACGCTCATCGGGATGCCGGCCACGGTGAGCGGCCGGTGCAGCTCGGTCAGGACCCGCTCGGCGACGGCGATCGCCGCCTGCTCGTCCTCGACGCCGGGCAGCAGCACCGCGAACTCGTCGCCGTCGAGCCGGGCCACCGTGTCACCGGCGCGGACGTTCGTGGAGAGCCGGTCGGCGGCGGCACGCAGCAGGTTGTCGCCGATCGCGTGCCCGTGGAACTCGTTGAGGGCCTTGAACCCGTCCAGGTCCACGATCACCACCGCGGTCTGTGCGCGGGCCGGCTCGCGCAGCACGCCCTCGGCGTACTCGAGGAACATCCGGCGGTTGCCGAGACCGGTCAGCGAGTCGCGGAACGCGTGCTGGGCGAGCAGACTCTGCTGCCGGGAGAGGTCGGCGCTGACCCGCCTGCCGAGGTGCTCCCGGGCCAGCACCGCGATCGCCACCAGCAGCACCAGTCCGACCGCGGTGGGGGTGAGCTCGCCGTGCAGCTGGCGGAACCCGGCGGTGGCGAGCGCGGCAGCGGTGACCGCCATCCGCAGCACCGGCCGCCCGCCGTCCAGCAGCAGGACGGCGAGGCCCAGGCAGAGCGCCGCGAGCAGCGGCACGACGTGCCCACCGGCGTGGGCGCCCGGGTAGGGACCGCCCTCGGCCGGCCAGGCGAGCAGGACGAGCGAGGCGATGACGACGGTGTCGTCGACACCGACCCGTACCCGATCCAAGAAAGCATGACGACCCACGAGGCCACCTCCGGCGAGTCGTATCGGTCCGGGAACGGTGCAGATGAGTTATCCGGAGAGCCAATCGGCGAGCTCGTCCACCGGGGCCTCGGGCACGGCCAGCGCGGCGGCCTTCACCAGCTCCGGCCGGGAGCGCAAGCCGGGGTGCGGGGAGACCAGGGCGAGGCCCGCCCAGGTGAGATCCCGATTGCGGTCCTTTTCAAGATCGATTTGGTACGCGGTGACAGCGGCCCCCGAATCACCCCGCACACAGGCGAGGTCCCCGGCGGTCGCACGGCCTGCCGGGTCGTCATCCTCCCGTCGCAGGAACGCACGGGCCAGGCGCAGCCGGGGACTGTTCTCCAGGGCCCGCCCCGGGACGTGTGCCGTGATCGACGGCACCGGCGGCGGCGGCGGCCGGCCCGCCCGCCAGGCGCCGGCCAGCGCGGCGGCGTGCTCCGGCGTCACGGTCAGGTTCCGCAGCCGCCAGCGCAGGTGGTGATCGGTGCGGGCCAGATCGGCCAGGCGGACCGCCTCGGGGTCGACCGGCTCGTCCAGCCAGGGCCGGACCTCGTCGAGCAGCGCGGTCACGAACCGGACGCCGGCCGGCGTCAGCTCCCCACCGGCGAGCAGCCGCCGCGCCGCGTCGGCGACCGCGACCCGCCAGCGGGCGAACTCGAACGCCGCGCCGGGGTCGGCGGCGTGCGCCAGCTCGGTCCGCCAGTACCGAGTGACGGCCAGGTAGGCGTAGGTGCCGTGCAGCACGCCGGAGGCCGGTCTCGGGTCGTCCCGCCAGGGCGAGTAGCCGGTGCCGCCACCGGGGCGGACCAGGTCGAACAGCAGGTTCGTGGCGTTCAGGACGCTGTGCACGGTCTCGTGCAGCAGGCCGACGGCGAGCGCTGTGGCGTCCGCCGGGGCCGACATGGCGACCGCGCCGAACGCCTCCGAGGAGGTGGCGCTGATCCCCTCGGCGGCCGGGTCGGGGCGGACCGGGACGATCACCCGGAGAATCGCGGCGAGCATCTCGGCGGCCGGGCGGTGCCGGGTCACCAGGACCCGCCAGGCCTCGTCGAGGCAGCGCTGCCAGTGATCGCGCCCGGCGTCGGTGAGCGGCTCGGCCGGCGGGAGGCCGAACTCGTGCCGCAGAGGGCTGGAGTCGTCCACCCGTACCCGTAAGCGAAGATCGCGATGAACGGCCGCGAGCGGACGTCCCTCGATCTCGAAGTCCTCGGCCGGGTCGCCGGCGCGCAGCGCCCGGGCCGCCCAGAGACCCGTCATCGGATCGGCGATCAGCCGGTTCCCCTCGTCCGGGCCGGCCGCGACGATCCGGGAGTACCACGCGGGAGCCGCCGGATGCCGGCGCCGGAGCTCGCGCAGCAGCAGGAGGGTGCGGCTCAGTTGCGCGCGGCACAGCGTGTCGAGCGTGCCGGCGTCCGGGCGGCCGGCGCCGAGGGCGGCGAAGGCGGCGTCGCTGAGCTGGAAGGCGCGGGATCGCATCCGCGGGTCAGATGGCGGAGTTGAAGCCGGCGATCGGCTCACCGGGCCGATCCAGCTCGTCGGTGACTCGGCGCAGCGCGTGGGCGAGGGCCGAGTCGTCGGCCGCGACGAGTTCCGCGAGGGTCACGCCGGAGACGTCGATCAGCACGGATCGCCACTGCTCCGGCGTCTCTCCGCCGTCCTGACCTGCCTCCACGGGCATCTCCTCCGGTCCTGCCTCGGTGTCGGTCGATGCGTTGCCGCAAGGTTACGGCGGTCGTCGGGTCGGGTGACCGGCGGGAGTCACTACCGTGGGTGCTCGCACACTGTTGCATTCCCGTGATCTCATGGGACAACACGACCGCAAGCGGTAACGGAGGGCGAAATCGTGCTGGGTGCAGAGCCAGACGCCGACGACGGCGTGCCCCGGACCCGGGGCGCCGCCTCCGGGCTGGCCGATCAGACCGTGCCCGATCGGACCGTGCCCGATCAGACCGTGCCCGACCGGACCGAGGCTGATCTGACCGAAGCTGATCAGACCGAGGCTGGGGTGGACGAGCCGGTGATGCCGCCGGCGCCGCCGTTTCCGGCCTTTGAGAACACCCCCACGTTGCCGCATCAGATGCCCGGCAACGGATTCGAGAGTGGACGTGACAGTCGTGCCCGGTGAACCCACCCCTTCGCTGCCCCGTCGTGGCCCGGCGCCGCCGGTGGACCAGATGAGCAACGCGGAGCTCGCGCGGATGGTCGAGGCCGAGCATCCGTACCGGGGGAAGGCCCTTTTCGAGCTCTGCGACAGGGTGCCCGCGGACGACGACGCGGCGACGAAGGTGGGACTGCTCTCCCGGCTCACGTCGTTGCGCCGGGCGCGGCTCTTCGACCGGGTGTCGCTGGCCTGGTCGGCGATCATCGCGCTGCTGGCGGCGGAGACCACGCACGCGCGGGCCGAGGCCTACGCGGCGTTCGAGGCGCTCGATCCGGCTGAGCAGCGGGACATGCTGGACTATCTGGAGGTCGGCGCGATCGAGGAGGCCCACCCCCGCATCACGTGAGCGGGCCTCCCTCAGGCGGTCTCAGGCTTCGACGCGGACGTCTTTGCGGAACGCGACCCGGTCGCGGACGGCGGAGGCGTCCGGTTTCGGGTCGGGGTAGAACCAGGCGGCATCGGGGGCGGTGTGCCCGCCCGCCTGCAGTGAGTAGTAGGACGCCTTGCCCTTCCACAAGCAGACGGTGTGCGTCTCGGACGGGACGAGCACGTCCTCCCGCACGCTGGCGAGGGGGAAGTACGTGTTCCCCTCGACAACCACGGTGTCGTCGCTTTCCGCGATCACTTCGTCATTCCAGATGGCCTTCGGCATGCCTCGAACGTAGCGCGCCTCGCGATTTGTGTCCGATACGTGCGTTTTCTTCACCTCTCGTGGGTGAAACCTCGCAAACCGCATGTGTGAAGATCTACCCTTGGTCCCCAGCCTCCCCCTGGAGTGCACCATGCAGAACCTTCCCGAAGCGCGATACCTGCCCGACCCGCGATACCTGCCCGACCCGCGATACCGGCTCGACGATCTGCGCGGCCCCGCGAAGGCCAAGCGCCACAACGCGCGAACGATCGCCGCGCTCACCGGCAACCCCGGCTGCTCCCGCCGGGCCGTGCTGGACGCCGCCGGAGTCGACAAACTCAAGCTCGCCGACCGGCTGGGCTTTCCCGGCAGCTTCGGCCAGTCCCGGTTCGCGCTCTCCCGGGGCAACGCGTTCGAGGCCATGCTCAAGGCCGACGACTGCGCGCTGCTGCGATCGGTGCTCGGCGCCTCCGCGTCTCTCGCGTACCAGGATCTCGGCGCCGACTCGCTCGGAGATCGGCACGCGGAGACCGAGCGGGTGCTCGCCGACGCGCGGGCCGCGCTGATCGACCATCCGCTGCTCACGCTCGAGGTGGCCGGGCAGACCGTCTACCTGGAACCGGACCTGGTCGCCTACGCCCACCACGGCCGGCTCCAGGTCGTCGAGATCAAGTCGTTCGCGATCGTCGACGACCAGGCCGACAGCGCCAAGGTCTCGGCCGCCGCGGTGCAGGCCGCCGTCTACGTGCTGGCCCTGCGCGACCTGCTGAGCCGTCTCGGCAAGGACCCGGAGCTGGTCAGCCACGACGTGGTGCTGGTCTGCCCGGAGAACTTCTCGCTCAACCCGAAAGCCGTCGTCCTCGACGTCCGCAAACAGCTGTCCACGCTGCGCCGCCAGCTCTCCCGGCTCGCCTCGGTCTCGTCGCTGATCGAGGCCCTGCCGCCCGGCGTCAGCTTCGACGTCACCCTGGAGCCGCTGCACCTGGTCGAGGCGCTCGGGCACGTCGAGGCCCGGTACGCGCCGGAGTGCCTCTCCGCCTGCGAGCTGTCGGTCTACTGCCGGCACGAGGCGTCCGGCACGACGGCGGCGCTGGGCCGGACCGTCCGGGAGGCGCTCGGCGGCATCGAGAGCGTCGAGGAGGTGCTCGCACTGGCCGAGGGCCGCCAGGAGCCCACCGAGGAGCAGGCCGAGTCGGCGGCGCTGCTGCGGGCCGCCCTGCGGCTGCGCGCCGAGGCCCTTTCTTGAGCACTCTCACCGCGCTGGCGCGGGCACAGGCGGTCGCGACCGGGCGGGCGCAGCCGATCGCCACCGTGCGGCACCTGCACGTCCACGCCGAGCCGCTGGTGCTCGTCCCGTTCGCCATGGCCGGCGAGGCGAACGCGCCGCTCGCCGCCATGATCGGCACCGATCCGGCGAAGCCGCGCCTGCTCGTGGTCCGGCAGCCCCGCAACCGCGACGACCGCTTCGCCTTCTTCGCCGAGCTGGCCGAGGAGCTTCTGCCGTACCTCGAATCGTTCGCGACCGAGAGCGAAGAGGTCCCGATCGACCGGGGCAAGGACGTCCGCCTGCGCTACCTGGACGCGCCACAGCTCTGGGTGCCGAACCCGGCCGGCGTCGACTTCCTCCGGCTGCTGGGACGATCCACCCGATTCCGTACGGTCGACGGCGAGTACCCGGTGCCCGCCGGCGTACCCCTGCTCGGCCGCTGGCTGACGTTCCTGACCGGCACCGCCGAGATGCCCGGCTCGTCGATGCTGCTCACCGCCGTCCAGGCGCTCGGCCTGCACTGGGCGACCGGGCAGAGCGGCACCGAGGACGCCCAGTTCGGCACCCAGCTCGCCTGGATCGAGTCGGGCGCCGCCGCGGCCCGGCAGGCGGAGAAGGGGCCGGCCGCCGGTCCCGCCACCGACCCGGAATTCGACAACGGGGTGCTCGCGCCCCTGATCGAGCGGTCGGCGCCGGAGTTGCCGGACGTGCTGCACGAGCTGATCCTGCCGACCTGGGACGGGATGTGGCGCGCGCTCGGCCTGCTGCGCCGGTTGCCGGTCGGCGAGCGGGTGCCGCTGCGGTGGGACTCCGACCGGGACGCGTACACGGCCTTCGCCGACTACATCGCCGAGGGCGGAGCACCGCAGCCCCGCCGGGACAGCGCGGTGGCCGCCGCGGCGCGCCTGGCGCGGCTCGAGAACGCCGCCGCCCGGTACGCGGTGCAGCGCGCCTTCGACGACCCGCTGGTGCTCGCCGAACACCGGCTCACCGGCGCCGCCTTCGCGGGGGTCGTGACGCTCGCCAACCCGAACCGGATCGACGACAGCGGCAAACGGCCGGTCCTCCGTCCGCGGATCATGGTGCACACCACCGAGCCGGTACGGATGGAGCCCGGAACGTCGCTCACCTCGCCGGCCCGGACCGCGCAGAAAGCGCGGGTGATCTCGGTGACGCCGGCCGGTGACGGGGCGGACGTGCTGCTGGAGCTCTCCGGCGGGATGGGCCGCAAACTGGTCGCCGAGCCGGGCAGCGTGCCCGAGGTGGGCGAGCGGCTGGTGCTGACCACGCTGAACGAGGGTTTCCGCCCGGGCGGTTCCTTCCCCGACCCGGCCGACACCCCCTGGACCCACGGCGGCCCGCCCGTCGCCGAGCCGCCCGCCTAGTCATTTCAGGCGGACCAGCAGCAGCGCTATGTCGTCGTTGCCGTCCGGGGCGGCCGCCAGCAGCAACTCGCCCAGCTCGTCGGGTGTGCGGCCGGCCGCGGCGCTCAGCACCTCGCAGATCCGGGTGACCCCGTCGTCGAGGAGACGCTCCCGGTTCTCCACCAGGCCGTCGGTGTAGAGGACGAGCGTCGAGCCGGCCGGCACGAACCGGCGGCTGGTGCTCCGCGGCTCCTTGGGCGGCAGGCCGAGCAGCGGCTCCGGTGGCACCCACCAGACCTGCACTGTCCCGTCCGGCAGCATCAGCAGCGGCGGCGGATGCCCGGCGGACGCGAAGTTCACCGCCCAGCCCGACCAGGACCGTTGCACCCGGGCCAGCACCGCGGTGGCGGCGCCCGGCACGTGCAGTCCGTGCAGCGCCTGATCGAGCCGGGAGAGCAGCTCACCGGGCTCCTCGTCACGGCCGTACGCGTCACCCCGTACCAAATTGCGCAGTTGTCCCATCGTCGCCGCGGCCTCGATGTCGTGCCCGGCCACGTCACCGACCGCCACCACCACGCTGCCGTCCGGCTGGGCGAACGCGTCGTACCAGTCGCCGCCGACCGCCGCGCCGTCCTGCGCCGGCACGTAACGGGCGTGCAGATCGACGCCGGGGATGGCCGGCAACTCGGTGAGCAGGCTGCGCTGCAACACCTCGGCGACGTGCCGCTGCTCCCGGTAGAGCCGGCTGTTCTCCACCGCCAGCCCGGCCCGGCGGCCGATCTCCGTGGCGGTCCGCTCCTCGGCCGCGGTGAACGCCGCCCGATCCGGATGCTTCACCAGCAGCACCGCGCCGAGCGTCTCCCGGCGCACCGGCGACGTGATCGGCACCAGCAGCGACGCGCCGAACCCGGCCCGCGTGGTGATCTCGGCGAGCTCGGCGTCGTGGAGCCGGCTCCGCAGGTCGGCCGCCCCGTCCGAGGTGCGCAGAGCGCGGGTCCGGCGGACCGCTCGCACCATGGCGTCCAGGTCGGCGTGCGAGCGCACACCCAGCTCGGCGAGACGGGCCATGTCGGTGGCCCGATCCGCGTGCCGGTGAGTGGCCGAGACGTGCGCCGGGCCGCGCGGTGAGTCAGCGATCGTCACCACGCACCAGTCCGCGATCCGGGTCGACACGATCGCACCGAGCCGCCGCATCGCCTCCTCGACGTCCATCGTCGCGGCCAGCGACTCGGTCAGCTCGGCGAGCACCTCCAGTTGCTGGTGCGCCGACTCGGCGGCCCGGCGCGCCTCGTCCGCCGCGACCCGGGCGATCCGCAGGCAGACCTCCGAGGAACACACCTCGGCGAGCTCGCTGATCAGGGCGATCTCGCTCGGCGTCCAGACCCGGGCCTCCCGGTCGACCGCGCAGAGCGTGCCGACGATCAGGCCGTCCGGGTCGGTGATCGGAGCCCCCGCGTACGCCAGAGCGCCCAGCTCGCGGATCGCCGGGTTGTCCCGGGTGCGCGGATCGGCCCGCACGTCCGGGATCGCCAGCAGGTGCCCGGCCATCACGACATGCCTGCTGAACGAGTGGCTGAGAGGCATCTCGCGGACCGTGGCCAGCGGCTCCGGCACACCGACCTGGCCGGCCAGGTGCTGCTTGTCCTCCTCCACCAGGCAGACCACGCCCATCGGCGCGTCGACCAGCTTGTTCACCAGCATGGCCAGCCGGTCGAACGCCTCGTCCGGCCGGGGGCCGCCGATGATCCGGCGCACCGACCTGAGGCGTAGCGGGTCCGCGAGCATGCGGCGCTCGGCGTCGCCGATCACGTCCTCCTGCAGCACCATCGCCCCCCGGTCCCGTTCGCCAGGCTACCGGCGGAGGGGCGGTGAGAGCCGCTCCGAAGCCGATCCGATCATCCGTTTCACCCTTGTCCGAACGGCCACCCCCAACCTTGCCGGGTGGCTCTCGCGCCGTGCGCTTGTGTCACGCGGCGCCGCGCGCTTGTGTCATGCGGCGGCGTGCGCTTTTGTCACGCGGTGCCGTGCGCTTCTGTCACGCGGCGGCACCGCCCCGATTCTCGAACGGCTGGCGTATCCCCGCCGTCAACCCGGACCGCAGCGTCCTCCTGATCTCCGCATGCCCCAGCCCCGCGTAGCGCGCTGCCGAGGTCAGCTCCCGCCGGACCGTCGGCGCGTCCAGCAGGCCCGCCCCCACGAACCGCCCCAGCGCGAACGCCGCCCGGTTCAGCGTGTCGTTGCGGGTGCCGACCGGCGCGTGTGCCACCCGGTCCGCCTCGGCTTCCAGCGCGACCTCCGCGTACCGATCGGGGTGAGCGACCACCCGCGGCCCCCGCGCCGGCGCCGGACCCTCGATGAGCGCGAGCAGCGCGGCCGGCCCGGCCGGGAGACCCCGGCCGGGCCGCCGGATCCAGCTGTAGTCCACCCCGCTGGCGTGCCGCGACGGCGGCGCCAGAACGTAACCACCCGCGCCACGCCAGTCCAGCCCGGGCAGCAGCCCGACCCGGTTGCCGAACCCGGTCGGGCGGAACCACAGGTGGCGGCCGCCCCGGCCGGTGCGCACCTGAGGGCCGGCCGGGATCTCGTCGCGAAGCAGGTGGCGGAAACCGTGCCAGCCCTCCGCCGAGTCGATGTCGGCCACGTCCATCACCACGCCGGTGCGCAGGCCGACGTTGGCGCGCGGCCAGCGGGTCCACCAGAGCGTGATCCGCTCGGAGTCGGTGGAGGCGTCGTGCAGGCCGTGCCGGAGGAGCGGGTGCTTGCCGGGGTGATCGCATCGGGGTCCCTTGCCGCAGGAGCAGACGCCACCCCGGTCAGGCGTGTGCACCGGCAGGACGGGGATGCCGTGCCGGGCGTACGCCAGGGCAGCTGCGAGCGACATTAGAACAAGCGTACGACGATTTCGCCGCCGGCGACACGTCCGAGATGTGAGGCTATGACCTGTACAGATGCGCGAGCATCGACTGGTTCGCCTCCCAGCCGTCGGGGAACCTGACCGGGACGCCGAGGTGGACCGGCTCGGTCGACGGGTGGGCGTCGAGCAGCTCGGCGATGCCGGCGCGGGCCACCACGACGCATGCGTGCCGGTGCCGGGAGGTCAGCACGCAGAGCCGGCCCGACTCCAGGTGGAACGCCGTCGCGTCGCGCCGGCCGGAGAGCGGGTGCAGCACGACGGTCAGGTCGTACTCCCGGCCCTGCAACCGGTTCGCCGTGTCCACGGTGACCTCGGCGGCCTCCGGCGGCAGCAGCGAGCGGATCACCGCGACCTGATCGCGGTGCGCCGCGCCGATGGCGATCCGGTCCGCGGTGAGCGGGCCGGTCCCGGACTCCGAGGAGGCGACACCCTCCCGGGTCAGCGCCCGGGCGGCCAGCGCCGCGCAGGCCGCTGCCGCCTCCGCGTCGGTCCGCACGGTGAAACGGGCGGGCAGCTCGTGCAGCCCCCAGCCGGTCTCGGCGGCGGTGTCCAGAACCTCGTCCAGCGCGTCCTCGGCGGGTTTCGCGAAGGTCAGCGTGCGGTCGCCGGGCCCGGTCCCGGAGCGGAAACCGGTGAACGGGTAGAACGCCCGGGCCACCACCGGCGCCGCCGAGGCCGGCAGGCGCCAGGAGACCGGCAGGCGGTGCACCGGCAGATCGGGGTTGTGCCGCAGCAGGACCGCGACAGCGCTCTGCATCGGATCCCAGGACAGGCCGATCCACCTGTCGACCTCGACCGTGGAGAACGGGTCCAGCTGACCGGGATCACCCACGAAGAGCGCCCGCTCGAACCGGGGAGCGACGCGCAGCAGCGCGTCCGACCGCATCTGGTACGCCTCGTCGACGATCGCCTGTGGCCAGGTGCCCTCGGTGACGGTCGCCCACTTGGCGGCCGTGCCGATGGTGACCGCGGGTGAGCCGAGATCCGCCACTTTCGCCCCCACCCGGCAGCTCGGATGTGCCCGCACCCGGTCGGAGGGCTCGTAGTCGACCGCCGACAGCCGGCCGACCGGGACCTCCGGCGAGCGCACACCGAGCCGCTCGATCAGGTCGTCCACCTGCTCGTTCGTCTGTGCCACGATCATCAGCGGCGCGCCTGTCGCGGCCACCTCTCCGGCCGCGCGAACCACCAGCGTTGACTTGCCGGCGCCGGGCGGCGAGTCGACCACCACGCCGCGATCGCGGCCGGACCGCAGGTCGCTCAGCACCGCCGTGATGACGGTCGCGGCCTCGGTGGCCGGGCTCGGGATCACATTCACCCGACGACCGTAGCGTTCCTGTCCGACAAGATTCCGGCGCCGCTGGGTACGCTCCCCGGCATCATGGATCAGTGTGAATGGGATTGGCCGGCGGTGAAGCTCGCGGCGCTCCGGCTCGGCCGGCGGCTCGGCGTGCGCCTGCCCGCCTCGCAGCCGCATCGCTGGTCGTTGGTGCACATCGTGCCCAGCTCGGGTCCGGCCGATGAGGCCGCGATGCGAGCGGGGCGGGCCCGCAGCGACAAGGCTCGCAGTTTCCGGATCACGCACTGGGAGTTCGAGGCCGACCGGCTGGAGGGTTACGACCCCGACCCGGGCGCGGTGCGCCTGCGCCACGCCGACGCCGCGGATGAGGCGGAACTGCTCGCCGTTCTGCGGGAATGGCAGCTGCCGCCGGAGGATTTCGAACACTCCTGGGACACTGTGGACCCGCGCTGAACAAGCCTCCGTCCGGCCGGGATCCGGTCGCCTTTCCGGTTATGTGAGCAGGTCAGCCTGTGCTCGTTCACGTTCGGCTTTGAGAAACGCTTCCGTTCCCCGTCGGTAGTGAGGTGTTGTCACGCTCCGTAGCCGCAGCGAGACCGCCGCTGTGCTGGGCTCCCGCGTCAATCGGGTTGTCTCGGCGTCGCTCGTGTGCACCGAACGTCAATGGCTTCAACGGCCCACAATGGTGTGCCGCCGAGAGTTGCGGAATTGAGCGCGGGTTTCCCGATTCATTTGGTACAGGGTGATAGTCCCCTCATTCTTGCGAGCCGTTCCGCCGTACCCGGTAATGGGAAGTTCGGTGGCTCTTCTCTGGCGATATCGGCAAGCGTTTGCCGTGCCTGACCCGGGTGGGCGGGGTGCCGTCGCTCATACCGCGGCCAAGTTGATCTGACGGGTATCCGACACTTGCTTCGTCGTGAGCCAGCTAGTGATCTCGTGGCCCTCGGGGGACACCGCGCGGGTGGGCCCGCTTGCAAGCCCGCGTGGCGACTTGCAGTAGATCCAGATCGTCGGGCACGCCCCGTCGCCCGTCCGGGAAAATGATCAAGAGCTTCACTCTGTCCCAGGTGAGCCGTCATTTGATCACGCTAGGTGAAATGATGTTTGCCTCTCCGTCATCGGCTGGAAATAACTGGCCGCTTCAATAATCGGTACGGGCGAATAGCGAAACCAACCTGCAACTTGCGCGTTCGGTTCGCATGCGCAAGTTGCAGGTTTCACCGCCTTCCGGCCGCTCGCTCCAGCGTCGTGGCGCACCTTTGATCGACATGCGCGATTTCATTCATGGTTGTTTTTATGATCTCGCCGCGACCCCTTCCAGTCGATCATCGGAAGTGCAACTCTTCTAGCCAGCAGTGACGTCAGGAACACGGACGGTGGTGGTGGGGAATGCGCCCAGACGTTCTCGTCGGTCCGAGTGATTGGCTCATCGATCAGTTCGGCACCCAGATCGCCGACGAGTTGTGGACCCGGGTCCCGGAGGCTTTGAGCACGGCGATCGATCGCGAGGTGAACGCCCACCCCGCGATGACTCAGACCATGGAACGTGTGCTCGGCAACCCTCGTTGGCCCTTGCCGTACGAAGAGTTGGTCCTCTTCCTCGGCACCCTCCCGGGAGCGGAGATCATTGCTGTCCCGCGCTCGGTGTACCAGCTGGTCCTCATCAACGGGCACATCGTGGTCCCGTGGTGCTACGGCCAGTCCGCCCGCCTCTCGATGCGCGACGCGGAAGTCGGCCGCTCCTTCGGCCGTCTCGCCCGCGAACTGCTGCGCCGCTTCGGCCCGCCGTGGCGCCGTTCACCGGTCGAGGCCCCCCTCCCACTCGACGCCGTCGACGAGCGTGAGGTGGCCAAGATCTGCGCAGCGATCGCCCAGATCGCCCCGAAACCCGAGGTGGTCATCGCCGGCTACGCCGGGGCGCCCAACCTGGGCCTGCTCCGCGCCTGCCTCGGCGAGGTCAAGTCCACCGACAACGGCACCCTGAACTGGGGCCACCTGGACGACCTGCCGCTCCCGCCGCCGGTGATCCCCCGGCCGAGGCGCATGCAGTTCCCCTAGGTCCCCCGAAGACGCCCACCCATCAACGGCCACCTCAGGCAGCCGCCGCCCGAGGTGGCCGTTTTCACGCCCGGATGGTGGCCGTTCCACGCCCCGATGGGAGGCGCCGCCCCGCCGAGCCGTAGCCAGCCATGTCGTGGGTCGGGTTTGGCTTGCGTGGGCTACGGCTCGGTCGGGTGGGCCGCGGCTCGGTCCGGGGGTCGGCTGGGGCACGGGGTCAGCGTGGATGAGGACACACGCATCGCCATTGCGCGCTTTCATCCACGCCAGGGCAGAGGTGGACGCACACGCACCGCTTAGGTGTGGCCTCATCTCGGCCGGCGCGGTCTTCGGTGTGCCGCCGTCTCGGCTATGGCGGTCCGGTGTGCGGCCGGGCGGTGAGCGCACGCGGGAGCTCACCGCGTGTGCCCGCCGCGTGTGCCCGCCGCCTCTCCGCAAACGGTGAGTGGCGCACGAGCGGCCAATGTGTGCGATGGCCGCCCGAGCCGTAGCGCAGCCATGTCATGCGGTCCGGCGGAGGGCGATGCAGGATGGTCAAGATGACTGGTAGCGCATCGTTCGTCGTGACCGGCGGCGGGCGTGGCATCGGCCGCGCCATCGCTGAGCGTCTGACCGCTGACGGCGTGGTCGTCGTCCTGGAAGCCGACCCGAACGCCCTGAACTGGGCCGATCAGCATCACGGCCGGGTCCTCCCGATTATCGGGGACGCCGCCGATCCCGCCGTGGCCGAGCGGGCCGCCGAGACAGCCGCTGCTGCCGCCCCGCTGCGTGGCTGGGTCAACAACGCGGCGATCTTCCGGGATGCGCGGCTGCACGAGTCGCCGGCCGAGGTGGCCGAGCTGATCCGCCGCAACCTGGACCCGGTCCTGGCCGGCTCCGCCGCCGCCGTGCGCCACTTCCTCGCGCCCCAACCCGTCACGCCCAGCGCCGTCACGCCCAGCGCCACCACGACCGGCACCGCCACCACGACCGGCACCGCCACCACGATGAGCACCGCTGCTGCGACCGGCGCCGCTGCGACCGGCACCGCTGCCGTGGCCGACGACGGGGCGCGTGCCCCCGCCACCGGCGGGGCCATCGTCAACATCTCGTCGCATCAGGCGAGCCGAGCGGTCCGTGGCGCGCTGCCCTACTCCACCGCGAAGGCGGCGATCGAAGGACTCACGCGCGCGCTCGCCGTCGAGTACGGGCCTTCCGGGGTACGCACCAACGCCCTCGCCCTGGGCTCGATCACCACCGGCCGCTCCGAGGACTACCTGCGATCACTCCCGGAGCCCGGCCGTGAGCACTTCCGGCGGGAGATCGCCCTGCTCCAGCCGCTCGGCCGGATGGGCCTACCGGACGAGGTGGCGGAGGCCGTGGCGTTCCTGCTCTCGCCGGCGGCCTCCTTCATCAACGGCGCGATCATCCCGGTCGACGGCGGCCGCGCCGCACAGGGCCGCGACCCGGAGGAGACCTGAAGAGGACCGGGATCAGCTCGCCATCAGGTAAGCCGTCGAGAACGGCTCGCGCCGTGAGCGCATGTCCGCATAGGCCGCGACCACGAACGGCGTCCCGACCACCGCGAACGCGACCGAGTACAACCCGTTCAGCACGGCGTCGGCCGCCAGGCCGGCGCTCGCGCCGCCGGCCAGCTGGGCCACCGCGCTGATCGCGGCGATCGCCAGTGCCGCCGCGATCGCGACGCCGAAGTAGGTGGCGATCCGGCCCGCGGAGACGCCGACGTTGGCGTGGAACAGCTGGAAGCAGCGGCCGATGCCGGTGCCGCGTTCGACGGTGACGACAACGGGCAGGATCGCGGTGGCGGCGGCGACGTAGAAGACCGGCAGCACGCACAGCATGATCGCGACCAGGCAGATCGGGATGAGCAGGAGGTACCAGCCGAGCAGCGCGGGGGTGCGGCGCAGCGCGGTGCGCAGGGCGGCGCCGAGGCTGATCGGCCGTCCGGTGGCCGCCTGGACGACCAGCTGGACGGTCGCCGACGTGGCGATCACGTAGATGACGCCGGCGATCAGGGCGGCGACCATCAGGAGCGCGAACGCCACGGCCAGGTCGCCCAGCGGCGGTAGCTCGGTGGGCTGGGCGTCGAGGGCGGTCGAGGCGTCCTGTTGTTCGCGCAGCATGTAGTTCTGGGTGGGCAGGGTCAGCGCGACGGTCGGCACGGCGATCACGGCGTGCAGCAGGAGCGCGGGCTTCCAGATCTGTTTCACCAGGGCGGCGCCGCGCCGGCACCAGCCGTTGTAGTCGGCGCTGACCAGCGGGTCGGTGGGACCGGCGTAGTACGACGGTGGGATCCCCGGCTGCTGACCGGGCCAGTAGTGCCCGTTGCCGTCCATGTTCTGCCAGCCCTGATTCACGTGCTTCCCCACGACGTCGATCCAAGATCAGTGGCGTCACCCTAGCGGTTCAGCGTGGTGCCGGTGTACCGGCGCGACAACCCGGCCGGGCGGAAGCGAGGCCGGATCGACGGTACGGCCTAAACTCCGTGGGATGGCTGAGCAGCGGGAGTCGCCCACGACGATCCGGGATCGTGCCGTGGCCGTCGCCGACTACCTGCTCGCCGTCCGGGCGCAGATGGAGCGGCCGTCGCGGACCCTGCCGTCCGACGCGCAGTGGCTCGACGACCTGCCGCAACACCCGGACTGCCGGACCGGCCCGGGCGCCGACGGCACTTCCTGGCTGCGTGTCGGCCGTCCGGAGCTCCCGGCGCCGGTGACGGTCCCGGCCGCCCTGCGCCGCCGGCTCCGCGGCGACATCTCAGCGACCGCCGAGCCGGTCCCCGAGGGAAACCAGAAAGACGCGGCGGCGAACAGCGAAAGAGCGGCGGCGAACAGCGAAAAAGCGGCGGCTGACAGGGCAGAAGAAGAGGACGACTTCGAGCACTGGCGGGACACCGTCTGGCGCCCCTGGTCCCAGGCGACAGCCGCCGCCGAGCAGACCCGCGACCTGCACCGCCGCCTCTTCGACCGGATGTACCAGCTGGACATGGCCACCGCCACCACCGAGTTGGTCTGGGGCCACGGCATCCTGGAGACCACTGTCGACGGCAACCGGGTGCGCTACCCCCTGGTCGCCACCCCGGTGCTGATCGAGTACGACGCGGACCGCGCCCTGGTCAGCGTCTCCCCGGCCGGCCCGTCGCGGCTGCAGGTGGAGGCGCTGGCCGGCCTCGACGAGCGCTATCTGAACCAGCTCGCCTCGCTGGCCGGCCCGGGTGGCGCGGTCGAGGTCGACCTCTGGGACGACTTCGAGCGGCACGAGTTCTTCGAGCGCGCACTGACCCGCCTGGGATTCGACCGGGAAATCGTGCGAAAAGGCGAGAAGTGCGACAAGCCGGCGTTCGTCACGGACACCGCTGTCCTCTTCACCCGCCCGCGGCAGCGCCACCTGCGAGCCTTCCTCGACAACCTCAGGGACCGCCTGACCGGCGGCGACTTCGGCTCGATCGGCTCGCTGGCGGCGATCGTGGCGCACGAGCCGAGCCGCCTCGAGATGCCCGGCGACCGCTCGGAGTCCTGGGCGCGCGTCGGCGAGCGTCTCCTCATGCCGCTGCCCACGAACGAGGCGCAGGAGTCGATCGCGCGCCGGCTCGCGCATCACCGCAACGTCGCCGTGCAGGGCCCGCCCGGCACCGGCAAGACGCACACGATCCGCAACCTGATCTGCCACCTGATGGCGAACGGCAAGCGGGTCCTGGTGGTGGCGCAGAAGGAGGACCCGCTGCGGGTGCTCCGCGACGGCCTCCCGGAGGAGGTGCAGGCGCTCTGCCTCGCGGTTCTCGGCCGGACCACCGATCAGCTGGTGCAGTTGCAGCTGGCGGCCCGGGAGCTGTCGGACCGGGCGGCGACGCTCGACAAGGACGCCGAGGCGCGGCGGGTGGAGCGGCTCACCGCCTCGCTGGAGGAGGCGGAACGGGAACTCGCCGCGGCGATGGCGGGACTGCGTCTGATCGCCGAGAGCGAGGCGGCCACGTACCCGATCGGTGGGGTTGCTCTTCTTCCCGCCGAGGTCGGCGCCTGGCTGCGGGAGCGTGCCGCGGCCCACGGTGGCATCCCGGACCCGGTCTCCGGACCGCCACCGCTGACCATCGAGGAGTTCGCGACGCTGCTCAAGCTGGCCGCCCGCCTCACGCCTGAGGATCGCGCCGCCGCGATGCGGCCTCTTCCGGAGATCTCGGACCTCCCGGACGCCGCCGCCGCCGCGTCGGCCCGGGAGCGGACCGGCGAGATCGAGGCGGCTCTCTCCCGCTTGGCGGATCAGGGCGTCGAGATTGCGAGGGTACGGGCTGAGCAGCGGCCCGGCATGGCCGAGTTGCTCGCCGAGCTGAAGGACGCGGTGGCGTGGCTGCGCCGGCGCGAGGGCACCTGGACCGACCGGCTGGGCCGGCTGCTCGACGACCCGCACTGGCACCGCCTCTGGAACGACCAGGTCGTCGCGACCGAGCAGACCTTCGCCGAGCTCGCCGCGCTGGCCCGCGAGGTGACCGGGCACCGGATCGCCGTGCCCGAGCCGATTCTGAACGAGCCGAAACTGCTGCTCACCCGGCTGGGCGAGATGCGGCAGCGGTTCGAGGCGGGCCGTGGGCTGAACCGGCTGCTGCAGCCGGGGCTGTACCGGCTGGCCGACGAGATCCGGGTGGACGGCGAGCCGCTGCGCACGGTCGAGGACGTCGACCTGGTGATCTCCGGTGTGCGCCGGTCGCAGGCACGCCGGCGGCTCGGCGACAGCTGGCTGGAGTGGGTGGACCGGCTGTCCGTTCCGGCCCCGCCGACCGGATGGGGCGATCCGGAGGTCTGGGCGGGCGCGCTGCTGGCGGAGGCGAAGCAGTCACTCGACTTCGACCTGTTCCGGTGGCCGCCGCTGGCCGCGCGACTCGCTCTGCTCGTACCCCAGAAGGACCTGGAGATCGACGCGGCGTGCCTGGCCGACGTGGCCGGGCTGCTGGAGAGCGCGGCCCGGATCTTCGATCTGGACAAGGCACGGGCGCAGGCTCGTGCCGTGGCGGAACGGGTGGCGCCCTGGCCGGACCTGGCCGAGGCCTGGAAGACGCTGGCGGGCTGGGACTCCGCGGTCGCCGAGGTGCGCCGGCTGGTGCTGCTGCAACCGGACGTGATGCGGTTCCACGCGGCGCACGACCGACTCCTGTCGGTGGCGCCGGAGTGGGCCGCCATGATCGCGAGCGGCGAGCACCCGGTCGTCTCCGGGCAGGCGTGCCTGGAGGCGTGGGAGTGGCGGCGGGCGCAGACCTGGTTCGACGAGGTCGTCGGCGACGTCGACCCGGCGGTGCTGTCCCGGCGGGTGGAACGCGCCCGCGCCAAGATCCGGCGGCTGACCGGTGAGCTGGTCGTCGCGTCCGCCTGGCTCGAGGTGTCCCGGGCGCTGGACGACCGGCGACGTGCCGCGCTCGCGGACTGGACCACCGCTCTTCGCAAGATCGGAAAGGGCACCGGCCGGGGCGCGGCGGCCTGGCAGGCGCACGCCCAGCGGGCGATGGAGTCCGCGGTGAGCGCGGTGCCGGTCTGGGTCATGTCGGTGGACCGGGCGATCGAGCAGTTCGCCGGCGGCGCGAAGTTCGACGTGGTGATCGTCGACGAGGCGTCCCAGGCCGACCTGTTCGCGCTGCCGGTGCTCTCGCTCGCCGAGCGGGCCGTGGTGGTCGGCGACGATCAGCAGATCGGGCCGCAGCTGGGCTTCGTCGGGTCGGTGACCGGGCTGATCCAGCGGCACCTGGACGACGTGCCGTCGGCCGAGCACTTCGACCCGGAGTCCTCGCTCTACGACCACGCGGTGCGCCGCTCGCCGGAGCGGATCCTGCTGACCGAGCACTTCCGCTGCGTGCCGCAGATCATCGAGTTCTCGTCCCGGCACTACTACGACCACAAGATCATGCCGCTCCGGGCGGATCGGCCGGTGCTGCCGCCGATCCAGACGGTTTTCTGCGCGTCCGGGGTGCGCCAGTCGCTGGCCGGTTTCGGCGATGTCAACCTGGAGGAGTCGGGCGCCCTCGTCGAACGGGTCACCAAGATCGTGGCAGACCCGCGGTACGACGGCCGGACGCTCGGCGTGATCAGCTTGTTGAGCAGCAGTGGGCAGGCCGCACACCTGTTGACCCAGCTGCGTGAGGCGATCGGCGAGGACGAGATCAAGGCGCGGCGGCTGCGCGTCGGTGACGCGTACACGTTCCAGGGCGACGAGCGCGACGTCATGCTCATCTCGATGGTGGTGTCCGAGAATGATCCTCGGGTGGCGGCGTTCACCAAGCGCGATTACCACCGGCGGATCAACGTGGCCGCCTCCCGGGCCCGGGACCAGCTCTGGATCTTCCACTCGGTCCGGCCGGCGGCGCTCGCGGCCGACGACGCGCGGGGACTGCTGCTGTCGTACGCGCTGAATTTGCCCACCGAGGCCGCGGCCGCCGACCTGGCCGCCCGCTGCGAGAGCGACTTCGAGCGTGCGGTGCTGAAGCGCCTGGTGGCGCGGGGGTACCGCCCGATCCCGCAGTTCCGGATCGGCGGCTACCGGATCGACTTCGTGCTGAACGCTCCGGACGGGCGCCGGCTCGCGATCGAGTGCGACGGGGACGCGTACCACGGCCCGGAGCGCTGGGAGAGCGACATGCGCCGGCAGTCGGTGCTGGAGCGGGTCGGCAATTGCGTGTTCGTGCGGATCCGGGGCAGCGTCTTCGCCCGCGAGCCGGAGGCGGCGATGCGGCCGCTCTGGCAGCGGATCGCAGAACTGGAGATCGCGGAACTGGAGATCGCGGACGCCTAGATCGCGGATGCCTGGACAACGGATGCCTAGATCGACTACATAGTGCACTCTTCTGTTCGCGTTGAGTGCATGTGGACGGTCGAGTCCGGGTACAGGATTGCGCAAGGTTCCAAAGCCAACACTTATAGTAACCGTCTGTCATGGAGTTGTCGGCGGCATTTCGACGTAAATGCGGAGTGACGAGGTCGTCCGATCGGTTGTTTCGTTGCTCTGGATGGGCGATAATTCCCTGCTCCCGGCCCTGCTGGCGGAAACGTCAAAACTTTGACGCGTGCGTCCACTGTTACTACGGCCCGGTGACGGGTCGTAATAGGTGAGGGGTCTTGGGGTTGGTCGGGGGAGCAGCCGTGCACGAGGGGGGAGGTGTCGTGGAATGACCGTGCCCGAAGAACGGGAGCGCTGGTCGCCTGCCCCGCCGTCGGCTCTGCCCGAACCACGGCAGCCCGCCGAGGACCGCGCCGCCTGGTTCACCTACTCCGCCGCCGGTGACCAGATCGTCTGGTCCGCCGCGCTCTCCGCGATGCTCGGCCGCCCGCCCGCCGAGAAGGAGATGACCCGCCAGATACTCGCTCGCTACGTGCACCGCGACGACCACGCGAAAGCGCTCGGCGCGATCACCGAGGCGTGGACCAGCCGGAACACCGTGCACACCACGGTCCGGCTGATGCGCACCGACGGCGGCTGGTTCGACGTGGACTGCCGGCTGGAACCGATGATGAGCCCGGACGGCACGGTCCGCGGCCTGCGCGGCACGGTCCAGGACGTCACCCACCGGGAGCGGACCCGCCGGGAGAACGCGCGGCTCACCCGTCGTGGCGAGACCGTGCAGGCGTCCCTGATCGAGCCGGACCCGGCGACCGGCCTGCTCACCCGGGCCCGGTTCGCCGACGAGATCGACCGGGCCCTGCGCGGTTCGGCCGGCGCGGTGCTGGTGGTGCGGATCCAGGCGGAGGACGACGGCGACGACGGGGTGCGCCCCGAGCACAACGGCGAGCTGCTGCGCCGCGCCGCCCGGCTGCTGGAGGACCGGATCCGGCCGGAGCACCTGCTCGGCCGGGTCGGCCCCAACGAGATCGGCGTCCTGCTCGCCGCGGCCGGCTGGAACACGGCCCACGAGCACGCTCGCCAGCTGGTCGACGCTCTGCGGTCCGCGCCGCCGTCCGACCGGTGCCCGCGGGCGACCGCCTGGGGCGGCCTGGTCCGCTTCGAGCAGGATGCCGAGGCCGGCAGCCACGGTCTGCTGATCGACGCCGAGCAGGCCTGGCGTCAGTCCCGTGAGCTGAGCCGGCCGCTGACCCTGGTGGCGCACCCGGTTCCGGTCCGGGACCGGCAGGGGTCGTACCGCAGCCGGGTCGCCGACGCGCTCGGCACCGACCGGTTCACGCTCTACTCGCAGCCGATCCTGGAGCTGCAGACCAACAAGGTGACCCGGCACGAGCTGCTGCTGCGGGTGATCGACGAGGCCGACGGCCCGCAGTCGCCGATCCAGGTGCTGGACACCGCCGAGCGACTCGACGCGATCTTCGACATCGACCTCTGGGTGGTGGAGCGGGCCATGCGGCTCGCCGCCGAGGAGCCCGGTCTCTGCCTGCAGGTCAACCTCTCCGGCCGCTCGGTCGGCGACCCGCGGCTCACCGCCGAGGTGGAGAAACTGCTCGACCGCTACGCGGTGAACCCGGCACAGCTCACCTTCGAGATCACCGAGACGGCGCTGATCGGCAACCTGAGCGAGGCGCGCCGCTTCGCCGACCGCGTCCGTGACCTGGGTTGCGGGCTGGCGCTCGACGACTTCGGCTCCGGGTACGCGTCGTTCCGCTACCTGCGGCTCTTCCCGATCGACCTCGTCAAGATCGACGGGGAGTACGTGGTGGATCTGGTCGACAATCCCCAGGACCAGGTGCTGGTCCGGGCGCTGGTGCAGGTCTGCCAGGCGTACGGGATTCACACCGTGGCCGAGTTCGTGCAGGACGAGCCGACCCTGCGGATGCTGCGTGAGCTGGGCGTCGACTACGTGCAGGGCTATCTGATCGGACGGCCGTCACCGGTTCCGCCGGGCCGATTGCACAACGCCTGACGGGGGTAACGTGCGGTGCATGGAGCACTTCACGATTGCCACCGTCGCTGAGCAGAGTCCCGACTTCCGCCGCGTCCTCTGGACCGGCAAGCACACCCAGCTCGTGGTCATGACGATTCCACCGGGCGGCGAGATCGGCGAGGAGGTCCACGAGGTGGACCAGATCCTCACCTTCGTCAGCGGTGTCGGCAAGGCCATCATCTCGGGTCAGACCCGCAAGGTCGCGCAGGGCGACCTGGTCGTCGTGCCCGCCGGGCGTAAGCACAACTTCCTCAACGACGGCCCGAACCCGCTGGTCCTCTACACGGTTTACGGCCCGCCGGAGCACGCGGACGGCGCCGTGCACAAGACCAAGGAAGAGGCCGACGCGGCCGAGGAGGCCGGTCAGGACGAGCCGCCGTCGGCGTGACGCGCTCGGCTCCGGCGACTGATCAGTTAAAAACGACGCCGGAACCGGCCGAGGCCCCCCAGCCAGCCGGTTCCGGCGTCGTGTCGGGGTGAAAGTCCTCGACCAGACTACCCGGCAAAGTTCACGTAAGTCGATCGAATCGACGCCTTATATATAGGCCGTGGCGGATGGCAGTCGCCCCGGATGCCTCGGCCCGGCTGGATCACCACTAACCTGCGAGCATGACTGAGCCCATCGACGGCGGGCCTCGCTGGCTGACCGACGAGCAGCAGCACACCTGGCGCCGCCTGGTCGAGGTGCTCGTCAAGGTGCCTGCCGCGCTGGAGGCCCAGCTGCAACGGGACGCCGGGCTGACCCACATGGGCTACCTGGTCCTGATCACCCTCTCCGAGCGCCCCGACCGCCGCCTGTCCATGAGCAAGCTGGCGAAACTGGCCTGCGCGTCGCTGTCCCGGCTCTCCCACGTCGTGGCCCGCCTGGAGGAGAAGGGCTGGATCCGCCGCGAGCGGGACCCGGACGACGGCCGGGTCCAGATCGCCGTGCTCACCGACGAGGGGTACGACAAGGTCGTGGCGACCGCGCCGGGGCACGCCGAGGCGGTGCAGCAGCTGATCTTCGACAGGCTGACCGTGACGCAGATGCGCCAGCTCACCCGGGTGACCGAGGCCCTGCTGGAGGAGCCCCTCGAGGTCCGGGAGAAACGCTAGACCCGGGCGTACGCCGGCGCCGAGCGGTCGGCCAGCAGATCGAGGCAGAGCGCCGCGGTCCGCTCGTCGGACGACGCCCCGCGCCCCTCACCGGTGTCCCCGTCGTACGCCGCGTAGTGCCCGTTCGCGTGGACCAGGCCGGTCACCGCGGTCCGCAGCTGGTCGGCCTCGGCGCGGTGACCGTGCACCAGCAGGCCCCGGCGCAGCAGCCAGTTCAGGTCGACCCGGATCGGGCCGCGGCCGGAACCGTCGTTCTCCGGCACCGGCAACCCGGTCCGTGACGGCAGCCCGAACCGCTCCGACGCCAGCTCCGCGCGGATCGCCTCGGCCTGCTCGGCCGGCAGGTCCGGGAGCAGCAGCGGCAGCAGGCCGGCGGCCGTGTGGGCCGGGCCGGGCTCGCCGGTGCGCGGGTCACGGGACCGGAACGTGCCGGTCGCCGGGTCCCAGAGCCGGCGGACGATCGCGGCGGCGGCCGCCTGCGCCCGGTCCCGGTGCCGATCGGCGTCGGCGAGCCGGCCCAGCGCGCCGGCGATCTGGGCCAGGGCGAGATCCGCCGAGCCGAGGATCGCGTCGAAACCGGGGTGGGACGTCTCGCCGGTCAGGTACTCCTGCTGAGCCGAGAGCCGGGGGTAGAGCCAGGCGAGCTCGGCCTGTGCCTGCCGGACGGGGGCCGCCCCGTGCGCCGCGCAGTGCCGGTAGACCTCCCACGCCGCCACCGCGTGCAGGGGAGGCGCGGCCGGGCGGGTGAGGCTGTGCCCGTACCCGGGAAAGGCTTTGCAGGTCTCGGAAGGCAGCTGGCCGGTGGGGCGCTGGGCCTCGAAGAGGCCCCGGAGTCGCTGCCAGGCGCGCGCCGGATCGGTGTAGGCGAAACCGATCGCGGTGACGGCGATGTCCCAGCTCGCCGGGGCGGAGCGGTCCGCGCGGCCGGTGTCGAGGACCCAGGTCGCGGACTTCCAGAGTTCGGCGGAGACGTCTGCGTGCATCGTAGTGACGACCTTCCCTGCCCGAGCCGATGGAAACCTGATGATCGGCGGGGGAGAGGCCGGCTTGAGGGAATCAGGCCGCCGGGATGGTCAGCCAGAGGCGGCTGCGGCGGCCCGGGAGATAGGGCGAGTCCAGCCGCTTCGCGACCACTCCCGGCAGGCCCTGCGCCCGCGCGGCCTCCCGCACGAACTCGCCACCGCCGGCGAAGAACGGCGGCGTCTGCCAGTGCTCACCGGTCAGGGCCAGCCCGTCCAGCAGCTCGCGGCGCTCCGCGTATCGGACCAGCTCCATCGTGGAGTGGCCCTCCAGCCACAGCAGGTCGTACACCAGGAACTGCACCGGCGTGCGCTCCGCCGCCCGCCGTGCCGCCGCCGGGTCCTTCGGCGCGGTGCGCCGATCCAGGAGCTCGGGCGCGGGCCGGGCGCCGTCGAACGCGACGATCTCGCCGTCGAGCACGGCCTCGACCGGCGCGAGCGCCGGGCCGATCGGCCGGATCTCCGGGTACCACGAGGTCACGTCGGCGCCGTCGGCGTCGGTCAGGCGAGATCTCCCACCGGAGATGTACGCGGTGACCCGCCGCCCGCCCCAGCTCATCTCGTATCCCCAGTCGGCGTCGTCGGAGGGAAGGCCCGCCACCCTGGTCGCCAGCATCGGGGCGACCACCTCGGGCATCGGCTCCCAGCCCGGCTCGGCCGGATCCATCCGGCGCACCATCCAGTCCCGCCCGCCGGTCTGGAAGAAGACGTAACGCCCGGTGGTGCGCTCGCCGTGGAACGTCACGCCGATCTCGTCGTCCCGCCACTTGTCGATCTCGTAGGTGCCCCGGTCGTGGATCGTCATCCGGCCGCCGCCGTATTCGCCGGCCGGGATCTCGCCGGAGAAATCGAGGTACTCCAACGGGTGATCCTCGGTGTGCTTGGCGAGATTGTTGCGGGCCCGTTCGCGAGGAAGCCCGCGCGGCACGGCGAACGAGACCAGCACGCCGTCGTGTTCCAGCCGGACGTCCCAGTGCAGGCTGCGGGCGTGGTGCTGCTGGATGACGAAGCGTTGTTCCGGCGGCGTCGGCTTTTCCCGCAGCGTTGGCTTTTCCCGCGGCGTTGGCTTTTCCTGCGGCGTTGGCTTCCGGTGGGCCTTGGTCGCCGGCATGGGTTCGGGGGTGCGGCGGGCGTCCCGCTTGCGGCGGTAGTCGTCGAGGCGGTCCGTCATACCCCGATTGTCTGCCCGGGAGCATCGAGAAATACACCGGTGTAACTCGGGCGAGAACTGTCGTACCCCCGTGATGGGGTGTCGGCATGCAGAACTCCGCGTTGCCGTTCGTCGTCGCCTGGCACAGCACGACCCCGCCGCCCACCAGCGAGGTCGCGCGGCTCCTCGCCGGCGGTGACGCGCGCGCCGCCCGCCGGATTCTGCGGATGCGCCGGGCGGTCGCGCTGGCTCGCGCCGACCGCGCGTTCGGTGAGCTGGTCAGCGGCGCCTGACCGAACAAATCGGACTGGATGTCGATCGCGGGTGTTCCCCCGCGATGATGGCGGGGGGTAATGTTCTGGCTCCGGCCCGTATCCATCGACAAGAAAGCTTTGGTGCGATGACCTTGCGCATCCTCGTGGTGGGCGCCGGCATCTCCGGCCTGGCTGCGGCGCGAGGGCTGCGCGTCGCCGGATTCCGGCCGGAGGTGGTGGAGGCGCTGCCCGCCACCGTCGTGCCGGGTGCCGGCATCTACCTTCCGGGCAACGCGTCACGGGCGCTGCGGCTGCTCGGGCTGGACGTCCCGCTGCGCCCGCTCGGTGATCTGATCTTCCGGCAGGTCTTCCTGGACGCGCGTGGCCGCGAGCTCTTCGAGATGGACGTCGCCGCGCTGTGGGCCGGTGTCGGCGAGTCCCGCGCGCTGTCCCGGGGCGACCTGCAGCAGGTGCTGCTCACCGGGGTCGGCGGCGAGGTCCGCTACGAGACCGAGGTCACCGGGCTGGAGATCGTCGACGGCGCCGCGAAGGTGGAGTTCTCGACCGGCGGCGTCGCGGAGTACGACCTGGTCATCGGCGCGGACGGCCGGCGCTCCACGATCCGGGAGAAAGTGGGTCTCGGCGGACCCGCCGTGCCGACCGGGCAGATCGTCTACCGCTCGGTGGTGAGCGGCGGGCCGCCGCTCACCGACTGGACGGCGGTGCTGGGGCGCCGCGCGTCATTCGTCGCGATGCCGATGGGCGGCCGCAAGATCTACTGCTACGCCGACGAGACAGCGCCGGACAGCCCGAACCCGGACGACCCGCGGGCCCGCATGATCGAGCTCTTCGAGTCGTTCGGCGGCCCGGTGCCGGCCATCCTGGACAAGATCGAGAAGGTGCAGGTGGCGCGGACCGACGAGGTCGTGCTGCCGAGCTGGTCCAAGGGGCCGGTCGTGCTGGCCGGTGACGCGGCGCATGCCACCGCGCCGACCCTGGCCCAGGGCGCGGCGATGTCGTTCGAGGACGGTTACGTGCTGGGCCAGGAGCTCCGCGCCTCGGTCGACGACATCCCGGCGGCCCTGCGGGCGTTCGAGCGGCGGCGCCGGCCGCACTGCGGCGAGGTGCGCGAGCGGACCCGTGAGCGCGACCGGACCCGCGACGTTCCGCCCACGCTGCGTGACCCGATGCTGCGCCGGCGTGGCCTCCGTCTCTTCACCGACCACTATCGCGAGCTGGTGTCTCCGGTTTAGACCTTCTTACCTGCATGGATCTTGTCCATGTGGGCCGGTTGGGTCCCCCCGCGCCAGTCGAAGGTCATGAGGGGGACTATCCTGCCCACGGGATACGCCCGATCTTCAGGGGTACCCCGAGAGGGACGAACGAGACAACGGAGGCATTTCGTGACGACCGTTGCGCCGTCGCCGATCGCGACCCGGCCATATCCGGTTCGGCGGCAGGTCAAGGGTTCGGCGATCGCTCGGATCCTGCGCACGACGGACGCGAAGCAGATCGGGATCATGTACATGATCACGGCCTTCGTGTTCTTCCTGCTGGGCGGCCTGATGGCCCTCCTCATGCGCGCCGAGCTGGCTCGCCCGGGCATGCAGTTGCTGTCGCCGGAGCAGTTCAACCAGCTGTTCACGATGCACGGCACGATCATGCTGCTGTTCTTCGCGACACCGATCGTGTTCGCGTTCGGCAACTACGTCGTGCCGATCCAGATCGGCGCGCCGGACGTGTCGTTCCCGCGGCTGAACTCCTTCGCGTACTGGCTCTACCTGTTCGGTGGCCTGATCACCATCGGCGGGTTCCTGACGCCCGGTGGCGCCGCCGACTTCGGCTGGTTCGCGTACACGCCGCTGAGCGACTCGCTGCACTCGCCGGGCGTCGGCGGCAACATGTGGGTCGTCGGCCTGGCGATCTCGGGTCTGGGCACGATCCTCGGCTCGGTCAACCTGATCACCACGATCCTGACCCTGCGGGCCCCGGGCATGACCATGTTCCGGATGCCGATCATGACCTGGAACATGCTGGTCACCGCGCTGCTCGCGGTCATGGTCTTCCCGTTCCTGGCGGCCGCGCTCTTCGCGCTCGCCGCGGACCGCGTCCTCGGCGCGCACGTCTTCGACGTGGAGACCGGCGGGCCGATGCTCTGGCAGCACCTCTTCTGGTTCTTCGGCCACCCCGAGGTGTACATCATCGCGCTGCCGTT
>NZ_JBEZZR010000005.1:197643-371297 GCF_040639325.1 Actinoplanes sp. NPDC023936 | reverse complement strand
CTTGCGGGCGGCCGGGGCGGGGCCGGTCAGCATGATCGTCGGGTCGGCGCCGCTGAGCGCGGCGGCCACGATCCGGGCGCGCGGTCGCTTTCCCCGGTCGCCGGGCGGGTGGCCGCTTTCCAAGGTCGCCCGGCGGGTGGTCGCTTCCCCCGTCACCGGGCCCCGGGCGCGCGGTCGCTTTCCAAGGTCGCCAGGCGCGAGGCCGCTTCCCCCGTCACCGGGCACCGGGCGCGCGGCCGCCGGGATGCGAGCCGTAGCCGGCGCAGGCTAAACGGGCTTGATCACCGGTCCAGGCTACGGCTCGGAGGCGCGAGCCGTAGCCGGCACAGGCCATCGGGTCCCCATACCTGCTGGAGCTACGGCTCGAAGACGCGAGCCGTAGCCGGCACAGGTCATCGGGGCTTGATCACCGGTCTGAGCTACGGCCGGCGAGCGCGCAATGCCACTCGGCTTAAGTTGATCACGGCTGCGAGCTGCGCATACACCTATGGAATCCGGGCCCGCGCGGGGTGATGCTCGCCGGGGTGGGGTCCCGTCACGCAGTCGGGTCGTCCGCCCGGTTGCCCGCAGTTTCGCCCGCTGGGTGACGGGATCGCCCCGCGTCTGCGGCCGGCCGGCTCATCGAGCCCACCCCGCGTCACGATGGGTGACCGTCCACGGGGAGCGTTACGAGGTGTGCGGCATTCTGCGGGGCCTCCCACGTCCGCGGCTTTCCGGACAGCGCCGGCTTTACCCCGGATGCCGGCACACCAGGTGACGACCCGAGGTAGTCCTTCCGGCTGGGAGGGCACCCGCATCACCTCGGACCAGCCCCTCACCAGCACCAACTCCAAGATCGGCTTAGGCTGAGCGGCATTGGCCGAGCGCGAGCCGTAGCCGACGCAGCTCACCGCGTCCCCACACCTGCTGGAGCTACGGCTCGGAGACGCGGGCCGTAGCCGGCACAGGTCATCGGGGCTTGATCACCGGTCGGAGCTACGGCCGGCGAGCGCGAGCCGTAGCCGGCACAGGCCACCGCGTCCCCATACCTGCCGGACCTACGGCTGGGCGTGGCGGGGACCGGATGTCGGCGAGTCCGGCCCGTGCGGCGACCAGCCAGCGCGGGGTCACGAGTCCGGACGGACGCCGGTCAGGCGGGCTGCCGTGCGCTGCTTGAGGGCGAACCCCTGCTTCGCCGCGTCGCGCAGCCGGGCGACCAGCGGTGACCGGGAGCGCCGGGCCCACGGGACCGGGACCTCCGTGGTGCCGTACTTCGCCTTGTACGCGTTGCCGCCCACGAAGTCGAACTCGGTCACGCCCCGCTCCTTCGCCCAGCGCAGCGCGTGCCAGATCAGTGTCTCGTTGGGGCGCAGGTGCTGGTGCTCCCGATAGCTGGCGCCGCCCCAGAAGTACATCGCCCGGTGGTACCACGGCAGGACCGCGGTGGCGATGCTGCGCCCCTCCGGATCACGGGCCCGGAGCAGCAGGATCCGGCCCGCCGGTTCCAGGTGACGGATCAACGACTTCACTCTTTCCACCGAATAGGTGGGCACCAGATTCTGCTTGGCGAAAACGTCCCGCAATTGATCGTAGAATTCTTCGGCGAATGCCGGATCGCCGTGCACCTCCTCGACGGTGACTCCGGACTTCGCGGCCTTGCGGATGTTGCGCCGGCACGCGCTGGCCATCGCGCCGAAGAGCGCGTCCTCGTCCGGATTCAAATCGATCACCGCGGTCGGCGCGGCGTCCCAGCGCAGTCCCAGGCCGCCGAGGTCCGCCTCGGTGAGGCCGCGGTCGCGGATCTCCAGGTGCGCGCAGCCGAGCTCGCCGAAGGCGAACGGCATCAGCGCTTCCAGGGCGGCCCGGCGGGAGACCTCCGGCCGCAGGTTGAACCCCACGTACGACGTGGTCCAGCCGGCCATCGGGCTGCCCAGGATCCGCAGCCCGTACTTCCTGGTGATCAGCCCGGTGAAGTGCCCGGCCGGGGTGTCGCCGTCGTGCAGCGTGGCCAGCACCGGCTCTGCGTTCTGGCACTCGGCGACGAACGCCAGCCACTCCGGAGTGTGGAAGATCAGTCGATCGTGGTAGCCGGCCCGGTCGCGCCAGAGCGCCGCATCCGGGTCCACCCGTCGCAGTCGAAGCATGTGTTCGGTATCCCCGATCGAAATAGACGCCGCGGTCGGATGGTGCCCACCGGTGAAGGCATTCCACAATGACCCGTTCGGACCATTTATCAATCGACGTGAGTAATACTCACGTTCATTATGACAATTGCTACTGCCGTGGATCGTACGCATTTGCCATCGTGGGTGAGAGCCGCGGGGCGCAAGGCGCGCCGTGGCCCTTCGTGGTCGTGATCAAAAGGGGGACCATGCACCCGCCCACCGCGCTGAAGAAACGCCTGAACGAGCTCGGGCTGCGCAGCCGGCTGCGGGCGCGGCCTCGCACCCAGGGCCGGATCCTCGCCCCGGCCGGGCTCCTCCGCCGCCTGCCCAGCGCCCCCGGCCTCTACTTTCCCTTCTACCACGACGTGCTTCCGGAGTACGGCGCGGACCTGCGCCGCCATCTGCGCGCCCTGCAGCGGATCGGCCCGATGCTCTCCTGGGACGAGGCGCTCGACGTGCTGGCCGGCGACAAGCCGCTGACCGGCCCGATGTTCTGCCTCTCCTTCGACGACGCGCACCTCAGCTGGCGGGACGTGGCCGCGCCGATCCTGATCGGCATGGGCGTGCCGGCGATGTTCTTCCTGACCTCCGGGATGGTCGGGCAGCGGGGCAACCTCACCTGGAACGACTGCCGGGAGCTGGTCGCGGCCGGCTTCCGGTTCGGCTCGCACACGGTGACCCATCACCGGCTCGCCGACCAGGACGACGAGGAGGCCGCCCGGGAGATCGTCGGCTCGAAACACGAGATCGAGGACGAGCTCGGCGTCGAGGTCCGCGACTTCGCCGCGCCCTACGGCCATCCGGCCGTCGACTTCCGCGAGCGGGACGTGCGGGTCGCCCGGGAGGCGGGCTACCGCAGCTTCGCCACCACGCTGCGACCGGCGATGCATCCGGGCGACTCACCGATGTGGATCCACCGCCAGGGCCTGCACCCGGCCTGGCCGATCATGGCGGTGAGGACCCGGGTTCATGACTGACGCGCGCATCTACCTCTCCCCGCCGGACGTCAGCGACCTGGAGCGCAAGCTGCTGCTCAACGCGTTCGACTCGAACTGGGTGGCGCCGGTCGGCCCCGACCTGGACGCCTTCGAGGACCAGGCCGCCGCGCTGGTCGGCGTGCGGCACGCGGTCGCGCTGAGCAGCGGCACGGCCGCGCTGCACCTGGCCCTGATCGCCGCCGGTGTGCGCCGGGGCGACACCGTGCTGGTCCCGTCGTTCACGTTCGCCGCCACCGCCAACGCGGTGGTCTACCTGGGCGCCCGCCCGGTCTTCGTGGACTCGACGCCGGACAGCTGGAACGTGGACCCCGAGCTGATCGCCGAGGAGCTGCGCGCCCGGGCCGAGCGGGGCCGGCTCCCCCGGGCCGTGATCGCCGTCGACATGTACGGGCAGTGCGCCGACTACGAGCCGCTGCTGACCGCCTGCGACAGGTACGGCGTGCCCCTGATCGAAGACGCCGCGGAGGCCCTGGGAGCCACCTACCAGGGCCGTCCGGCCGGCTCGTTCGGGCTGGCCGGGGTCCTGTCGTTCAACGGCAACAAGATCATCACCACCGGTGGCGGCGGGATGCTGGTGACCGACGACGGCCGCGTCGCCACGCAGGCCCGGCACCTGTCCACCCAGGCCCGCGAGCCGGTGCCGCACTACGAGCACCGCACGGTCGGCTACAACTACCGGCTCAGCAACCTGCTCGCCGCGGTCGGCCGGGGCCAGTTGCAGCGGCTCCCCCAGATGATCGCCGCCCGCCGCGAGACGTTCCGCTTCTATCAGCGCGAACTGCCGGACCTGACGTTCATGCCGATCGCCGGGTACGGCGAACCGAACTACTGGCTCACCTGTGTGCTCACGGACCAGCGGGACGAGATCATCGCCGAGCTGGCCCGGCACGACATCGAGGCCCGCCCGGCCTGGAAGCCGATGCACCTGCAGCCGGTCTTCTCCGACTGCGTGACGCGCGGCGGGCACGTCAGCGCCGACCTGTTCCGCCGCGGGCTCTGCCTGCCCAGCGGCTCCGCCCTGACCGGCCGCGACAGGGAGCGCGTGGTCACCGCCGTCCGAGCCGCGCAGCAGAGGGGCTGACCCGCGATGCACATCGTCTACATCCACCAGTACTACTGCAATCCGCAGATGGCCGGTGGCATCCGCTCCTACGAGCAGGCCCGCCGGCTCGTCGCCCGGGGACACACGGTCGACGTGATCACCACCGACATCACCCCGGGCGAGCGGGAGCTGGGCTGGCGGGTCACCGACGACGACGGGGTCCGCGTGCACTGGTTCCGGGTCCCGTACTCGAACAACATGTCCTATGCCCGGCGGCTGCGCGCCTTCGCCGAGTTCATGGTGCTCGCGGCGGCGAGAGCCGCCCGGCTGAAAGCCGATCTGGTCTTCGCCACCAGCACCCCGCTGACCGTCGCCGTGCCCGGGGTGATCGCCGCGAAGCTGCGCCGGGTGCCGTTCGTCTTCGAGGTCCGCGACCTGTGGCCCGAGGTGCCGATCGAGATGGGCGCGCTGCGCAACCCGGTGGCCCGCGGCCTGGCCGGCGCGCTGGCGAGCTTCGCCTACCGCAACGCCGCCGAGGTCATCGCCCTCTCCCCCGGCATGGCCGCCGGCGTGACGGCCCGGCGGCCGCGGACCCGCACGACGGTGATCCCGAACGCCGCCGACATCGACCTCTTCGCCGTGGACACCGACGACGTCGCGCGATTCCGGGCCGAGCACGACTGGCTCGGCGACCGGCCCCTCATCGTCTACACCGGCGCCCTCGGCGCGGTGAACGGCGTGGAATACCTGGTCAAGGCCGCCGCCCGGATGCGCGAGCTGGACCCGGAGATCCGGGTGCTGATCGTCGGGCACGGCAAGGAGTGGGAGCCGACGAAGGATCTCGCGGCACGGACCGGGCTCCTGCGGGAAACCGTCTTCATGTGGGAGAAAGTGCCGAAATCCGCACTCCCGGTCATCCTCGGCGCGGCCACCATGTCGTCCAGTTTCGTCCGGCCGATCCGGGGCCTCTGGGACAACTCGGCCAACAAGTTCTTCGACGCCCTCGCGGCGTCCCGGCCGATCGCCGTCAACTACGGCGGCTGGCAGGCCGACCTGATCCGGGACACCGGCGCCGGCCTTGTGCTCGACCCGCAGGACACCGACGCGGCCGCGTCCCAGCTGGTCCGGCACCTCCGCGACGAGCTGTGGCTGAAGCAGGCACGCGAGGCCGCGCACCGGCTCGCCGTCGAGCGCTTCTCCCGGGACCTGCTCTTCGCGGACTTCGCAGCGGTCCTCGAAGCGGCCGCCGGGCAATCAGCACCAGCGGCCGCCGAGCGATCGGCACCGGCGCCCATCGAGCGATCAGCACCAGCGAACTGACGAGCGGGGGAAGCGTGGAACTGCGTGCGTACGTCCGGGCCTGCCGGCGTCGATGGCTCTGGCTGCTGGTGCCGGTGCTGGTCGCCGTCAGCGTGGCGACCGGGCTCTCGCTGGCCGGCCCGCCCGCCTACACCTCCTCGATGGTCGTCTTCGTGACCGGCGGGAACGGTGATCCGGACGCGGACGCGCGGCGGCTCAACTCGTACATCGCCCTGCTGACCGGCCCGCGGGTGGCGCAGGGCGTGGTCGACCGGCTCGGTCCCGAGGTGACCGCGGACCAGGTGCAGCGCAGCCTCGCCGCGCAGGTCCGCGAGGGCACCGACCTGCTGGTCATCTCGGCGACCGCGGCGGAGCCGGAGCAGAGCCGGCGGATCGTCACCACGGCCGCGTCGGTGCTGGTCAGCGTCGTCCGGCAGATCGGCACGCCGAGCGACGACGGGCCGGCCCCGGCCATCACGATCGTGCAGGACGCGGTGACCGCCGAGCAGCCCGGCAGCCTGGGCCGCAACGCCGGTTTCGCGGCGGTGCTGGGCCTGCTGATCGGCGCGGCCGCGGTGGCGATCCGGGAGGCCACCGCGCGAACGGTCGCCGAGGAGGACGACCTGCGCCGGCTCGGCCTCGGCACGGTCGGGACGATCGCGATCGGCACCCGGCGGTCCGGCGACCCGGACCAGGACCTCGCCGAGGCGTTCCGGCGGCTGCGCAGCCTGCTGCCGGAACTGTCGGAGCTGTCGGACGCGCAGCGCGGGCCGGACCGGGGGCGGTCGGTGCTGCTCACCGGCGCCAGCCGCCGGGAGGGCACCACCGCTGTCACCTGCGGGCTGGCGATAGCGATGGCCGAGACCGGCGCCCGGGTCGCGGTGATCGACGCCAACCTGCGGACCCCCGGCATGGGCCGCTACCTCGACCTGGAGAGCTCCCGGGGGCTGGCCGAGGTGCTCACCGGCGACGCCCGGGTGCCGGACGTGCTGCAGAGCTCGCTCGGCGGCCGGGTGACGGTGCTGCCGGCCGGCGAGAACGCGCCGGATCCGGGCGAGATCCTCGCGTCGCCACGGCTCGGCGCCACGGTCCGTACCCTCACCGAGCGTTTCGACGTCGTGCTCGTCGACTCGCCCGCCCTGCACGGGGTCGCCGACGCCGTGGTGCTGAGCCGGGTCACCGACAGCGCCCTGCTGGTGGTCCGGGCCGGGCGGACCCGGACGGCCGACGTGGAGAAATCGCTGGACCTGCTGCGCCGGGTCGGCGCCCGGCTCGCCGGCGCGGTGCTCAACGCGCTGCCCCGCACGCTGCCGACCGGCAAGGACTGGCACGAGGTGGTGGCCGAGGTGCAGCCCGGTCTGGACAGCATCGGCCTGATCCCGGACGGGCACCGGATGGACGACACGTTCGTCTCGCTGCCGCCGGTCGGCACGGCCCGCGGCCGGGCCCGGGTGGAGACGGCCGCAATCTCCGACGTCCCGGAGGCAGCGGAGCAGGACGTCCCGGAGGCAGCGGAACAGGACGTCCCGGAGGCAGCGGAACAGGAGGTGGTGCGCGGCTCGGCGAAGGTCGTCACGCCGGCCGAGGTCGAGGTGCCCGCACAGCGCGAGCCGGAGCCGGACACCCCGAAGAGCGACACACCGGAGAGCGACAGGCCGGATGAGTGAGGTCGGGGTACGCCAGAGGGAGAGCACCTGGCTCCTCGGGATGCTGCGGGAGCCGTACGTTCAGCTCCTCGCGTCTCAGGTGCTCACCGGCGTGGTCGCGCTGGCCGCGAACATCCTGATGGTCCGCTCGCTCACCCCCACCCACCGCGGCGAGGTCGCGCTCATGCTCCAGGTGGTGTACCTCGCCACCCAGGTGCTGCTGCTCGGGACCGAACGCAGCTTCGTGGCCGCGTACCACAACGTCGCGCCGGCGCCGGCGGTCCGCGCGTACGCCCGGCTGTTCGCCGTTCCGGCCCTGCTCTTCCTCGGCGCCGCGGTGATCTACGCGCTGGTCGCGCCGCACCGGCTCAGCCCCGGCCCGGTGATCGTCGGGATGCTCGCCTGGTACGCGCTGATCGAGGCGGCCGGGCTGGCGACCCGCTCGATCGCGATCGCCGCCGGCCGGGTCCGCGACTTCCTGCTGTGCCGGGTCATCGAGGCGGTCCTGCTGCTCGCCGGGCTGATCGGCCTCTACACGGCGGGCGCGGCCCACCCGGAGACCTGGTTCCTGGCCTATCTGGTCGCCGGGGCCGCGCCGACCCTCGTCTACGTGGTGATCTGGCTGCGGCTGCCGGTCGCCGAGACCGACGCCCCGATCTCGCCCGAGCAGAACCGGCTGGTCCGGCGCGAGGGCCTGGCGCTCTTCCCGGCCGCCCTGTCGAACATGGCGATGCTGCGGGTGGACCGGCTGGTCATCCCGGCGCTCGCGTCGACGGCGGCACTGGGCCTGTACGCCTCGGTCGCCACGATGACCGAGTTGCTGGCGTGGCCGCTGCGCGCGTACGCGGACTCGCGTCTCGGGCGCTGGCGTGCCGCGTACCGGGAAGGGTCGCTGCGGGCGAAACCGATCGTCCTGGCCGCCACCGCCTACGTGCTGGTGGTGGTGCCGCTGGTGGCCGGCGGGCTCTACCTGCTGATCGAGCCGGTCTTCGGTCACCACTACGCGCCGGCCAAGCAGATCGTGCTGCCGCTGGTGGTCGCGGCCGGCCTCTACGGGGTGTCCCGGGTCAGCCTCGGCCTGCTGATCTCGAAAGGGCACGGCGGCCTGGTCTCGACCGCGGAGATCGCCGGTTTCGCCGTCAGCTTCGCGGCCTACGTGCTGCTCATTCCCAAGATCGGCATCCTGGGCGCGGCCTACGGCTCGCTGTTCGGCTACGGCGCCTGCCTGATCTTCTCGCTGGCGGCCACGGCGGTCGTCAAGAGATGACCGAGCGCGCCTTCTTCGCACCGGGACTCGTGCTGGTCCTGGTGACGATCGGTGGCCGGTACACCCTGGATCGGGCCGGCTTCCCGGAGCTGGCCTGGGTGGACCTGCGGGTGATCGGCCTGATCATCGCGCTGGTCCTGCTCGCCGTCGACCTCTCCCGCCGGCCGGCGCTGGGCGAGACAGCGGACAGGCGCGAGGGCTGGCTGCTCGCGGCGATCCTCTTCTTCCTCTTCCAGATCGGCTCGGCGCTGTGGGCGCCGGCCGCGTCGCGGGTCGGCCCGCAAACCCTCGACCTGGTCCTTCTCGGCGTCCTGGTCCTTGCTTTCTACGGGTACGCGGTGAGCGATCCGGAACCGGTCATCCGCGCCACGTTCCGGCTGATGTTCGCCGCCGCGATCGTCTTCGCTCTGCAGGCCCTGCTGATCAGCGGGCCGGGCGAGCAGGGCCGGTACTCCGCGTTCGGCGGCGGGCCGAACGTCTTCGTCCGGATCCAGATCCTCGGCGTGATCAGCGCGGTGGCGCTGCACATGTTCACCGGCCGGATCCTGCCGCTGCTGGTGACGCCGCTGTTCCTGCTCGCCGCGACGCTCTCCGGCTCCCGGGCCGGTCTGCTGGCCGGCCTGGTGGTCGGCGCCTACGCGCTGCTCAAGCTGCGCCGCAGGCTGAGGCCGGGCGTGGTGGCGGCGGCCGGCGTGCTGCTCGCCGCGGTGGTCGCCGCGCTGTGGGCGTTCGCCCCGCCCGAGTTCACCAGCCTGTTCCAGGAGCGGTTCGTCGAGCAGACCGTCCAGGAGCAGTACCTGTCGGACCGGACGTCGATCTGGGCCGCCGCCTGGAACCTCTTCCTGGATCACCCGGTCGCCGGGGCCGGGCTGGACGGCTTCTACGGCGCGATCGGCGTGAACCAGATGGTCGAGTACCCGCACAACTACGTGCTCGGGGTGGCGGCCGAGGGCGGCCTGGTCGGCCTGGGCCTGATGACCACCGCGATCGCGCTCTGGACCCGGTTGGTCCACGGCGGCGGCGCCCGCCCCCGGATGACCGGCCTCTGCGTGGCCGCGGCCGTCTTCGTGGCGCTCAGCAGTCTCTTCTCCGGCGACTACTACGACTCCCGGCTCGCCTGGATCTTCGCGGCGCTGGCGGCGGCGGCCGCCCTGCCCCGCGCCGGGACCACACCCGGTGACGTTGTACCGGCCGTGACAGAACGAGAGCCGGTGCCCCGATGAAACCGTTGAGCAGGCGCAGCGTGCTGCTGCTGAGTGCCGGCGCCCTCGCGGCGGCGGGCACCGCTGCGGCGCACACCGCGGTCCGCGACCACGACGTGCCGGAGGTCCGTGACCCGATGCCCGGCGCCGCGCCGTCGCCTCAGGACCGGCTGAAGGTGAAGCCGGTGTCGCACTGGACGGCCGTGTTCGGCAAGAGCTGGGACTTCCAGTACCGGCACGGCCTGCCGCTGAGCCGCTCCGCCGACAGCCGCGACCACTACGACCTGTCGTACGACGTGGACTCCTGCGTGGCGATGTTCCGGGCCACCGACCAGCGCCGTTACCTGGACCGGGCGCTGACCTTCACGGAGAACGTGGTGGCGTCGGCGCGACCGTCGTCGTCGCTGCCGAAAAGCGGCTTCAAGGACCGCTACCGGGGGTGGAAGGCGGCCGAGGAGGGCGGCGACGAGGTGCCGCTCTACGAGAGCTACTTCTGGCGGTACGCGACCTCGCTGCTCGTGGCGATGCGCGACAACCCGGGCGTGCACGGCGACGCCGGGTACCGCGCGCGGTACGACCGGCTGCTGGCCTTCGCCGAGGTGGACGTCTTCGAGAAGTGGGACAGCCGGGGCGCCGAGGACACCATCTACCGGGAGCGCACGCACATGGCCGCGCACTGGGCCCTGATCGCGCTGAACCTGTCCCGCCTCACCGCCGACGCCGGGCGCAAGGACCGCTACACCACCGTGACGAACACGATCGCGACCCGGCTGCGGGGGCAGCTGCGCCGCAATCCGGCCGAGTCGACGGCGTACTTCTGGAGCGACGTCTGGGACTCGGCGAAACGCCCCGGCCAGGACGTCGGGCACGGCAACGGCGTCATCGCGTACGTGGTGGAGGCGCGCGATCGCGGCAGCGCTCATGGCGGCGCGGCCTGGACCGACGCGGACATGGCGGCGTTCGGCGCCCTGCTCACCAAGGTCGTCTGGCCGCCCGGCCGGACCACCTACGCCACCTACGTGGACGGCACCGGATCCGACAACGGCTGGTTCGCCGACGGATTCGTGAAACTCGGCCGCTACGACCCGGCCGTGCAGCTGCGGCTGGAGAAACACCAGGTGGTGAACGACCAGTTCGCCGCGAACATGGCGCTCAACGCCCGCTTGCTGCGGGGCTGAGGCGCGGAAGGAGACACCCATGACGGCATGCCTGCTGGAGCCATCGGCCCGGGAGTGGAAGGAGACCCTCCAGCACGTCGGGCACGACATGTACCACGTGCCGGAGTACGTCGTCCTCGACGCCCGGCTCTACGGCGGCGCGCCGGCCGCGTTCTGGTTCGAGCGGGACGGCCGGCGGCTGCTGATCCCGTTGATCGTGCGATCGATACCGGGCACGGAGCTGCGGGACGCGATCTCGCCGTACGGCTATCCGGGGCCGGTCAGCGACGCGGCGCCCGGCGACGCCGGGTTCTGGGAGCAGGCCTGTGCCGCGTTCGTGGAGACGATGCGCGCCGGCGGCATCGTCTCCGCGTTCATCCGGATGCACCCGCTGCTCGGTGGCCCGGTGCCGGCGATGCGGCAGGCCGGGGCGGTGGTCCACCACGGCGAGACGGTGTCGATGGACCTCACCGTGAGCCTCGAGGAGATGTGGTCGCAGACCCGCAGCGACCACCGCAACCACATCAACCGGGCCCGGCGGGCCGGCACCCGGGTGGTCTTCGACGACTGGGACCGGCTCGGCGAGTGGGTCGAGGTCTACCACGACAACATGCGCCGGGTCGGCGCGACCGACTACTACTTCTTCACCCGGGAACATCTCGCGGCGCTGCACGACGCGGTCGGCGACCGGATGCACCTGGCGATCGCCCTGGAAGGCGACGAGGTGGTCGGGGGGAACACCTTCTTCGAGTACGACGGGATCGCCACCGGCTACGTCTCGTCGACCCGCCGGGCGCCGAAACGCTACGCCGACGAGATGCTCTACGACGAGGTGCGGCGCTGGTGCAAGGGCCGCGGTGACGAGGTGTTCCACCTGGGCGGCGGCAAGGGCGGGGCGAACGACTCGCTCTTCTCGTACAAGGCGGGGTTCTCCCCCAGCCGGCACCCGTTCCACACCTGGCGGGTGATCGCCGACCCCGCCGCGTATCGCGCGCTGGTCCGGGAGCATCGCCCGGACGCCGACCCGGACGACCTGACCGTCACGTTCCCCGCCTACCGTTAGGAGCTCGCCATGCGGATCACCTGCGTCGGTGGCGGACCCGCCGGCCTCTACTTCGCGGTGCTGGCGAAACTCGCCGACCCGAGCCATGAGATCACCGTGCTGGAACGCAACCCGGCCGGGGTGACCTGGGGCTGGGGCGTGGTCTTCTGGGACGACCTGCTGGACGACCTGTTCCGTTACGACCCGGTGAGCGCCGAGCGGATCTGGGAGTCCGCCCGCAAATGGGACGAGTACCAGGTCCGCGCCACCGGCAAACCCGACACCCACCTCGCCGGGTACGGGTTCAGCCTGGGCCGGCACCGCCTCCTGGAGATCCTCGCCGAGCGGGCGGCCGAGCTCGGCGTGCGGATCAGGTACTCCGACGAGCTCAGCGACCTCGCCGCGCTGCCACCGGCGGACCTGGTGGTGGCCTGCGACGGCGCCCGCAGCCGGATCCGGGACGAGCACGCCGAGCACTTCGGCGCCGAGGTGGAGGTCGCCCGCAACAAGTACATCTGGCTGGGCACCCCGCACGTCTTCGACACGTTCACGTTCGGCTTCGAGAAGACGTCAGCGGGCTGGATCTGGTTCCACGCCTACCCGTTCGACGCCGGGAAGAGCACGTTCATCGTGGAGTGCCAGCCGGCGACGTGGGCGGCGCTCGGCTTCGACACGCTCGACGCGCACGCCGGCACCCTCGCGCTGCAGCGGATCTTCGCGAAGCATCTGGACGGCGAGCCGCTGATCGACCACCGTGCCGAGGTGGGCGGCACCGGCTGGCTGAACTTCCGCCGGGTGACCGCGCAGCGCTGGGACCACGGCAACGTCGTGCTGATGGGCGACGCGGCGCACACCACGCACTTCGCGATCGGCTCCGGGACGAAACTGGCGATGCAGGACGCGATGGCCCTGGCGGACGCCATCGCCTCGGGCGATCCTTTACCGGTGGCCCTGGAACGCTACGAGCACCGGCGCAAGGCGGCTCTCGCGCCGTTGCAGAAAGCGGCACGGGCCAGCAGCGCCTGGTTCGAGCGCCTCCCCGAGTACGCCGGCCTGCCCGCCAAGCGGTTCTCCTACGCGCTGTCGAACCGGCGCGGCGAGTACCCGGCGTGGCGCTACCTGCTGCACATGTCGACGCAGAGCCCGATCCCCCGCACCCTGCTGCGGCGCACCCTGGCCGTCCGCCGGTGGACCCGGGCCCGCCGCCGACCTCCGATCCTGGCCGACACCGCCTGAGCGGGCCCAGCTCTCGACCGCACGACGAAGGGACGACCGATGGCCGAAGGCGCCCTACTGGAACCCGGCGACACGGCGTGGGCGGACGCGCTCGCCCGGACCCGCCACGACGTGTACCACCTGCCAGGCTACGTCGACCTGGACGCGCAGCTGGCCGGCGGCACACCCGCCGCGTTCCGGTACGACGAGGCCGACCATGTGCTGCTCGTCCCCCTCGTGCTGCGGACGATCCCGGAGACCGGGCTGCGGGACGCGGTCTCCCCGTACGGATATCCCGGCCCGATCAGCGACGTCCCCGGCGCCAGCACGGCGTTCTGGGCGCGCGCCGCGAAGGCCATGGTGGAGCTGCTGCGCTGCCACGACGCGATCACCGCGTTCGTCCGGCTGCACCCGCTGCTGCCGGCGCCGGCCGTCTCCCTCGAACGGGTCGGCACCGTGGTGCGGCACGGCGAGACGGTCGCCATCGACCTCACCCTGCCGGCCGACCGGATCTGGAGCGAGACCCACCGCACCCACCGCAACCAGATCAACAAGTCCAAACGGGCCGGAGTGGAGATCGTCTTCGACGACTGGTCCTACCTCGACGCGTGGATCGCGACCTATCACGCGACGATGCGGCGGGTCGGGGCGACAGCGTTCTACTTCTTCGAGCGCGACCACTTCCACCGGCTGCGGGACGCGCTCGGCAGCGACCTGCACCTGGCGACCGCGGTGCGCGACGGCGAGGTGCTCGGCGGCAACCTGTTCTTCTCGCACTCGTCCGAGGGGCACGGCGGCATGATGCACACCCACCTGCAGTCCACCCGGGACGGCCAGATCTGGTGGGCGGACAAGCTGCTCTACCACGAGGTGCGGCTCTGGGGCCGCGAGCACGGCAACCGGGTCTTCCACATCGGCGGCGGCCTGGGCGGCTCGGACGACTCGCTGTTCCGGTACAAGGCGGCCTTCGGCTCCCTGCGCCAGGACTTCCACACCTGGCGGGTGATCACCGACCCCATCGCGTACGAGAAACTGGCCGGCCCGCCGACCCCGGAGTCACTGGCCGGCCGGTTCCCGCCGTACCGCTGACCCGTCGCTTCTGAGGCGGCTTACCCGGGACGTCACGAATCCGCCCGGCGGCTCGGCCCGGCGGCCCGGCGCGGCCCGGCGGCCCGGCGCGGCCCGGCGGCCCGGCGCGGCCCGGCGGCTCGACGCGGCCCGGCGGCTCGACGCGGCCCGGCGGCTCGACGCGGCCCGGCGGCCCGGCGCGGCGCGCGTCATGAGGTGAGGACCGGGCGGACCTCGACCCAGCCGTCGATGACGGGGATCATGCGGCCGATCCAGACCGCATGGTCCAGGTCCGAGGCCTCCACGAGGAAATACCCGGCCAGAGTCTGCTCCGCGCCGGCCAGAGACCCACCGACGGAGACGTTGCCGCGGATCGACACAGCCTTCGACGCGGGCCCCATCGCGTTGCCGGCGACGATCCGCGCGCCGGTCTCGGCAATCTGCCGCGGCAGACGCAAGTGGGCCTCGAGCACGGTCGGCGGCGCCGCCAACGCGCTCTCCGGCACCTCACGTTCGTAGATGAGAATCATGAATCGCGGGAGCGGCGACTGCTTCTCTGACGCGTCCACGGCACCCCCATCGACTTACACCGGCACGCGCCGACGGTAGCAGCGCCACCACTTCCGCCGAATCCGTACCGCTTCACCGGCGCGTCGCGCGCGCAGGATCCCCCGCCGCGCGCAGGATCCCCCCGTCGCCAGCCGTCGCCCCGCCGCGTATGCCGACATCGCAGCAGGACGGTGTCGTGTTCGGGCCCGCCCCACGGAGGACCTCTGCCACCTTTTGGATCCTTCCCCGCTCGACGCCGGCTGCTATCCGGAGCGCACCGGAATCCGGTCGGTAGTCCAGGCATCGCAGCCGTCGGGCGGCCTGCTGCCGGCGGGACTGACGCTGGGGTCCCGCCTCCCGACGGGACTGACGCCGACGTCCCGCCTGCCGACGGCGGCTGGGCTTCGGACTGCGGCCGCGCCTCGGACTGCGGCAGGACCTCGCACTGCCGCCGGACCTCGGACTGCGGCAGGACCTCGGACTGCGGCCGGGTGGGCGGCGGAGCTTGTGGTCGCGGGTCGGCGGTGGGCGCCGGCGGGGCTACGGAACGGTCCGGTTGATCACGCAGCTGACGCAGGCGCCGGGCGTGCCGCTGAGCGAGGCCCCACGCGCGATGCCGCTCGTGCTCACGCCGGAACCTCTCCGCCTCCGGCGAATAATTGCGACGCGCAGCAGGCTCCCGCAAATGCCTCACCGGGAACAAGGAAAGCTGCGCCATAACCCATTGTCGCCCGCCCCGCCAGAACCGGCCAACACAATATCTCATACCACATATGAGTCCCGGAAATGATCGCCCCCTGCCCGTCAGGCCACGAGAAGTCCCGGACGAACAGTGCATCGAGATAAACGGCACGGCTCACCGCTAACCGATCGCTTCCAACCCATCCGGAAGCTGGCCATCCTGCATTGCCAGATTCAGCGACTGCCGGTACTCGATGGCTTCCGGCACCCTCCGACCGTGACCACCGACTCCCCGAATGCGCCGATGTTCGAGATCACGTACACGTAGCCCGCGCGGATGTTCGCAGCGCGGTAGTCGACATCGTTGATCGCCGCGTCGATCTGGGCCAGGCGTCCCTGTAGCTGGATGGCACCCTCGGTGTCCCCCTTGGCCGGCAGCGCGGCCAAGGCGTTCTGGTAGTGGGCGCGCTCCTTGTCGAGGCACGCTCGTTCCCGTTCGATCCCCTGCTGGACTTTACGCTGCTCGCGCAGGCGGGCCTTCTCTTCCCGTTCCTTCTCCTACGCGGCTTCCTGCACGTAGTCAGCGGTAAGGTTCAGCTCCTGCACGCACAACTGATGGCAGCGTCGATGAGCTTCAAACCACGTACCAGATTGTCGGCTTCGGCGTTATACGCCCGCAGCATCAACTTTGAATAGTCGCGCAGCATTGTGCGGCCTTGCGCTTCCGAGCCGTTGACCGTCCAGCTGCGCGCGGCTTGAACCGCTCCATCCTCGGTCTTGACCTGAGACTGCACCCGCGCCAACGCTGTTTGATAGGCGACCGCGTCCGGCAGCGGGTGCCGGTGCTGGTAGATGCCGGCCTCCTGCAGGAGGGCCGTCTCCTCGGTGACCACAGTCTGCTGCCGGGTCTGCGCCAGCGTTGCTTCGATCGCCGATTGCCGGCGGGCCAGGTCCTCCAGGCGAGGTTGATTGGCACCGGGTGGTCGGCACGGTGCCGGTCGTGCCTCGGCAAGTGGCACGACCGGCACCATGCACCGGTAGCGAAAGGCGCGCAACGGCCCGGAGTCGGCAGGTGGCCGCGGGGTAGGCCCGGGACGGGGTGATTGCTTCTGGGAAGGGCCGATGCCCGTACCGAAAAGGGAAGTCAGCGGCGGAGCATCCCGTGGGGGTCGAGCACGTACTTGCGGGCCGCGCCCTGGTCGAAGTCCTGGTATCCCTGCGGGGCCTGGTCCATCGGGATCGGCGTGGCGTTGACGTTCCGCGCGATCTGCACCCGGTCGTGCAGGATCGCCATCATCAGCCCGTGGTTGTACTTCATGACCGGGCACTGACCGGTCACGAAGGAGTGCGATTTCGCCCAGCCGAGGCCGAGGCGCAGGGAGAGCGAGCCGACCTTGGCGTCCTCGTCGACGCCGCCCGGGTCACCGGTGACGTAGAGGCCGGGCACGCCGATCGCGCCACCCGCGCGGGTCAGGTCCATCAGCGAGTTCAGCACGGTCGCGGGCCTCTCCACAGAGGCGTCCCGGCCGTGGCCGCGCGCCTCGAACCCGACCGCGTCGACCGCCGCGTCGACCAGCGGCTGGCCGATCGCCGGCGCGGAACGGCCGAGGATCTGCTGCACCTGCTCGGCCGGGTCGCCCTGGGCGACATTGATCGTCTCGCAGCCGAAACTGCGGGCCTGGGCGAGCCGCTCGTCGTTGAGATCGCCGACGATGACGACCGCGGCGCCGAGCAGGAACGCCGACGTGGCCGCGGCCAGCCCGACCGGTCCGGCGCCCGCGATGTAGACCGTCGATCCGGTCGTCACGCCCGCGCTCACACAACCGTGGTACCCGGTCGGGAAGATGTCGCTGAGCATCGCCAGGTCCAGGGCCTTCTCCAGGGCCTGGTCCCGGTCCGGGAACCGGAGCAGGTTCCAGTCGGCGTACGGGACCATCACGTACGCCGCCTGGCCGCCGACCCAGCCGCCCATGTCGACGTATCCGTACGCCGAGCCGGGCCGGTCCGGGTTCACGTTGAGGCAGACGCCGGTCTTGCGTTCCTTGCAGTTGCGGCACCTGCCGCAGGAGATGTTGAACGGCACCGAGACCACGTCGCCGACCCGGATGAACTCGACGTCCGGCCCGACGTCGATCACCTCACCGGTGATCTCGTGGCCGAGCACCAGCCCTTCCGGCGCGGTGGTGCGCCCGCGGACCATGTGCTGGTCGCTGCCGCAGATGTTGCTGGCCACCGTCTTGAGGATCGCGCCGTGGGGTGTCCTGCGCCCGACGTTCATCTTGTTGACGCCGGGTCCGTCCTTCACCTCGTAGCTCGGGTAGTCGATGTCGCAGACCTCGACCCGGCCGGGACCCTGGTAGACAACCGCTCTGTTGCCTGACATGGTGCGCCTCCAGTTGGTTACGTCGCTGTCACCGCCATGCTTCTCGCCGCGTGACCGGAACAGAACCGTCAGTAGTTGCGGATCGCGAATACGCCCGTGGGCGGATGTGCTCTCCGTTCCCGCCGGGCCTGGCTACCTGACCGGCCGCTTGCCGTGCTTGCCCTCCAGGTCGCTCATCGTGGCGGCGTCCGTGAAGCTCAGCATCCGCACCTCGCCGCGCTTGTTGCCGGTGACGTCCCAGACGCTGACGCTCACCCCGTTCAGCGGGGCGCGGGTGCTGGTCCAGAGCAACCGCACCACCTCGTCGGCGACCGGCACCGGATCCGAGCCCTTGGTGATCTCGACGTTCGCCTGATCTCCGGGTCAGCCATCACCGGCCTCCAGGACCGCGGTCAGATGGGGCGCCACCCAGGTCGGGAAGTCGGCGCGGTCCACCGGCTCCAGGCGGACCTGCCGTACGCCGTCGTCTTTTCCGGCTCCCCCGCCGCTACCGGCTCCGCCGCCGTACCTGGCTCCGCCGCCACCGCCGGCACCGGGAACCGGGCGCAGCCCGGTCCACCGGTTGCCGGTCAGCAGCCAGGCCACCTGACCGGCGAGAACACCGCCGTCCGGGCGCCGGCCGGTGATCAGGGCGGAGACGCTGCCCCGGGTCTGCGCGCGGGCCCGGTCGGCCAGGCCGCTGCCCGCCGGCGGCATCCACGGCTGCCACTCCAGGTCGGCGAGGTCGACAGTGCCCCGCAGCGGCCGTTCCGGATTGAGGGCGGACTGCACGGAGTCGCCGCCCTCAGGTTCGGGTACGGCCCGGAGCAGCTCAGCACCGAGATCGACGGCGTTGAAGAGGGACAGTTCCACTGTCGCGCCGGCCAGCGTGAACAGGCTCGCGCCCAGACTCCCGGCGACGCTGAACAGCCCGCGCAGCACCCGGCCCGGCACCGCGGTCTCGATCCGCACGGCGGCGATCGGGCGGGCCAGGACGGCGAGGTTGACGGCGAGGGCCTGCTCCTGCTCGGGTTCCCAGTGCCGCTCGGCCTTCGGCGCCGTGTCCTCCGGGATCAGCCCCGGTGGCAGTGTCACACCAGCGAACTCGACGAGCGCGGCCATCTCCCCGTGACTCAGCACGAGCCGGCGCGCGGTCACAGCACACGCTCCCGGCTCACGCATCGTGCCGCCGCCGCGTGCTCGATCTCGGCCGCCTGCCGGTCGGTGTCCACCCGGTCCCGGGAGAGCTGCCGCTGATAGGCCGTGGCAGCGCCGGAGACCCATCGTGCGGTCCGGCCGCGTGCCTCGTACGCGGCCGCGTCGTCGCGGATCCGGGCTGCGTCGTCGCGGATCCGGGCCGCTTTGTCGGGGATCCGGGCCGCTTTGTCGCGCAGGCCGGCCGCGAGCCGGTCCAGCTCGGCGGGGTCGCCGTAGAAAGCCATGATGCCGCCTCCCGGGAGGTGTCTCTCCCTGGGGTTTACGCCAGTGTGGACGTCGACGTTCGGTCCCGACCGGTAACCGACACGCCGCGTCTCGCGCATCCTAGGAACCTAGCTTGAAGGGCATGCGGAGGTGGGATGATGTGGCGGCACCGGAGCCCACGGTGGACGAGGGCCTGCACACGGTGGACGGCGGTCTGGCCCGGGGACCCGGTGGCCCCTCCCCACGCGGACCAGGGCACGCACTGAGCTCCGAGCCAGCGATTGCCCTGTCAGCGCCCACCCTCATCACCCGGCGTGCCACCCTCCGAGGTAAAGGCGGCGCTTCACGGAAAGACGTGGACGCCCCACGCCCCGCAGAATGCCGCAAAGCAGCAACGCTCCACCATCATCAGTCACCCACCGTGACACCAGGTGGGACCCAAAGAGCCCTAGAACCATATGCCCGATTTGTGAAACGCGGCGGATCACCCACACGCCCCGATAGCGCCCTCACGACAGCGAGGCGAGCCGACTGACATGGAGGAAAGCACGCGCCATCGCGAAAACACGCCCCGACCGCAAACCCGGAGAATCGCACCGACAAAACCGCAGCGGCAACCGCACCCACGCCGGAGAACCGCACCCCACCCCGGAAATCGAGTCACGCCGCCGACGAACGCCGCCCCGACGGCAACGCGTGCCGCCCCGGCGCCCGATGCGATCCCCCACGTGCCGCGGGCCGCGCGGCGCCTCCCGCCGACCGGGACCCCCGCGCCTCGGGCAGCTGCGGCCCGGCCCACGCCGGCACCGAGCCGGGCACGTTCAGCGTGCGGTCCGGCGGCACCCACAACGGCTGCGGCGTGGTCGGCGACCCCCACCACCGGAACGTCCCGTACCCCCGGACGAGTGGCGGCTGCAGCGCGGGCCAGTGCGCTTCCGGCGGGATGGCGAGCCGCCACGCCTCGACCGGCACCAGGCCGAGCCCGGATTGCGGCGGCACCGCGACGGTGGTGCCGGCGGGGGCCGGGCTGCCGTCGGCGGACTCGACGGCGACGGTGGCGGGCGCGGAGGCGAGCACCACTGCCGCGCCGACGGTGACGATCCCGGCGAGCAGCGCGGCGGGCTCCCAGCCGGGGCGGACGGTGTCGCCCAGCAGGGTCAGGGCGATCACCGAGGGGGCGACCACCTCGCCGGTCCAGTGGACGGCGGTGACCCGGCCGACGTCGCCCTGCTGGAGCGCGTTCGCGTACAGGATCATGCCGTTGATCGGGAAGATCAGCAGCGCCCAGACCAGGGGCTCGGTGGCGATCGCGACGACCGCCGACGGGAACGTGTCCATCGATCCGGGCGGCATCGCGAGGGCGCGGCCGGTGAGCGCGGCGCCGCCGAGGGAGAGCCCGCCGACGCCGGCGATCAGGCCGGGAATGCCGACCTTGGTGGTGAGCCAGCCGAGGATCACGACGCCGACGGCCGCGCAGCAGAACGCGACGCGCATGGTCCACGTCGGTGTCATCTCGTGCTGCTGGCCGGCCGACATGGCCAGGGTGGTGAGCGCGACGCTGGTGCAGACGATGGCGACGGCGTCGCGGTGGCGCAGCTTGGATCGCAGGAACAGCCAGGCCAGCACGGCGGTGACGGCGAGCGAGCCGGCCAGCACGGACTCGACGACGTAGACCGCGAGGTGCTGCAACGCGAACATCGCCGCGACCCAGGCGGAGATGTCGAGGGCGATGCCGATCAGGTAGAGCGGGTGGCCGAGGGTGCTCACCGTGTTGTGGCTGCGCTGCGCGCCGACGGCTTGAAGGATCGATCCCACCGCGTAACTCAGGGCGCCGTAGACAGCCAGCCCGAGCGCTATCCAGCCCGCGGTGGTCATGATCACCGCCCTTGATCACTCTGCGTTGATCGACATATCACGCAATGATGATATGCCGATCCACCGATCGACGCGACCCTAGGCGGCGACGGCGGGTTCGAACGCGGTCACCACCTCCGCCATCCGCAACAAATCCCCTGGTCCGCACCGATGATCGGCGGGCAGCGTCAGCATCCGGCCGGCCCACTCCGCCGCCTCGTGGTCGCCGCTCCACAACCGGCCGCGGTCCTGCCGCCAGTGCACCGGAGCGTAGATCCGGTTCGCGGCCAGATGCGCTTGCAGCGCATCACGCATCCGCGAGGAGGCGCACGCCAGCTGCAGGCGGAACGGGCCGTTTCCCACCAGCTCGATTGCGGGGGTACGGGCGGAGAGCAGTCCCGCCAGCTCCCGGGCCCGGGCCGCCCCCGCCGCCAGCACCCCGCCCACGTCGATCAGCGGCAGCGCCGCCCGGGTGAACGCGCAGGCCGGCCCGGCACTGCCCAGCAGGTCGTGCTCCCCTTGCTGGGCAAGCTCCCGGAACTGCTCCTTGGCGATCGGCCGCCCCGCCAGCCAGGCGGCCTTGAGCAGCATCGCCGCGAGCTTCAGATGCGCGCCGGCGCTCTCCGGACCCCGGGGCCGGGGCAGTTCGCGGCCCGACGGCGACCAGAGCAACCCGCCGTCGGGCAGGGGCAGCGTCTTGCGCAGCGAGGCCACCACGTACGCCGCCTCGCTGTCCCGCGCCCAGTCACTGAACGGGTCGTGCGAGTGGTCCTCGATCACCGGGATGCCGGGGTGCGCCCGGATCCACGCGGTCCACGGCCCGCCCCGCTCCTGCCCGAACAGGTTCTGGGCGAGCACCACGTCCCCGTCACCGGCCCGCAGCGTCTCCCAGCGCGGGCCCCGGCCGTCCGGCAGGTGCCGGTACCAGGCGATCGGCGCCCGCTCGGAGAGCGCCTCGGCGACACCCACGCAGAAGTAGGACGGCACGTGCAGCCGGCCGCCCGGCGCGAGCAGGCGCAGCACCTCGCTGAGCGCGCCGCACCCGGTGGCGAAGAGCGAGCGCCGCGCCGGCAGCCACGCGGGCGGGCCACCCCGCTCGGCGCTGAGCAGGGCGGCCGGGTCCCAGTGGAATTCCGAGCCGATCTCAGGAGACACGCGAGACGTCCTTCTCCGTCTCCATCGTGGCGGCGGCTTCCACCGTGGCGGCGGCTTCCACCGTGGCGACCGTTTCCATCGTGGCGGCGGTCTCCTGGCGCGCGATGTTCAGCGTGTCGACGTGCACCGGCGGCTCGTCACGCTGCAGCGTGATCGCGGTCCGCCAGAGGATCTTCAGGTCGAGGGCCGGCGACCAGTTGTCGACGTACCACCGGTCCAGGATGAAGCGCTGCGGCCAGTCGATGTCGTCCCGGCCGTTGACCTGGGCCCAGCCGGTGATGCCGGGTTTCACCTCGAGCCGGCGGGCGTCCTCGGCGGAGTAGTTGGCGACCTGCGGCAGCACGTCCGGGCGGGGGCCGACCAGGTTCATCTGCCCCCGCACCACGTTGATCAGCTGGGGCAGTTCGTCGAGGCTGGTCCGGCGCAGGAAGCGGCCGCACGCGGTGATCCGCGGGTCGTTCTCCAGCAGGCCGAACGGGTCGTCGATGCCGAGCTCGGCGCTGAGCGCCACCGAGTTGTGCACCATCGACCGGAACTTGAGCATCCGGAACGGTTTGCCACCCCGGCCGGCCCGGTCCTGGACGAAGAGGACGCCCCTGCCGTCGGCGATCCGGATCCAGGCCGCGAGCGCGAGGATCACGGGGGCCAGGAAGAAGAGCATGACGGTGGCGACCAGGCGCTGCAGGCCGTTCCACAGGATGCGTACCACGACTACCTCCGCGGGGTGTCTCAGATCGACTCGACGGTGGGTCCGGTGAGGCGATGGCGGGTGTCCAGCACGTACGTGGCGTGCTGCACGACGAGGTCCAGGTCGAAGTCGTCGTGGTCGGCGAGCAGCACCACAGCGTCCGCGGCGGCGAGGAGTTCCGGCGTGAGCGAGACCCGCTCGACCCGCCTGTCGATGTGGGCGTCCTCGACCACGTGCGGGTCGGCGGCCTGTACCTCGGCGCCCATCTCCAGCAGGAGCGCGGCGACCCGGCGGGCCGGCGACTCGCGCGCGTCGCCGCTGTTCTTCTTGTAGGCGAGGCCGAGCAGCAGGATCGTCGAGCCGTTGACCGCCTTGCGCCGGGTGTTCAGCGCGGCGACCAGGCGGCGGGCCACGTAATCCGGCATGTGGTTGTTGATGTCGTTGGCGAGCTCGACGAAGCGGAAGCTCTGGCCGAGGGTCCGCTGCACCCGCCAGGACAGGTACGACGGGTCGATCGGCAGGCAGTGCCCGCCGACGCCGGGGCCGGGCACGAACCGCATGTATCCGAAGGGCTTGGAGCTGGCCGCGTCGATCGCCTCCCAGACGTCGATGCCGAGCTCGTGCGCGTACACCGCGAGCTCGTTGACCAGGGCGATGTTGACGTGCCGGAAGGTGTTCTCGAGCAGTTTGGCGAGCTCGGCGACCTTGGGGTCGGAGACCGGTACGGTCTGCTCCACCACCGAGGCGTAGAACGCGCGCACCCGCTCCAGCGACGCCGGATTGATCCCGGAGACCACCTTGGGGGTGGTGGCGAGGCTCCACTCCCGGTTGCCCGGGTCGATCCGCTCGGGGCTGTACCCCAGGTGGAAGTCGACGCCGGCGATCAGGCCGGAGCCCTCTTCGAGCAGCGGCGCGACGAGTTCGGTGGTGGTCCCCGGGTACGTGGTGGACTCCAGCGCGACTGTCGCGCCGGGACGCAGGTAGCGCGCCAGGGTGCGGGCGGAGTCCTCGATGTAGCGCAGGTCGGGGGTGCCCTCGCGGAGCGGGGTCGGCACCGCGATCACGGCGATGTCGAAGCCGGCGCAGGAGCGCGGGTCGGACGACGGGGTGAAGGTGCCGGCGGCGAGGATGGCCTGCAGGTCGGCGGAGGAGACGTCGTCGACGTACGACTCGCCGGTGGCGAGCCGCTTGATCCGATCGTCGTCGACGTCGAAGCCGACGACCGTGTGGCCGACCTGGGCGGCGCGGACCGCGAGCGGCAGTCCGACGTACCCCTGACCGGCGATGACGACACGCATGGGCGTGCTCTCCTTCTGCTGCTCCGGATGGTTCTTCTGCCGGGATCGGACCGGGTTCCTCGTCTGCGGCGGGCGGACCGCCCGCGACCGGGCCGTCTTGGGACGCTTGATCACGGGCGCCGGGCCGGTGGGACCGCTGCGGCTTGCGAGTGGCCTTGCGGGTGGCGCTGCTTGCTGACGGGCGCCGGGCGGTGCCATCCGTTCAGCACCGCGGTGGCCGGGCCGGACGACGTTTCCCGTACGGGCAGGGCCGGCGACTCGGCGAGCCAGTGCAGGACGGCGATCAGGTCGGCTCGGGGCGCCGCCGGATCGAGCAGCGACAGCACCGCGCCGTCCAGCGGGGGCACCGGCGCCTGCGAGATCAGCGGATGGTTGGGCCGGTGGTCCGGCTCGTCCGGGCCGAGCAGGATCTCGGCGATCTTCTCGCCCGGCCGCAGCCCGGTGTAGACGATCTGGATGTGCTGGTCGGCCGCGTCAGCGATGCGTTTGGCCACGTCGGCGATCCGGACCGGCTGACCCATGTCGAGAACCAGCACCTCGCCGTCGCTGTCCAGTGCGCCGGCCTGGATGACCAGCCGGACCGCCTCCTGGACGGTCATGAAGTACCGGTTGACGTCCGGGTGCGTCACGGTGATCGGGCCGCCCGCCTCGACCTGCGCGGCGAACGCGGTGAGCACCGAGCCCCGGCTGCCGAGCACGTTGCCGAACCGGACGCTGCAGTAGGTGCCGGTCGACAGCACGTCGGCCGCGGCCGTGAGCCGCTCGGTGATCCGCTTGGAGTAACCGAGGACGCTGCACGGGTCGGCGGCCTTGTCGGTGGAGATGTTGACCAGCCGGTCGACGTTGTGCCGCAGCGCGGTCTGCAGGATCTGGTACGTCCCGATGATGTTGGTCTTGAGCGCCTCGGAGGGGTGCATCTCCAGCAGCGGCAGGTGTTTGAGGGCGGCGGCGTGGAAGACGACGTGCGGCTTGTGCTCGGCGAACACCTCGTCGAGGCGCTGCTGGTCGCGGATGTCGGCGACGACCAGGTTGCGGTCGTCGAGCATGCCCCGGCCGTCCAGCGAGAGCTGCACGGCGTGCAGGCCGGACTCGTCGCGGTCCAGCATGACCAGCGTGGCCGGATTGAACCGGGCGACCTGCCGGCACAGCTCCGAGCCGATCGAGCCGCCGGCGCCGGTGACCAGCACGCGGCGGCCCTCCAGGTACCCGGCGACGGCGGCCAGGTCGATGCCGATCTCGCGGCGGCCGAGCAGGTCCTCGTGGCTGACCGGGCGGATGTCCTCGACCCGGACCTTGCGGCCGAACAGCTCGACGACCGGCGGCACCACCTTGAGGTCGGCGTTGAGCGGCTGGGCCAGGTCGGTGAGCGCGCGGATCAGGTCGGCGCCGGCGCTGGGGATCGCGATGACCACGGCCTCGGCGTTGAACCGGCGGACCACCTCGGCCATCGCGTCCCGGTTGCCGACCACCGGGACACCCATGATCCGGTACGTGCGTTTGGCCGGGTCGTCGTCGAGCAGGGCGACCGGGACGTACGGGCTGCGCGGGCTGCGCAGCATGGCGCGGATGACCTGGGTGGCGCCCTCGCCGGCCCCCATCACCACGACCCGGATCCCGTGCTCGGGCTTCGGGCGCAGCCGGCTGTCCTTGAGCAGCCGCACCGCGTAGCGCACGCCGGCGGCGAAGACCAGGGCGATCAGGCCGGCCGCGATGATCGCGGAGCGGGGCACCAGCCGTCCGAGCAGCGTGTCCAGGAGGAACACGGCCGGTGTGACGACCACAGCGGTCTTCACCAGCGCGGCGATCTCCTCGAAGCACCCGTAGGCCCAGCGTCCGGTGTAGAGACCGAAGTGGATGCCGGCGGCGGTGTGCACGAGCGCGGCGACGGCGGAGAGCGCGACGAGATCGCGGAAGTGGACCTCGCCGATCCGGCCGTCGTGGCGCAGCAGGGTGGCGATGAAGAGCGCGGCCGCGAGGGCCAGCGCGTCGGTTCCGGCGCGGGCGGCCCGGCCGGGTAATACGCTCGCGAACCAGGGCGACGCCGATCGCCGTGCCTGCATGGAATCCCCCTCGTACGATGCCGGCTCTCCGGCAGCGGAACCCGTTTTCGCGCGACAAGAAATGCGAGCCGGCGGAATACATTTCCGGCCTGCCGGAAATGTCAACGCCCACTCGCCTCGGATGACCGTTTGAAGCTTTCTGCAGAATTAGACTTGCAGCCGGGGAGGGCCGATTACAGTAGCAATTGTCATGGCCTACGCGAGAATCATTCATGTTCATCGTTCTGCCAAGAACACGATGATTCGATCAAACCGATCGGGGTCGTCGACCTGCCCATTCGGACGAGGATGTCATGCTGAGAGTGAGAAGCTCTCGCCTTATCCGTGACATCTGCGACTTACGCCGGGCGCACTATTCCGGCAGCGTCTTTCCGGCAACGTGTTCTGGCGCGGATGTCGCAAGCGTTCTGTCGTCAATGCGACCGGGGGACATGAGAGATGAGGGTGCTCCACGTCATCAGCACGCCGGAGCCGGGTGGGGCAGGCCACCAGGTGCGGCTGCTCGTGCGCCGGCTGCCGCACGACCACGAGGTCGTCCTGCTGGAGCCCCCGTCACCCGTACCCGCAGGCATCGGAGATCGCGCCGGCACCCGGCCGGGGGCGGGTCCCGGCGCCCGCGCGCTCCGCGCCGAGGGCGTCCGGGTGCATCAGGTGACCGGCGCATGTGACGCGGACCCCGCCGCGATCGGACGGCTGTGGCGGCTGATCCGGGACGGGCGGTTCGACCTGGTGCACACCCACCTCTACCGGGCGTGCGTGCAGGGGCGGATCGCGGCACGGCTGGCCGGCGTGCGACCGGTCGTCGCCACCGAGCACCACCTGGGCGCCGCGATCCTCGAAGGGCGCCGGGTCTCCCCCGGCATGCGCGCGCTCTACCTGGCCGGGGAACGGTTCGGGCGGATCACCGTCGCGGCGTCGCCGGCGATCGCCGCCCGGCTGCGCGCGTGGGGCGTGCCGGACCGGCGGATCACCATGATCCCCAAGGCGATCGACGCGGCCGAGTTCCGCTTCGACGCGAGGCTGCGCGAGGCGGCACGGACCCGGCTCGGCGTCGCACCCGGCGTCCCGCTGGTCGGCGGCGTCGGGCGGCTCGACCCGGACAAGCGGTTCGACCTGCTGATCCGCGCGATCGCCGAGACGCCGGACGCGTGCCTGCTGCTGGTCGGCGACGGCCCCGCCCGGCCCGCGCTGGAACGCCTCGCGGTAATCGAGGGGGTCGCCGACCGGGTGCTGTTCGCCGGGGCCGTCCCGCACGCCCGCGAGCTGCTCTGCGCCATGGACGTCTTCGTCTCGCCCGGCTCCGGCGGCTTCGGGCTGGCCGCCCTGGAGGCGATCGCGGCCGGGCTGCCCGCGCTGTACGCCACGTGCCCGCCGCTGGAGGAACGGCTCGCCGCCCGCACGCCGGTCCGTGGCACCCACCGGCTCTCCCCGCGTGACCGGGAGTCGCTGCCCCGGGCGCTGCGCGCGGAACTGCTCTGCCTGGCCGAGCGCGGGGGCGTGCGGCTGCCGGCCCGAGCGGTGAGCTCCCCCTACTCCGCGGACCATCTGGCCACCGCGGTCGGCCGGCTTTACGAAACGGTCGCCGGCCGGCCCGCTGTCACACCGCTATCGGCGCCGCGTGGGCGGAGCGGACGAAAGAGCACCTTTCCACTGCCCGGCGGAAACGTGCGGAACGCATGAGCCAGCGGAACAGCAGAAAGCCGAGATAGGCGCCGGTCGTGTTCGATATCAGGTCGTTCACGTCGGCCCATCGGTTGCCGTGCAGGGTGAGCACCAGCACGGCCTGGGTCAGCTCGATCGTGAGGCTCAGCAGGAAACCGGTGAGCACCACCCGGCGCTGATCACGGACCCCGAACACGACGTGCAACACGGCCGCGAGGGGCACTGTCATCACGATGTTCAGCAGGAAGTCCATCGGGCGCATGCTGACCACCGGCTCCAGGATCAGCCGGTTCGCCTCGACCTCGCCGCCGCCCCAGGAGAGACGCATCGGCAGCATCGTCGCGCCGAGGACCGCCACGCTGTACCACCCCGCGGCCCAGCCGGCCAGGAGTCTGCGAATGGTCAGCAGGCCGCGGGCGCCGAGGAAGACGCAGGTGACGACCATCAGGACGACGCCCAGGGGCAGCAGCACAGGCAGGGCGGGGATGTCGAGGTGGTGGTTCCGCATCCGTTCCCACGCTACGCCGGAGGTCTGGGAGCGCCCTGAAAGATCAGCGCAGCCAGCCTTCCTTGCGGGCTATCCGGATGGCGTCGAGCCGGTTGCGCGCGCCGGTCTTCGTGATGATCGCGGACAGGTAGTTCCGCACCGTGCCGCCGGACAGGTAGAGCCGCCCGGCTATCTCCTTCACGGACTCGCCCTCCGCCGCGAGCCCGAGCACCTCCAGCTCCCGCGTGCTGAGCCCCCGGTCGGTGTTGAGCGAGGCGGCCTGCAGCATCGGCGAGACCACCCGCTCGCCGCGGGCCAGGCGGCGCACCGCGTCCGCCAGCATGCTCGGCGAGGAGTCCTTGAGCAGGAAGTTCAGCCCGCCGTTCCACCGCCGGGGCGGGAGCATGCCGCGTTTGCTCGGATCACAGAGCAGCAGCATCGAGCAGGACGGGATCGCGGTGTGCAGCTCGTCGGCGATCGGCAGCACCTGGCTCACCATGTACTGCGTGTCGATCACCACGACGCCGGGCCAGAGCTGCGCGGCGCGCTGCGCCAGGTCGCCCCCGATCGGCAGGGTATCGACATAGTGCATGTCCGGTTCGGTCTCGAGGAACGTCCGCACCGGGACACCGAAGTATCCCTCGTCTCTGACAACGACGACCCGGATCATCACACCACCCTCGTCGAAGGACACGCTGGATGCACTTACCTTTCTATCGCCCCGTGTCCATTCCGGTCTCTCCGGGGCGGCAGAATTTCCATTGATCTCGATTAACGCGAGTCGGGCCAGCTCAGGACAGATCCGTGCCAACGGCGGGTACCGCTGAACACCTACTTAACGTAACGGCCGGAGGCACTCTTCGCACAGAGCCGTAGCCGATCGACTGACTGAGGTTTACCGGATCTACGATTCGGCTGCCGGAAATCGCCGGTACATCGATCAGTTACACCGTAGAAATCAAGGACGAAACCGGTAAATCCGGACTTGTCGGGCGGAAAAGTGATCAGTATTCGTCATGGCGATCACCTGAAAGTGATAATGGCGCGGCGCCGCAACCAGAACGTTATTCGATCAATTCCGGATCAGCGGCGACCGAAAGGGATTACCGTGGCGCCGCGCGGGACGAGACGGCTGGACGGGACGGGACGGCGGGCGGGACGAGACGCCGGGACGGGACGGGACGCTGGGCCGGACGGGACAGGACACTGGGCCGGACGGGACGCTGGGCCGGACGGGACGCCGGGGCCGGCGGCGGCGTGCGCCGGCGGAAGGGGCGTCAGTCAGGGGAGCACCCCGGGACCGGGGTCGCGCGTACCCGATGGGTGGGCGCGCCCAAGGAACTGAGCGCGCCCATCGGTGGGTTATCGCGTGTCGGACTGCTCTCTGGCGATACGCACCAGTTCGATCAGGCCGCCGGCGTATTCCTGTGCCTCCGCGTGGGCCTCGTCGAACGGCGGCTGGAAGCCGACGCCCTCCCACTGCTGGGTGGCCTCGTTCCAGCGGTCGTTGCCGACCTCGAAGTTCCAGGCGGTGATGCCGAGGTCGTAGTAGAGGTGGTCGGCGGAGTTGCCGGCCGCGGAGTAGAGCACGTCGGCGACCGGGCCGGTGTAGGCCGGCCAGGTGACAGTGCCGCGCTCGGCGGCGATGGCGCCGACGATGCGCCGGGCGCTGTCCAGGAAGAACTTGGACTCGTCGATGGACGGCCGGGGCAGGGTGATCCGGCCGGGGACCTTGTAGGCGCCGGGCGACCACATGAAGTAGCCACCGTAACTGTGCACGTTCATCGAGAACTTGATGTTGCGGTTCCGCGATGCGAGCGCGATGACGTTGCGGCTCTCCGCCTCGGACAGTTCCGATGTTCCGGCATACGTTCCGGAGAGGCAGTTGGCGTTGCCGCCGACATAACCGTCGAAGTAGGAGCCGACCGCGTAGTTGCGGTTCACGTCCACGCCCCACGAGTTGCGGTACCGCGGGTCACGCTGCGCGCCCGTGCAGTGGTTGACCAGGTTCTTGCGCTGGAAGTTGAAGTCGTTGAACGAGTAGTTGGCGCCGTCCGGGTTGACCGTCGGGATGATGAAGACGTCGGTCGAGTCGACCAGGCTCCTCGTCGCCGGGTCGGTCGCGTAGTTCGCCAGGAGCCGCTCCGCGAACTCCAGCGTGACCAGCGGCGTGGCCCACTCCCGCGCGTGCTCCTGGGAGTAGGCCAGCACACCCGGCTTCGAGCCGTCGCGGACCTTGCCGATGCGCAGCGCCTGCACGATCTGCGGCTTGCGGGACACCTCGGTCCCGGCCAAGCCGTCGTCGAGCCGCGCCGGACCGGCGACCGGCATGACCAGGCCCGCCGAGCCGTCCTCGACGAACGCGGAGAACCGCTGCGGGTACCGCGCCGCGATGAACGCGGCCACCTGGTCGGTCGTGCTGATCACTTCGCCGCCGGCTCCGGTGGCGAGACGCACGGTCAAGACCCGATCCCGGTACGTGGCGCCGAGCGGGTTGTTCGCCCTCCCCGGATCCACGGTGCGGACCTGGACACCGTTGTAGCCCTGGTCGCCGAACTTCACCGACTCCACGACGATCGCCGCGGTGGCCGGGTCGCCGAGGTAGGCGACGGCCGTCCGCCGGTACCCCTGCGTCCGGTTCGGCAGGTTGATCACGTCGACAAGCGCCGGGTACTGCCGGGACAGCCGCTTGATCCGCGCGGTGACGTCGGTCGGCGTCATGTAGGCGTCGATGAAGTCCTTCTGGTACCCGCCCGGGTTCACCGGCGGGGTGGCGCCGGGCCAGACCCCCGGGGTGACGGCGCGGGACTGCCCGCCGAGGCTGGAGGTGGCGGTCACCTTCACCGGCTTCGCGGGCAGCGGCTGCGGGAGCGCGTAGTGGTACTGGTACTCGTCCGCGTCGGAGAACCGGACCAGCGGGTACGACCCGGTCTGCCCGTCCGCGGTCGTCCACGTCACGGTGATCTCCACGTCCGGGTCGTCGCTCGCGGACGTGGCCACCTGGGTCTGCAGGAACGTGCGCCCGTTGCTGGTCCACCAGTAGGCCTGCAGGAACGACAGGGTGTCGGCGGCCGCGGTCCGGGCGGTGGCCCGGCTTCGCGCGGCGATCCCCTCGCCGTGGATGAGCTGCACCGGATCGGCGCCGCCCGCACGCAACGCGGCGAGTTCGCGGTCGTCCACGACGACGTCGGCGAGCACCGCGCCGGGTGTGGTGCGGGGACGGGCGGCGATGTCGGCGCCCTGGGCGACCAGACGGTCGAACGCGGCCTGATCGGGAAGCTGGAATCGGATGAGGGCCCGTTCACCGGGACTCAGGGTGATGGTCGGTGTCTCCGCGGCCTGTGCGGTCGCGGGTTGGACCGTCAGCATCGTCGCGGTCAACAGAGCGGCGGTCAGTGTGGCCGGCCAGCGCATCGAACCTCCTGCGGCGTCGAAGGATGTCGACCTCCACCGCAATCGATAGATTGCCATCTGTCAATGGGCTGGTCATCGGGCTGACAACGCGACGACCGGGGTTTAGGCTGCCCGGCGATGAATACCTCCGGGTACGGAACCGGGGTCGCGTCGCCGCGTCGCCGCGTCGGCCGGCAGTGGCGGGTCGCGTCGCCGCGTCGGCCGGCAGAGGCGGGTCGCTGACCTTCGAGAACACGGCACCCCGGTGGCGAGCTGGACGTCGGCCGCGATCCGGCTGGTCGAGGCGCGACGAGGTCGCACACAACGCCACCGTGGCCCCGCGCCTACGCCATAGCCAAGACACGGGCACACGAACGGCTTCGGTGTGCTCTCGTCGTCGCCGGCGCGGGCTTCGGTGTGCCCTCGTCGTCGCCGGCGCGGGCTTCGGTGTGCCCTCGTCGTCGCCGGCGCGGGCTACGGTGTGCACTCGTCGTCGCCGGCGCGGGCTACGGTGTGGCCTCGTCGAGTGCCGGCGCGCGGCGTGGCGGCACGTCACCGGCAAGGGCGGTGTCGGACTGGGGGTGCGTCATTCGGCAGCGCCGGGCGTCCGCGACGCTTCCGTCAAGCGCCCGGTTGCCACGGCATCGCCGCAGCCGGCGTGACGATCACGGGCGCAACCGCCGCCCGGCAGGGCTCACCCGGCAGGGCTCACCCGGCAGGGCTCACCCGGCAGGGCTCACCCGGCGGGGCTCACCGAACGGGGCTCACCCGGCGGCCACCCGGTCGAGCCATTCGTTGATCAAGGCGTTGAACAGGGCCGGCTGCTCGATCTGCAGGTTGTGGCCGGCCACGTCGAGCGCCGCGAACGTCGCCCTCGGGTAGTGCGGCAGCAGCGCGAACTGGTCGGCGTAACCGACCGACGCGTCCTGCCGGCCGGTGAGGACGAGCGACGGCCGGGTGAAGGGCGGCCCGGACTCCGGGGACCGGCTCAGCTCCCAGCGGTGGAAGACCCGGGCCATCGCCGCCTCGTCGGCGAGCTCGAGGCCGGCCCAGATCTCGTCGCGGAAGCGGCGCAGCGTCTCCGGTGTCTGCACCACCGCCATCTCCTCGAACTCGGCCGCCAGCTGCGGGTCGTCGCCGAGGTCGAGGGCGGGATCGCGGCGCAGCACCCGGTGGGCGGGACGGGTGCGCCGGTCGCGCGGCAGCACCGCGGCCGGGCAGATCAGCGCGAGGCCGAGGATCTGCTCCGGGCGGTCGTGGGCCAGGGCACGGGAGAGGTAGCCACCATAGGACTCGCCGAGCAGCAGGAACGGCTCGGCGCCGAGGACCGCGTCGATGAACCGGTGCACCGCGGCCAGGATGTCGTCGCTGCTCGCGATCTCCGGCGGCGCGGCCGTGCGGCCCATGCCGGGCAGGTCGGGATAGAGCCGGCGGAAACCGGGGCGGGCCTCGAAGATCGGCTCCAGGCACCCGAGCATCAGGCGGTGGTCCGGCGTCCAGCCGTGCAGCGCGAGCACCGGCGTCCCGGTGCCCTTCTCGACGAAATACATGCCCGGGATGCTGCCATCCACCTACGACAAAAACCGGATGAGCGCCGCGACCTCGGGCAACCGGGCGGTGTCCCCGGGTGTCAGGGCCGGATCGGAGGAGCGGACGGCCAGAGCCGCGTCGAGTCCGGCGCGCACGTCGTCGCCGGCCACCCGTCCGAACTCGGCCAGGAAACGGCGGGCCACCTCGGCCACCGGATGGTCGGGATCGGCCGCGACCTGGGCGACGATGACCGCGGTGAGCGCTACGTCGACCTCCGGTGGTCCTTCCGCCGCGTTGTTCCAGTCGATCACCACGGGCCCGCGGGAGGTCATCAGCACGTTCTCCGGGTGCAGGTCGCGGTGCAGGATCCGATCGCCTGCGCGCCGGCCGGACCGGGCCGGTAGGTCGTGCAGCCGGCGGTGCAGATCGGCCAGGCAGACCGCGCCCTCGGCCACGCTGATCCGCCCGTCGAGGAACGCGCCGGACAGGGTGGGGCCGTCCAGCCGTTCCAGGACGAGGTCGGCGCCGTCGGCTTCGTACACCCGGGGGGTGGGGAAATCGAGGCGCGACAGGTACGCCATGATCTCCGCCTCACCGGTGGCGTCCGTCCCGTCGCGATAGCGGCGCAGGACGCGCCGCTCGTCGAGGGCGTAGACATCGGCCTGGCGTCCGGCTCCGATGAGTTCCAAGGTTGCCCCCGCGAACGGAGGAGGACCCGGAACGAGCCCCGGGTCCTCGTCGTGACGAACGGACGTGGTCAGTGCAGGATGACCGGCGTCGCGGCGCCCTGCTCGGCCGCCAGGTTCGACGTCTCCTTCTTGCGGGGCAGGAAGAACGCCGGGATCAGCGTGAGCAGCGTCAGCACGAAGCCCACCATGAACGTGGTCGCGAACGAATCCGCGGCGAACTGCAGGCCGCGTTCGAGCAGCGTCGGGTCCGGGAACTGCTGGGCCACCGCCGGGTCCTGCTGAGCGGCGATCGCCAGGCCGCTCTCGCTCACCGGCTCGCCGCTGACCGGGTTGGTGACGCCGGGGACGACCGGCGACTGGTTGAGCTGGTTGGTCAGGATCACCGAGAAGATCGCCGAGCCGATCGAGCCGGCGATCTGCTGGAGGATGTTCAGCAGCGTGGAGCCGCGGGCCACCTCGTGGTTGGTGAGCGTGCGCAGCGCCGACGTCATGATCGGCATCATCGTGCCGCCCATGCCGAGGCCCATCACGAACAGCGAGCCGCAGAGCAGAAGGTACGACGTGTCCGTCCCCACCTGGGTGAACGCGAAGAAGCCGGCCGCGATCAGCAGCAGGGCGAACGGCACGGTCCGCCCGATCGGCACCTTGTCGGCGAGGATGCCGGCGATCGGCATGGTGACCATCGCGCCGATCCCCTGCGGCGCCATCAGCAGGCCGGCGTCGAGTGTCGACTCGCCGCGGATCTGCAGGAAGTAGCTCGGGAACAGCAGGCCGGCACCCATGAACGCGACGGTGAACACGGCGAGGGTGATCGTGGCGACGGTCAGGTTGCGGTTGCGCAGCAGGCGCAGGTCGAGCAGCGGGTGCCGCGGCTTGAACGAGTAGAGGACGAAACCGATCACCAGCAGACCGCCGACCAGCATCGGCAGCCACACCTTGGTGGCGGTGATCGTGCCTTCCTCCGGCAGGGAGGAGACGCCGTACAGGAAGAGCGCGAGGCCGGGCGAGAGCATCAGCATGCCGATGAAGTCGAACGACTCGGAGGGCTCGGCGTTGTCCTTCGGCAGCACGACCTGCGCGTAGATCAGCGCGACGGCGCCGATCGGCAGGTTGATCAGGAAGATCCACTGCCAGCTGGCGACGTCGATCAGCCAGCCGCCGAGGATGGGCCCGCCGATCGGGCCGAGCAGCATCGGGATGCCGAGCACGGCCATCAGCCGGCCGATCCGCTCCGGTCCGGCGGCCCGCGTCATGATCGTCATACCGAGCGGCATCAGCATGCCGCCGCCGAGACCCTGCAGCACGCGGAAGGCGACGAGCTGGCTGATGCTGTCGGCGGTGGCGCAGAGACCGGAGCCGAGCGTGAAGAGCAGCAGCGCGGCCATGTAGAGGCGCTTGGTGCCGAATCGGTCGGCCGCCCAGCCGGAGAGCGGGATCACCGTGGCCAGGGCCAGGGTGTAGCCGGTCATGGTCCAGGCGACCTCGGCATAGGACGCGCCGAACTCGGTCTGGAACGTCGGCAGCGCGACGCTGACCACTGTGACGTCGAGGATCGACATGATGGCGCCGAGGACCACGACGCCGGCGATCTTGAGGACGGCGCCGTCGAGCTTGGCCGGCGCTGCCGCGGGTTGATTACTCACGTAAACTCCTGTGAACAGGGAATTTGCGGCTTGCGATGCGGGCGCAGCGCGCACCCTGGATGTCCGCCCCGCAGCCTAGCGACGGATATCCAGCTCCACCTCACCTTTTAACTGTCAGAAGAAGACCGGCGCGCGGCTGTCGACGCGAGCACGCCCAGGCCGTTCGCTGCCCAGTGCAGCGCGAACGGCGCCAGAACACCGCCGGAGACGTCGCGGAGCAGGCCGAGCACCACACCCGCGAACGTGGTGAATGCCACCGTTCCCAGCTGGGCGCGGGTATCCGGATCGGGTGACACGTGCCAGAGGCCGAAGAGCACCGCGGTGACGGCGGTGGCCCAGACCCGGCCGTGCTCGGCGTCGATCAGCGTCCAGAGCACCCCGCGGAAGGCGACCTCCTCGAAGGTGACGGTGGCGAGCGGGATCTCCACCAGCGCGGTGCGCCAGGGAGTCCGGAAACGCCGGGCGGCGAGCGCCCGGCGGGCCGGCGGGATCAGCAGGGCCAGGGCGTATCCCACGGTGATCACGAGGACGGCGCTCAGCGCGTACCCGAAACCGGTGTGGAAAGCCGGCCGCAGGCCGGTGAGAAGGACCAGCGATGCCGCGGCGAGCGGGCCGGTGATCGGCTGAGCCCACGACGGGCCGATCCAGTTCCAGACGCGGACCGCGACCATCACCGTTAAAACGATCGACACCTCCGCCACCGGCCTCGTAGCCTCTCCCCATCATCGCGACCAGGGAGAGGAGACCGCCGTGCGTTACCGCACCGCCGTCGTCGTCCCGGTGTCGCTCTTCGAGCTGATCCTCGTGTCTGGTGTGCCCGGCTTCGGCTGCGCCACCGAGGCCGGACGTGCCTGACCGCATTCCCACAGCGGTCCGGCGGGCGCTGCCCACCATCGGATCAGCTTCGAAAGACAAGAACAATGCGTGTACGCAATCTCGGCATCCTGGCCCACGTCGACGCCGGCAAGACCACCCTCACCGAACGGATCCTGTTCACCACCGGCGTCACCCATAAGACCGGCGAGGTGCACCACGGCACCACCGTGACCGACTTTGATCCGCAGGAGCGGGACCGTGGCATCACCATCTTCGCGGCGGCCGTCAGCTGCGACTGGAACGACCACCGGCTCAACCTGATCGACACGCCCGGCCACGTCGACTTCTCCGACGAGGTCGAGCGGTCGCTGCGCGTGCTCGACGGCGCTGTCGCGGTCTTCGACGGCGTGGCGGGGGTGGAGCCGCAGAGCGAGGCGGTCTGGCGCAAGGCGGACCGGTACGCGGTGCCGCGGATCGCGTTCGTGAACAAACTGGACCGTCCCGGCGCCGACCTGGAGGCGGCGGTGGCCTCGATCCGGGAGCGGCTCGGCGTGGTGCCGCTCGTGGTGCAGTTGCCGGTCGGCCGGGAGGGTGACCTCAGCGGCGTGATCGACCTGGTGAACGACCCTCCCGCGGAGGCCGCAGCGGCGCGGAAGACCTTGGAAGAGGCCGTGGCCGAGCTCCACGAGGGCGCTTTAAACGAAATTTCGGAAATGTCCGATAGCACCCTGCGCGCGGCGATCCAAGATCTCACGCGCAGCCGCCAAGCAGTACCCGTCCTCTGCGGTTCCGCGTATCGCACCATCGGCATCGAAGCTCTATTGAACGCCATCGTCGACTACCTGCCCCCGCCGGACGGCGACCCCGGCAAGCCCCTCGCCGCGCTCGCCTTCAAACGCGCCGGCCGCCTCACCTACCTGCGCGTCTACGACGGCACGATCACGAAGGGAGACGTCGTGTGGGACGCCGGCGCGCACCGCACCGAACGGATCGCCCGGATCCTGCGCGTCCAGGCCGACCGGCACACCGACGTGGACCGGGCGGTGGCCGGCGACATCGTCGCGGTCGCCGGGGTGAAGGCCGCGAAGGCCGGCACCACACTCTGCGACCGGGCGCATCCGGTGCTGCTCGAAGCGCCACGGGTCGCCGAGCCGCTGGTCTCGGTCGCGGTCGAGGCCCGTACCCGGCAGGACGCGCAGCGCCTGCCGCCCGCCCTGGCCGCCCTGACCGAGGAGGATCCGTCGCTGAGCGTGCGCACCGACGCCGAGACCGGCCAGTTGCTGCTGTCCGGGCTGGGTGAGCTGCACCTGGAGGTGGCCGTGGAGAAGCTGCGGCAGACGACCGGCCTCCTGGTGACGACCGGCCGTCCGCAGGTCGCCTACCGGGAACGGGTCGCCGCCGGCGTCACCGGTGTGACGTACCGGCACGTCAAGCAGGACGGCGGCGCCGGCCAGTTCGCTGTCGTCACGCTCGACGTGGCGCCCGCCGAGGGCACCGGCTTCACGTTCGCGTCCACGGTGACCGGTGGGCGCGTGCCCGCCGAATACGTGCGGGCCGTCGAGGCCGGCTGCCGGGAGGCCCTCGCCGGCGGGCCGCTCGGCGGGCACCCGGTGGTCGGGCTGGCGGTCACGCTGACCGACGGCCAGACCCACCCGAAGGACTCGTCGGAGATGGCGTTCCGGGCGGCGGGCCGGTTCGGCCTGCGGGCCGCGCTGCGCGCCGCCACGCTGCAGGTGCTCGAGCCGGTCGCGGAGGTCACCGTGAGCGCGCCGCCCGACGCGCTCGGCGCGGTGCTCGGCGACCTTGCCGCGCGCCGCGGCCAGGTCACTGATTCGGGGGTACGGGGTGTGACGGCGCTCGTGCCGCTCGCGGAGCTGTTCGGCTACGCGAGCCGGCTCCGCAGCCGCACCCACGGCCGCGGGACGTTCACCAGCCGACCGGCCGGTTACCGCCCCGCGGCGTAGGTGACGGTCAGCGGTCCAGGGACGGCCGGCACGGCACGGACCGGTAGGTCATCGGGCAGGCCGGGCCTCGATCAGGGTACGGGTGGAGTGGGCGACGAACGCGCCCTCGGCGCGGATGTGCTCGTCCATCCGCGCCAGCTCCGCCTGATAGCGGTCGACGGTGAAATCCGGGATCCACCAGACGCATCGGCGCAGCAGCCACACCACCGCCCCGATGTCGAAGAACGCCATCCTCAGCCGTACCGTGCGCAGGTCGTGCACCCGCAGACCCGCCGCTCGCGCCGCCGCGGCCTCCCGTTCCGGATCGCGCGCCAGGCGCTGCCGCGGCAGCGGCTCGGTGAAGAACTCGATCAGCTCGAACGCCGACGCCGGCCCGATGTGCTGCGCGAGGTAACTCCCGCCCGGCGTCAGCACCCGGGCGATCTCAGGCCACGCCGGATCCACCGGGTGCCGGCTCGTGACCAGGTCGAACTCGCCGTCCGCGAACGGCAGCGGCGATCCCTGCGGCACCTCCACGACCGTGACGCCGCGCGGTCCGAGCAGCTCACGGGCCCGCGCGGCGTTCGGCGGCCAACCCTCGGTCACCACCATGCGCGGCGCGAGACGTGGCATCCCGGCGAGCACCTCACCGCCACCGGTGTCCAGGTCGAGCGCGGATCCGGCGGCGGGCAGGCGGGTGGCCAGCAGCGTCGCGTACCCCCAGGGTGGCCGCTCCTCGGTGGCGCGTCCCGCCAGCCAGCCGAAATCCCAGCCGGACACGTCCGCCGCGACCGCCTCGTCGATCAGTTCGCGGAACGCGCGCACGGCAGATCCTTCTGGTAGAAGCGGCCAGGCGTTTCGCCGGCGGGCTGGTCGTCGGGTCATGCAGCGGGAGCATCCGTACGCTCACGGGGGTCATTCTGCGGCAATCCGGCGTCCTGGCTCTCCCCATTATCGCCGGCATGGCAGGATGCCCGGATGCGACCCTCAGTGATGACCGTCCATCGCATGGTGACGGCCCTCGAACCGGGCGACAACCTGGAGGCCGAGCACCGGGCGCACACGCTGGGCTGGCTCCGGGGCACCGACGACGTGTTCCGCCGGGTCAAGCCGGCCGAGCCCGCGCAGCACCTGGTCTCCTACGTCGTGCCGGTCGACCCGGCCGGCGGCGGCGTCCTGCTGGCCGACCATGTGAACGCCGGGCTGTGGCTGCCGCCCGGCGGGCACGTCGAGGTGGACGAGGATCCGCGCGAGACGGCATCGCGGGAGGTGCGGGAGGAGCTCGGCGTGACCGGCACACCCGAGCCGGACCCGCTGTTCCTGACGGTCACCCGCACCGTGGGAATCGACGCCGGGCACACGGATGTGAGCCTCTGGTTCGTACTCTCGCTGGGCCGGAACGAAAGCCTGACCCCCGACCGGGGTGAGTTCCGCGCGGTGCGCTGGTGGTCGCCGGACGAGCTGCGCTCGGCCGACCCGGCACGGTTCGATCCGCACCTGGGGCGGTTCCTGGCGAAGCTCTATCGGAGCACGCGGTAGGTCAGATGGGTGACGCCGCGCCCCTCGATCACCTCGGGGCCGGTGAGCCGGATCGGGGCCACGGTGAGACCGCCGAAAAGCCTGGTGCCCTCGCCGAGCAGCACCGGGACCAGCGAGACGGTGATCTCGTCGAGGAGGCCGGCGTCCAGGTACTGCCGGGTGATCGTGGGTGTGGAGACCGCCACCGTCTTGTCGCCGGCCTCGGCCTGCGCGGCGTCGAGCGCGGCCATCGCGTCCGGGTAGAAGGTGACCGGCACGTCGTCGCGCGGCCAGCCGGTCGGCAGCGAGTGACTGACCACGAAGATCGAGCAGCCGGCCGGGTGCCGCCCGTTCCAGCCGTTCGTCAGGTCGAAGAGCCGGCGGCCGCAGACCAGCGCGCCGACACCGGCCAAGGCGGCGCGCAGGAACGCGGCGCTGGCCTCGGTCACGTGGAACGTCCACCGCGGATCGGCGCTGGGAATCTCGACGTCGCCGTTCTGATACCAGCCGAAGAGCTCGGCGACCCCGTCATGCTCGTCGGCCACGAAGCCGTCGAGCGACATGGAGAGCGCGGAAACGACCTTGCCCATCGGCAGGCCTCCTTCGACGTCTGTCTTCGCAGACTCGCCCGCGGGGCCGCCACCTGGCAAGGCTCCGCAGAGTGACAACCACATTCATTCGCGCGGCCGCCACCGGCCGTCGTCGCGTAGGATGAGCGCACCGCGTTGTACGGGAGAACCCGAGATGAATCGAACGCTGACCGCAGCGGTTCACCAAGAAGAAGACTGGTATGTCGCCCGCTGCCTGGAACTCGATGTGGCAAGCCAAGGGCATTCCCTCGAAGAAGCGCTGACGAACCTCCGGGAGGCAGTCGAGCTGTACCTCGAGCAGACCTCACAACCGGAGATCGAAGCCACGCCATTCGTCACGTCGTTCCAAGTAGCCTCGGCTGCATGAGCCCCGCGCTCGCGGACCTTCCTCTGCGTAAGGTCGTCAACGCGCTCGAGAAGGCCGGCTTCGCTCACGTTCGCACGAAAGGCAGCCAACGCACACCGTCCAGGACCTCGACCTGGTGCCTCTGCCTGTTGGGCCACGAGGGCGATACAACGCGTGTCCCCGGGGAGATTCGAACTCCCGGCCGCCGGATTCGTAGACCGGTGCTCTGTCCGCTGAGCTACGGAGACGAGGCCCACCCGGCCGGATCGGCCGGGTGGGCGGGCGCGGCGCGAGAGAGAGGCACGCGGCGCCCGGTGTGCGAAGAACGGGAGAGAAGAACGGGAGAGAAGTCGCCAGAGGGCGGCGTCGATCGGCCAGCGGGAAACGCTAGGCGCGCCACCGGGCACGGAGCACGGCTCGTCGGATCATGATCGTCGTGCTCCTTTCGAAGATCCGTTGTGCTGGTAGGAAGAACGATAGGCGTCCCCGCCGGCACCGGCAATCTATTTGAACGGCGGGCGGGTGGCGTCGGCGATGGCCTTGTGCGAGACGTGCGCGGTGAGGCCGCCGTCGACCACGATCTCGGCGCCGTTGACGTACCCGGACTCGTCCGACACCAGGTAGACGATGAGCGGCGCCACGTCGGCCGGGACGCCGACCCGGCCGAGCGGGATCTCCGGGAGCGCGGCGTCGAAGAACTCCTGCGGCGCGGTGTCCATCAGCGGGGTGTCGATCAGGCCGGGCATCACCGCGTTGACCCGGATGCCGCGGATGCCGAGCTCCAGGGAGGCGCTGCGGGTCAGCCCGCGCAGCGCCCACTTGCTGGCCGTGTACGGTGCTGCCGCGTGCCCGGAGACCGCGGCCACCGAGCAGATGTTGACGATGGACGAGCCGGCTGGCATCAGCGGGACGAGGGTCTTCATGCTGTACATCGGCCCGGTCACGTTGATCGCCATGACCCGTTCCCAGGCCGCCGGGTCGATGTCCGGCAGCCGGTCGCGCCCGGTCACCCCGGCGTTGTTCACGATCGCGTCGACCCGGCCGAACCGATCGCGGAGCTCGGCGGCGAGGGCGGTCCAGTCCTCGAGGCGGGACACGTCGAGCGGGCGGATCCCGGTCTCCGGCAGGATGTCGGTGGCGATCACGATGGCGCCCTCGGCGCGCAGCGCGTCCACCTCGGCCGCGCCCTGACCGCGCGCCGCGCCGGTGACCACCACGATCTTGTCCGCGCACCGTCCACCCATAGCCACGATTCTGCCCACAGGCGTCAGACTGGGTCGCATGGGATGGCGCATCCTGGCCGACGCGACGATGGTGCTGCACTTCACCTTCGTCGCGTTCGTGGTGGCCGGCGGCTTCCTCGCCTGGCGGTGGCCGCGGGCGATCGTGCCGCATCTGCTGGCGGCCGGGTGGGGCCTGTGCATCGCGGTGTTCCGGTTCAACTGCCCGCTGACCTGGGTGGAGGACCGGGCCCGGGAGCGGGCCGGCAGCGCGGGGCTGGACGGCGGCTTCATCGACACGTACCTGACCGGGGTGATCTATCCGGAGCGGTACCTGGTGCTGATCCAGCTCCTGGCCGCGACGGCGGTGGCCGTCTCCTGGGCCGGGCTGGCGTATCGCGTCAGCGCAAGACCTTCGTGACCATGTCCCGGACCGCCTCGGCCGAGGGCCGGACGCCGGTACGGTCCGCGAACAGCAGATGCCCGGTTCCGATCAGCATGGCCCCGAGCGTGTCCGCGTCCGCGTCCGCCCGGATCCGGCCCCGCGCCCGCTCGTCCTCGAGATAGCTCGCGATCATCCGGGCGCCCTCGGTCAGCACCGGCACCCCGGCCGGCCACGTCGCCCGCAGCCGGGCGCGCAGCTCGTCGCGGAACGTCACCAGCGCCACGATCGCGACGGCCACCGACTCGAAGAGGTCGGTCAGCGCGTCGGCCACGTTCGCCACGACGGTCCCGGTGCCGGCGGCCTCGGCGAGCCGGGCCGCCTGTGCGTCCATCCGATGCGCCCGGTCCAGCACGTAGTCGGCGAGGAACGCGTCGAAGTCGGCGAAGTGCCGGTGCAGCACACCCTTGGCGCAACCGGCCTCGGTGGTGACCGCGCGGCTGGTCAGCGCCTCCGGGCCGGCTGTGAGCAGGATCCGGTCGGCAGCGTCGAAGAGCTGCTCCCGCACGTCACGCAGAGCCACGCCGGTCGGCATCCTGACACCCTTCCCCACCGAGTGGGCACCCGCCCACTCCGGCCCTATAGTGGGCACATGCCCACTCCTGATGCGCACCGCCGGATCGCGGAGTCGTTCGGCCTGGACGCCGAGCGCTACGACCGGACCCGGCCACGCTATCCCGCCGCGATGGTGGAGCGGATCGCCACCGCGCTGCCCGGCACCGACGTGCTGGACGTCGGCATCGGCACCGGCATCGCGGCCGAGCAGTTCCGCGCGGCGGGCTGCCGGGTCCTCGGCGTCGAACCCGACGACCGGATGGCGGCGCTCGCCCGGCGGCGCGGCCTCCCGGTCGAGGTGTCGGCGTTCGAGACCTGGGACCCGGCCGGCCGCAGCTTCGACGGGGTGATCGCCGGGCAGAGCTGGCACTGGGTCGATCCGGTGGCGGGCGCCCGGCAGGCGGCACGGGTGCTGCGGCCGGGCGGCGGGATCGCGCTGTTCTGGAACGCGTTCACGCCGAGCGCGGAGCTGGCCGCGACGTTCGCCGAGGTGTATCGCCGGGTGGCGCCGAGCCTGCCGTTCACGGCCTGGGCCAGGCCGTCCACCGACGGGAACGCCGCATTCCACGACCGGGCCGCGGAGAGCCTGCGGCACACCGGAGCGTTCGGCGAGCCGGAACTCTGGACGCACGCCTGGGACCACACCTATCGCCGCGACGACTGGCTGGACCAGGTGCCCACGTCGGGCGGGCACCAGCTGCTCCCGCCCGCCGAGCTGGACGCCCTCCTCGGCGGCCTGGCCGCGGTGATCGGCGAGACGGTCACGATCGGGTACACCACCGTGCTGACGACGGCGACCCGGCTCGGCTGGGCAGCCCGCGAGCTATGACGTGAGCAGCGAGTCCTCCGGGCCGGTGCTGCCGGCCGGGTAGTCGAGCAGCGGGACCGTGCCGGCCCGCCACGCGGCCGTCACCGGCTCGACGATCCGCCAGCACTGCTCGGCCACGTCAGCCCGGATCGACAGCATCGGGTCGTCCTCGAAGACGCCGCGCAGCACCTCGCCGTACGGCGGCAGCTCCCCCGCGCCGAACTCGGCCGACAATGTCACCGGGTCCAGTTCGAACGGGTCACCCGGACCGTTGATGTTGAAGTCGAGCGCGATCCGGTCCGGCCCGAACGTGATCCGCAGCCGGTCCGGCTCGTCGCAGCCCGTCAGGCCGTCCGGCACGCGCGGCGGGCGCCTGAATGTGACCACGGCTTCCTTGCGGCTGTTCCCGATCGCCTTGCCGGAACGCAGCCGGAACGGCACACCGGCCCAGCGCCACGTGTCGACCGCGAGCACGAGTTCGGCGAGTGTCTCGGTCGCGCGGGACGGATCCACGCCGGGCTCCTGCGCGTACCCGGGAAGGCGCCGTCCGGAGAGATCGCCGGCGGTGTACCGCGCCCGGCGGCTGCAGGCCGCCGGGTCCTCGCTCCAGAGGCGGGTGGCGCGCAGCGCGTCGGCCTTGCGGTCCCGGAACTCGCCGGCGTCGAGACTGATCGGCGGCTCCATCGTGAGGATGCCGAGGATCTGCAGCAGATGGCTCTGGATCATGTCGGCGAGCGCGCCGGCGTGGTCGTAGTAGCCGGCCCGGTTCTCCAGCCCGAGGTTCTCGTCGAAGACGATGTCGACCGACTCGACGTGGGTGCTGTTCAGCAGCGGCTCGAAGATCCGGTTGGCGAAGCGCAGGCCGAGGATGTTGAGCACCGTGGACTTGCCGAGGAAGTGGTCGACGCGGTGGATGCGCTCCTCCGGCACCAGGCGGGTGAGCAGGCTGTTCAGCTCGGCCGCCGACTCTGCGGAGGTGCCGAACGGCTTCTCCAGCACGAGCCGGGTCCCCTCGGGGAGGTCGACGTCGAGCAGGGCCGCGCAGGCGCGGGCGGTCACGGCGGGCGGCAGGGCGAAGAAGATCGCCGGCGGTCCGGCGGCGGCGTCCAGGACGGTACGCAGGTCGTCCGCCCGTGTGACGTCGGCGCGGATCCACCGGGTCGGCGGCGTCTGGCCGGCCGCGTCGTGCACCCGTTGCCGCCATCGCGCGTCGTCCCAGTCCTCCTCGAGCGCGGCGCCGATCAGCGTCAGCCCCGGCACGTGTCCGGCCTTGATCAGGGCGCCGGCACCGGGCAGCAGCAGACGCGCGGTCAGGTCGCCGCTCGCGCCGAGAATGATCAACGTCTGGTCCGTCATGGACTCCCGATACCCGCCGGGCCGGGCCGGTACTCGACTTCCGGACGACCCGGTCCGCCGTATCGCGGGCTGCGGGTGACCCTGGCCGTTTCCGCGAGATGCTCCAGGTACCGGCGGGCGGTGACCCGCGACGTGCCGGTGCGGCCGGCGACCTCGGCGGCGGAGAGACCGGCCGGGGCGGCCGCCGCACCGGAGCCGGCGAAGGTGTGACAGCTGCGGGCAGGTCAGGGCAGGGGCAGGGCTCCGGCGAAGACCGCGGCACACCGTGCTGCCACGTCCTCGTCGGCGCCCTGCCACAGCCGGTCCAGCCACGGCCCGGCGAAGAGCCCCACCAGCGTCGGTGTCCCGTCCGCCGCGGTGGCGTCCAGCCACTCGCAGATCTCGTTGTCGCCCGGACCGTGCACCCGGTAGTAGCCCGCCGGATGCTCTGGCCAGAATCGGTCACCGAACCGCAGCACCACCTTCTCCACCCGCCCCGCGCCGAGACGCCCCAGCGCCGCGCGGTGCCGCTCCGGCAACGCCGGCTCGAACCCGATGTCACCGGCCGCGAGCACCGGCAGCGGCGCGGTCACGATCACCGCGTCGGCGTCCAGCGTGTGCCCGTCGCCGGTCAGCGTGACACCGTCCGGGCCGATGCCGATCCGGCGCACCGGATGCCCCAGCCGCACGTCGATCTCGTCGGCCAGGTGCGCGGTGAGCAGCCGGTAGCCGCCGACGATCCACCGGTCCCCCTCGCCGACACCGGGCTCGAAACCGTGCCGCGCGCTGAGCCACGACAGCGGCGCGCCCGAGTCCATCACGATCTCCGCGTCGACGATCTCCTGGATCGCCGCGGCGGTGAACGGCGCCGGATCCCGCAGCCAGGTCTCCAGGACGTCGGCGACGGCCGCCTCCGGCGGCGCTTTCTCCAGCCGGGCGCGCAGCTCACTCTCCAGGCTTGCGGGTACGCGCCCACGCGCCGCCCCGAGCACCAGGGGATCGGTGAAATCAGTGGACACCACGGTCAGCCCGATCCGCTCGGCGAGCCGGGCCAGCACGTTGTCGTCGTACTGCTGGAGCCAGTTGGCGCCCAGGTCGAACGTGAACCCGGCCACCTCCACCCCGCTGGTGCGCCCGCCGATCCGGTCCCGGGCCTCCCAGACCACCGTCTCGACGCCGTGGGCGGCCAGGGTGCGGGCCGCGCCGAGACCGGCCATCCCGGCGCCGACCACCGCGACCCGCCGGTGCCCGAGCCCGGCGGCCCAGATCCCGGCGGCGACGCCCTGCTCGTAGGCGCCGTGGGTCATCCCGGCGCGAGTCGGGTGGGTGGCCTCGCCGGCGATCCGCAGCCGGTCGCCGACCGGCGCGCCGAGCGCGATCCGGTCCTGCGGCGTGCCGTCGCGGCCGATGAGGCTCCACGAACCCCGCGCGTACGGGTCGTCGCCCCATCGGGACACGGCGGAGGCGAGCGGGCGAGGGACTTCGATCATGACGGCAGCCTAGATAACCCGAGAATCTTTCTCAATGCGCAAGGATTACCCAGCGACCCATACCAATGTTCGCTGTGACGGAGCTGAAAGCAGGCTGAGCGTTACCGGTCAATGTATGACACGCGCGTAATACTCGTTAAGGGTTGCGTAGTAACTTGATCGATCTTGTTGTAAAGTCCCGGTCACTAATGTCCTCCCCCTGCCGCAGTGAAGGACACGGGCTCAGGCGATGTTCAACCGCACTGTCATGTTCGCGAAGCAGCACACACCGAACTACCTGCGCGTCCGCGCTCGCCGGGCGATGCAGGAAGCGCACAACGCGCGGCTCCGGCTCACCGTTCCGGTGGCCGCCCGCAGCGAATATGTCAACATCTATCACTGCGCAGTGCGCAAAACGGCGAGTCAGTGGATTAAATCGGTTTTCAGCGATCCGATCGTTTACAAGCACTCCGGATTACTCACCTATGATCCCCGCTTTTACGACTGGCGCGACCCGCGGGTGTGCCCGCCGAACCGCATCGCCCTGTCGCTCTTCTTCTCCCGGAAACGCTTCGACGAGATCCCCAAGCCGGAGCGGTACCGGGCGTTCTTCGTGATGCGCGACCCGCGCGACATGGTCGTCTCCAGCTACTTCTCGACCCGCGACTCGCACGGGCCGATGGGCGACGTCCTGGAGGTCCGCAGGGTGCTGCGGGAGCTGCCGAAGAAGGAGGGCATGCTCTACCTGATCGACGACCTCGCGAAGAAGGGCCGGTTCAACGCGCTGCGCTCGTGGGTGCTCGCGCCCGAGGACGAGGCGATCCGCCTGATCCGGTACGAGGACCTGACCGGCGCCCGGCAGACCGAGGAGATCGACCAGTTGATGCGGCACTGCGGCATCGCCATCCCCCGGCCCGAGCTGGAGACGCTGCTGGACCGCTACAGCTTCTCCCGGATGAACGACAAGCAGGGCGGCGGCACGGTGTCGCACTACCGCAAGGGCGAGGCGGGGGACTGGCGCAACCATTTCGACGACGACATCCAGGAGGCGTTCCAGAAGGCGGCCGGCGCCCGGCTCGTCGAGCGCCTCGGATACCCGGTGGACCAGCGCACCCACGAGTGACAGCGACGCGTCAGGGCCGTGCCAGCACGGTGTGCGGCCCATGACAGCGCCCCGTCGCAGTCTCGATGCGAAACGACATCGAGGAGATGCGACGCATGGAAGATCTGGTGGTGCGCGCCGAGGGGCTGCGCAAACGATTCGGGCGGACACAGGCGCTGGACGGCGTCGACCTGGCGATGCGCCGGGGCACCGTGCTGGGCGTGCTCGGCCCCAACGGCGCCGGTAAGACGACCGCCGTCCGGGTCCTCGCCACCCTGTTGCGGCCGGACGAGGGCAGCGCCTTCGTGGCCGGCGTGGACGTGCTGAAGAACCCGCAGGCGGTACGCCGCATGGTCGGGCTGACCGGCCAGTACGCGTCGGTGGACGAGGACCTGACCGGCGTACAGAATCTGGTGTTGATCGGGCGCCTGCTGGACATGTCCGGCCGGGACGCCCGGCGCCGCGCCGACGAGCTGCTGGCCTGGTTCGACCTGACGGAGGCCGGGCAGCGGCCGGCCAAGACCTACTCCGGTGGCATGCGCCGCCGCCTTGACCTGGCGGCAAGCCTGGTCGGCCGCCCGGAAGTGATCTTCCTGGACGAGCCGACGACCGGGCTCGACCCGGCCAAGCGCGAGGACATGTGGGGTGTGGTCCGCACCCAGGTGGCGCGCGGCGCGAGCGTCCTGCTCACCACGCAGTACCTGGAGGAGGCGGACGCGCTCGCCGACGAGATCGTGGTCGTCGACCACGGCCGGGTGATCGCGCACGACACCCCGGACGGCCTGAAGCGGCGCGTCGGCGGGCAGACGCTGCGGATCCGCCCGGCCGACCAGTCCCGGCTGCCGGAGGTGCTGCGCGTGCTCGACGCGGTCGCCGCGCCGGGCACCACCGCGACCAGGGACGAGGCCGCGGGCAGCCGCGCGGGCGCCGCGAGCGTGCCGGTCGTCGGCGACGCGGTGCTCACCGACGCGCTCACCCGGCTGACCAGCGCCGGCGTCGAAATCACCGAGATGGCCCTGCAGCTGCCGAGCCTGGACGAGGTGTTCCACACCCTGACCGGCCGCGCCAAGACCGAGGAGCTGGTATGACCACGCGGACCGCACCCCAGCCGACCGTCCCGCAGCACAGCGCCGCGCCCGATCGTCCCCGCCGCGGCCTGCCCGCGCTGATCAGGCACAGCGCCGCGCTCGCCCAGCGCAGCCTGATCAAGACGATGCGCACGCCGGAGGCGCTGATCGACGTCACCATCCAGCCGGTGATCTTCCTGCTCCTCTTCACCTACCTGTTCGGTGGCGCCATTGCGGACGGCAACCGGCACGCCTACCTGCAGTTCCTGCTGCCCGGCATGCTCGCGCAGTCGCTCGCGATGGGTGGCGTCGCGCTCGGGCAGAACCTGAACGCGGACATCGAGAAGGGCGTCTTCGACCGGTTCCGATCACTGCCGATCTCCCGGTTGGCGCCGCTGGCCGGCGCGGTGCTCGCGGACGTGATCCGTTACCTGACGGTCTGCGTCGTGATGCTGGCCTTCGGCACGATCATGGGCTTCCGGGTGCAGACCGGTGTGCTGCCGGCGATCGCCGCGGTGGCGCTGTCGATCGGGTTCGGCCTCTGCTTCTGCTGGATCTCGGTGTGGGTGGGCATGCTGGTCCGCACCTCGGGCGCGGTGCAGGGCATCATGTTCCTGCTGGTCCTGCCGCTGACGTTCGGCAGCAACGTGTTCGTCCCGGCGGACACCCTGCCCGGCTGGCTGCAGGCGTTCGTGCACGTCAACCCGATCACGCCGCTGGTCGGCACGATCCGCGGCCTGCTGGTCGGCGGGCCGGTCGCCTCGCACCTGCTCGTCACGCTGATCTGGATGGCCGGCCTGCTGGTGGTCTTCGTGCCGCTGGCGCTGCGGGCCTACGCGAAGCGCGCCTGACAGAAGCGCGCCTGACAGAGGCCCGTCACGCCGGTCCCAGCGACAGGCGTGCCGGGTCGACCCGGGCGAGGGCGGCCGGCGACTCCAGCGACCAGCCGGCCGCGTACGCCTCGCCGTAACCGCTCTCCCCCAGCGCCTCCCGCGCCGTGGCGGCGACCGCGGCGACGTTCAGGTCGGTGTGGTCGTGAGCGCCTCGCAGGCGGGCGGCCGCGCCGATCAGCAGGGCGGCCTCCCGGTGCCGGCCGCGCAGCCCGGCGAGCCCACCGGCGGTGACCGCGACCATCGCCATGATCGGCATGTCGTGGGTGCCGAGCGCGGCATCGTACGCGATCTTGAGCTGTTTCTCGGCGGTGTCCGCATCCCCGCGCCGCAGCGCGAGACCGGCGCGGACGCTGCCGATGATGGCCCCGCCGTGATCGCCACCGACGATCGGCAGGTTCTCCCGGCCCAGCCCGGCGGCCGCCCGGTCGAGCAGCTCCTGCGCCCGGTCGAGGTTGCCCACCACCAGCTGGAACCCGGCCTCCAGCGCGTCGACGAGCAGCACCATCTCGAGCGAGGACGAGCGCTCGGCACGGCCACGGGCGGACTCCACCGCGGCCGCCGCCTCCTCCATCTCGCCCCGGCGCATGTGCAGGTCGGCCCAGCGCAGGTCGATGAAGACCTCGTCGGCGAGGTCCATGGCGCCGAACTGGCGGGCCATCGCCCGGGCCCGGGTCAGGTCGGCGAGCGCGCCGTCGAGGTCGCCCTCGTACTGGCGCAGCAGGGCACGCAGCGGCAGCACCGTGGCCTGGCCCCACCGGTCGCCGGTGGCGCTGAACCCGTCCAGGGCGGCGATCACGTCCGCGCGCAGCCGGACCACGTCGCCGTTGTTCTCGGCGGTCTGCGCCCGGAACATCCGGGCCAGGGCCGCCATCCACGGGTCGGAGCCGCCGATCATCCGCTCCAGGCGCTCGTCGGCGGCCTCGGCCTCGCCGGCGAAGTAGAGCAGGGCGGCGGCGATCGCCCCCGGCGGCCCGGGCAGCAGCTCGTGGCGCCGCACCCGCCCGGCCAGGGACCGCAGCCGCTCGCGGCGCTCGGCGGCGCTCTCGGTGAGGTAGGCCGGCTCGTGCCCGGTCCGGTTGATCATCAACACGGCCTCGGCGCAGTCGGCCTCGACCGGATCGATGTCACCGGGGACGGAGAGCGCCTCGGCCAGCCAGTACCCGGCGTCGGTCTGCCGGCCGAACATCTGCCAGTACCAGCAGAGGTCCAGAGCCAGCCGGACAGCGCCGCGCGCGTCGCCGGTGTCGCAGAGGTGGCGCAGGCCGCTCAGCGCGTTGTCGTACTCCGCGCGGATCACCTCCAGCGCGGTGAGCTGGGCGGCGGTGCGCAGCATCGGGTCGTGCTCGGCGACCAGCGCGGCCAGGTGGCGGGCGGCCAGCTCCCGGACCTCGGTGCGGATGCCCTGCTCGGTGAGGCGCTCGATGCCGTACTCCCGCAGCGTCTCCAGCATCCGGTAGCGGCCGCCGTCCGGCGCGAGCTGCAGCAGCGACCGGTCGACGAGCGCCGCGAGCAGGTCCGGCACGTCCTCGGCGGCCACCCCGCTGCCGGCCACGACCGCCGCCGCCGAGTCCGCTGTGACGCCGCCGGGCAGCACCGCGACGCGCTCGGCCAGGATCCGCTCGTCGCCGGAGAGCAGGTTCCAGCTCCAGGCGATCACCGCGCGCAGCGTGCGATGCCGGGGCTGCGCGGTGCGGCTGCCGGTGGTGAGCAGCCGGAATCGCTGCGAGAGCCCGGCCGCCAGCTCGGGCAGGGCGAGGGTGCGCAACCGGGCCGCGGCGAGCTCCAGGGCGAGCGGCATCCCGTCCAGGCCCCGGACGACCGCCACGATGTCGCGCACGGTGGTCGCGTCCACCGCGAAGCCGGGCCGGACCGCCGCGGCGCGCTCGGCGAAGAGCCGGACCGCGGGTGAGCCGGCCGCCCGCGCCGGTTCGGCGTCCGCCGGGGGCAGGCCCAGCGGCCCCAGGGGTACGAGTGACTCGCCGTCGATCGCCAGCGGTTCCCGGCTCGTGGCGAGAACGCGCAGCAGCGGGCACCGGACGAGCAGCGCGCTCGTCAGATGGGCGACCGCGTCGATCAGGTGCTCGCAGTTGTCGATGACGAGCAGGATCTGCCGGCCGTTCAGCCGGTCGGCGAGCACGTCGAGGTCGGCGCGTTCGGCGCGGGGCCGGTTCGCGGTCTCGAAGAGCGCCGAGCCGCGCAGCCCGGCCGCGGCCACCACGGCGGCGCCGACCTTGGCCGGTTCGGTCACCGAGGCCAGGTCGACCAGCCAGGCGCCGTCCCGGTAGTCGCCGCCACGCCGCCGCGCCGCCTCCAGCGCGAGCCGCGTCTTGCCGGCGCCGCCCGGTCCCAGCACCGTGACCAGCCGGCCGCCGCTCAGCAGCGCGTCCACCCGCGCCAGGTCGTCGTCACGACCGATGAAGCTGGTCAGCGGCGCCGGCAGGTTCGTCGGCGGCGGGCTCTCCTTCCCGGGTACGGGGGACGCCTCGCGCAGCAGCCGTAGATGCCGCTCCCGCAGCGCCCCGCCCGGATCCGCGCCGAGCTCGTCGGCGAGGCGCTCGCGGATCCGCTCGTAGACGGCGAGCGCGTCGGCCTGCCGGCCCTGCCCGGCGAGCGCGTCGATGAGCAGCGCGGCCAGTCGCTCGTCGAGCGGATGCTCGGCCACCGGACCGGCGAGCCGGGTGGCGGCCCGCTCCGGGCGGCCCAGGGCGATCTCCGCCTCGGCCAGGTCGGCGGTGGCCGCCACGACGACGCCGGCCAGCCGGGTGGCCTGGGCCGGGGCGACCTCGGCGAGCTCCGGGGCGAACGGTCCGCGGACCAGCGCGGCGGCCTCGCCGAGGGTCGCCGCCGCGGCGGCCGGGTCACCGGCGCGCAGCCTGTCCCGGCCGGCGGCGGCGAGCTGCTCGAACCGGGTGACGTCCACGTCCCGCGCGGTGACCGCGAGCCGGTAGCCACCCTCGGTCTGCGTCACGGTGTGGCCGGCGCCGAGCTGCCGCCGCAGCCGGGAGACCAGCGACTGCAGGGCGTTGGCCGGATCGGCGGGCCGGTCGCCGGGCCAGAGCGCGTCGGTGAGCTGGGCCGGCGTGACCGGGCGGCCACCGGCGACGGCGAGCCGGACCAGCAGGCCACGGATCCGGGCGCCGGGCAGCGTCACCTCGGCGTCGCCCCGGCGCACGCTCAGCGCGCCGAGCACCGCGACCCGCAGCTCGGCGCCGACCCCGTCTCCGCTCACCCGCCGATCCTCCCCCGCCGTGTCGAGCGGCCACCAGGCGGCTCAGTTGGCGGCGGCGTAGGCCTCCACCTTCTCGGTGTCGCCGGCGACGATCAGGATCGCTCCGTCGGGGACCGGGGTCTCCGGCCGGGCGTACACGAAGTCCTCGCCGGGCCGTTTCGTGCCGACCACCGTGACCCCCCACTTGCTGCGCAGCGCCAGGTCCGCGAGGGTGCGCCCGCCGGCGCCGCGGGGCGCGCGGACCTTGGCGATCGCGAACCCGTCGTCGAACTCGATGTAGTCGAGCATCCGGCCGCTGATCAGGTGCGCCACCCGTTCGCCCATCTCGGCCTCCGGATAGATCACGTGGTCGGCGCCGATCGAGGAGAGGATCTTGCCGTGTTTCACGCTTGTCGCCTTCGCCCAGATCTCCGGCACGCCGAGCTCCTGCAGGGCGAGCACGGTGAGCACGCTGGTCTCCAGGTTGCTGCCGATGCCGACGACGACCCGCGGGAAGTCGTGGATGCCGAGCTGGCGCAGCGCGTCCTCGTCGGTGGAGTCCGCCTCCACCACCTGGGTGAGCCGGTCCGACCAGTCGAGCACGATGCGCGGGTCGCTGTCGACGCCGAGCACCTCGTAACCGAGGTCGAGCAGCGCCTCGGCGACCGAACCGCCGAACCGGCCCAGGCCGATCACGGCCACGTTGGCGCCGTCGCGGGTGGGTTTCTCAGCCAACTAGGGGTCTCTCCTCCGGGTATCGGTAGAGCCGGCGCCGGGTGTTCAGCGCGATCGCGGTGCCGACCGCGATCGTGCCGACCCGGCCCACGAACATCAGGACGACAAGGACGACCTGCGCGGACGGCGGCAGGCTGCCGGTGATGCCGGTGGACAGCCCGACCGTCGCGAACGCCGAGGTGACCTCGAACAGCACCCGGTCGAACGGGATGTCCTCGGTCAGCGCGTCCAGCACGACGGTACCGGTCGCCACCAGCGCGACGCCCATCAGCGCCACCGTGATCGCCTGCCGCTGGGTCTCCTCGGCGATCCGGCGGTTGCGGACCACGACGTCCGGCTCGCCCCGGATCTCGGCCCAGATCACGTACGCGAGCAGCAGGAACGTGGTGAGCTTGATGCCGCCGGCGGTGCTCGCGCTGCCACCGCCGATGAACATCAGGCCGGTGGTGGTCGCGATCGTCTCGCTGTTCAGCTCCGCCAGGTCCACCGTGTTGAAGCCGCCGGACCGGGTCATGATGTCCTGGGTGAACGCGGTCAGCACCTTCGCCGGGGTGCCGAGCGACCCGAGCGTTCCCGGGTTGCGCCACTCGAAGATCAGGAACGTGAGGAAGCCGAACCCGGTGAGCAGCAGGCTGCCGGCGACGGTCAGGAACGTGTGGGTGGACCAGCACTTCGGGGTCCGCCACTCGCGGGCCAGCTCGAACAGCACCGGGAAGCCGATCGAACCGGCCAGCACGCCGAACGCGAGCGGCAGGCAGATCCACGGGTCGGTGACGAAACGGACCAGGCTGTCGGGGTAGAGCGCGAATCCGGCGTTGTTGAACGCCTGGACCGCGTGGAACACCGCGTACCAGAGGGCTCGGCCGGGCGGATACCCGTACCCCAGCCAGAGACGCAGGGTGAGCACGACGGCGATGGCGCCTTCGCAGATGACCATGACCATCGCCACCCGGCGCAGGACGGCGGCGATGTTGCCGCCGGATAGGCCGGCGCTCTCGGCCTGCGCCATCAGCCGCCCGCGCAGACCGAGCCGGCGGGAGACCAGCAGGCTGAGCAGCGTCGCCAGGGTCATGATGCCGAAACCGCCGATCTGCGACAGCACGGTCAGCAGCACATGGCCGAACGTGCTCCAGTAGGTCGGGGTGTCCACGACGGACAGGCCGGTGACGCAGACCGCCGAGGCGGCGGTGAAGAGCGCTGTCACCAGCGGCGCGTGGCCCGGCTCGGCGCGCGCGGCCGGCAGCATCATCAGGGCCGTGCCCACCGCTATCGCGCCGAGGAACGCGAGGGGGACGATCCGAGCCGGATGCTGCCAGGGTGATCGCACCCGGAGATTATTGCTGGTGCACGGCCCCGACGCCGGACAGGAACACGGCGACGCCGGTGGGCGATGAGCGCGCCGACGCCCCGACCCTACCAGGTTGTTGCAGGAATCCTGCAACTACATTCCTCTTCACATCCATGAGCACCTATGTTTTTCTAGCAATCGGGAGCGCTCCCCAATCCCCAAGATCCGCATTCCCCCGATACGGATCACGCTTTTAGAATTGGAGCACAAAATGCCTGGCCGAATCTCTCGGTTCACGCTCGCGGCCGCTCTGCCACTCGCCCTCGTCACCGGGGCCGGCACCGCCTCCGCCGCACCGGTGCAGACGCTCGCCATCACCGACCTGGTCGGATGGGCCACCCAGAACGGCGGCACCACCGGCGGCGGCAGCGCCGCCACCACCACGACGGTGACCAGCGCTTCCGCGCTGACGACGGCGCTGGCGTCGACCTCGGCGGCCACCATCCGGGTGTCCGGCACGATCAGCTGCAGCGGCATGCTCCGGGTCCGGAGCAACAAGACGATCATCGGTAACGCCGGCGCCGCGATCGTCGGTTGCGGATTCAACATCAACGGCGACCGTAACGTCATCATCCGTAATCTCTCTTTCCGGAATTGGAACGACGACGCGATCAACGTGCAGGAGTCGGCCACCAACATCTGGGTCGATCACAACAGTTTCAGCAACGGGAACGACGGTGCGGTCGACATCAAACGCGGCTCGGATTTCATCACCGTCTCGTGGAACCGGGTATTCAACCACGACAAATCGATGCTGCTCGGCCACAGTGACAGCAACGCGAGCCAGGACACCGGGCACCTGCGGGTGACGTACCACCACAACTGGTTCGACGCGTCGACGCAGCGGCATCCGCGGGTCCGGTTCGGGAACCCGGTGCACGTGTACAACAACTACTACTACAACAACTCCGGGTACGGGGTGGCGTCCACCGAGGGCGCCGGGGTGCTCGTCGAGGCCAACTCGTTCGAGGGCGTGGACGATCCGTACCACCTCGGTGAAGGGTCGTCGGACGCCGGGACGCTGGTGGCCCGGAACAACCTCCTTGTCAACTCGGGGAGCGGGCAGACCGGCGGGTCGGTGAGATCGATCCCGTACTCGTACACCGCTGACGCGGCGTCGAGCGTGAAGTCCATCGTGACCGCCAATGCGGGTGCCGGCCGGATCAACCTCTGACCCCGTTTCTGAGAAAGGCGGGCGCCCGTGCCGGGCGCCCGCTTTGCGTCCCAGTGCCGGCACCAGTGTGGCGACGCGACCACCATTCGGGTGCGGGCGCGTGCAGTGGAGCCCGAGCACATACCCGACTTATCGCCTTTACCCGCGCGCCGCGCCCGTGACGCGGCTCTCGCATGTGGGGACAGCGCACCGTAGCCCTCACCAGCAGCGACAGGGCCACACCGATGCGGTGCGTGTGCTCACGTCTCGCCCCGGGCATGGATGAAATCGCACACTGGCGTCGCGTGTGCCCTGATCCACGCTCTGCCGCCGGCAGCTGGCACCCAGCCGCCCGCAGCGAGCGCCTGGCCGCCGGCAGCGAGCGCCCGCTCAGCCGCTGGCAACGAGCGCCTGGCCGCCGGCAGCGGGCGCCCAGCCGAGCGAGACCACCGCGCTAGAGGCAGCGGGCCCGCAGGCGCGCGAAGAACATGGTCAGGCTTCCCTGTGCGCCCTGGCCGCCGTCGAATCCACGCCAGCTGGTGCGCAACAGACCGGCCAGTTCGTAACATGCGTCGATCGGGACCAGGAAACAGCCCGCGCGGCGCATCAGCAGCGCCTCCACGCCGGGACTCAGCGTCGCGAACGCCGGATGCCGCGCCACGAGGCGGTCCCACACCGTGCCCGGGAGCTCCGACTCGGCCGCGCCGCCCGGCGCGGGCCCGCAGACGACGAGGCTCTCCGCCGTCCGGGTGACCAGCGCCAGCCCGGCCGGCGCCCGCAGGTCGTCCCACGTCTCCTGGGCCGGCACGTCGCCGGGGAACTCCAGGTAACGGTCCGGCACGGGCCGGATCCGGTCATCGGCGGGGCTGGCGTGGCAGGCCGGGCAGCCGCACAGCAGGGCCCGCCGGGACTCGTCGAGCAGATGCCGGTGCCGCGAGCTGATCACCGCCGAGCAGATGCCACACCGCGGACCCGCCCGCACCGCCCCGCGAAGAACCGCCCCGCGAGGAACCGCCCCGCGAAGAACGGCCCCGCGAGGAACCGCCCCCCGGAGAACGGCCCCGCGGGAAACAGCTCCGCTCGACGCGACTCTGCCCGCGACGGTCCTGTGCAGCACGGTCCTTGAGGTCATCGAAGCCTCCCGAGCGCCAATGAGGCCCACAGGTTAAACGCCTGCCAGCGACGTCCCGCAAGGCCAGCCACCCCACGGGGTGGACACCTGTTGAAAGAACTTTCATAGCACCCGAATGTGGCGTAGTGGTTGCACGTAGACGCAGCTCACGAACGTCTTGAGTTCCCGGAAGACACATACCACTGTGGATGCAGGCGGCCCGCTGCGGACCGAGAAGCAGCAAGAAGTTTCAAATCTTGCGGCCGCCGTAAGAAGGGAGAGTCATGCGTACGAAGCAAGTCCTGGCCCTGGGCGCCCTCGCCGGCGTCCTCGCCGCCCCGGCCCTCGCCACCCCGGTTCTGGCAGCGCCGGAGCAGGTGGAGAAGCAGGCGGTGAGCGCCGCCGAGGTGGCGCCGATCGCCGCGACGTTCAACGTGGTCGTCGGCTTCACGTCCTACGGGCAGAACGTCTACGTGGTCGGCAGCATCCCCGAGCTCGGCTCGTGGAACCCGGCGAACGCCGTCCCGCTGACCACGACGAGCAGCACGTTTCCGACCTGGACCGGTGGGGTGGCGCTGCCGGCGAACACCTACGCCGAGTTCCAGTACATCGTGAAGAACCCGGACGGCACCGTCGCCCGCTGGGAGAAGGGCTACCGGCAGAACCGCTCCACGATCACCCCGCCGACCGGCACCTACATCACGCACGACACGTTCGGCGGTTACTGATCACCAGGAAGCGGTAGGGCTCACCAGGAAGCGGTAGGGCTCGCCGGGAAGCGGTAGGGCGCCGAGGGATATGGCTTAGATATCCCTCGGCGCATGATCATCGTATCGGCAGTGCGGTCCGTCCCTATAGTTCAGTGCGTGGCTCAGGGTCTGTCCTACACCGATGCGCTCAAACTGCTGGGCGGCTCCGGCCCGCTCGCCAAGGTCACCGACAACGTGCTGGGTGGCGCGCTCTCCGTCGCCACGGCCGGCGGCAGCGACGCGGCGATCAGCCTCTTCGACGCGAAGACCGAGGTGGTCCGGCTGGGACGCCTGGTCACCCAGAAGATCACCGATTTGGTACGGGGCCAGAGCCGCTACAACCGCAGCCAGCGCCTGCACGCCGCACACAGCGTCCTGGTCGTCACCGCCTTCTTCGAGACCCTCGACACCGACGTGGGCCGCGACGACCAGCTCGCCGTCGTGGCGTCCGCGGCGGGCACCTGGATCGAGCAGTTGCTCACCGCCACGATCCCGGCGCCCGGACCGGACGTCCCCTACGACGCCCTGCTGGGCCGGCTGCACGACTGGTTCACCCGGCACGCCGACGACCGGATCGCCGGCGCGGCTCTCTCCCGCTACCAGGAGCACGTCCGCGCCCTGATCACCGAGGTCCCGGAGTTCGCGATCTGGATGCGGCAGCAGGAGGACCGGGCCGTCTCCCGCGGGCTGGAGGGGCTGGAGGCCACGCTGCTGCGGGTCACCTCGCACCGTGACCCGGCCCGGCACCGTGCGGCGCTGGCCGTCGCCTACCGCGCGGGGCTGGGCAGCCCGGTTCTCGGCGGGGACTCGGGTGACCTGACTCTGCCGAGCCTCGGTAGCGCGTACCTCGATCCGCGCTTCCGGGTGAAACAGGGCGGTCCCGGCGCCCGGCCGGCGGAGGACGGCTGGTGGGACACCGCCGTCCGCGACGACTTCGCCGGGCTCCTCGCGGTGTACCTGACCACGCCGCAGGCCGCCGTCGCGCCGATGCTGCTGCTCGGCCAGCCCGGCGCCGGCAAGAGCGCGCTCACCCGGATCCTCGCGGCACGCCTGCCCGCCGCCGACTATCTCGTGGTCCGGGTGGCGTTGCGCGAGGTGCCCGCCGAGTCCCCGATCCAGGACCAGGTCGAGGCGGCGTTGCGCAGCGCGATCGGCGAGACCGTGGCCTGGGCGGATCTCGCCGGCGACGCGGGCGGTGCGATGCCGGTGATCCTGCTCGACGGCTTCGACGAGCTGTTGCAGGCCACCGGCGTGCACCAGTCCGACTATCTGCAGCGGGTCGCCGAGTTCCAGCGGCGCGAGGCGGTGCTCGGCCGCCCGGTCGCGGTGATGGTGACCAGCCGGGTCGCTGTCGCGGACCGGGCGCGGATGCCGGCCGGCAGTCTCGCGGTCCGCCTGGAGCCGTTCGCCGAGCCGCAACTCGAGCGCTGGATCGCCACCTGGAACCATGCCAACGCCGCGTACTGGGAGGCGACCGGCCGCCGGCCGCTCACCCTGGACGTGCTGAAACGCTACCCGGACCTGGCCGGGCAGCCGCTCCTGCTGCTGATGCTGGCGATCTACGACGCCGACGCCAACGCGCTGCAGCGGGCCGGCGACGAGCTGGGCGCCGGCGAGCTCTACGAGCGCCTGCTGCACTCGTTCGCCGAGCGCGAGGTCCGCCGGATCCACGCCGGCCGCCCGGACTCCTCGCTGCCCGACCTGATCGAGGACGAGCTGCTGCGCCTCTCCGTGGTGGCGTTCGCGATGTTCCACCGGGGGCGGCTCTGGGTGACGACCGCCGAGCTGGACGGCGACCTCGCCGGGCTCGGGCTGCGACCCCGGCGGGAGACCGGCGAGGCGTTCCGCAGCCCGCTCACCGCGGGCCAGGAGGTGGTGGGGCGCTTCTTCTTCATCCAGCGCGCCCAGGCCCTTCAGGACGATCAGACCCTGCAGACGTACGAGTTCCTGCACGCCACGTTCGGCGAATACCTGGTGGCCCGGCTCGTGGTGCAGGCGCTCGCCGACGCCGCGGCGCGCGCGAGGGCCCGCACCCTCAGCCTCGGCGCCGGAGCCGAGGACGACCTGCTGCAGTCGCTGCTGGGGTACACGCCGCTCAGCGCCCGCGCGACGGTCCTGCCGTTCGTCGCCGAGCTGCTGACCGGGCATCCCGGCGTCGGCGAGTGGCTGATCGGCCGGCTGCGGGTGGCGGTGACCCGGCCCACCTACCAGCCGCGCACCTATCAGCCGATCGAGAAGCGCGTCGACTACTGGATGTCGACGTACTCGTTCAACCTGGCCCTGCTGGTCCTCGCCAGCGGGCGCGAGGTGCGGGCCTCCGACCTGTTCCAGTACGCGAAGAGGCCGGCCACGTGGCTGCGGGACACCGCGCTGCAGTGGCGTGCCGCGGTCCCGGCCAACATGTTCCTGGAGGCCATGAAGTCAATCGGCGTCGTCCGGACCTGGACCGGCGACGGCCGCCGGGACCTGATCCTGACCGGCACGCCGCACGATGTTCCCCCGCCCGTCGACATCACCTGGTCCCAGGACTACGGGATGATCCGCGACGCCGGGGTCGCCCGCCAGAACCTGCCGCTAAGCTACGCCCTGACGTCGATGGACCTGAGCGGCGCGCTCAGCGACGACCTGCTGCGTCACGCCCTGCAGCCGCTGCTCGACCGCTTTCCGGAGTCCGTGGAGCTCATCGTGACGGACGACGAGGGACGGTCAATGTCGATGGCGCACGTCGTGGTCGAGGTCCTGCTCGCCGCGGCGACGGAGAAGGACCCCGACGCGCTGCGGGCCATTCGCGAGCGCGCCCGGATGCTGACCTTGATCGAGGAGTTCAAATTTCTCGCCGACTATCTGCCCGGCCCCGAGGAGTAGAGATCAGGCGGCCGGGTTGCGGTGGATCGCCAGGTCCCCGATCGTGTCGGTGGCCCGCTGGCGGGGCAGCGGGAACCCACCCGCCCGCAGCTCCCTGGTCAGCTCCGGGAGCAGCGCCTCGATCCGGATCAGCTCGCCGCCGCCGCTGATGCCGTCCCGCAGGATGCGCAGCAGGGCGGCGGTGAAGGCCGAGTTGCGGGCGCCCTCCGGCGCGTGCGCCTTGTCGGTACGCGCGGTGGCCGTCAGCACGTAGGCGCCCTTGATGTCGAGCTCGCCGCCGGGCTGGTCGCCGGCCATGAACTCGATGGCGGTCCCGGCGTAACAGCAGTCCAGGATGACCACGCACCGGCGGCACGGGCTGCGCTGGATGAGGCGGCGGATCTGCGTGTACGGCAGCGAGCTGACCTCGATGTGCGCCGCTTTCGTCGCACTGAGCCCGAGGTAGAGCCCGTCCTCGGAGAACCCGTGGCCCGCGTAGTAGAGCAGCAGCGTGTCCAGCGGCTCCGCGGCCAGCTCGGCGATCCTCGGGATGTCCGCCCATCCGGGGTCGGCGAAGACGTGCACCCGTTCCGGGGCGAAGGCGCCGTGCTTCGGATCGGTGAGCACGTCCCGCAGGTCGGTCAGGTTGGCCGCCACCGACGGCAGATCCGGAAGCCGCGGATCGCTGTAGGCGGCCGTCCCGATCAGGATGGCGGCGGAGTCGGCGGGAGCGGGCAGCAGCCGGTTCACCACGCGGACGGCAGCCGGCGACCCGGCGTCCGGAACCACGTCGACGACCGGCACCGGGATCCCGGACATCTCCAGCACCGCCATCACGTCCTCGGCGCACACGACCGGCTCGTCCAAAATATCCGATATCTCCGGATCGCGGCTGGCCGCTCGCACCCGCGTCAGCGCGGCGGCCTCGTCCAGGAGGTCGAGGGCCCGCGCCGGCAACGCCAGATCCGACTCGTATCGGCCGGCGTGCGCCGCGGCCACCACAAGAGCCTCGTCGGCCACCGACACGTCATAATGACCTGCGACAGCCACCATCCCCCGCCGGAGCATCGGCAGCGCCTCCGCCGGGCCGGGCTCCTCGACGGCGAGCGAGATCAACCGGCCCCGCAGCCAGGGATCGTTGAGCAGGCTGTCCCGGGCTTCCTCGTCCCGGACCATCAGGATCGTCTGCCGGTTCCCGCTGGCGATCTCGTGGTGAAGCCAGAGGAGCGGCGTGTCCTCGGTCAGTCGTTCAGCGCCGTCGACGCACACGACGTCCTCGGGCGCCACGTCGAGCGCGTCGTCGTCACCCATCCGCCGTAAGTCGAATGTGACGAGCCTGCGGCCGCGCAACTGACTCGGCACCTGTCCTCTGTCGATGCGATACTTCAAGCCTCTGACCAGCTCGGTCTTGCCCACACCCGCCGGGCCGGACAGCAGCACGCTGTACCGCCCGCGGCGCACCAGGATCTGGGTGAGACGTTGCAGCTCCCGATCCCGCCCCACGGCCGGCCGTTCCGCACCGGCCGGCGGAGTGTCTGCCGAGGATGGCCCGACGAGCTTCGTCAGCAGCCCGGCTCGATCGACGCCCAGCTCGTCGAGGATCCGGAACGCTCCACCGTCGCTCTGCCGCAGCAGAGCGATCAGGACGTGCTCGATCCGGACCTCGCGGTCCTCCGCGTTCTCCGACTCCGTCACCGCGAGTCCGCAGATCTCCTTGGCCCGCCGCGTGAACGGAATGCCGGTGGGGTCCTCCCTGGCCGGTCCCCGGGCGCGGGGAAACGTGGCGAGCGCTCTCCCCCGGGTGATCCCGGCATCGCGCAGCAGGTCGGACGCGGTTGTCCCGGTCGCGCCGACGAGGGCGAGCAGGACATGCTCCGTACCCATGTAGTCGTGGCCCAGCTCGTGCGCCTCCTCCTGCGCGCGGAGGAAGACCCGGCGGGCTGCCGCGTCGAACTTCTCAAACATCGGTGCCGTCCTGGAGCTTGCGAAGCAGCTCCTCCGCCGTCGCGTCCGCGTCTTTCACCCGATCGGACTCCAGCTCGATCTCCCGCTCGCCCAGCCGCACCCGGATGCGGGTCGGCTGCCGCTGCCGGCCCAGCCAGCCCGCGACCGCTCCGGCGAGCGCCGCCAGCAGCGTGTTGTTGTCGGTCACCCACTGCAGCGCGTCCGGGACGAAGCCCATCTCGCCGGGCTTGATCGGTGCGTCGACGCGGCTCAGACGCGTACCCCGCAGATCGGCGTCGGAGCGCAGGTCGCGCTCCACGGCGCGCAGGGTCTCCGGGTCCGCGAAAATCTTTACGGTGAGCGCCATGAAAGCACGTTACGGCATCAGCTCAAGCGCACCTGCAGACTGGAGAGGCTGGGGCGCACGGTGACCACCGTGCCGGCCGGGTAGCGCAGCGTGTGGTCGCGCTCGGTGGAGATCAGGACGAGGCCGATCCGGTGCCCGGCGGCGAAGACGTGGTCGGTGGTCTGGAGGTCCCAGTGGAAGGTGTACTCCCGGCCCGCCGTGATCGGCACGGTGCGAGCGGGTGAGAACCGGTTCCGCACGTCCAGCCAGCCGCGCGTGACGATCTCGAACGGGGTCGACGCCGTGACGTACTCACGCTGGTTGAAGCAGCCCGGGTCGCCCTCGATGCCGGGGCCGATGCAGTCCTGGGTGGTCAGGGTGCGCAGGCCGGCGTACCGATCGGCGGCCCCGTAATCGACGAGCAGGGCGGTCAGGTACGGCGAGTCGCCGGTCAGCGAGGCGCGCACGGTGACCGTCGGCGTGCCGGTGAGCCGGGTCTGCCGGGACAGCGGCGACGACAGGTAGGCGAGGCGGTTCGGGTCGGCGCCGATCGTCGCGGCGAGATCCTCGGCGGTCCGGGACGGGTCGTCCACGAACGACTGGGCCGCGTGTGACCAGCCACCGCCGAGCGTGCCGTCACCGAGCCGGAGCGACTGGGACAGGCCGGGCAGGGGCCAGCGGGCCGAGGTCTGCCAGACGCCGGGCGCGGTCTCCACGTCCGCGATCGGCTCCCGCATGACGCCGGTGTCGATCTTGTACAGCCACTGGTCGAACCATCGGTGCAGGGTCGTGAGCCACTGCTGCCGCCGTACGTTGAAGGGGTCGGTGTGCGCGGCCTGGTGCAGCCAGATCTTGCGCGGCACGCCGCGCGCGGAGAGCGCGTCCCACCACTGGCCGGCCTGGAGCGTGCGCACGTTCTCGTCGTGCAGCCCGTGCACGAGGAAGACGCTGGCCCGCACTTTGTTCACGTCGCGCAGGTAATCACGTTCCGCCCAGAACGCGCTGTAGTCACCGGTCTCCCGATCCTGCGCTTTCTCCAGATAATTCATCGCTTCGGTGCAGACTTCCGGATCGGCGCGCGTCAGCACGGCCTTCGCCAGCACGTCGGTGTCCTCGCCCTGGAACCCGCCGGGCGCCACCACGCCGCCGTTGGCCCGGTAGTAGTCGTACCAGGAGGAGATCGCCGCGATCGGGACGATCGTCTCCAGGCCCTGCACGCCGGTGGTGGCGACCGCGTTCGGCAGCGTGCCGTTGTAGGAGACGCCGATCATGCCGGTACGCCCGGTGGACCAGCTCGCCGCGACGGGCCGGCCCGCGGCGTCGAACGCCGGCGCCCGCCCGTTCAGCCAGTCCACAACGGCTTTCGCGCCGAGCGTCTCGTTGCGCCCGCCCGAGGTCGGGCAGCCGTCCGACCCGCCGGTGCCGAGGCTGTCGGCGAAGACCACCGCGTAACCGCGCGGCACGAAGTAGTTGTCCAGATATCCGGCGAAGGTGATGTTCTGCGCCCGGTCGACCACCCCGGCCGAGCCGACCGTGAGGCCGCCGTCGCGGTCGATGTCGTCGTGGTTCGGCACGTCGTTGAGGCCGGCGTAGTACGGGCTGGCCTGGAAGATGGCCGGCACCTTGACCGGGGCCACCGGCCGGATGACGCGCACCGCGACCCGGTCCGGCTTGCCGTCGGCGTCGCTGTCGACGCTGGTCTGCACCCACACCTGCTCACGGATCGCCGAGGCGTAGTCGTAGATCGGCTGGGTACCCGGAGCGGCGGCCTGCGCGGGCGCTCCGGTGAGCACGGGGGCGCCGACGAGGGCCAGCAGAACCGCCAAGACGATGCGCATCGCCGCACTATATCGCCGCACGTCGATCAACGGTACGGATGATGCATCGATCGCCGACTTCGTCTACGGTCAGCGGTGTTCCGATGTGGACAGGAGAATCCGCGATGAAGCTGAGGATCTTCGCGGCGGCGGCCACCGCCACCGCCCTGGTCATCGTCCCCGGTACCGCCGCCGCCGCAGGTGGGCACGGTCACCGCGACCCATGTGCGCGACAGGCCAACGACACCTACGCCGAACTGCTCAAGTGCGTGACGCTCAACGGCGTTCTCGGTCACCTCCAGAAGTTCCAGAAGATTGCCGACAAGAACGACGACGCCTACTACCCCGGCTCCCGGGCGGCCGGCACCGAGGGGTACGCGGAGAGCGTCAGGTACGTCTCCGGGCTGCTCCGCAAGGCCGGCTACAAGGTCACACTCGACGAGTTCGAGTTCGAGTTCGTCTTCCCGGCCCTGCTCCAGCAGCTCACCCCGGTGAACGCGGAGTACGAGACCGGCGCCTTCACCAACAGCCCGCCCGGCGACGTGACCGGCCCGGTCGTCCCGGTCGACGTCAACCTGACCGGCGACCGCGCCACCACCAGCGGTTGCTCCGCCGACGACTTCACCGGCCTGGACTTCAGCGGGCCGAACGACATCGCGCTGGTCCAGCGTGGCGGCACGCTGCCGGACGGCACCACCGCCTGTTCCTTCGTGATCAAGGCGCAGAACGCCGAGGCGGCCGGCGCCGAGGCCGTGATCGTCTTCAACCAGGGCAACGACCCGACCCGGGAGGGCCTGATCGTCGGCACGCTCGGCGACAACCCGACGGTCACCATCCCGGTGGTGGGCGCTAGCTTCGCCGACGGCGCGGCACTCGCGCAGGCCGGCTCGACCGCGCGCGTGCGGGTGCTGCCGTCCGAGACGCGCACCGACGTGAACGTCATCGCCGAACTGCCCGGCAAGAACCGGAACAACGTGGTGATGGCCGGCGCCCACCTGGACAGCGTCGGTGACGGGCCGGGCATCAACGACAACGGCTCCGGCTCCGCCGCGATCCTGGAGACCGCGCTGCAGATGGCGAGGATCAAGCCGCAGAACACCGTGCGGTTCGCCTGGTGGGGCGCCGAGGAGGAGGGCCTGATCGGCTCGACCGCGTACGTCGCGGACCTGCCCCAGGCCGAGCGTGACCGGATCGCGCTCTACCTCAACTACGACATGGTCGGCTCGCCGAACTACATCTTCCAGGTCTACGACGCGGACGAGTCGTCGTTCCCGGCCCCGGTCGTGGTGCCGCCCGGCTCGACCGCGATCGAGGACCTCTACGAGTCGTACTACACCTGGAAGGACGAGCCCTACGACGACGCCGAGTTCTCCGGCCGCAGCGACTACCAGGCGTTCATCGAGGCGGGCATCCCGTCCGGCGGCCTGTTCACCGGCGCCGAAGTGGTGAAGACCGCCGAGCAGCAGGCGATCTGGGGCGGTGTCGCCGGCGAGTCGTTCGACCAGTGCTACCACCAGGCCTGCGACACGATCAACAATCTGGATCTGCGCGCGCTCGAAGTCAACAGCGACCTGATCGCCTTCGCGCAGCTCACGTTCGCCTACTCGACCGAGTCGGTGAACGGCGTGCCCGGCCGGAAGGTCCCGGGCAAGCCGATCCGGCTGCCGGCGCCGGCCGGCCCGCAGGGCACGTTCAGCACGGACGGCGGGGACGGCCCGCACCACCCGGAGGACTGATCTTCACAGGTCCGCAAGGGCCCGACCAGGGGCGCGGGCCGCGGCGATCAGCCGCGGCCCGCTGCCTTGTCCTTCCGGGTGCGTTGAGGGTACGTGTACCGCTTCCGCCCCCGCCTTTTCCTGTTGTCCGGGGTACTGCTCGGCATGGCATCGCTGGCCGCCGCCACGACGGCTGCCCGGACCGGCGCCGATCGAGCCTTCTGGGTCCCGGCGACCCCGCCGCCGGCCCTGGTGGCGCACTACACCTTCGACGGCACCGGGCCGGCGACCTGGGCGGACAGCTCCGGCAAGGGCCACACGCTCACCCCGGTCACCGGCCACGCCACCCCGGAGCTGGCGGTCCGTGACACCGGCCGGGCCGTGCGCTTCCCCGCCCCCTGCCGGATGTCGCCCTGCCCGCGACTGGTGCTGCGGGCCGCGAGCAGCCCGGACCTGAATCCCGGCGTCCGGCCGTTCCGGTACGGCGCGTCGGTGCGGCTCGCTCCGAACCGCACCAGCAAGGGGCAGAACATCCTGCAGAAGGGCTATGCGACCGAGGGCAGCCAGTACAAGCTGCAGGTCGACGGCCGGTCCGGCCACCCCAGCTGCGCCCTGGTCGCCGGCGCGGCGATCCACCTGGTCCTGGCCCGGGTGACAGTCGCCGACGACCGCTGGCACACCGTCGAGTGCCGCCGCCACGGCGCGAACCTCGCCGTCTACGTGGATCGGACCGCCCAGGGCATCGTGGCGCTCCCGACGGACCTGTCAGTGGTGAACAGGGACCCGCTGAGCCTCGGCGGCAAGAGCGCGTTCGGCGACAACGACCAGTTTCACGGGATGCTCGACGACGTCTGGGTCGCGGTCGGCTGACGGTCCCGCTCCCACAGCTTGCGCGCCGCGGCGGCCTCGGTGAGGGCCCGCAGCAGCGGCAGCGCCTGCTCGGTGGCGACCCGGCCGGCCTGCTCGAACTCCGGGATCCGGGAGAGCTCCCAGAACGCGTACCCGTCCACCTCCGGGCTGAGCACCAGGTCGGCGTCCTTCGCCAGGTTGTTCGTGCCGCCCGGCTGCAGCGTGGAGACCGCCACCATGATGTGCAGGATCGTGGCCGGCGGGCGGCGCGGCAGCGGGCCGGACACGTCGACCGCCACCACGATGTCGGCCCCGAGCCGGCGGGCCACCCCGGCCGGGACGATGTTGACGAGCGAGCCGTCGACGAGCATCAGCCCGTCCCGGTCCACCGGCGGGAACACGCCGGGCACGGCCGCGCTGGCGAGCACCGCCTGGGCCACCGGCCCGTCCCGCATCACCACCTCCTCGCCGGTCGCCAGGTCACAGGCGACCGCCGCGAACGGCAGCCTCAGGTCGTCGAAGGTGGCGTGGTCCAGCGCCGTCTCCAGGAAGACGCCCAGCCTGCTGGTCTCGAAGAGCGCTTTCCGGGTACGGCCCGGGCGCACCAGCCGCGCCCACCGCAGCGTCTGCGCCAGCTTCAGGATCTCGGACGGCGACTTCCCGGCCGCGTAGAGCGCCCCGACCAGCGCTCCGGCGCTGGTCCCGGTGATCACCGCCGGCTCCAGCCCGGCCTGGTCGAGCACCTCCAGCACGCCGACGTGCGCGGCGCCCCGCACCGCGCCGCCACCGAGGGCCAGCCCGATCCTGATCTCCGGCGTCTCGTCCCGGTCCATTCCCCCACCCTGCGGTCCGCCCGGACGCTTCGGCAAGCCGGTGTGTCCAGCTCCATCCCGGCTGTCCAGCCCTCATCGCGCCAGCCCTCATCGCGCCAAACCTCACCGCGCCAAACCTCATCGCGCCAGCCCTCATCGTGTCAGCCCAGACCGAGCTCGGCCCGCCGCTTCTCCACCGAGGCCGCCAGCCGCTCCGGGTCACAAGCCACCAGATGGTCACGAATCAGCAGGTGGATGAAGCGGTACTCCCCCTCGGCGCTGGTGAGGATGCTGCGATCGGTGGCGAACCTGAGAAACGCCCGACGCCACGGCACCAGGTCACCGGCGACGTACATCGACAGCCATGACGCGCGGCCGGTGAGCGCCAGCCCCAGCAAGATGGCGGGCACCAAGCCGCTGAGCAGGCCGACCACGAGACCGGCCAGCGGCGCGATCATCGGGCGGAACCACGACTCGGTGAACAGCAGAATCGACGCGGACATACCGGCCAGGGAGACCAGGAAACCGGCGACCCTGGCCGTCCTGGACCTTTCCACAGGAGGAAACGACGGACTTTCCAGGAAGGGCACCACCGTGCCGAAGACCAGGAACACCGTGCCGAGGCCCGCCGCCCAGGCCGTCCCCGCCGACCGCGGAACGCCGGTGAAGAACGTGGTGACGGCCACCCCGGTGCCGACCGCCAGAGGGATGAACGGGAGGAGCCGGTCCGAGTGATCGTCTCTCCACCAGATCACGGTGCTGACACCGGCCACGGTCATGATCACCATGGCGGGAAGGACCCGGGAATCCGTGTCGACCGCGTTCACCGCGACGTGCAGCGTGATCATCAGTCCGGCGGAGAAGACCAGCAGGAGGACCACGACGGCGACGAAAAGCCACCATCTGCGTATCAGGTTCGCCCAGCCGTCGACCAGCGCGAGATCGACGAACTGCCAATACAGCAGACCGCCCAGGATCAGGGCAAGGAAGCCGTTCGCCCCGACTGCCACAGCCGCGGTGCTCACCACCGCGGCCACGGTGAAGGTCGCCGGAAAGAAGCGCACCGCGGAAACGGCCAGCCCGGCATCACTGACCGTGCTTTTCGCATTCATGTCGTCGGGGAAGATCACCCGGACGCTGCCGCCGGCCTTGAGCGAGCCTTCGGCCAGCAATCGGAGAGCCCGCAGCACCTGCACGGCCGAGCTGATCTCACCGTATCGGCGGCGGGCCAGCACCTCCACCAGGTACGCGTCGAACACGTCCGCGCGCCGGGCCTGCCGATCGGTCTCCTCGGGGAGCGCCGGCAGCGCCGCGTCGCTCTGCGCCAGCGCCATGATGTGCAGCATCAGCGGCGTGGTCAGCAACTCCCACAGCTCGTCGTCGGCACGCAGGGCCTCCGCAGTGCGGGCCAGATACGGGCTGACCGTGTCGAAGTACGCCGTCACCTGCTCCCTGGTCAGCGGCCGGATCGACACCGCGCCCTGCAGCCGGAGCCGCGCGGACAGCTTCTCGTAGTCGGCTTCCCGGCTGCACACCACGACCCGGGTCGCGATCCCGCGCTCCTGCAATCTGTTGATCTCCGCGACGCAGCGGTCGCGGTACGAGTCGCGGACCTCGTCGAGCCCGTCCAGCAGCAGAATCAGCCGGTCGGCCGCCAGCCACGACCGCGCCACCGCGACCGGGATCCGGTAACGCCGCTTGAGCGACACGAGCAGCCAATCCGCGAAGGCCCGGGGTTCCTCCTCGCCGCCACCGAACAGCCGCCAGCGGCTCGCGCCGGAGCGGGACCAGTCGGCGAGATCGACCACGACCGGGATCCGCGTCTCGTCGGCGCGAGCCACCAGCATCGAGGCCAGATCGATGAGCAGCGTCGTCTTCCCGGCTCCCGGCGCGCCGAGGATCAGCATCGAGCCGTCCATCTCGTCGAAGACGTCGGCGATGCCGTGCTCCGCGGAGAGCTGGAAGTCGGCGCCGCTGATCCGCTGGACAAGGTGCACGGTCTGCCGGACCGCCGTCGGGCGCTCGTCGAGGGCGAGCGCGAGCCGGACCTTCTCGTCGAGGGCGCCCTTCTGCCGGCCCTCGACGTAGTGGGCGATCTGGGCGAGGGCGCGCGGGGCGTTGCGCGGGTCGTCCGGGTGCAGCGCCGAGATCGGCTTGGCCGGGCGGCCCTCCCGCCGGGACAGCCACTCCAGGACGATGACCACGGCGACGCAGGCCAGGGCCACCGGCCACAGCCAGTTGATGTAGGGCTTCAGCCACGGCGGCGCGTCACCGCTGGTCCCCACGTTGACGGCGACCGGCACCACGAGCAGGCTGGCGATCGCGCCGAGCGTGATCTGAAGGATGCGGCCCATGTCGGCGACTCCACCGGATGCGGACGGGTCACCGATTGTCGCAGATCGTGGCGCTGTCCTATTTGACCTTTCGGGTGGATCTGGCGACCACCGTGTCGTACTCCGGGTGCTTCTCCAGCCAGCCGCTGATGAAGGGGCAGATCGGCACAACGGTCCGGTTGCGGGACTTCGCGTCGTCCATCACGGCCTTCGCGAGGGCGGAACCCACGCCGTGCCCCTCGTACGCCGGGACGACCTCGGTGTGCGTGTAGACGATGATGGCGCCGGTCAGCTGATAGGTGACGAACCCGGCCAGGTTGCCGTCGTCGTCACGCGCCTCGAAGCGTTCGCGCTCGGGCGCGTCGGTCACAGAGATGCTCACCGTCCCATCCAATCAAGCCAGGAGCAGACCAGCGGCGGCGGGCAGGTCGGCCACCACGGCGGTCGCGGGCGGCTCGTCCGGGCAGTCGGTGTACTCGCCGGTGCGTACCCGGATGGAGCGGGCGCCGAGCGCGGCCGCGACCGCCACGTCCTTGCCCGGGCGGTCGCCGATCACCACGAGCTCGGAGGGCGCGACGCCGAGCCGGGACGCCGCCTCGCGCAGGCCGGCCGGATGGGGCTTGCGGACGGTACGGCCACCCAGCTCGTCGGTGATCACGACGACCGGGAAGAAGTCGTCCATGCCGACCGCGGCCAGTTTGGCGCGCTGGATCACCGGGTTGCCGTCGGTCAGGCAGGCGATCGGGTAGCGGGCGGCGATCGCGTCGAGGGCGGCGGCCGCGCCGGGGAACACGGGCAGCCGCCGCGGGCGGTAACCGGTGAACGCCGCGACCAGGACCGGCAGGATCGCGGGCAGCTCGGCGGCCGGTACCCCGTACCGGAGAAGGGCTCTGTCGATCGTCCCGCCGCGATCCGATCCGGCGATCAGCTGACGCCGGACCGCCCGGCCGAGCCGCACCGGGTCGAGGCCCGCCGCGGCGCCGGCGCGACCCACCGCGCGGGCCGCGCCGTAGAGGTACGCGGCCTGCGGGTAGATCGTGTCGTCGAGGTCCACGACGACGCCTGTCACGCCGAGGAAGGCGGCGGAATCGGTCACGCCACGGCCCAGGGCAGCGGGCCGGCGGTGTAGTCGGGCTCGTCCAGGGCGAGCAGCGCGTCGACGATCGGATCGGCGAGCAGCTCGGCGACGCGCGGACCGGTGTTGCCGTCACCGTACGGGCAGGGCAGCGCCGCGATGTGCGCGAGCATCAGTGGCGCGCTCAGCCGGTGGGCCGCCGCGACCGCCCGGTCGGCCTCCTCGTCGGTGCTGATCCCGGTGAGCACCGCGGTTCCGGTCTCCACCCCTTCCCAGCGGGGCGTGGAGCGCCGCAGCACGACCACCGGGACGCCGAGGTAGGAGGCCTCCTCCTGGAGTCCGCCGGAGTCGGTGACGACGACCCGGCTGGTGGCCAGCTCGCGGAGCAGGTCGTCGTAGCCGAGCGGGTCCTCACAGGTCACGCCGGGCACCGCGGCGAGGCGTTCGGCGAGGCCGTGTTCGCGCAGGCGGGCGCCGGTGCGCGGGTGGACCGGGAAGCGGACCGGTCCGATGTCGGCGAGCCGGGCGACGACGCCGATCAGGCGGGCCAGGCGATCCGGGTCGTCGACGTTGCTCGCGCGGTGGGCGGTGACGAGCACCCCGGTACGGTTCGCGGGCGGCACCGGCGTGATGCCACGCTGCCGCAGCGCGTCGATCACCGGGTTGCCGACGATGAAGATCCGGTCGGCGTCCACGCCCTCTCCGGCGAGGAAGCCGGCGGCCCGGCCGGTCGGCGCGAAGTGCAGCTGGGCGGTGGCCGCGGCGACCCGGCGGTTGACCTCTTCGAGGCTGCGCGGGTTGAAGCTGCGCAGCCCGGCTTCGAGGTGGGCGAACGGCACGCCGGCGGCACGGGAGGCGAGGGCGTACGCGGGAACGGTGTGGGTGTCGCCCAGGGCGAGCACCAGGTCGACCGGGTTGGACCGCAGCACCTCGTCGGCGCCCTCCAGCAGCGCGCCGAGCCGGCTGCCGCCGTCCTGCGCCGCTTCCGGCAGGGACCGCCGGATGTCCGGCCGCAGGCCGAGGTCGCGCTGCACGTCACCGGCCATCGCGGCGTCGGTGTGCTGCCCGGTGTCGACGGCCAGGACGGTGTGCCCGTACTCGCGCAGGGCGGCCACGACCGGGGCAAGTTTGATGACCTCGGGCCGGGTGCCGAACGGGACGAGGATGCGTTTGGCGGTCATCGGGCAGCTCCCACGAGCTCGTCGGCGGACGTGTAGAAGATCTCGCTGAAGTACCGGGCCATCCGCAGGCCCGGCCGGAACTCGAGCGGTGGCAGGTCGGCGGCCGGGTCGAGGATCCCGGCGACGTAGGTGCCGACCACGTCGGCGCCGGCCGCGAGGGTGAGCGGCAGGCCACCGGAGAAACGCGGGTTGACCTCGACGATCGTGACCTCGCCGGCCGGGCCGACGAAGCCCTGCACGTTGGCGGGGCCACTGTGGCCGACGGCCCGGAGCGTGGCGGCGACCACCTCGGTGACGGCCGGCGACGCGAACGTGGTGCCGCGCACCGAGATGCCGCCCCGGGTCTCGTCGCGCCAGCGGGGCACGCAGGCCAGCATCCGGCCGTCCCGGGCGACCAGGGCGTCGGCGGTGAACTCGCGGCCGTCCAGGCGGGTCTGGACGATCGCGCCGGGGACGGTGAAGAACGCGTGCGGCAGGTCGGCGGGCTCGTCGACGAGGACCACGTCGCGGCTGCCCCGGCCGCGGGCCGGTTTCACCACCCAGGGGCCGGGGACCAGGCCGGCGGTGCCGGCGGTCCAGGCGGTCGCCGGGTGCGGCACCCCGGCGGCGTGCAGGGCGGTGGCGAAGGCGACCTTGTCGAGGCAGGTCTCGGCGGCGGCCGGGTCGGGCAGCCAGGTCCGCACGCCCATCTCGTCGAGACGGGCGGTGAGCGGGGTCAGCGCCCGGTACTCCTCGGCGACCGTGCAGACCAGCGCCGACGGCCGGTGCTCCGCGAGGACGGCGAGCAGGCTGTCCGCGTACCCGGGCTGGTCCGCTCGCGGCAGCACCGCGGCGTGCGCGGCGAGCCGGAGCCCGGCCCCGTCGGGGTTGGCGTCCAGCGCGAGGACCTCGTCGCCGGCCTTCCGCAGCGCCTGGATCACCGCGACGCCGGCCGGACCGCCGGCGCCGGTCACCGCGATCAGGCGGCCGGTCGGTGCCGGCCCGGTCGGTGCCGGCCCGGTCGCGGCCGGCGCGCGCATCAGCCAGGCACGGGCCCAGAGGCGCAGCGCGATCACGTCGGCGCTGGCGATCGGCTCCCACTGGCGGGCGGCGACCACGTCGGCGAGCGCGTCCAGCACCCCGGTGTCGGTCTCGTGGGTGGCGACGGCGAGCAGGGTGGCGGTGTGCACGCCGAGGCCCTTGCCGGCCAGGTCGCGGACGATGGCGGCGCGGCGGGCGGCGTTCTCGTGGCCGACCCGGTAGTCCACGCGGGTGCGCTCCCGGCGGCGGGCGAGGCGCGCCGACAGGGCCCGCGGCAGGACCTTGCGGTGCAGGAACGCCGCTACCTGAACCTTCGGCGCCTTCGGGGCGTCGTCGGAGTCGAGCGGCACCCGGTGACCGAGCCCGGGACGGGCCCAGGCCTCGGGCCGGTCCGCGGTGTGCCGTCCCGTGTGATCCTGCTCGGCGCGCTGGGCGTCGTACATCGTCATTCCGATCATGATGAGCAGTCCGATCAGGGTGTAGGCGAAATTGATGACCGCGCCGATCCAGTCGTGGAAGAAGACCAGCGCGTCCACGGCGAAGTACCGCCCGGCCAGCAGCGACAGCAGGAGCCGGACCTGGTTGGCGGCGAGCACGAAGACGGCCGCGACGGCGAACCCGGCGATGACCTGGGACCGCTCGCGCAGGACGATGACGGCGAGGGCGGCCAGGGCCAGGACGCTGGACAGGATCGAGCAGGATCCGGTCATCTGCGCGACCACCGGCTCGAACCCGGGACCGAAGACGAGGAACGAGTCGCCGAGCGCCGCCGAGATCCGGTCGACGCCGAGCGCCAGGATGATCTGCTCGCAGATCCGCACCTCGAGGTGGCGGGCCCCGTCGATCCAGAGCAGGTATCCGCCGACGCAGCCGAGCACCGCGAGCGCTATCTCGATCAGGACCAGGTGGCGGCGGCGGGCCGTGCCGCCGGCGACCAGCCGGCGCGCGGCCCGGTCGTGCAGGGCGTGGTCGAGGCGGCGGGCGACGAGGGTCATGCCGCCTCCATCACCGGGGCCTGGACCGGGGCGCTGGTCGCGCCCGAGCGCGCGGTCTTGGACCAGCTGTAGGTGGTCCCCCACATGCCGTCGAGGTAGGCCTTGGTGGCGGTCAGGATCGACATCCCGAAGGCGGGGATGAATCCGACGAGCATCCACACGGCCTTGCGGGACACCCGCCCGAGCACCAGCCCGACCGCGAGCTCGGTGAACGGCCCGGCGAACAGCAGCGCGGACAGCGAGATCATCTGGAGGAGGGAGGCGCCGCCGATCCCGAAGGCCCTCAGGGCGATCAATATCAGCCCGAGACCGCAGAGAACGGGCACGTGGTAGACCCAGAGGAAGAGGACCGTCTCCAGTTTCTCCATGAGGGACAGATGGGGTGAGACGACCACCGGCCGCCAGTAGTCCCGCAGACACTTCTGGTGCCCGCGCGCCCACCGGTACCGCTGCCGCCAGAACCGGCTGTTCGACAGCACCGCTTCCTCGAAGTCGACAGCGGTCGAGTCGTAGCGGACCCGGTACCCGTCCAGCAGCAGCCGCAGCGTGAGGTCGGTGTCCTCGGTGACGGTGTGCGGGTTCCAGCCGCCGAGGGCCCGGATCAGATCGGTGCGGACCGCGCAGTTCGCGCCACCGTAGGCGGGCAGCTCGAACAGCGCCTGCCGGCCGTACTCGTTGACCAGATAGCCGGACAGGTAGTCGATGAAGATCGTCGACGCGAGGTTCGACTCGACACCGTTGCGGACCACGCAGCGCCCCATCACCGCGCCCACCCGCGGGTCCCGGAAATGCCTGACGAGCCGGCGCAGCACGCTCGGCTCGGGCTGGTGATCGGCGTCGAAGATGACCGCGATCTCCGCCTCGACCAGGGCGAGGGCGTCGTTGAGGGCGCCCGACTTGCCGCCGCCGGCGCCGGGCGGCCGGTGCAGCACCCGCAGCCGGGGGTTGGCCGCGTGCCAGGCGTCGAGTTTCGCGCCGGTGCCGTCGGTGGAGGCGTCGTCGACGACGACCACGGTCAGCGCCGACGGCGGGTAGGACAGGTCGAGCATGGCCGCCACCATGCCGTCGACCACGAGTTCCTCGTCCTTGCAGGCGACCAGGACGGCGATCGAGGGGGTGTAGGTCTCGATGCCGACGACGGGCGCGTCGAGGTCGCGTTCCGCCCAGCGGGCCGCTGAGACCGCGAACGCGAGATGCCGGAAGAAGAAGAGCAGGAACACGACGTTGAGCACCGTCGCGGCCCAGCCCAGCGTCCGGTCAACGCCGAACAGCGCGAACGCCGCGGCGAGGACCAGGACGTGGGTGAGCAGGGCGCGACGGTGGTGCTCCGGCACGCGGCGGTGGCGCCCCCGTCCGGCAGGGGACGCCACGCCGCCGGTCACGCGGCTACCTGAGCCGCGTACACCGGCATCTCCGACCTCATCGGCAGCACCAGAGGCGGCGCCAGATCCCACACGAAGCGGGCCGGCATGTACGCCTCCGCGAAACGGACCCGGGCCTGGGCGCCGAAGTGCCGGGCCGAGGCGGCGACCACCTCCGGGTCGACCATCGCGGACGACTCGACCTGGCTGCGGTGACACGCCAGGGCGGCGATCTTGCGGTCCAGGTGTGCCGAGATGTCGACGTAGACGGTCGGCTCGAACCGGGTGGTGGACGGGCTGCGGTAGTGCAGGATCCGCCGGCTGTGCCGGGTCGCGGACAGCGTGGCCGCCGCGACCGCGCGGTGGTCCTGGTGCGAGTCGTCCGGCGCGTGCACGTAGACGACGTCCGCCTCGGCCTCGCGGATCGCCTGCTCGATCAGCGCCACCGTGGCCGCGTCCGGGCTGACCGCGCAGTCCACCAGACTGCCCCAGATCAGGCCGCAGTCCAGGCTGCGGGCGGCGGCCTCGGCCTCGGCCCGGCGGCCGTCGACCAGGCCCGGACCGTTCTGCCCGCCGGTCACCACGAGCATGGTGACCTTGTCGCCGGCCGCCCGGTGCGCGGCGAGGGTGCCGCCGCAGCCGAGCTCGATGTCGTCGGGGTGCGCGCCGATCGCCAGGACGCTGCGCATCGTCACGGCTGGGTCACCGTGCGACGCTTGCGCCACAGGTAGACTCCTCCGCCCACCAGAGCAGCGATGACCAGCACGAGGATCGGCCCGGAGCCGTTGCCGCCGGCGGGCAGGCTGACGTCCTTGCCGCACGTCGGCCGGTTCCAGTGCCCGGTGACGTACTTGCCGCCGACCTTCCAGGTGACCTGGGTGTCCTTGGAGATCCACCCGGTCGCGAACGACGCCTTGTGGGTGCCCGGGTCGAACCGGGTGGTGACCTTCGCGTCGGTGCTCCTGGTCGTGCCGGTCAGCACGACCTTGTTGTTCTCCCCGGCGTCGATCTTCCCGGACTTGCCGGCCGTGCTGACGTAGCCGAACACCGCGCGGTAGGAGTTGGTCTTGCTGTCCTGCACGACACAGTCACAGGTGGGCGTGCCGGAGAACGTCTGCCAGGTGGCCGCCGCAGGCGTCGAGTTCAGCACGAGCACCGTCGCGATCGCGGCGACCAGCGCGGCACCGGACGCCGCCAGGAGCGCACGGCGCCTCCGCAGTGACTGGGGCACGAGACGCATGGGTTTACCTCCGCAGGTCTGCCGGACACGCCGGGTGGCGCGTCGTACCCATCGGCCCGGCCCGGAGATGCCTGAGTAGCGGGCGGGTTGCACCGCGACATCTGTAAGGGTGTGCCGAGTTCGCCCGTCGTTGCAGCGAAATGCTCGATTCCGGCCTCGGCTTCGCCGTCGGCACCTGCCTTCTCCGGTACGGGTGACCGAACGGTCCCCGAGAGTCCTTGATGATCTTCGGTAACGTGTCCGGCCATGACTCTCACCGATGTGCTGGCCAGGGCAGCTGCTCTCGCCCCCGATCAAGGCATCGTGCATGTCGGAGACACCGAGCGTTTCGTCGGTTACGCGGAGCTGCACGCCGACGCGCTGCGCGTGGCGGGCGGCCTGCGGGCGGCCGGCTTGAACCCGGGCGACCCGCTGCTGGTGGTGGCGGCCGCCGGCGAGGACTTCCTGGCGCTCTTCTGGGGTGCGGTGCTGGCCGGGGTCGTACCCGTGCCGTTGCCGCCGGAACCGGACCGCCTGGCCGCCGTCCGGCGTCATCTGTCGTCGCCGGCCGCTTCTCCGGTGTCGCCGGCCCTGGCCGGTGACGCCGTCCTGCCCGGCGCGCTCTCGCTGGCGACGCTGCGCTCGGCCGAGCCGCTCGCGGAGCCGCATCCGGCCCGGCCCGACGACGTGGCGTTCCTGCAGTTCTCGTCGGGCAGCACCGGAGCGCCGAAGGGCGTCGAGCTGACCCACCGCAACGTTGTCGCGAACCTGGAACAGGCCGCGCAGGCCAGCCGGATCGGGCCGTCGGACGTGGTCGTCACCTGGATGCCCTACTTCCACGACATGGGCCTGATCGGCACCCACCTCACCCCGGTGCACGTCCGCTGCCGGCAGGTGCGGATCAGCCCGCTGACCTTCGCGAAGCGGCCCGAGACATGGCTGCGGGTCGCCGACCGGCACCGGGGCACGGTGCTGTCGGCGGCCAACTTCGCGCTCGCCCTGGTGGTGCGCCGGGTGCCGGACGCGGTGCTGGACACCCTCGACCTGAGCAGCGTGCGCCTGCTGATGGTGGGCGCGGAGCCGATCTCGCCTGCGGTCTGGCGGGCGTTCGCCGCGAAGATGGACCGCGCCCGGCTGCGGCGGTCGGCGCTCGCACCGGTGTACGGGCTGGCCGAGGCCACGGTGGCTGTCGCGTTCCCGCCGATGGGCGAGGTCGCCGAGCCGGTCGCGCTGAGCCGGGCGGCGCTGTCCCGCGGTGTCGCTGTCGCGGCGCCACCGTCGGCGTCCGCGGTCGAGTTCATGGACGTCGGCCACCCGGTGCCCGGCTGCGCGGTCCGGATCGTGGACGCCGGCGGGCTCGTGGTCGAGGACGGCCTGGTCGGGGCGGTTCAGGTGTCCGGCCCGAACGTGACGCGGGGTTACCACCGCGATCCGCGGGCCACGGCGGCGGCGCTGACCGGTGACGGGTGGCTGCGGACCGGCGACATCGGCTTCGTCCGGAACGGGCGGCTGGTGATCAGCGGCCGGGAGAAGGACGTGCTGTTCGTGCACGGCCGCAACTTCCACGCCGCTGACCTGGAGGAGGTGGCGGCCGCTACGCCGGGGCTGGGTGCCGGGCCGGTCGCGGTGGTCGGCGCCACCGACCAGGCCGGCGGGCGCGAGCTGGTCGTGGTCTTCGTGGCCGCGCCGGCCGTGCGATCCGATCCGGACGTGGCCGAGCGGGTGCGGCGGCGGGTGGCCGAGGCGCTCGGTTACGACCATGTCCGGGTCGAGGTGGTGCCGCGGGGGGCTTTCGCCCGAACCACCAGCGGCAAGCTGCGCCGTCAGGCCCTGCGCGACCGCATCCCGGCCACGCCGCTCTCCGCCGCGCCCATCCCGGCGGTGCCCCTTCCTGCCGAGCCGTCCACCCGAGGTACACCCGAAATCTCGCCTGATACCGGATATTTCCGGTCTCGGCGGGACATGGAAGGGCTGGTCCGGGCGGCGTGGGCGCGGGTGCTGCGCATCGAGCCGGAGACGATCGGCGCGGAGGACCGGTTTCTCGCGATCGGCGGCTCGTCGCTCGCGGCCATGGAGGTGCTCGCGGAGCTGGAGGACGCGCTCGGCCGTACCCTCGATCCGGTCCTCCTGCGCGACTGCGCGACCGTTCCCGCCCTGGCCGACCGCCTCCTGGCCGACCGCCCCCCGGCTGAGCGACCCCTTGCCGGTCCTCTTCCCTCAGCGGTTGAGCCCGGGCCGGGCGCGGCCGGCGCTGCCCACGACCTGGCGATCATCGGGATGGCCTGCCGGTTCCCCGGCGCTGACACGCCCGAGCAGTTCTGGGACAACCTGATCAACGGCCGGGACTCGGTCACCCGGTCCGACCGCTGGGACGGCCATGGCGCGTTCCTCGACGACCCGTCGCTGTTCGACGCCGGCTACTTCGGCATCGGCGACGAGGAAGCCCGCCTCCTCGACCCGCACGCCCGGATCTTCCTGGAGCTCGCCCACGAAGCCCTGGAACGCGCCGGATACGCCGGCCCGCGCCGCCACGGCCACCGGATCGGCGTCTTCGCGGCGGTGGGCGAATCCGGGTACCCGGAACTGGTCCGCGACGCCCTGCCCACGACCAGCTCGCACGCGCTCACCGGCAGTCTTCGCAATCTCACTCCCGCGCGGGTGGCGCACCTGCTCGACCTGCACGGTCCCGCCGTCGCGATCGACACCGCCTGCTCGTCGGCGCTCGCCGCGCTGCACCTGGCCCGGCTCAGCCTGCTCGCCGGCGACTGCGACGTGGCGATCGTCGGCGGCGTGAACCTCAACCTGACCAGTACCGGGCACAGCCTGCTCGCCGGCGCGCAGGCCCTCTCCCCCACCGGCCGGTGCCGGGCGTTCGCCGGCGACGCCGACGGTTTCGTACCGGGCGAGGGCGGCGCGGCGCTCGTCCTGGCACGCCCGGAGACCACCGGCGGCGCACCGGCGCTCGCCCTGCTGAAGGGCACCGCCGTCAACAACGACGGCCGTTCGCTGAGCCTGATGGCCCCGAATCCGGTCCGGCAACGCGAGGTGGTCGCCGAGCCCTACCGGCGGATGGGCCTGGACCCGGACGGCGTCACCTACATCGAGGCGCACGGCACCGGCACCCCGGTCGGCGACCCGATCGAGGTTCGGTCGCTGGCCCACGCGTTCCCGCCCCGGCCGGGCGGCGAGCCACGACTGCTCGGCTCCGTGAAGACCAATATCGGTCACCTGCTCAACGCGGCTGCCATGCCCGCGCTGCTCAAGGTGATCCTCGCCTTCCAGCACCGCGAGCTCCCGCCGTCACTGCACCGGGGCGAACCGTCCCACCGCTTCGACCTGGCCGCGGCCGGCTTCGAGGTCCTCACCGAGCGCCGCCCGTGGACCGGCCCGCTGGCCGCGGTGAACAGCTTCGGCTTCGGCGGAACCAACGCCCACGCCGTCCTGGCCGCACCCCCGGCGACCGCTTCCGGCGCCTCGGGCGCGATGCCGTCGCGCACACCGTGCCTGCTCACCCTCTCCGCGCACTCCGCGGCAGCGCTCGCCGCCGTGGTCGCCGATCTCGCCGCCCACCTGCGCGAGCACCCGGAACTGCACGAACACGACGTCTGTGCCACCGCGTCGACGGCTCGCGACGATCAGCCGTACCGGCTCGCTCTGGTCTGCGACGGTGACCTCGCCGAGCGACTCGCGGCAGCGAAGCCCGCGCCTCGCACAGGCCGCGCGCCCCGCGTGGCGTTCCTCTTCACCGAGCCGGCCCCGTCCGGCGTCGCCGAGGCGGCCCGGTTGCGCGCGTTCGGCATCCAGCCGGACGCCGTCGCCGGCCACGACGACGGCGAGCTGACCGAGGCCGTGATCACGCGCCTGCTGGCGGACGGTTTCGACACATTCGTCGTGATCGGGGAACACCGTGAGCTCCTGTCCAAGCTGCCCAGCGGTTCGGCGCTGACCGCCGAAACTGGCGATCGCGCGCTTCTCGAGACCGCCGCTGAGCTGTGGCGACGTGGCGCACGGCTGGATCGGGCGGGCCTTGATGCGGGCAGCCGGCGGGTGCCGTTGCCGACGTACCCGTTCCAGCGCCGGCAATTCTGGATCACCCCGCCGATCACGCTCGCCACGCCGCGCTGGCTCCCGGACCCACTGACCGCTTCCGATCCCACCGGCGAAGTGTCCGTCTTGTGGGGATCTTTCAACGCCATGACAGCCCCGACATCCGGTCATCTTCTTGTCATCACCGAAAATGCCCTGGTTACCGGCGTAGACGGGGAAACCCACGACCCGGCCCAGGCGGTCCGGCTCGGCCTGGCGATGGCCTGGGCCGACGAAAACCCCGACCTTGGGGTACGGGTAATCGACCTCTCCACGTCCGATCCCGAACAGGACCGTCACGACGTCGTCGCCCGGGAGGCCGCCGCCCCGCCGTCTCCCGGCCCGGCCTCCGTCGTGGCCTGGCGCAACGGTCAGCGGCTGGCGCGCTCGTTCCGGCCCGAGAAGACGCCCGAGCCGGTGGACCTGCCACCGGACGGCAGTTATCTGATCGTCGGCGGAGCGGGTGCCGCCGGTTCCGTCATCGCCCGCGACCTGGCCCGGCGCGGCCGGCCGTCCCTGCTGCTGGCAGGCCGCTCGGCAGAACCCGTCGCCCTGCTCGCCGAGCTGCGCGCCCTGGGCGCCACGGCCGAGTACCGGGTCGCGGACATCGCCGTGGAGTCCGACGTCGCGGCGCTGGTGGACGGCCGGACCTTCGACGTGGTGGTGCAGGCGGCCGGCGTGGTGCGGCCGGGCAGCCTGCGGTCCAAGAGCCCCGCCGACCTGGCGGCCGGGCTGGCGGCCAAGGTGACCGGCACCACACTGCTGTTCGACGCCATCGTCCGCCGGCAGCCGCCACGCGCAGCAGTGCTCAGCGAGCGGCCGGCAACGCAGGCGGGCGCGGACCCGCTCGTGGACGCGGACCCGGGCGCGGACGCGGAGGCGGCTCCCGGGCCGCTGTTCGTGGCGCTGTCCTCGGTGTCGTCGGTGGTGCCGGGGCTGGCCGGCGCGATCGGCGAGTACGTCGCCGGCAACGCCTTCCTGGACGCTTTCGCGGCGGCGCAACGGGCGGCCGGCCACAGGTTCGTGGCGGTCAACCTCCCGGCGCTCTCCGGCGGCGGCCTGGCGAACGGCATCGGCGGAGAGCTCCCTGTCACACAGGTCCCGGAGATCCTCTGGTCGGCCGCAGCCCTGAACGCCGCCCAGGTGCTGGCCGGCGCACCCAGCGCCGCCCCTGCCACCGCCGCCGGTCCCGGCGTTGGCGCGGTCGCGGATCGGCCAGGACCTGCGGTGCGAGAGGCCAGCCTCCGGCGGGACGAGCTTGTTGCTGTCCTCCGGGAGCTGCTCGGCAAGGCGCTCGATCGGGAACCGTCGAGCATCGGACCGGACGAGCCGTTCCTGTCCCTCGGGCTGGACTCGCTCACCGCCGTCGACCTGGTCAAGGAGCTGGAGACACGGCTCGGGCGCAGCCTGTCGACGACGCTCTTCTTCGAGCATCGAACAGCCGGTGAGCTCGCCGGCCATCTCGCGGGACCGGACGGGTTCCCGCTCAGCCCGGTGCAGCAGGCCTTTCACACGGCCGGCCGGCTCTATCCCGAGGTGCCGGCTTACGCGTACGTGAGGCAGACCGTGACCGGACCGCTCGACCTGGACCGGCTCCGCGAAGCGTTCGTGGCGCTGGAGGAGCGCCATCCGATGCTGCGTGTGCGGATCGACGCCGCTGGGCAGCGCTTCGAGCGTGGCGGCAGGGCGTCCTGGTTCAGGGTCGTGGAGCTGGACCGGCCACTGGCGGAGTTCGACGCGGAGCTGCGGAACTCGACGTTCGACCTCACCCGGGAAGCCCCGATCCGCGCGGTGCTGGCCCTCGATCACCCGGAGCGGAACACGGCCGGCGACGCGGAAGCAGGCCCGGTCGCTGCGGCGCATCTGCTCGTGGTGGCGCATCACGCGGCCGCTGACGGGTACAGCCTGGCGATCCTCGGTGACGAACTCTGGTCGATATACGGGGGTCCGCCGCCGCCCGCGCCACCGGCCACGACGTTCGCCGAGCACGAGGCGTTGCGGGCCGCGCCGAAGCCGGCCGACCTCGAGCATTGGCGGTCGGCGCTGGGCGGATATCCGTCGCTGGCGCTGCCGTTCGCCGGGTCCCCGGAACCCCGGCCGCCCTATGCCGTGCATCAGGTCTCGGCTGATCCGGCGCTGACGGTGGCGCTCGACGAACAGGCTCGGGCGGCCGGTGTCTCGCTGTTCCACCTGCTGCTGGCCGCCTATGCGCGGTGTCTTTCCCGGTGGTCCGGCCAGTCCTCGGTTCCGGTGCTTGTCGCTCGCGCCGGTCGAGAGGCGCGGCTGGCCGGGATTGATCGGATGGTGGGCCCGTTCGCGGACACCCTGCCGGTGCTCGCCACCGTCGAACCGGACGAATCCGCGGCAGCGCTGGCCGGGCGGCTGCGGGACGCGTGGCTGGTCAGTGAGCAGCACGGGTCGGTGTCCAGCCTGGATCTCTCGCGGTTGCTCGTGGACGTGGAGACGGCGAGCTTCAGCTTCGCCCGGTTTCCCTCGGCGGGGGTGACCGCTGTTGAACAGGTGACCGAGACCGTCGCGGGTACCGCGACGGCCGGGACCCGGCTCGGCCTGGTCTGTTTCGAGGCGCACGGCGCGCTGCACTTCTCCTGGAACCACCCCGCCGGCCTGTTCGAGCCGGCGACGGTGGCCCGCTTCGCGGCGGAACATCTGGCCGAGGTGACCGCTCTGGCCCACGGTGAGCCGTCGAGTCCGCAGCCGATCGTGGAGCGGATCAGGGCGCAGTGCCGGCGCACTCCGGCGGCCACCGCCGTGCTGACCAGCGGGAAGCCGCTCACCTACCGAGATCTCGACCTGGCCTCCGACCGGCTGGCCGCCACGCTGCACGCACACCTCTCCCCCACAGGCGACGTCAGCGACAGCCCCGGCAGCGCTGGGCCCGACAGCGGCAGCGGCCGGCGACGGGTCGGGCTGCTCACCGGACGCGGCAGCGCTACCGTGATCGGCCTCGTCGGCATCCTCAAGGCGAACGCCGCCTGGATTCCCCTCGACGCGGCCCACCCGCCCGCGCGCCTCGCCGACCAGCTGATCCGGACCGGCGCGGACATCGTCGTCTGCGACGCCGAAACCCGCGGCGTAGCCCACGAGCTGGGCACCTTCACCGTCGTCGACGTGAGTGCCGCACCACCGGCAGCGCATGCCCATGCTCGACCAGCCACCGCCCCGCCCCCGGTGGAGACCCGGCCGGACGACATCGCCTATGTCATCTTCACGTCCGGCTCCACCGGGCGCCCCAAGGCCGTGCCGATCACCCACCGCTCGATGGTCAACTACCTCGACTGGGCCATCGACGAGTTCGGATACCACTCCGGCGACCGGCTGGCGCAGACGGCATCCCCCTGCTTCGACGCCTCGGTGCGCCAGCTGCTGGCGCCCCTGCTCGTCGGCGCGACCATCGTGGCCTGGGACAACGACACCGTGCGTGATCCGGCTGAGCTGTTCGAGCGGCTGGCCGACGACCGGGTCACCGTGTGGAGTTCGGTCCCGACGCTGTGGGAGCGGCTGCTCGGCGCCGCCGAGAAGAGCCACCGGAACCCTCCCCTGCGACTCGTGCACGTCGGCGGCGAGGAGCTCTCCCCCGTACACGTCAGGCGGTGGTTTGACCGCTTCGGACCAGGTCAGCGAATCACCAACCTCTATGGCCCGACCGAGACCACGATCAACGCCACCTGTCACGTCATCACCGAGCGCCCGGCGGACGACGTCCTGCGCCTGCCGATTGGAAGACCAGTCAGGGGTACGGTCGTCGCGGTGCTCAGCGAGAACGCGGACGGCCGGCCGTGCGCTGCCGGTGAGGTCGGTGAGCTCTACATCGGCGGGGCCGGGCTGTCTCCCGGCTATCTGGACGACCCGGAGCAAACCGCGGCACGGTTCATCGAACGAGACGGCCGGCGCTGGTACCGCAGCGGCGACCGCGCCGTGATCGACGCCGACGGCCTCCTCTGGTTCCGGGGCCGCGTCGACGACCAGGTGAAACTCCACGGGTACCGGATCGAGCCCGGCGAGGTGACAGCGGCGCTGCGCCGGCACCCGTCGGTGGAGAGCGCCGCCGTGCGGGTCGAGGCCGGCCGCCTCACCGCCTGGGTCCAGCCCCGCGAACCCGTCGAGCCGGCCGAGCTGCGGGCGTTCCTCGCGCAGTCGCTGCCCCCGTACCTGGTGCCGTCCCGCTTCGAGATCGTCACCGCGCTGCCGCTCACCGCGACCGGAAAGGTTCAGCTGCCGGCGAGCCGCACCGAGCAGCTTCTCGCCCGGATCTGGTGCGAGCAGCTGGGCCTCGCCCGGGTGGGTCGTGACGACGACTATTTCCAGCTCGGCGGGGATTCGATCGGCGTTCTCGACATGTTCGCCACCCTGGAGACCGCCCTGCGCGAGGACGTTCCCGCGACGGCACTCGCGGAACCGTCCGGCGCCACGGAACCGCCGGTCCTGCCGCGGCCCACGGTGATCTACCGGCACCGTACCCTCGCAGCACTGGCCGCGGCCGTCGACGGCGCGCGGGCGGCCCCGCCCGAGCCGGCGCCGGACGACGGCGGCGCCTTCGCGCTGACCGCGAGCCAGCGTGGTTTCCTGCTCGCCGACGCGGTCGGCGCCCCGTCGACGTGGCTGGCCGCGCCGCGCCTGCACGGGCCGCTCGATCGGGAGCGATTCCAGCGCGCCGTCGATGTCCTGGTCGAGCGGCATCCGATGCTGCGTACCGTCGTCCAGCCCGATTCCCGGCCGCCGACGCAGCGGGAGCTGACCGCGCCGGGACGGCTGACCGTCGGGTTCGAGGCCGATCCGGCGTCACTCGACGAGGAGCTCGCGACCGAGAAGGCCCATCGGTTCGATCCGGCGCAGTGGCCTCTGCTGCGGTTGCGGCTGCTGCGCACGGGGCCGGACGAGCATGTGCTGATCATGCATGCGCACCATCTGATCGGGGACGGCTACAGCGTCGCGCTGCTGGCCCGGGAGTTGTTCGCGGTCTATGACGGTGCGGAGCTGCCGCCGTTGCGGTCGACGTTCCGGGACTACGCGGCGCTACTCGACGGGCTGACCCCCGAGGTCGTCGTCGACGGTGGCTCGTTCGGGGCCGGGACGGTGTCGGCGGCCGGGTTCACGGTGCCGGGGCGGGTTCCGTTCGCGACGGTGCTCTCTGCGTACCGTGCGGCTCTGACCAGCGTCACCGGTTCGCCGGAGCCGGTGATCGGCGTGGCGGTGACCGGTCGTGATCACGCGCTTCCGGACCTCGGCCGGGTCTTCGGGCCGTGCGCGACGGCGGTGGCGGCACGGCCCGGCACCGATCTCGCGGAGGCCCGCACCCGGGTGTTCGCCGCCCCACGCGGCTGGCGCTACTTCCTCACGTATCTGGACTTCGACGCGCTCGGCCCGCTGACCGGCGACACACTGCGATGGGAGTGGTCGGATTCGGACTCGGAGCTGACCGTGCCGCCCGGAACCGACGTCCTGCTGGCGGCCCGTCCCGTTGCCGGCGGCCTCCGGGTGACGCTGCGCGGTCATCTGCCCGCGGAGACCGTGGAGCGGCTGGCGGCGGCGCTGCGCACCGCCTTGCGGCGGCTCGACGCCGCGCTGATCGGCTACCTTCCGGCCCCCGCGCAGCTCGCGCAACTGATCCCCGCATCGGTACGGGCCCTGCTGCCGACCCTGGATCGCGAGAGCATCCGGGCAGCCCTCTTCCCCGACGGCAGAGCACGCCTGCTGGAGACGGCCGACACCCCGCTCGGGCGTTCCGGATTCGTGTGCCTGCCGAGATTCGCCGACGAACTCGGCGACCCGGGTCTCGCGGAGGCGGCCGCCGCGGCGGTGGACGTGGCCGCCGGCCACGGCGCCCGCACCGTCTCGCTGGCCGGCATGATTCCGGCGCAGACCGGATACGGCACGGCGGTGGCCGAGCTGGTCCGTTCGACCGCTGTAATCACTACCGGTCATGCGGTCACGGCGGCGTCGGTGGTCCGCACCACCCTGGCGGCGCTCGCCGCGCGGGGCCGCGACCTGTCCGGCAGCGTGGTGGCGGTGGTCGGCGTCGGCTCGATCGGCACCTCGTCGCTGCGGCTGCTGCTGGCCCGCGGCCCGGAGTCGCCGGCCGGTCTGATCCTCTGCGACCTGCCCGCGGCCGCCGACCGGCTGGCGGCCCTGGCCGATTCCCTGGCCGATTCCCTGGCCGGCTCCCGGCCCGGCGTCCGCACCGAGATCGTCGCGGCCGCACCGGCGGCGCCGGACGCCGTCTACCGCGCCGACGTCATCATCGCGGCGACGAGCGGCGGCCCCGGCACCCTCGACGTCGACCGGCTGCGACCGGGAACGATCGTCGTCGACGACTCGTTCCCGCACTGTTTCGACACCACGAAAGCCCTCACCCGGATGCGCGAGCGGGGCGACGTCCTGATCGTCGGCGGCGGCCTGCTCGACTGCGGCCCGTCGACCCGCGAGGTCACGCCCGGACTGCCGGCGGCCCAGTTCAGCCTGCCCGGCACGATCGCCTCCTGCCAGCTGGAGTCCCTCCTGCACGCGACGGCAGGCGACACCCCACCAACGGCCGGGAATCCCGGAGCGACGGCAGGCGGCACCCCGGCCGCGGCAGGCGGTGCCGGGGCCGCGACCGGCGATCCGAGGACCGCGCGGACGGCCGGGCTCCCTGCCGTCCTCGGGCCGGTGACGGCGGAGCAGGCGGCGGCCTACGGGGACGCGCTCGACGCGGCCGGCGTGCGAGCAGCGCCGTTGCACCTGCTGGGCACGGTGGTCGCTCCCCGGGAGGGTCAATCCCAGGAGGGCATCCACCACTGCCAGCCGTAGGGCGGCGGCGGCCAGGACGGGTCGGGGCGCCAGCCGGGTGGTGGTTTCCACCCGTAGGGCGGCTCCGGCCAGTTCGGCGGCACGACGAACCGGATGCCGGTCGGTTCGGGCGGGATCGTGCCCGGGTCCCAGCCCGCCGCGGGCGCCGTGCCGGGACCAGCGGACGGCGAATCCGGAATCACCGCAGCCGCAGCCGGTGCCGGTGCCGGTGCCGGTGCCGGTGCCGGTGCCGGTGCCGGTGCCGGTGCCGGTGCCGGTGCCGGTCCCGGTCCCGGGATGACTGGCGCCAGGCCGGGAACCACGGGTGGCGGGCCCGGGATCACGGGCGGCACGGTGGATGTCTGCGGTGAGCCGCCGGCAACCGACCCGAGCGAAAGGGAGAACGTCGCCGCACCCGCCGGCACCGGGACCGGCGACGCGGGCGGCACCGGAACCGCCGGTGGCGGCGGGATGGTGACCGTCGACGGCTCCGCGCCCATCTTCACGGCGTACACGTGCGCGTCCGCGATCCAGCTCTCCGGCAGCTCGTGCGCCCGGACCACCTGCAGCACCACTTCGGCCTTGAGCCGGTTCCCCTTGACCACGGCCCGCACCCCGGCGCCCAGCCCACCCTCGGCGAGCATCCGCACGGCGGGCAGCACCTCACCGCTCATCTTCGGCGTCAGCTGACCGACCCGTACCCCGTCGATGCGCACCTCGACCACGGTCCGGACGCTGCGGGCCAGTTGTTCGGTGACCTCGTGCAGGGTGGCGTGCACCCAGCACTCGCCTTCCGGGCAGAGCCACGGGATCAGCGCGTCGAGGTGGTGTTCCTCGCCGGTGACCTGGATGGCGCCGCCGAGCGGCAGCATCAGATGCGGCCCGGTGGGTGGGGCGTTCCCGGGTACGAGCATGTGCGGCTCGGCCAGTTCGAGGCGCGCCGAGTACCCCCAGTCGCCGCCCCAGACGTGCGCGGTGACCTGCGGCTCCCACCCGTTGGCGACGAGCTCGGACAGAACCGGGACGTAACGTGCGGCGTCGGCGCGGGACAGGTGGCCGATCTGACCCGAGCCGGCCCAGACACCGACCGCGTTGGGGTCGTGCCGGTTGCGCGGATCCGGCACCAGCCGCACGGCCGTGACGATCTCGGCGTCAGCCGAGCCGCCGACCGGCGAGGACCGACGAAACAGGGACTTCAGCGCCGGGGTGTAGTGCGACTCGCCGACGACCTCGATGTTCGCCCAGCCGCGCTGGCCCCACAGGTCAAACGGTACCGACATGGACGGCAAGCGTACGGACGCCCGGGCGGGACGGCACTCCGCGACGCTCGCCCGTACAGCCAGCGTTTTCGCCGGATCAGCGGAAGCGAACTCCCGTCATTCACAGGCCTCAATTCACAGTGTTAGCGTCTGACCACCCAACGCTGGGAGGAACAGATGAGAAGGATCCTCGCTGTCTCCACGAGCAGTGCCCTCATGACCACTGCCCTCATGACCACTGCCCTCATGACCTTCGGACTGGCGTCCGGCGCCCAGGCAGCGCCCGCGGAAGCTGCCGTCACCGCGGTGCCCGGCGCCGAGGCGGTGCCCGGAAGCTACATCGTGGTGCTGAAGTCCGGCACGGTGGCGAGCACTGTCGCCGCGGAGCACGACGCGACGGTGCTCCACACGTACCACAGGGTGTTGAACGGTTTTGCCGCAAGCATGACGGCGCGCGAAGCGCGGCAGATGGCCGCCGACCCGGACGTAGCGTTCGTGCAGCCCAACGTGATCCATCGGATCTCGGACACGCAGGCCAACCCGCCGTCGTGGGGCCTGGACCGGATCGACCAGCGCAACCGGCCGGTGAACGCGGCCTACACCTACGGCACGACCGCGTCGAACGTGCACGCCTACATCATCGACACCGGGATCCGGACCACGCACCAGGACTTCGGCGGGCGCGCGAGCAGCGGATTCGACGCTGTCGACGGCGGCACGGCGGACGACTGCAACGGGCACGGCACGCACGTGGCCGGCACGGTCGGCGGCGGTTCGTACGGCGTGGCGAAGGGCGTGCAGCTGGTCGGCGTGCGGGTGCTCGACTGCCAGGGCAGCGGCACGACGGCGCAGGTCGTGGCGGGGATCGAGTGGGTCACCGCGAACGCGCGGAAGCCGGCGGTGGCGAACATGAGCCTCGGTGGCGGCGCCGACACCGCACTGGACAACGCGGTCCGCGCCTCGATCACCTCCGGCGTCAGCTACGCGATCGCGGCCGGCAACGGGCTGTTCGGCCTGTTCGCGCTGGACGCCTGCACCCAGTCGCCGGCCCGCGTCGCGACCGCGATCACCGTGTCGGCCACCAACTCCAGCGACGCGAAACCGTCCTGGGCCAACCGCGGGAGCTGCGTGGACGTCTTCGCGCCGGGCATCAGCATCCCGTCCACGTGGCACACGGGCGACACCGCGACGAACACGATCAGCGGCACGTCGATGGCGTCGCCGCACGTCGCCGGGGCGGCCGCGCTCCACCTCGCGACCCACCCGGGCGACTCACCTGCTCAGGTACACAGCGCGGTCGTCGGCAACGCGACCGCCGGCGTCGTGATCAGCCCAGGCTCGGGCACGCCGAACCGGCTGCTCTACACCGGAGCGTTCTGAGCCGCCCGCGTCCTGCGGCCGCGCCCACCCTGTCGCGATCAGGGCGAGCGCGGCCGCGTGCGCGGCGGCGGCGACCGCGGGGAGGTGCAGGCCGGCATGTCCCAGATCGGCATGCCCCAGCCCGGTCAGCACATCCGCGACCACGAACAGCACCCCGCCCGCCGCCACCAGCGGCGAAACCCCTGCCGCTGCCGCGGCCATCGCGGCCAGCGCGAGGCTGTAGACCAGCAGGGGTACGCGGAGAGCACCCCACCGGTCGCCGAAGAGCGCATTGACCGAGACCGCCAGCAGGGCGAACGTGGCCGACGGGGACGGCAGCGGTTTCGCCCGGTTGAGGAACGCCAGCGTGAGGCAGACCAGGGTGCCGAGGAAGAAGGCCATGCCGGCCAGCAGGCCACCGCGGTGCGGGACGAGCAGGGCGATGTCACCGGCGGTGGCGAACCCGAGGCCGTAGACGACGGCGTCAGGTCGTCCCCTGGCGTGCAGGACATGCCAGATCAGGAGCGGGGCCAGTAGCGGGGCGGTGACCCACTGGAGTACGGACAGGCCGGTGGCGGCGGCCGCGACCTGCACGGCGGCGCCTACAGCGAACAATTTCAGTGGAAGCGTCATACCCGGCGATACCCCGTCATGGCGGGCAATCATGACGGTGGGATGGAGCGCGCGTCAACGGCTTCGACCAGTTGTTAACGCGCGGTTCATGAGCTCTACCTCAAAGGGGCACTCCGCGTGCGAGACCGCGCCGGCCCGGCGCGCCGATCGGACGGTGCGGTCCCGTGTGCGTTACGCGGTGCGCTCGTTGCGCCCGGCCGTGCTCCGCCCGGCCGGGGAGTAGTTCCGCTGCCCGGTGTTCCCGGCGTCGAGCCGCTGGATGTCCAGTTGCAGATGCTCCGGCAGGCCGGTGCCGCACGAGTCCATGAAGATCGCGTTCCGGACCCGTGCGGCACGGCCGCCGGGCAGGGTGACAGGCGTTCCCGGCGGGGCGACCGTGTCCGGCGGACAGAAGATCACTTCGTTTCTGACCAGGCACGGGCCCACCTCGGTGCCGTCGACGTGGACGGTGCGTGGCTCGTCGGCGTGCAGCAGCGCGAATTCCAGCCAGTTCACGTCTACCAGTTTGCCCGCACGTCGGTGGATCAACCCAAGTTCTTGCGCGTGACCGTCCACTGTGTTCCGCTGCCCAGCCCCAGGATCAGCGAGCGGGCCGCCTGGTCGCCGTTGAGCTGCCATTTCAGCCAGGCCACGCCGACCCTGCCGTACTCACCGCCGTTCACCTCGGCGAAGGTGCCGTAGTGACCGACCGGCAGGTGCGCGAGCAGCGCCGGCAGGCCGGCGGGCAGGCGGCTGTAGTCGTCGACCGCGTTCGGGTACGCGATGTCGTCCGGCCCACCGGTGATGTAGGCGACCGGCGCGTGCAGCCGGGCGAGACGGTAGTTCTCCAGGTCGCTGAGCAGCCCGCTGTTCCAGACCACCGTGGTGTCGACCCGCGCGTCGGCGCTCGCCTCGACGGCTTCGATGCCGCCGCAGGACTGACCCATCACCGCGACCTTGCCGGTGTCGATCTTCCCGCGGTACCTGCTGCCCACCCGGCTGTTCTCCGCGACGGCCCAGTCGATCGCGTCGATGAGCATGTCGGCGTCGGTGCTGCCGGTGCCGCCCGGCCGGCCGTTCGCGATCACCAGGAAGCCGTGCGAGGCGAACTCCTTGAGGATGTTCTGGAACCAGGTGCCGTCGGCCCGGCAGGCGCCGTTGCCCCAGACCACGATCGGCAGCCTCTCCGCCGGGAGGGTGGCCGGGCGATAGATGGTGTGGTTGTAGAGACGGATCGTGGTCTCGTAGTCGGCCGGATAGGGCCCGGAGCCACCGGGCGCCGCCTGCGCCGGGGTGGCGGTGAGGGTGAGGGTGAGGGTGGCAGCGAGCGTGATCGTGATCGCTGCGATGAGCGCCTTTCTCATGCCGTTCCTCCGATCGTGAAAGAACCGGGTGGCTTCGGCGCGGAGGCTCTTCATCCCCGTCCCTCCTTCGCCGCGCCCTTTGACATCGACGTTCGCCGATTAGGCGCCGTCCCGGATCGGCGAAATCACCGGCCCTGAACCGGGGCCGGTCCGCACTGGTACACCCGCACGTGACTCTTGGGCTGGTCGAGGACGCGCACCAGGTCGCGTCCGGCATCCGGAACGGCAGCTGGGTGGACGCCTCACTGGGCGGCGCCGGGGTGTCACTCGAGGCGTTGTCCTTCGTCCTCGATCCCCTCGGCGGCCTGGTCAGCTGGGGTGTCGGCTGGTTGCTGGAGCACGTCGAGCCGCTGCGCGAGGCCCTGGACGAACTGGCCGGCGACGCCGCGGCCGTATCCGCGCAGGCAGCGACGTGGCAACAGGCGGCGACGTCGATGTCGTCCGCCCGGACGTCATATCTCGGCCGGGTCCGGGCGGACACCGTGGCGTGGTACGGGGACTCCGGCGACGCCTACCGGGTCCACGCCGACGGGCACCTCACCACGATGGAGGGCATCGGCATCGCGGCCGGTGGCATCGCGGCGGCGGTCTCCGGCGCGGGCACGCTGGTGGCGATGGTCCGCGAGATCGTCCGCGACCTGATTGCCGACTTCGTGGCCACGCTCGCGGTGCGATTGCCGCAGTGGCTGGCCGCCGAAGGTTTGACGCTCGGCATAGCGACGCCGGTCGTCGCCAGCCAGGTGGCGAGCCTGGTCTCCGGCTGGGCCCACCGGATCCAGCACTTCATCCGAGGCCTGCTGACCAGCCTGCGGCGGCTGAGCGGGAGACTCGCCGAGCTCACCAGGACGCTGACCGACCTGGAGAAGCTGGCCCAGCGGCTCAGCCGGAAGCACCCGGCGGACCGCACTCCACTCTTCTCCCGTTCGGGAGCGCTGTCCAACCGCGAGGTCGTCGATCAGGGCGTCGGATTGCCGCGGACCAGCGAGATCGTCGACCACTACACGAAGCTGGCCGGGGTCGACTTCCGTGGCGCTCCGGTGGAGATCCTGGAATCGCCCGACGACATCGCCTACCTCGACTACTGGAAGGCCGTCGCGCGAACCGACTCGGCTGGTGTTCAACTCGGACCGGCCGCATTCCAGGACGAGGACACCCTGGTACGTACGCTGGGGCACGAAAGCGTTCACGTCCGCCAGTACGCGGACGGGCGCGTCGAGAGCATCACCGGTCCGCTCGAGGACGAGGCATACGCCGCCGAGGAGGGATTCGTCGCCACATGGATGAGCAATCGCAGGTAGCCAGACTCGTCGTCGACGAGCTCCACCGGCTCTCCACCCGCCCCTGGGTCTTCGTCACCGGCCGGTTGGAGGGCGGCGTTCTGCGGATCGGCGATCGGCTCGCCGTCACCTACCGCGACCAGCCACCGGCCGAAGCGGTGATCCGGACGATCGAGATACACACCCGGCCGGGGACGACGACGATCGCGGTCGACGCCGAGCTCGCCGACCACCTGGGCAAGGGCGCCGTGCTCACCCACGTTCCCGGTTGATCCGCCGGCCCACCGGCCGACCGGCCGATGGGCCGGCGGGCAAGCGCCGGATCAGCGGCGGCGGAGGGTGGGGTCGAGCAGGGACGGGGGTGTGTCGAACTTTTCGTCGGGGGCCAGGTCGCGGCCCGGAGCGACGATGCGGTCGATGGCGTCCAGGACGTGGGCGGGCAGGACCGTGTCGGCGGCGGCCAGCTGGGAGTGCAGGTGGTCGAGCGTGCGGGGGCCGATGATGGCGCTGGTCACCGCGGGATGGGCGGTCACGAAGCCGAGCGCCAGCTGGATCAGCGTGAGGCCGGCGTCGTCGGCCAGCTCGGCGAGTTGCTCGACGGCCTCGAGGCGGGCCTGATTGGCGGCGGTGGTGAGGTCGAAACGGCCGGGCAGGACCGCGGAGCGGTGGGTGGTGATCTCACGGCCGGCGCGGACGGCCCCGGAGAGCCAGCCGGAGGCGAGCGGGCTCCAGGCGAGCACGCCCATGCCGTACTCCTGGGTCGCCGGGAGCACGTGTGCCTCGATGCCACGCTGCAGGATCGAGTAACTGGGCTGCTCGGTGGCGTACCGGGAAAGATGGTTTGTGGCGGACGCCCATTGCGCCTGGACGATGCGGTACGCGGGGAAGGTCGACGAACCGAAGGAGCGGATCTTGCCGGCTCGCTGGAGGTCGGTGAGGGCGGACAGGGTCTCCTCGTCGCTGGTCCGGGGGTCCCAGCGGTGGACCTGGTAGAGATCGACGTGGTCGACGCCGAGGCGCCGCAGGCTGTTGTCGAGGGCGGTCATCAGCCAGCGGCGTGAGCTGCCCTGATGGTTGCGCTCGTCGCTCATCGGCATGGCGGCCTTCGTGGCGAGCACGATGTCGTCGCGGCGGCCGGCGATGGCCTTGCCGACCATCTCCTCGGAATCGCCGGTGCCGTACATGTCGGCCGTGTCGATCATGTTGATCCCGGCGTCGAGCGCCGCGTCGACGATGGCGGTGGCCTCGGCCTGGGTAGTGTTGCCGATCTTTCCGAAGTTCATCGCGCCGAGCACGAGCGTGCTGACCTGCACACCGGTCCGGCCCAAGGTGCGGTACTGCATGGCGGTTCCTCCTGAAGATCTGGCATGCTGTTCAAACGGAACGTTGTTCCGCTAGGGAACCATACGGAACAACGTTCCGTTTACCAAGAGACGTGACGGAGGCGACAGCACGGTGGTGCCACGGAAACGCGCCGACGCGCGCCGCAACGAGGAGACGCTGCTGGAGGCGGCCGCCGCCGCGTTCGTGGCATCGGGCGTGAACGTGCCGGTCCGCGAGATCGCCGCGCAGGCCGGTGTCGGCGTCGGCACCATCTACCGGCACTTCCCGACCCGGGCCGACCTGGTCGTCGCCGTCTACCGGCACCAGATCGAGGCCTGCGCCGAAGCCGGACCGGCGCTGCTGGCCGGCGGCGGGACGGCTCACCAGGCGCTGGCGGCGTGGATCGACATGTTCGTCGATTTTCTGGTCACCAAACACGGGCTGGCGGAGGCGTTGCAGTCCGACGACGCGACGTTCCAGACGCTGCATGGGTACTTCTTGGAGCGTCTGCTGCCGGTGTGCGAGCGGTTGATGGAGGCAGCGCGGGAGGCCGGTGAGGTGCGGGAGGATGTGTCGGCTTATGAGGTGATGCGGGGGGTCGGGAATCTGTGCGCCGGGGCCGGTGATTCGCGGTATGACGCGCGGCGGCTCGTGGGGGTGCTTGTGGGAGGGTTGCGGGTCAGCGCTTGAGCCAGGGAAGGGGTTCGGGGGCGCGGTGCCACCACCACGCCTTGTCCGCCGGGACGCCGGGGATCTCCCGGGTCGCCTTCCGGAACGTCTCGTCGACCATCGCCACCGCGGCCATGACGGTCTCGGCCAGGTCGAGTGGAAGCTGTTCGAGGTCGGCGGCCAATCGATCGCGCGTTCCGAGATCCTCCTGCCAATACTCCAACGGATACCACCCGTCCGGTGGCCAACCGGACGTCATCCGCACCACCATTGCTTCCCATGCCGCCAGCGCGCCCAGAACCTCACGCACTGCTCTTGTTGACTCTGACGGCGACCGCAGCCGGTTGGCGATCGGGGTCTCCATGCGATGTTCACGGATCACTTCGGGCTGGGCTTCGACACGAGCATGCGGAAGCAGACCGACCGGCCTCTCCACTGCTTCGATCACATGCAGCCAGACCTCTCCTTGCTCTTTCCCGTCCAGGCGGACCCTCATCCGCGGACCGTGGGGTTCCACCAGCCAGAAGGCGCTCGGTGGGTAGCTCTCAGCGGCATAGACGATCGGCGTGCACAGCCGCGCGGCAAGCCGTTGAGCGAATTCAGCCTCGGAAAAGTCCACCGTCCTCATGTAGAAATCGAGATGGTAGGTCAAATCACCATCGAACGGCTCATATGTGCATAGTACGGCTGCACCCGAATTTCTGCCCTCGTGCCAGTCGGAATCAATGTCGACGTCATCGCCGGAGACTCCGGCGAGTTCGCACAACGCAGCATGCAACCGGCCGACGTCCAGGGTGTCCAGAAGATAAAGGTCGTAGATCGCAGCGGTGGTCATAGCAGCGGCTGCGGCAACGGCCGGACCGGGTGCCCTGCGACAAGAGCCGCAACCTCGACACCGTCCAACCAGTCGTGCCACCCACTGTGGAACACCACTTCGCCCGGCGACCATTGCAGGATTGCGACATCGCCGTTGTGAAGCAGCACGCCACGGCTGGCGTACCTCGCCGAGAACGCCAGTGCTGAGGAAATCATCAAGGCCACGTTGTGCTCACGATCGCGTTCACTGGCCAGGTTTTGGAAGCGGAACGTCCCACTGACCCGCTCGTTGAATCCGAACAGGCGAGAGGTCTCGTCTTCCTCGCCATCAGCGACCCGGTAAACCGTGGCATACATGCCGTCCCGGAAGACTGTCCCACCGGCACCTATCTCCCCCTCGATCGCGGCGGCGAAGAACTCTCGCAACTCGTCATCGTCCAGATCCGCATCGGTGCTCAGGTCGTATTCAAGGGCCATCTTCATCACTCACCAAAGGGGTAGAAGGGAATCACTTCGCCATCCTGCACGACGAGTATCTCCTTCAGATTCGCTATTGGCTTACGCTGCAACACTGCAGCTATCTCCTCCATCGTGCGCGGCGTGTCGTCCATGAACAGGACGAGCCGATCCGCCTGCTCTTCCCTGACCTTCTTGCTCAGCTTGTTCCGGATCTTCTCCGCGTTGTCGGACGCCGGCGAGTAGCAGTCGAAGTACTCGCCCGCGATCTTGTAGTCCGGTTCCTTGCCGTTGGCTTTCTTCTCCGGGTTCTGTTCGATGTCGTAGCCGTGTCGGGCGAGCACATCAGCCGATTCGTTCTCCCGTCGCACGCCCCTGTCGTTGAGTCGCTCCGGGTGAGCCTCGGTTCGCTTGCCTCGAGGGCGCAAGTTCGGGTTCGGCGGCCCGGATGGTGTCGTCGAACCCGACCTACCACCGGTTGCACCACCAGCACCCGACTTGCCGGCGGCACCGGTGCCGCCGGTGCTGGGGTCGACTCGACCGGTGAAGGGAAGCTTGCGGGCCATCCGGGCCAGCAATTCTCGTAGCTTTTCCAGGATCCTGGACAGGGATTCGGTCTTCGGAAGCAGGTTGCGGAGGCTTGCGAGCAGACCCCGGATGAAGTGCTGGATCCGGTTGGCCCACTTCGCCACCAGGCTCGATACCTGGCTGGCCACGAAGGGCGTCGCGATGCCCAGGGTCAGGCCCTCCGCCGCGAGCCACTGCGGCAGCCGGACCGCCAGCGTCGCCACGAAGTCGGCGATCAAATCTCGGACGATCTCGCGGACCAGGGCGACCAGCAATCCCGTACCCTCAACGGCCGAGGCGATGCCGCCGGCGGCGACGCCTATGCCGTCCAGCGCAGCCAGATGCTCGCCGGCGTGGGCGCGGTAGGCGTCGCCGGACTCGCCGGCCCAGGCGGAGACGTCGGCGGAGAGCCGGGCCGCGTAGTCCGCCCGCGCCGCCTGCGTGTACGCCGCCACGTTCTGCCACGTCGCCGCGTGGGCGGCCACCTCGTCGGCGTTGCCCGCGAGGTTGTCCAGGGCTTCCTTCAGAACCGAGACGTGTTCCATCAGCCAGCCGACGCCCCAGCTCACGATGCCGCCGATCGGGTCGAGGACCAGCGACAACGCCTCCAGCGACGCTCCCACGCCGCCGAGGGAGGCGTCGATCCAGCTGCCGTTCTGGATGCCGGTGACGATCTGGTGGGCGTCCTCGACCAGCCCGAGCCCGGTGATGCCGGTGGTCGAGTCGGCCACCGGCGCGACGAGCGGGCTGGTCACGGTGACCTGATCTCGCCGGCCGCGTGGTTGTCGGTGGCCTCGAACGTGCGGACCGCGTCGCGCAGGTTCAACGCGGTCTCCTGCAACGCCTCGGCGCTGCCGTTCATCGCGACCACGGCGACCTCGAACACCCCGGACAGGATGCCGGGCAGGAACGAGCACAACATGCCGTACGCGCCGGGGTCCATTGCGACCTGCGAAACCGCGGAACGTGCCGTGCGGACCGCGTCGGTGACCCCCTCGACCGCCGACGCGTGCCCGAGCACGGCGGGGACCGGCAGATCCACGAACTCAGCCATCGGAGTCCCCCACCGCCGGTGACGGGAAGCGCCGGGTGAAGCCGTCCAGCACGGCCCGCCCGGTCTCCGAGTCGGCTCCGACGGTGTCGCGGACCTCCTCGGCGACCAGGTCCACGAGCGACTGCTGCGCGGACCGCATCACGGCGAGGATCTCCTCGCTCAATTCGTGCGGGCTCAGCTCGTACATCCGATCATCGAGGTCCAGGCCCACGACCTGGCCGTTCGCGCCCACGGTGACCGACGCGTAGTGGCCTCGCGCCCGCGCGCTCAGGCCGGCCACCCGCTGCGCCAGCCGGGCCGCGCGGGCGGCCTGCGCGTCGATGCGCGCGGTCCAGCCTTCCAGCCACTCGTCGGCCGCATCGATGTCCCTCACCGTCGCCACCCCCTTCGCCGTGCTGTACCCGCGGGCTGTGCGCCCGGTTCAGTACGCCCGGTTCAGTCGGGACTTACGGCCCTGACCGGACGGGCGGCCGGGGAGAAGGCTGAAGGTGACACGAACGAGGGAAGTGACGACATGCGCGCAGCGGTGGTGACCAGCTTCGATCAGCCCCTGGTGGTCCGGGAGGTGCCTCTGCCCACTCCGGGTGAAGGACAGATCCGGGTACGGGTCGAAGCGAGCGGACTCTGCCACACCGATATCCACGCCGCTCAGGGCGACTGGCCGGTGAAGCCCAATCCGCCGTTCATTCCCGGTCACGAGGGTGTCGGGATCATCGAGGAGCTGGGTGCCGGCGTGACGCAGCTGAGCGTCGGCGACCGGGTCGCGGTGCCGTGGCTGGGATACGCCTGCGGCACCTGCGAGTACTGCGTCGACGGCTGGGAGACGCTCTGCGAGTCGCAGCTGAACACGGGCTATGCGATCGACGGCGGGCACGCGGAGTTCCTGGTGGCCGACGCGCGCTACGTGATCACGGTGCCGGACGGCATCGACCCGGCCGAGGCGGCGCCACTCACGTGCGCCGGGGTCACCACGTACAAAGCGGTCAAGGTTGGTGGCGTGGCGCCCGGCGACCGGGTGGCGATCTTCGGGATCGGCGGCCTGGGACACCTGGCGCAGCAGTACGCGCAGATCTTCGGCGGGGAGACGATCGCGGTCGACGTGACCGAGGAGAAGCTGGCTCTGGCCCGGGATCTGGGCGCGGCGCACACGGTGAACGCGGCCGAAACTGATCCCGTTGCCGCGATCCAGGCGCTGGGTGGCGCGGACGTCGCGGTGGTCCTCGCGGCGAGCCCGAAGGTCCTCGAACAGGCGCACGCGTCGCTGCGGCGCGGCGGCCGGCTGGTGCTGGTGTCGCTGCCGAAGGACAACGCGATGTCGCTGCCGATCTTCGAGACGGTGCTGAAGGGGATCCGGGTGATCGGGTCGATCGTCGGCACCCGCAAGGATCTCGCCGAGGTGTTCCGGCTGCACGCCGCCGGGCGGACCAGGGTGCTCTACGAGACCCGGAAGCTCGACGAGATCAACACCGCGATCGACGACGTGCTCGCGAGCCGCGTACCGGCCCGCCTCGTCCTCATTCCGTGAAAAGGAGCCGATCATGCAAGCGTGGCGAGGCTTCGCCGGTGCGAGCTGGCGGGACAGCATCGACGTCGGCGCGTTCCTGCGGGACAACGTGGAGCCGTACCTCGGTGACGCGGGTTTCCTGGCCGGGCCGACGCAGCGCACCGAGCGGATCTGGCAGCAGCTGCAGGGGATGTTCGTCGAGGAGCGCCGGCGCGGGATCTACGACGTGGACGCGCACACCCCGTCGAGCATCACCGCGCACGAGCCGGGCTATCTGGACGCGGACGCCGAGCTGATCGTCGGGTTGCAGACCAACGCGCCGCTGCGCCGCGCGATCATGCCGGCCGGCGGGTTGCGCATGGTGCGTCAAGGGCTTGCCGCGTACGGCTACAGCCTGGACGAACGTGTCGCGGAGGTCTTCACCCGGTACCGCAAGACCCACAACGACGGCGTGTTCGACGCCTACCCGCAATCCGTCCTCGCCGCCCGCCGCTCGCACGTGATCACCGGGTTGCCGGACGCGTACGGCCGTGGCCGGATCATCGGCGACTACCGGCGGGTGGCCCTCTACGGCGTGGACCGGTTGATCGCCGAGCGCCGCGCCCTCAAGGACGCCCTGGACGGACGGCTGTCGTCGGAGGACGTGGTCCGCGACCGGGAGGAGCTGGCCGAGCAGATCCGCGCGCTGCAGGAGCTGCGGTTCATGGCGGAGAAGTACGGCTACGACATCTCCGGTCCGGCGACGACCGGCCGCGAGGCGATCCAGTGGCTGTACTTCGCGTACCTGGCCGCGACGAAGGAGCAGAACGGCGCGGCCATGTCGCTGGGCCGCACGGCCAGTTTCGTCGACGTCTACCTGCAGCGTGACCTGGCCGAGGGGACGATCACCGAGGAGCAGGCGCAGGAGCTCGTCGACGACTTCGTGATCAAGCTGCGGATCATCCGGTTCCTGCGGACACCGGAGTACGACGAGCTGTTCTCCGGCGACCCGACGTGGGTGACCGAGTCGCTCGGCGGGATCGACGCGGACGGGCGGCCGCTGGTCACCCGGACCAGCTTCCGGTACCTGCAGACGCTCTACAACCTGGGGCCGGCTCCCGAGCCGAACCTGACGGTGCTCTGGTCGCCGTCGCTGCCGGAGGGTTTCAAGCGGTTCTGCGCACAGGTCTCGATGGACACCAGCGCGATCCAGTACGAGAACGACGACCTGATCCGGCCGGTGTACAGCGACGACACGGCGATCGCGTGCTGCGTGTCAGCGATGCGGGTCGGCAAGGACATGCAGTTCTTCGGCGCGCGGGCGAACCTGGCGAAGGCGTTGCTCTACGCGATCAACGGCGGCCGTGACGAGATCAGTGGTGACGTCGTGGCGCCCGGGTTGACTGCGATCAATGTTGACGTTCTGGACTATGCGGACGTGTTGACTGCACTGGACAAGACGCTCGACTGGCTTGCGGAAGTTTATGTTGACGCGCTCAATGTCATCCACTACATGCATGACAAATATGCATACGAACGTCTGGAGATGGCACTCCACGACTATCCCGTCAACAGGTTCCTCGCGACCGGCATAGCGGGACTGTCCGTGGCCGTCGACAGCCTGTCGGCCATCAAGTACGCGCAGGTGAAAGTGCTGCGTGACGAGACCGGCCTCGCGGTGGACTACCAGGTCGACGGGACGTTCCCGACGTACGGCAACAACGACGACCGGGCCGACGCGATCGCCGTGGACCTGGTCGAGCGGTTCATGGCGAAGATCCGGCGGCAGCCGGCGTACCGGGGCGCCACGCCGACCCTGTCGGTGCTGACCATCACGTCGAACGTGGTGTACGGCAAGCACACCGGCAACACGCCGGACGGCCGGCGTGCCGGTGAGCCGTTCGCGCCCGGCGCGAACCCGATGAACGGCCGGGACAAGCACGGCCTGGTCGCGGCGGCGCTGTCGGTGGCAAAGCTGCCGTACGCCTCGGCGCGCGACGGCATCTCGCTGACCACCACCGTCACGCCGGACGGCCTCGGGCACTCCCGGGACGAGCGGATCGGCAACCTGGTCGGGGTGCTCGACGGGTACACCGACGCGGGTGGCTTCCACCTCAACGTCAACGTGCTGAACCGGGCGACCCTGGAGGACGCGATGACCCACCCGGAGAAGTATCCGCAGCTGACCATCCGGGTCTCCGGGTACGCGGTGAACTTCGTCCGGCTCACCACCGAACAGCAGCGCGACGTCATCTCGCGCACCTTCCACGGCGCGCTGTGATGCTCCGGGAGCTGACCGGTTCCGTCCACTCGTTCGACGTGTCGACCGGGGTGGACGGGCCGGGCACCCGGTTCGTGGCGTTCCTCGCCGGATGCCCGCTGCGCTGCCAGTACTGCCACAGCCCGGACACCTGGTACCGGCGGTCCGGCACGCCCACCACCCCGGACCAGCTGCTCGCCCAGATCCGCCGCTACGAGCGGTTCATCAAGGTCGCCGGCGGCGGGGTGACGATCAGCGGCGGGGAGCCGCTGCAGCAGCCCGCGTTCGTGCGGGACGTGCTGCGGCGGTGCACTGAGCTGGGCCTGCACACCGCCGTCGACACCAGTGGATATCTCGGCGACCGGGCCGACGACGATCTGCTCGACGTGACCGACCTCGTGCTGCTGGACATCAAGTCGGGAGATCCGGGGACCTATCGTTCGGTCACCCGGACCGGCCGGCTCGCGCCCACCGTGCGCTTCGCGCACCGGCTCGCGGACCGAGGACTGCCCATTTGGGTACGGTTCGTGCTCGTCCCCGGTCTGACGGACGCCCCGGAGAACGTCGAGGCGGTGGCCGCGATCGCCGCGTCGGTGCCGACCGTGCAACGGGTCGAGGTGTTGCCGTTCCACCGGCTCGGCGCGGCCAAGTACGCGGCACTGGGACTGGACTTCCCCCTCGCCACGACGGAGGCGCCGACGCCGGAGCTGATCGACCGCGTGCGGGGACAGTTTCGCGATCATGGACTGTGCGTATTCTGAGGCCGGTGGAGGTTGATCTCGCACTGGTCGGCTACGGCGGCGCCGCGGCGCTGGTCCTCGCCGCGCTGACCAGGGCCGGCGTGACGGACCTGCGGGTCGCGGTGATCGACCCGGTTCCCGGCGTCAAGCCGCGGACCTGGGCGTACTGGACCGGAGCCGTCGACGACCTCGATCCGGTCCTGGACGCCCAGTGGTCCGGCGTGGATCTCTTCGGGCCGTCGGGACGCCGGCAGCGGATCGAGCTGAGCCCCCTGCGGTACGCGATGGTCCGCTCCGAGCCGGTCTTCCGGCTCGCCGCCGAGGCCGCCGAGCGGCTGCACGCCCGGACCGTGGTGGCGAACGTCGAACGGCTGGCCGACGACGGCGCCGGCGTCGACGTGATCGACGAGGGCGGCGCCACCGTCGTCCGGGCCCGCTGGGTTCTCGACTCCCGGCCGGCGAAACCGGTCACGCCCGGCCGCACCTTCTGGTTGCAGCACTTCCGCGGCTGGTGGGTGCGCTCCGCCGAGGAGATCTTCGACCCGGCGTCGGCGGTGCTGATGGACTTCCGGACCCCGCAGCCGGCCCGCGGGGTGTCGTTCGGCTACGTGCTGCCGACCGGTCCTCGCACCGCCCTGATCGAGTACACCGAGTTCTCCCCGAACCGGCTGGACGACCAGGGCTATGACGGGGCGCTCCGGGCGTACATGGAGCAATGGGGTTTTGCGAATGTGATCGTCGACGAGGTGGAGGACGGCGCGATCCCGATGACCGACGCGCGGTTCGACCCGAGGCCGTCGGCGCGGGTGGTGCGGATCGGGACGGCGGGCGGGGCGACGCGGCCGTCGACCGGGTACACGTTCTCGGCGATGCGACGGCAGGCCACGGAGATCGCTCGGCTGATCAAATCCGGTCGTGATCCGGTTCCGGCGGCCGCCTATCCACGTCGGCACCTGTGGATGGACGCGGTCGCGCTGCGGGCCTGGGACGGTGGGCTGGTGTCCGCGCCGGAGTTCTTCGAGCGGCTCTTTCTGCGCAATCCGCCGGATCGGGTGCTGCGCTTCCTCGACGGGCGGACGTCGCCGGCCGAGGAGCTGGCCCTGATGGCGTCGACGCCGCTGGTGCCGATGTCGCGGGCGGCCGCTAATGTGGGCGTTTCGTCACTTCTGCGGCGTTTATAGGCGCGGCCGGAGCTTCGGGTCGGCGAGCCGTTCCAGCAGATCATCGGTGCCGGGCACGGGCTTACACGGCGTCACGCTGGTCACGCTGGTCACGCTGGTCACACTGGTCACACTGGTCACGCTGGGTCACCGGAATCGGTGGAGCGCTGCTGCTTTGCGTCATTCTGTGGGGCGTGGGGCGTCCGCAGGTATCCGGAAAGCGCCGCCTTCACCCCCGATGCCGGCACGCCGGGTGACGATCACGGACGTCGGCAGCGCGCCGCTGACCCGAACTCCACACGCTCGGCGACATCACCGCCTGCGTGTGAATCTGAGGCGCGCCTCGCACCCGAACTCCACACGCTCGGCGACATCACCGCCTGCGTGTGAATCTGAGGCGCGTCCCGCACCCGAACTCCACACCCCATGGCACGCTTCCAAGATTGCGCACGGAAAGCGGCGGCGGGGCACGCTGATCAGGAGATACACGAACGCCGGGGAGACCGCCACAGCCCCACCGCGGGCCTGCGGCGTTCGCTAGCGGCGGGTGCCCGCCAGCTCCGCCTGCCTCAGCACGATTCGCGTCGCCGGCTCCGGCGTCGCGCCCAGCGTGCTCAGTGTCTCCCGGACCCGGCACACCACCCGGCCCAGCGCCACCGGGTCGCGCCGCTGGGTCTCCGCCGCGAGCAGCAGGCGCATGCAGCGTTCGGCGTACGGCTCGGCGGCCAGTGCCCGGCGGGCCAGCTCGGCGGCGGCTGCGGTGTCGCCCTCGGCGAGGCGGCGTTCGCCCAGCGTGAGGGCGGCCTCGGTGAGGTCGGCGAGCACCCCCGCCGTGAGGCCGTCGAAGCCGATCAGGTCGGTGAGCGGGTCGCCGCGCCACAACCGGACGGCGGCGGTCAGGGAGGTGTCGGCGGCTGCCGGGTCGCCGCGGCTGCGGGCCGCGTCCGCCTCCGCCAGGTGATCCCGCAGGTCGGCCAGGTCGACGGTGAGGGCCTTGGAGCGCACCAGCCGGACCCGGGATCTGTCGCAGCGCAGGTGGTCGGGGCCGAGTGCCTGCCGCAGGTAGGTGAGGGTGACCCGCAGGTTGCGGGCGGCCGCAGCCGGGTCCAGGTCGGGCCAGAGCAGGTCCATCAGGCGGTCGCGGTCCAGTTCGCCGGTGACGGCCAGGACCGTGAGCAGCTGGCGGACCCGGCGGCGGCGCAGTTCGACGGGGCGGCCGTCGACCAGGACCCGCAGCGGGCCGAGGACGGCGACCACGGTGGTCGAGGACGGCGTCACCGGAACGGCGGCGAGCAACTGCCGCGCCCCGGAATCCAGCAACCGCCGCGCCCGGCAAACGTCTGACGCCCCGGAATCCGGCGACTGCCGCGCCGGACGAGCGGCTCGCGCCCCGGAATCCGGCGACTGCCGGTCGGCCACCGAGCGCAGGGCGTCGTGGGCGCGCCGGCCCAGGTGATCGACCAGCCACTGGAACAGCTGGCGGCCGAACGGCAGGCCCGCGCCCGCGGCGTGGGCGGCCAGCTCCACCGCCCACGGCAGGGGCAGAGCGATGAGCACGGTCTCCGGGGTCACACCGGCCATCGAAGGCGTCACATCGGCCGCCGAAACCGTCACACCGACCATCGAAGCCGTCGCGCCGGCCGCCGAAGCCGTCACGCCGGCCGAGGTCAAGCGGCCGGCCCGGGCCGCGAGAAACAGCCGGGCCACCTCACGGACCCGCTGGTGAGCCGGGCCGAGCGGCGCGGAGTCCCAGGCGCGGCGGGCCGGTGGGGACAGCACATACCCGTACCCGGGGAAGCGCCGGAGATGCACCGCCGCAACCGGATCGCCCAGCGGATGCTCGTCGACGAAGGCGGCGAGCAGCGCGCGGGCCGCCTCCTCGTCGCCGTTCAGGATCGCCCGGGCGGCCGCGGCCGTGGCCAGCATCGCGGCGTCGCGGGTGTCGTCGCCGAGGCCGCTCGCCGCGAGCTGGGCCCAGGAGTGTTCGAGGGCCGGCCGGTCGCCGAGGGAGGCGGCGACGACGGTGGCGAAGGCGAGGAAGTTGTACCGGTAGCGATCGTTGGCGTCGGACTCCGGCAGGTGGGCGGGACGGTCCGGGGAGTGCGCGGCGGGCAGCAGGTCGCTGGGGTCGCCGGCCATCCAGCGGGCGAGCTGCGGCATCCGGCGGACGTGCGCGTACGGCGACGTGGCCAGGTGCTTCTGAGCGATCACCGCCGCCTCGTCGGCCCGGCCGGCCAGCAGCAGGAGGTACACGTGGAACCGTACGATGATCTTGCCGGGCTGTTGATCCACGTCGTCGGACGAGAGCGCCTCGACCAGCGCGAGGGCGTCGTCGATCGACCCCATCAGCTCGAAGATGGCGCCGCGCACCCCGGCCATCAGCAGCCGCAGGGTGGGCTCCTCGTCGGCGCCGGGCAGGTCGAGCGACTCCTGGAACAACTCGGCGAGCCGGTTCTCGTCGCCGCGGGCGTGCGCGGCGATCGTCGCGAGGCTCAGCGCCGCGGTCTTCACCCGCGGGTCGCCGTCCCGGAAGGCCTCGTCCACGATGCCGTCCACCTCACGGTCGCCGGCCCGCGAGGCGTAGCGGGTGGCGGCGGTGAGCAGCCGCAACCCCGGCCGCCCGTGCTCGCTCTCGGCCACCGCGGCCAGCCAGCGCACGCCGGTGTCCTGCGGGAACGTCGCCAGCGTCGAGGCGACCAGCACGGTGGCGGCGCGGTCCAGCAGGTCCACGTCCCCGGCCTCGATCGCGATGCTGCCGGCCCGCAGCGCGTCACCGCGGTCCAGCAGCAGGCCGGCGGCGTGCGCGCGGACGGCGGCCACCTGCGCGGCCGGGAGCAGCCTGGTCAGCGCGTCGGTCCACAGGTGGTGCGCCCGGATCCGGCCGTCGCCGAAGCGGGCCACCAGCGGAACCCGGTCCAGCAGATCGGAGGCGTCGGCGGAACCGAGCATGGCGAGGTAGAGCAGCGCTTCGCGGTCGGCGGGGCTGAGACCGCTGACCACCTCCTCCCAGAGGTAGTCCCGGGCCACCCCGGGCGGCGCCGCGAGCGTGAGCCGGACCAGCGCGGGCCAGCCGCCGAGACCGGCCACGTCGGCGGCGGCGCGGTCGGCATGCCCGGCGGCCTGCGCGAGTTCGCCGTCGTCGAACGCGAGATCGGCCTGGTGGAAGCAGCGGATCAGCTCGGCGGCGTGCAGCCGGGCCAGCGGCGCGGCCGGCAGGCGCCGCCCACTGAGCAGCAGATGCGCGCCGGCCGGCAGGTGCCGCACCAGGTCCGCGATCAGCCGTTCGCCGGACGACCCGGCCGGGATCTCGTGACAGTCGTCGAGGAACAGGCACGTCTCGATCGGCGACGCGGCCCGCAGCGCTTCCAGGACCGCGTCGAGCGGCGCGACCGCCGGGGCCGGCACGTCGAACGCGCGGCAGACGGCGGCGGCCAGGCGGCGCGCGTCCTCGTCACCCGGTTCGCAGGTCACCCACGCCTCGACGCCGCGCGGATCGGCGGCGTGCCGCCGCATCGCCTGGGCCAGGGCGGTCGACTTGCCGAAGCCGGGACCCGCGACGACGGTCGTGACCGGGACGTCCCAGCGCGCGGCGAGACGGTCGATCAGCCGGGCCCGCAGGATCTCGCCGCTGATGGCCCGTGGTGGCCCGCCGGGAAGTCGCACCCCTTCATCTCGCGCCCGGCCCGGAGGCGGAACAACCGTCGAGTCGCGTAGGTGACTGACGGTTTGTGGCTAACGAACCGCTAACGGCGCCCGGCGAACCTTCTCCCATCCAATGTTCTAAGGAGAGGGAAAATGGCCGAGACACGAGTAGGCAAACACACGTTCGTCTACAACGGGGAGCGCTACTTCCGGGACAAGTCCGAGGATCTCGTGATGTGCTCGTACGGCGAGAAGGAGGACCAGCTCGGTTCGCGGGCCAGCCTGAACGTCAACGACCACGTCGACCGGGCGCTGCTCAAGGGCAAGGTCCACTACGTCACCACGGCGGAGATCGACTGGCAGCGGCAGGCCAAGGCGGAGGTGGAGGCCGACGGCGCGCTGAAGTACTTCACCGCCCAGGCGTCCGGCACGGCGGCGTTCTCCTACGAGCGCGCCAAGTCCGCGAAGCTGAAGCTGGCCAAGTTCGTGATCGACGAGGGTCCGCTGCAGACCCTGCTCAACCAGGACGCCACCAGGGCCCGCAAGTTCCTGGACACCGAGCGCGCCGACGGCCGGATCGTGTCGACGATCTGGGTGGTCGTCGAGGGCGAGATCGCGGAGTCGTTCGCGGCGGCCGGCAAGTCCACCGGCGCGATCGAGGCGGAGGTGCTGTCTGCGGTCAAGATGCGGCTCACCGTGAAGAAGAAGGGCAGCGCCAGCGGCACCACGACGATCGTGTGGGAGCCGGGAACGACGTTCGCCTACCTGATGCACAAGGTCGGCAAATGGAACAAGGACCGCACCCGGATCGAGGAACTGGTCATCGACGCCAAGGGCCTCAGCTGACAGGACTCGCCGCCGGCTGTGCCGGCGGCGAGCTCATTTCCCGGGGTACGGGCTCAGCACACGCCCGTCAGTTGTCGTCTATCTCGATGCTCACCCGGTGCTCGTCGGAGCGCCACGCCGGGACCGGCAGGTGGGTCCAGCCGTCGCTGCGGGACTTCGCGACGATCGAGACCGTGCCACGCGCCGGGATGAACAGGTCCAGCCCGGTCATGAACGTGATGGCGAAGAACTCCGGCAGCGGCGCCGACAGGTCGGTGACGCGATCGCTGCCGTCGTCGAAGGCGAAGACGCCGATCACCCGCTTGACCCGGGGCGCGTTGGCGGCGTTGAGCACCTGCCGCCCGTTGATCCACAGCTGGTCGCCGGCCGTGCCCTGGTCGCCCCACCACTCCTTCTGGCGCTGGAACGTCAGGGCCGTGTGCCGCTCGCTCGTGTCGACGAGCGCGCCGATGCCCTCACCGGGCCGGCTGGTGAGCAGCCGGACGAGGGTGTCGGTGCGCTGGAACGGTTCGAAGTAGAAGTGGTGGGTGGCCTGCCCGGGACGGACCAGGGCGAACTCGTACCGGGCCCGGGGGTTGACCGGAACCGGGGCGAACGCGCCGTCGGCGGCCACCTGACGCACGTGCGCCGGCCGTTTCGACAGCCGCCGGCCGTTGCGCGGGTCGAGCCGGTACACCTCCACCGTCGCGTCCTCGGCCGCGGCGTTGCTGGGGAAGAGCACGGCCCGGCCGGAGACCTGCGGATGGCGGTCCGCGACGATCGCCGTGGTGCGCGGGTCGTGGCCGCGGAAGAAGCGGTAGAACTCGCGGAACGTCTCCACCGACGACACCGTCTGGGTGTGCGACTGGTCGGGGAAGGAGACGTTGGTGGCGCCGGCGACGGCACGGGCCGGGTCGCCCTCACCCCAGATCGCCAGCGTCGGCACGCCGCCGGGCAGCGCCGCGGCGGGCCGGCCGTCCAGGTTGACGTAGTGGGCGACCCGCGCGGCCCGGGCCGGTGAGCTGTTCAGATAGCCCTGCATCACGAACGTGCCGAGCGAGTGCGCGAGCAGGTCGACCTTGTCGGCGCCGGATGCGGCGAGCAGCCGGTCGATGCGGGCGTCGAGTCCGGCGTAGACCTGCGGCAGGATGGTGGCGATGTTCGGCGAGTCGTACTCGTGCGCCTCGATGAGCCGCGCCGGGTACCCGTTGCTGGCCAGGCGCTTGGCCTGGGTGCGGAACTGCATGGCGGAGCCGGCGCTGCCGTGCACGAACACGACGGGCCGGAGGTTCTCGGCCGGTTTTTCCGTCGCTGCTGCCGTTGCTGCGGTGGCCGATGTCGCTGTCGCTGTGGCTGTTGCTGGGGCGGACAGGCCACCGGCGCCGAGGACGACACCGGTGAGCAGGGCGAAGAGTTTTCGGCGGGCAATCAACACTGATCCTCCCGATCGATGACGGTGGTTATCGCACTCTAGGTGCAAATACTGATGGTCGCTATGACTTTCGGCCGATGCGATCGGCCGGCGGCCAGATGTGGGCGGGGGCCGCCGGAGTCGATCATGAGGACATGTCCGGCACCCAGACCCAGATCCCCGCTCTGCCCGTTCTCGTCCCGCTCGCCGTGATGCTCTTCGCCGCCGTGGGGTGGCGGCTGCGCCGCACACCGGGGCGGCTGCTGCTCGGCGCCGCCGCGGTCGCGTACGCCCTGGCGGTCGTCGCCGTGACACTGCTCCCGCTGCAGATCGCGACCGGCGACTACGCCAACCAGATCCCCTGGTACGAGAAGGGCAACTGGCTGCCGGTGATCACCATCGACGTGGTCACGTTCGTGGCCAACATCGTGATGTTCGTTCCGCTCGGGGTGCTGCTGGCGCTCGGGGACCGCACCCGCACCGCGGGGAACGTCGCGCGGATCGCGCTGGCCTGCAGCGCCGCCGTCGAGATCGTTCAGTTCGTGACGAACGTGCTGGTCAGCAGCGGCCGGCAGGCCGACGTGAACGACCTGATCGCGAACACGCTCGGCGGTGTGCTCGGCTTCCTCGCCTGGCGCGCGATCTCGGTTAGAGTGGTGTCGGCCACCTGATCCACAAGGGTCCGAAGCGTCTCGACTAGCATTTGCTGCGTTCGGCAAGCGTGAGGCGAGGCGACATGCGGTTTCTCCGGCTCGGGCTGCGCAAGCGGCGCGTCCAGCACGATCCCGCCCGGCAGCAGGCGCTGCTGCAGGACGTCCGGCAACAGTTCGGAACCCACCTGACCACCCCCTACGGCGACCAGTCGGCGCAGCTCACCGAGCTGCTCGTCGGCACCGACGGCCTGCTGGTCGCCACCGAGATCCTGCGTGAGTTCGCCGAGAGCGCCCACGCCTCCGTCGTCGTGCAGGCCGCCGGGCTCGGCCTGGTCGCCGACCGGACCAACTACCGCACGCTGTGGAAGACCGCGGGCAAGCGGCTGCGCTCCCCGCTGTTCGAGCAGGCCCTGCACCCGTACATCCAGGTCACCGCGGCGGTCAACGCGCTGGGCGCACACGCCCGGCAGACGGTCCGGATCACCGACGCCGAGCAGCTGCTGAGCCACGTCTTCGAGGTGCTCGACCTGACCGTCGCCGGCTGGCAGTACGGCCGGGTGCTGGTCGACACGCACGGCGCCGAGCTGGCCGCCGGGCTGATCACCACGGCCACCGAGCTGCGCAACGCGATGGACGACCCGCCGCCGCTGCCGCCGCCGGTCCGCGAGCAGATGCGCTCCAACGCCAGCGTCGACGTGCTCGACCCGGCCGCCAGCCTCTTCGTCGGCCAGTGGAACCCGGGCAAGCAGATGCGGGAATCACTTCTCGCGTAGAAGTTTTCCTTCACCGGCGGGCGGCCCGGCCGATCTTCGGGCTCGTTGCGGACGGAAAGGAATCCCCCCAATGACCCAGACATCAGCACGTGGTGTGCCGATGCGCGACGACCGCTGGCAACCCCAGGACGAGTTGCTCAACAGCGTCATCGACAAGTGCATCGACGAGGCGTATCGGACCGCCGCCGCCGACAAGGGCGGCAGTCCGGTCATGGTCGCCGGCGCCATGGTGCTCGCCGTCATCGGCCTGATCATCGGCTTCGGCACCGGCGATCCGCTGCTGACCGCCGGCATCGTCGTGGCGCTCGCCCTGGCCGGGTTCGGCTTCGCAGCGCTGAACACCCCCGCGGTACGGGTGAACAAGCTGTCGGTCCTCGACCCGATCGGCGGGCCCGGCAACCTGCCCGCCGGGTACCTGGTCTACCCGAAGGCGTGGGAGGCCGGCATGCGCGAGTACGTCGCCCCGATCACCGACCAGCAGTTCCGCCTCGCGGTGCGGCTGTGCCGGCAGCACCCCGGTTCGGTCTCCGACGTGATCCGCCTGGTGAAGCGGGCCGAGAAGCACGCCGCCCAGCACTCCGGCGGCGAGGCCGTCACCGAAGCCGACGCGTTCAAGGTGGCGTCGCGGTGGACGAACGAGCACGCCCGCAATTCCCCGACGATGGTGATGCGGGTCGCTGCCCGGTAGAGCCCTCCGGCCGGGACGGCAGTGCCCTCCGGCCGGGACGGCAGTGGCGCGAAAGGCGCGCTGCGGCCCGGCTCCGCAGGTGGTCGCGTGGTACTCCACGGGACGGACCGGCTGCCCTTGTGGGCAGCCGGTCTCGTACATTCATGGTTGTTTTTCGGTAGTCACCCGGCGGTCGTCGGGGAGCCGGCGGGTGAGGCCTTCGCGATCGAGGAGTTCGAGGAGCGGGACGGCTACCCGGCGGGTCGTCCGGAGGGCGTTCTTGGCCTCGCTCATGGTGAACGGCTGGGGCAGGCCGGCGAGGATCTCGGCGGCTCGGGCGGGCGCCTCGGGCGGCAGGACCACCGTGTCGGCCAGGCGGATCAGCAGGCCGGCGCGGCTGGCGGCGGCGAGTTGCCGCGGGCCGAGGCCGAGTTCGACGAGCCGGTTCACCTCCGGGGCGGCGAACAGGTCCGCCCCGTCGAACGCCCGATCTATCGCCTTTATCAGGATTTCGGGGATCTCGGGGTTTCCTGTCGTGACTCGTCCCGAGCGACTGGTAAGGGGTGGGCGGATCAGGGCCTCCACCAGCGCACGGTCGGGGAGATCGAGGCGATGGCGGAGGGCCTCCAGCGGGGCGCCGGCCTCCAGCGGCTGCTCCGCGGCGTAACTCCTGACCTCGTCGATCAGCCGCTGGTGCAGCGACGCCCAGTGCTCCGGGTCGGCGAGCCACTCCCCCGCCACCGGCGTGATCACGCCGGCCGGCACACCCATGCTCTCCAGCTCGGCGCGGGAGATCAGCCTGCGGCGGCGCAGCTCGGCCACCGGGTCCGCGGCGCCGTCCATGCCGGCGAGCTGTTCGGCCCGCGCGGCGGCGGCGCCCCGGCGGGTCAGGGCGGGCGGGGCGACGTCGAGGAGTGTGACACCGCCGGCCACGTGATGCCGTCCCGGATCCCGGATCAGGGCCCGGTCGCCGATCCGCAGCGGCAGCGGGCGGGACAGCCGCAGCCGCGCCGTGTCCGGGCCGAGCGGGCGGACCGCCACCGGCACCGCCGCCGAGCCGATGTGCAGCATGATCGTGGCGGGCAGGCCGGTGGCCGGATCCCCGTGCACCCGGACGTCGATCAGGTCGGTGTGCCGGAACCGTCCCGGCGTCAGCAGGGCGGTGCCCCGGGTGATCGCGCCGCGGTCGGTTCCGCGCAGGTTGACCGCCACCCGGGCGACGGCCTCGACCCGGTCGACGGGGCTCCCGAGCGTCTGCAGGCCGCGGATCCGCACCCTCGTCCCGACCAGTTCCAGCTCGTCGCCCTTGGTCAGCACGCCGCCGCCGAGGGTGCCGGTCACCACCGTGCCGGCCCCCTTGATCGTGAAGGAGCGGTCGATCCAGAGCCGGACCGGTCCGCCGGTGACCGGCGGCGGCAGCCGGTCGGTGAGCCGTCGCAACGCGGCCCGCAGCGCGGGCAGGCCGGCGCCGGTACGGCCGCTGACCGTGACCGCCTCCACCGTGCCCAGCGTCGACCCCGCGATCTGCTCGGTCGCGGCGCGCAGGGCCGGGCCCGGGTCGGCGAGGTCGCAGCGGGTCACCACCAGCAGGCCGTGCCGGACGTTCAGGGCGTGCAGGGCGGCCAGGTGCTCGGCGGACTGCGGCATCCAGCCCTCGTCGGCCGCCACGACGATCATCGCGGCCGGTACCGGGCCGATGCCGGCCAGCATGTTCGGCACGAACCGCTCGTGCCCCGGCACGTCGACGAACGCGACGGCCGCGCCGGAGTCCAGGGTGGTCCAGGCGAATCCGAGGTCGATGGTCATGCCCCGGCGGCGCTCCTCGGCCCAGCGGTCGGGCTCCATGCCGGTCAGCGCACGGACGAGAGTGGACTTGCCGTGGTCGACGTGGCCCGCGGTGGCTACGACGTACATGCCGGCCCCTCGGCGGGTGCCTTCCGCTGGGCCTGCGCGGTGGCGCGGATCGCCTCGGTGAGCGGGGTGTCGGCGGCCGGCGGGACACAGCGCAGGTCGAGCAGCAGCCGGCCGCGCTCGACGCGGCCGACCACCGGCGGCTCGCCCTCGCGCAGCGGCGCCGCCCACTCCGCCGGCAGCGCCAGTGCCCAGGACGGCAGTTCCAGCTCCGGCGCCCCGCCGCCGCCGACGACCGCGGTCGCCGCGACGACCTCGCCGAAGCCGAGCCGCGCCCGGAGCGCCTCGGTACGGTCGCGCAACTCGCCGGCGTCGGCCCGGAGCGCCTGCCAGGTCGGCGTCGGCGGGCCGGCCACCGTGGCGTGCAGCGCGGCCAGGGTCAGCTTGTCGACCCGCAGCGCGCGGGCGAGCGGATGGCGGCGCAGCCGTTCGATCAGGGCGGCGTCGCCGAGCAGCAGCCCGGACTGCGGGCCGCCGAGCAGTTTGTCGCCGCTCGCGATGACCAGGCCGGCGCCGGCGCGCAGGGTGGTGGCGGCGTCCGGCTCGTCGGGCAGCAGGGGGTCGGGGTGGAGCAGTCCCGAGCCGATGTCGGCGACGACCGGCACGCCCAAGCCTGACATCTCCGATATATCGGTGGAACGGGTGAATCCTCGGATCACGAAGTTCGACGGGTGCACCTTCAGGATGAAGCCGGTCTCCGGCCCGGCGGCGTTCGCGTAGTCCGCGATCGACGTGCGGTTGGTGGTGCCGACCTCCCGCAGCCGCGCCCCCGTCGAGGCGAGCAGGTCCGGCAGCCGGAACCCGTCCCCGATCTCCACCATCTCCCCGCGACTGACGATGATCTCCCGCCCGGCGGCCAGCGCGGTGGCGGCCAGGACCAGCGCGGCAGCGCCGTTGTTGACGACGTGCACCGCCCCGGCGTCCGGCACCGCGGCGGCCAGCGCGGCGAGCACGTCACGTCCCCGGCGCGCCCGCTTGCCGCTGCGCAGGTCCAGTTCGACGTCGGTGTGCCCGGCCGCGCCGACGACCGCGTCCACGGCAGCCGGTGACAGCGCGGCACGGCCCAGGTTGGTGTGCAGCACGACGCCGGTGGCGTTGAGCACCGCCCGCATCCCCGCCGGGAGTGCCGCGACGGCGGCGTCCGCGACCGCGGCGGCCTCGATCTCCCCGGCGCGCGCCCGGCCCTGTGCGGCCAGGACCGCGGCCTTCACCGCCTGTCGCCCCAGTCGCGCGGCGGCGGCTTGCAGGCGAGGATCGGACAACACCACGTCGGTACGGGGTACCAGCCGCCGATGATCCACGCCCATGCGCCTCTCCCACCCGTGCTGGTTGTGGCGGAGGCGGACGGGAATCGAACCCGCCTGACCCGGTTACCGGGTCACGTCGGTTTTGAAGACCGCGAGGAGCACCAGCTACCTGAACGCCTCCGCCGCCCACCGTAGCCGCCCGCGTCACCGCCCGCGCGGCAGCACGCCCGCACTCGCCGGGGAATGAGCCGAGCGCGGTGACCGGACATGTGCGACAGTGCGACGGTGACGGTCCGGCTTACTCAGTTCGCGCACGGCGGTGGCTGTGCCTGCAAGATCCCGCCCGGAGAGCTGGAGGACGTGGTGTCCGGCCTGATCGGCGGCTCCGCGCCGCGCGGGCCGGGTGAGCTGCTCGTCGGCCTCGACGACGGTGACGACGCCGCGGTGGTCCGGATCGCCGCCGGTACGGCAGTGGTCGCCACCGCCGACTTTTTCACACCGGTGGTGGACGACGCCTACGACTGGGGGCGGATCGCGGCCGCCAACGCGCTCTCCGACGTCTACGCCATGGGCGGGACGCCGGTGGTGGCGGTGAACCTGCTCGGCTGGCCCCGCGAGAAACTGCCGATGGAGCTGGCCGGCGAGGTGCTGCGCGGCGGCCTGGACGTCGCTCGCGAGGCCGGCTGCCATGTCGCCGGTGGGCACAGCGTGGACGACCCGGAGCCGAAGTACGGCATGGCGGTCACCGGTGTCGCCGACCCGGCGCGGCTGATGCGCAACGACGCCGGGCGGCCCGGCATGCCGCTGACCCTCACGAAGCCGCTCGGCATCGGGGTGCTGAACAGCCGGCACAAGTCGACGGGCGAGGTGTTCCCGCAGGCCGTCGCGGCGATGACCCGGCTCAACCGGGAGGCGTCCGAAATGGCCCTGGCGAGCGGCGTGGTCTGCGCGACCGACGTGACCGGGTTCGGGCTGCTGGGGCATCTGCACAAGCTGGCCCGGGCGAGCGGGGTGACGGCCCGGATCGACGCGGCGAAGGTCCCCTATCTGGACGGCGCCCGGGAGGCGCTGAAGGACGGCTTCGTCAGCGGCGGCACCCGCCGCAATCTGGACTGGGTCCGCCCGCACCTGGACTCCGGCGGCGTGGCCGAGGACGAGCTGTTGCTGCTCGCGGACGCGCAGACCTCCGGTGGGCTGCTGGTCGCCGGCGAGATCCCCGGTCACCCGGTGATCGGTGAGCTGCTGCCCGCCCGGCCCGGCGTCACGGTGACCGTCCGCTGAAAGCGCGCTCCCCGGGTTCGGGGCGCGCGTGTGGAGTTCGGGTTCGCTCCGTGCCTAAAGTCCACACGGTCAGCGGAAACCGGGACATTGTGTGAAGTTTGGGCGCGCTCCGCACCCCAAGTCCACACACTCGGCGGGGACCGGGACATTGTGTGGAGTTTGGGCGCGCTCCGCACCCCAAGTCCACACACTCGGCGGGGACCGGGACATTGTGGAGTTCGGGTCAGCGGGCGGTTCGGGACTGCCAGGCGGCCAGAGCGGGGAGGACGGCTCGCAGGTCGGGGCTGGTCACCGCCGTGTGGGCGGCGGCCTGGGCGGCCGGGGTGGCGTTGAAGGCGATCGCCAGGCCGGCTTCGGCGAACAGGGGCAGGTCGGATCGGCTGTCGCCTACGGCGGCGCAGTGCTTCAGGCCCACGCCTAGTTCGGCCGCTACGCCGCGGGCGAAGCCGCGTTTGCCATGCTCGTCCAGGTGCTCGGCGACCTCGCCGCTGTAGCGGCCGTCGATCACCTCCAGGCGTGGGCCGCACGATCGGGCGAATCCGAACCTGTCGCACAGGTAGGCGCCGACGGCGTCCCAGGCGAGCGTGGCGAGCACCGGCACGAGGTCGTGGCGGCGGCACCACGCCAGGGTCTCCGGGATGCCGTCGACGAGTGGCAGGGAATCGAGGAAGTCGTGCACGTCGGCCGGAGTCCAGGTGGCCCAGCCGCGGGCGTCGAGGACGGAGGCCTCCTGGTTGGTGAGGGTGCCGTCGTCGTAGCGGGCCTCGGCGTCCCGGCAGAGCTCGGCGTGGCCCAGGCGGTCGGCGAGGTGCTGGCCGCTGCTGATGCCGGGAACCAGCGTCCCGTCGACGTCGAAGAAGACCGCTCCCCTGATGCGCACACCGGCAGCGTAGTGACTCGCGGCCCGGATGCGGTCCGGTGCACCGGCCCCGGTCAGCGCAGGCCGAGGAACTCACCGGCCTTCGCGCAGGTCAGCGCCGACCGACGAACGCACGGGCCTTCGTACGGGTCATCGCCGGCTGATGCGGTCGCGGGCCTTTGCGCGGGCGGCCTGCAGCGGGGTATCGCCCGTGGCGCGGGCCGTCTGCAGGATCTCGGTCAGCGTGCCGGCGATGCCCTGGATCCGGGTGGTGGCCTGCTCGGACGTCTCGTGGTGCAGTTCCACGGCTGTGGCGTGGATGATGCCACCCGCGCTGACGATGACGTCCGGGGCCCACAGGATGCCGCGCTGCTGCAACAGGGTGGCGGTCTCGTCGGCGTCGAGCTGGTTGTTGGCGGGACCGGCGATCGCGGCGCAGCGCAAGGCCGGCACCGAATCCGGGGTGAGCAGGCCGCCGAGCGCGGACGGGACGAGGACGTCGACGTCGGCGGTCAGGCAGTCCTGGGGGCTGACCCACGTCGCGCCGTCGGCGACCGCGCGGCGGCTCTCGTCGATGTCCGCGGCGATCAGGGTCGCGCCGTGCTCGGCGAGCATGCGCAGCACGTGGGCGCCGACGCGGCCGAGGCCGAGCACCGCGAAGCTGCGGGCGGTCAGGTCGGCCGAGCCGAAGCGGTCGGCGCAGAGTGCCCGGAGGGCGGCGAGGACTCCGGCGGCAGTGTGTCCGGAGGAGTCGCCGCTCCCGCCCGCCGCGACGGGACGGCAGAACGCGTACGGGGTGCGCTCGGCGATCGTGGTCATGTCGTCGGGACCGGTGCCGACGTCCGGACCGGTGGCGTACGCCCCGTCGAGGCCGGCGATCACGTCGCCGACGTCGTGCAGGACGTCCCGGCGTGCGGGCGCGTCCAGCCGTTCGCCGGGTGGGAGGACCACGACGGTCTTTCCGCCGCCGTTGGGCAGGCCTGCCAGGGCCGCCTTGTCGGACATCGCGGCGGAGAGGCGCAGCGCGTCGGTGAGGCCGTCGCGCCAGTACGGGTAGCGGGCGATCCGGCAGCCACCGATGGCCTGGCCGAGGGCTGTCGAATGCACGGCGACGATGATCGGCAGGGCGGATCGGGTGCCTCGCCGGATGACGATGGTTTCGTGTTCCACGGGTGGAACGGTAGACATCTGGACGGTACGGAACGGTCCCTGGCGAACGTCGTTCGGGGAAAGTGCGAAAATCCCGGTCGTGGATGAACTTGATACGGCGATCGTCGAGCATCTCCAGACGAATGCGCGGCAGACCAACCGCGAACTGGCCCGGGCGGTCGGCATCGCCCCGTCCACCTGCCTGGAACGGGTGCGGTCGCTGCGGGAACGCGGGGTGATCAGCGGTTACCACGCCGAGATCAGCCTGGCGGCGCTGAACCGTGGTGTCCAGGCACTGCTGCACGTGCAGGTCCGGCCGCTGAGCAGGTCCGTCATCGAGGGCTTCAAGACGTACGCGATGAGCCTCCCCGAAGTGCTGTCGGTGTTCGTGGTGACCGGCGGCGACGACTTCCTCGTGCACGTGGCGGTCCCCAGCGTGGATTCCCTGCACGCGTTCGTGATGGACAAGTTCAGCGGGCGGCGGGAGATCGTCGGGTTCCGCAGTTCGGTGATCTATCAGCACGCCCGGCGGCAGGTCGTCGAGCCGCTGGACCCCTGACCGTGACACGCTGCCCGGCATGACATCGCTCGATTCCACAGCCGACCATTTCAAGGCTGATCTGCACCGGTACCTGCAAGAGGCGCGCGACGCCCTGCTCTGGAAACTGGAAGGCCTGCCGGAGTACGACATCCGGCGCCCGCTCGTGCCGACCGGCACCAACCTGCTCGGCCTGGTCAAGCACAACGCCGGGGTGGAGGCCGGCTACTTCGGCGCGACGTTCGGGCGGCCGTTCCCGGACGCCCTGCCGTGGATGGAGGTGGACGCCGAGCCGAACGCGGACATGTGGGCCACCGCCGACGAGTCGCGGGACGACATCGTCGGGCTCTACCAGCGGGTGTGCGCGCACTCCGACGCGACGATCGAGGCCCTCGGGCTGGACGCCGAGGGGCGGGTGCCGTGGTGGTCGCCGGAGCGGCAGGTGGTGTCGCTGCACCGGATCCTCGTGCACGTGACGGCGGAGGCGCACCGGCACGCCGGGCATGCCGACATCGTGCGGGAGCTGATCGACGGGGACGCCGGGGTGCGGAGGACCAACAGCAACATGCCGGACGCCGATCGGCAGTGGTGGACCGGGTACCGCGACCGTCTCGAAGCGCTGGCCCGGACCTTCCGAGCCTGACCTCGGGCCCCCGGCTGTTCCGTTCCGCCGGGTACGGATACCCGGCCTGCGGGTATGCGGCCGCCATGAGCACAGACACCGGGTTAGCTGGACCGGCAGTGGCGCGCAAGGCGCGCCGCGGCCGGGGGCACGGCAGGTGGCCGCGGGGGACTCACGGGGACGTTTCGACGTTCGTACCGTCTCTGGTTCTCAAGCGTTCCCGTTGCGGGACGACCGTGTATTTCGGGTCCTTGGCCGAGGCGATGCCGCCGTCGAAGATGCCGAAGCGGGTCGCCAGGGAGGCGGCCAGCAACGATGCTCCGGACAGGGCGGAGACGACGCGGCTGCGGCGTCCGAGCAGGGCGCCGGCCACGCCGAGAATGGTCAGCGTGCGGCCCGCGCGCAGGAGTTTCCCGGGACGGCCCTGGGCGTACGGCTCGCTCAGGATGCCTTTCGTGGTCTCGACGCGGTGGGCGCCGTAGAGCTCCATCGCCGCGCCGAGGACGGCCATCGTGCGAGCCGGGGCGGTCTGGGTGTGCGGGGCCGCGATCAGGCCCACTCCCGCGCCGCTGGCCAGGGCGCTCCCGGCGAAGACGAACGGGAGTTCGGGGTAGGCGGCGTGCCAGCTCGGGGTGGCGGTGTCGGCGAGCAGAACCGCGGTGTAGGTCGCCAGCGCGGGCGCGAGGGCGGCGGCCGCGTAACCCCCGGCCGCACCGATCCGGGGCCAGCGGAGGATCTCCGCTCCGGCGGCGACGCCGGCCGCACCGCCGAACGCGCTGAGGATCCAGGTGCCGACCGACATCGGTGAGGTCAGTTTCGCGACCCGGAGCATGTGGTGGAAACGTTCCGGGCGGCCTAGGTCGTTGACCAGGAAGTACGTGCTGGCGCCGAGGGCGCCCAGCGCGGTGAGGCGGCCGGCCCGGCGCAGCGCGGGCCGGTTCGTGGCGTCGCCGCCCGCGGCCAGCAGGGCGGATCCGGCGGCCAGCCCACCGGTGAAGAGGTAGGCGGCGATGTCGTGGTGCCAGACCGCCGGGCGGACGATCGGGCGGCCGTAGTAGGAGCGGAACTCGGCGGGCGGAACCATGGCGCGGTCCTTCATCGGTTCCCTCCCAGGAAGGACACGGCGACGGCGGCGGCCATCGCCAGGCCGGCCAGTCCCGCCCGTTTCCACATGGCCGGCAGGTCGCGGGTGGTGACGATCGGGTCCGGCGGCAGGCCGTAGACCTCGGGTTCGTCGAGGAGCAGGAAGAACGCGCCGTCACCGCCGACGCCGTCGTCCGGGTCGTGGCCGTACAGGCGGGCGCCCTCGACCTTGGCCACCCGCTCCCGGGCGCGTTCCCGCAGCTCGTCGAGCTCACCGTACTGAATGGACTGGGTGGGGCAGGCCTGCGCGCAGGCCGGTGTCAGGCCGTCGCCGATACGGTCGTAACACATCGTGCACTTCCACGCCCGCCCGTCGCCCTTGCGCTGGTCGATGACGCCGTAGGGGCAGGCCGGAACGCAGTACCCGCAGCCGTTGCAGATGTCCTCCTGCACCACGACGGTGCCGAACTCGGTGCGGAACAGCGCGCCGGTCGGGCAGACGTCGAGGCAGCCGGCGTGGGTGCAGTGCTTGCACACGTTGGACATCATCAGCCAGCGGAAGTCCGGCGTGGCCGGGCCGCCGGCGGCGACCGCGAGGGCATCGACCGAGGAAGCGGCCGGCTGCTCGATGAACGCCACATGCCGCCACGAGTCCGCGGACAGCCCGCCGGTGTTGTCGTAGGAGTGGCCGAGCAGGGTGAACCCGTCGTCCGGGACGGCGTTCCACTCCTTGCAGGCCACCTCGCACGCCTTGCACCCGATGCAGACGCTGGTGTCGGTGAAGAAACCCATGCGCGGTGGCGCGTCGGTGTAGCCCGCGTCCGACGCCGGGTCGAGCGGGCCGTACAGGCTATTGGTCCCCATTCGCCCGCCTCCGGTAGTCGTTGACGTAGTCGATCAGCGCCGGGCCGGTCGGGCGGCGCCCGGGACGGATGTCGCAGGTGCCGACCTTGCTCTCCTGGATGAGCACGTTCGGGTCCAGGACGATGCCGATCAGGTCGTTGGCGGAGTCGCCGGTGACCAGACCGGAGCTTCCCCAGTGGTACGGCATCCAGATCTGGTGCACGACGCGGCCGTCGATGCGCAGCGGCCGGAGCCGGTCGGTGACCATGACCCGGGCCTCGATGGCGGCGCGCGAGGTGACGATGTGCGCCCAGCCGAGGTGCTCCAGGCCGCGTTCCGCGGCCAGCTGCGGGGAGACCTCGACGAACATCTCCGGCTGCAGCTCCGACAGGTACGCGAGTTGCCGGCTCATGCCGCCGGCGGTGTGATGCTCGGTCAGCCGGCTGGTGGTGAACACGTACGGATAGGCCGCGGACACCGGGTTCTCCGGGTTCGCCGGGTGCGCGTACCGCTTCCGGGTCGGATTGGCCTGCTGGCCGTAGAGCGGATTCACCACCGGCGACTCGGCCGGCTCGTAGTGCGTCGGCAGCGGCCCGTCGATCAGGCCGCTCGGCGCGTACAGCCAGCCCTTGCCGTCGCCCTGCATGATGAACGCGTCGTCCCCGGCGATCGCCTCCACGCCGGTGGCGCCCTCCGGCGGGCGGTAGGACGGTGGCTTGGTCTTCTCGAAGTCGGGCACGTCGTAACCCGTCCACTCGCCCGCGCCCGGATCCCACCAGACGTACTTCTTCCGCTCCGACCACGGGCGCCCCTCCGGATCGGCCGAGGCCCGGTTGTAGAGCGTGCGGCGGTCGGCGGGCCACGCCCAGCCCCATTCCCGGGCCACCCAGTCCTGCTCGTGGCCGGGTTTGCGGCGGGCGGCCTGGTTGACGCCGTCCTTGAACACACCCGAGTAGATCCAGCAGCCACACGCCGTGGAGCCGTCGGCCTTGAGGTCGGCGAATCCGGAGACGACGGACTTGTCGGAGACGCGGTAGCCGTTGATCTCGCGCAGCACGTCCGCACCGCTCGGCTCGTCACCGTGGACCTGGTAGTCCCAGTTCAGCTTGAGCAGCCCCTGGTCGCGGTCCAGAGTCGACCCGGCCAGCTTCGCCCGGATCCGGCGGCCGAGGTGGTAGAAGAACCACAGCTCGGAGCGGCAGTCGCCGGGCGGGTCCAGGGCCTTCTCGCGCCACTGCAGCATCCGCTGGGTCTGGGTGAACGTGCCCTCCTTCTCGGCGTGCGACGCGGCCGGCATGAAGAACACCTCGGTCCGGCACTCGGACGGTACGATCTCGCCGGTGGCGATCTCCGGCCCGTCCTTCCAGAACGTGGCGCTCTCGATCATGAAGAGGTCACGGACGACGAGCCAGTCCAGGTTCGCCATGCCGAGCCGCTGGGCCTTGCCGTGCGCCGAGCCGACGGCCGGGTTCTGCCCGAGCAGGAAGTACCCCTTGATCTTCCCGTCGATCATGTCGAGCACCTGCTGATACGTACCATGGTCGCCGGTCAGGCGCGGCAGCCAGCCGAAGCCCCAATCGTTCTCCGCTGTCGCCGCGTCGCCCCAGTAGGCCTTGAGCAGGCTGACCGCATAGGACTCGGCGTTGGCCCAGAACCCCTTCTGCTCCGGGTGGCGGATCTCGTCGACCCACTTCTGGAACGTCTCGTGCTGCCTGTGGTGCGGCATCGGCAGATATCCGGGCAGCAGGTTGAACAGGGTCGGGATGTCGGTCGACCCCTGGATGCTGGCGTGCCCGCGCAGCGCCATCACCCCGCCGCCGGGCCGTCCCATGTTGCCGAGCAGCAGCTGGATGATCGCGCCGGTGCGGATGTACTGCACGCCGACGCTGTGCTGCGTCCAGCCCACGGAGTAGACGAGCGCGGTGGTGCGTTCCCGGCCGGAGTTCGCGGTCCACGCCTCACAAACCCCGAGAAACTGCTCCTTGGGTACGCCACAGACCCGCTCGACGACCTCCGGCGTGTACCGGGCGTAGTGCCGCTTCAGGATCTGGTAGACGCATCGCGGGTCCTGCAGCGTCGGGTCGCGGGGGACGCCGGCCGGGATGGGCGGGCCGTGCGACTCCTGTTCCAGGCCGGAGGCGGTCTCCCGGTCGGCGTGCGCCTCGCCCTCCTGCTGTCCCATGTGCTGCTGTCCCGCGTACTGCCAGCTGGACTGGTCGTACACGTTCAGCTCGGGGTCGAACCCGGAGAACAGCCCGTCGAGCTCCTCGGTGTCCCGGAACTCCTCGCTGACGATCATGGACGCGTTGGTGTACGCGACCACGTACTCCCGGAAGTCCTTCTCGTTGCTGAGGATGTAGTTGACCACCCCGCCGAGGAACGCGATGTCCGCGCCGGCACGCATCGGGACGAACTCGTCGGCGAGCGCGCTGGTCCGCGTGAACCGCGGATCGACGTGGATGATCTTCGCACCGCGATTCTTGGCCTCCACCACGTACTGGAAACCCACCGGGTGGGCCTCCGCCATGTTCGAGCCCTGAATGACGATGCAGTCGGCGTTGGCCAGATCCTGGAGGAATCCGGTGGCCCCGCCACGGCCGAAGCTGGTTCCCAGACCGGGAACGGTGGCGGAGTGTCAAATGCGCGCCTGGTTCTCGATCTGTATCGCGCCCATCGCGGTGAACAGCTTCTTGATCAGGTAGTTCTCTTCGTTGTCGAGGGTCGCCCCGCCGAGACTCGAGATGCCGAGCGTGCGGTTCAGCGGGCGGCCGTCGGCGTCGGTGTCCTCCCAGGTCTCTTCGCGGGCCGCGATGACCCGGTCGGCGATCATGTCCATCGCCGTGTCGAGGTCGAGTTCTTCCCAGTCGGTCGCGTAGGGCCGCCGATAGAGGACCGTCTTGATCCGGCGGTCGCTGGTGACCAGGCTCTTGCTCGCCGATCCCTTCGGGCAGAGCCGCCCCCGGGAGATCGGGCTGTCCGGATCGCCCTCGATCTGGACGACCTCGCCGTCCTTCACGAAGATCCGCTGGCCGCAGCCGACCGCACAATAGGGGCACACGGATCGCGCCATCGTGTCAGCGGTCTCGGTCCGTGCTTGCAGACTGCGCGAACGGGTGGATTGCGCGGCAGCGCCCCGCCCCAGCGGGTCGGTGCCGGTGAGCTGCCGGTAGACCGGCCAGCCCTCGATCCAGGTGCGCACGCCCATGTGATCGACACTAACCCCGGTGCGCGCAATACGCACGATATGGGGAATTGCAACCGGCGACGGCCGACCACCATGATCTACGGCATGGCGGCGCTCGCGGGTTTGCACGACATCGACTGGTCCTCACTCGAGCACGGATCGGCCGTACCCCGTCTGCTTGCCGACCTGGCCGGCGGCGAGCCGACGGCCTTGCGCGACCTCTATCGCCTCGCCCCGGACGGCGAGGACGTGCGTCAGTGGGTGGTGACGGCGCTGCCGTTCCTGCTGGATCTGGTGACCGACACGGCGCGGCCGCTGCGCGGTGAGACACTGCGGCTGGTCGGTGATCTCGCGGGGGCGGATCGAACCTGGCAGATGGCCGGGCAGACCCTGACCGCCAAGCGACTGCTGGCGGAATGGGACGGTTTGAGTGATCTGCTGCTGGATGAGGATCCGTCGGTCCGGGAGGCCGCCGCCTACACCCTGCGTGCCGTCTACCGCCTGATCACCAACCCGACGGGTGACCTGTGGGAGCGGTTCGCCGAGGAGCCGGACCCGGGCGTGCGCCTCATGCTGCTGCGAACCAGCGTGATCACCGGCGCGGTCGGTGGCGGTTACGAGCTGACCAAGGTCTGGCTGGCCTCGGTCGCGGACACCGACGACGACCTCCGGGTACGGATCAGCGCGCTCACCGAGTTGATGGCGCTGTACAACCCGGTCCCGTTCGACGCGCACCGTGCTCGCGAGACACTGCTCGACGCGTACCGGGAAGGTCTGAACCGGGAGCCGGAGCCGGTCGCCGACATGGCCGCGCCGCTGCTCACCGGCGCGCGGATGGCGACCCGGCAGTGGACGCCCGGCTATCACCAGGTGGTGCAGGCGGTACGGGCCACGTACCGCGACGACGTCGACGCCCACCTCGGCCTGCTGCACGAGATGCTGGCGATGGACGCGTGGGACGCCCGGCAGGACGCGCTCTACGAGGCCCGGTCGCTGGTGCAGCGGCTGCGCGGACCGTACCGGCCGCTGATCGACCGGGCCGCGGAGCTGCTGTTCGACCGGGACGCGCAGGTCCGGGCGGCCGCGCTGCATCTGCTGCAGGGCGTCGGTGAGCTGGCCCGGCCGGCCGCCGACGCGGTGTGGGAGACGATGTCCGGCGCGAAGCCGTGGACTCATCAGGGCGCGCTGAGCCCGGCGGTCGACATCCTGGCGAGGCTGCGCGACGAGCGTGTGCTGCCCATGCTGGAGCGCCTGCTGGACGACGCACCGCAGACGACCGGCCTGCACGAGGTGATCGCCGGGTACGGGGTGCGGGCGCGCGGGCTGGGTCGCACGCTGCGCCGCCTGCTGCGTTCCCTGCCGTCCCCGCCGTCGTCCTCCGCCTCCGCTGCGTCCTCCGCCTCCGCTACCGCCTCCACCTCCGCTGCTTCCGCTGCATCCTCCGCTTCCGCTGCCGTTGCGTATCGTGCGGCGCTGCTCGATGCGCTGATCGCCGTCGTGCCGCAGGAGGCCGCCGACTATCTGATGCAGGAGCCGCTCGATCTGACCGGTCTCCATCGCCTGATCCGCACCGGTCGCGCCGCCGCGGCCCGCGCCGCGGAGATCCGCACCGCCCTGACCAGCGAGGACCCGGTCGTCGCGCTGACCGCCGCCCGCGCGATCTGGTTCGTCGCCGGCGACGCCGAGGCCGCCGCGACCGTTTACGACCAGTACCTGACCCGCCCGGACCACGCCGTGCCGGCGATCGACGGCCTCGCCGAGCTCAACTCCCGCGCCGCCGGCCGCGCTCCCCTGCTCAACTACCTGGTCAAGAGGCGCACGAGCGGCGAGATCCGGGTGGCCGCCGCCTGCGCCCTGTGGCGGATCACCGGCAACCCGAGCAGCGCCCGCCGCCTCGGCCCGATCTGGGAGGTCACACCCCGGCTGCGCCCGCGCATCGCCCGGCTGTGGGTGGAGACCGGCATGGGCGCTTACGCCACTCGTTACGCGAAGGCCGAACTGGCGATCCCGACCCGTCACAACCTGACCAATCGCGGTGTGAGCCCGTCCGAGGTCAGCGACGACGAACAGCTGCTGGCCGACTGCCGCAAGCTGATCACCGACAAACCCCGCTGGCCGTTCTGAGCGTCAGCTCTGCTGGTAGTTCACCGCGGTGAACCCGCACGGCTGATGTGTGTGCAGGTAATAGGCGCCCTCCCCGGCATCGATGTCGGACCCGCCGATCAGGCCCAGATAGTCCATCCGCTGACCGCAGCCGGGACACCCCGGGTGGTCGGCGTCCTGGATCCACTCCGGCCGCCCGCCCAGCGTCGACCCGCCCGAGCTCCAGGCGCTGGCCCGGAACGGACTCGGCCGCCGCGGACCGGCCACCGGGAGCAGCGCCGGCGGCTCCTCGGGCCCCTCGTCTTTCGGCAGGTAGGCCGGTGCGATGTTGCCCGGCCACCAGCTCGCCCCACCGTCCGGCGTGACCTCACTGAACACCGTCGCGTAGCACGCGCAGAAGTAGCAGGTCTCGACGACCAGCCGCCCGGACCAGCCGGTGTGCCAGAGCGCGGTCACCACCGCCTGCTTGCCGAAGTCGAGCTCGGCGGCCACCCACAGCGGCGACGAGCACCACGGGCATGTCTTCCGATCCGGGCTGTCGCCGGCCCGGCCCGGCGCCGGCGCCCGCAGTAGCCACTCGTAGGCGACGTCCCCGCACAGCTCCCGCCGGCTGCCGTCCGCGTCGATCGTCCAGCCGCCCTCCTGCGCGTAGTCCAGCGGGCCGACGTGCAGCTCGCCGGCGCCGGGCGGCGGCTGGCTCGCCCAGCGGCGCAGGGCAAGCTCGGCGAGCGGGTGGCCGCTGTGTGCCAGCACGAGGAGCAGGTGGTTGAGCGACAGCCGGTCCGCTCCGGCGTCGACCCGCTCGATGACCCGTCGCACGGTCTGCTCGTCGGCGGCGCGGTACAGCTTCGCCGGCCACAACAGATCGTGGTCGAGCATGAGCCCGTGGTGCGGCGTCAAGCGTGCGGGCGCCGAGTCCGCGATCTCGGACAGCTCCTCCACCGCGACGTCGTCATCCCCGGCGGCCCGCCGGACCAGGTCGTCAATCATGCGGCGGATGCTAGACCCGGGGTCCGACAGAAACGGCGGCGGCGGTCACGACGCTCGCTGACCGCGCAGGCTGATCAGACCGTGGTGAAGAACGCGGCCGGATCCTGCAGCCAGTAGTAGAGGAAGCTGCCGATGATGACGAGCCCGAAGGCGGTCTCGACGGCGCTCTTCTGATGGAGTTCCCGCCGTTCATGAGCCACGGTGGCCCGCCGGAACCGGGTGGCGGTCCAGATCGCCTTGGCGAAACAGAACGCGGGAAGCACGAAGTAGGGCGCGTTGAGCACAGAGACCTCAAGCCTGTCGTACCGGACCGCCACGACGCCGGCGAGCAGCGCCAGCAGATAGACACCGAGCAACAGTTGAGCGGTCCGGGCCACGAGCTGCTGCCGACCGGCAAGCACTTCCGCCTGATTCATCGACCGTTCCCTTCATCCGGGGGCGACGCTCAGGTGTACGTGCCCACCGAGAGGGCGGTTCGAAATCAGCCCAGTGCGGGGGCGGCCACGTCGATGCGGTTGGTCCAGATGCCGCCGGACCAGCCGTCGGGCAGCTGGTTCAGGTCGGCGGGGGTGTCGAAGCCGGCGGAGAAGTCGCCGCCGTCGGCGGTCAGGATGACGCGGGTGCCGGCGTCGGCCATGCGCTCGACGAAACGGTGGGGCCAGCCCCACAGCCAGCGTCCGTATCGCTGCGGCAGGTGCAGCTGGGTGTCGCGGCAGGCGTCCGGGACGTGGCCGGTCCAGCCCGTGGCCTCGTACCTGATCAGGCATTTTTCCATCGAGGCCCGGGACGTGGCGCGGACCTCGGGGAGTTTCGCGGCGAAGGCCTCGACGGCGCGGTCCTCGCCGTAGACGGTGAGCTGGCGGCGGCGCTGCTCGGGCAGGCCGGTGAGCAGCGCGGCGAGGGCCTCGCCGTCGGCAGGATCGTCGTTCTTGAGGTGGATGAGCAGCTCGCGGTCGCCGAACGCGGCGAGCACCTCGGGCGCCGTGGGCATCAGGCCGGCGCCCTTGCCACGGAACGGGTAGGTCGCGCCGCCGTCCGCGGTGTAGCCGTACCCGATGTCGAGTTTGCGCAGCTCGTCCATGGTGTGATCGGCGGTCGTGCCACGGCCGTCGGTGCGGCATTCGAGGGTGGCGTCGTGGAAGACGGCGAGCTGGTTGTCGCGGGTGAGCTTCACGTCGAACTCGACCACGTCGGCGCCGGCGTCGAACGCGGCGCGCATCGAGGTGAGGGTGTTCTCCAGGTAGGGGTGCGCCGGGGGATGGATCACCTGAGCGGTGCAGGTGTCGGCCCGCACCTTGGCGACGTCGAAGGTCTGTGCGAGGCCACGGTGCGCCATCAGCAGCGGCCGGCCCTCGGTGTCCACGAAGGCCGAGGTGTTGCCGATCCAGAGGGCAGCCACGATGACGGCCAGCACCGCGAGGGGGATCCGTAACCGCCTGACGATCTTCGCCATCCCGACATCCTGTCAAGGGCCCGCAAACCGGTGCTTCAGCCCGGCGGTCCGGTTGCGGTCGGGCGCGGGCTTTGATCGTACGGAGGAAGGCTCTTGATCTTTTGAAAAGGTGCTCCGGTCGTCCAGGATGGCCGGGTGCGGATGACGTTCGTGGTGGCCCAGGTGCCGGTGTCGTGGGATGTCGAGGCGAATCTGAGCAGCGTGCGGGAGGTCGTCGGGTCGGCGCGCGCCGGTGATGTGGTGGTGCTGCCGGAAGGGATGCTTTCCGGGTACGGGGAGGATCTGTCGCCCCTGGACCGCCTCTCCCCCGCGGTGATCTCCGATGCCGTCGCCGACGTGGAACGGCTGGCCCGCTCGTCCGGGGCGCTGGCGGGCGCGGTGGTCGCCGTTCAGTTGTGCCGGGAGATCAGGTTTCCGGAGCAGTGGCAGCACCTGGCGGCGGCGGGCGCGCAGGCCTTCGTCTACCTGACGAACGCGGCGAACGTCCGTGAGGTGCCGGGGGTGTGGCGCAGCCACCTGATCAGCCGGGCGGCCGAGAACCAGCGGTTCGTGGTCTCGTCGAACGTCGCTCATCCCGATCAGCACTGCCCGAGCATGGTGGTGTCGCCGCGCGGGGAGGTCCTCGGTGAGCTGCCGCCGGGTGGCGCCGGGGTTCTGCGGCTGACCGTGGACCTGGCGGACGCCGGGGACTGGTACCTCGGGCAGCGCCGCACCGATGTGGTGTCGGTGACCTCTCACCCGACCCAGACCCGCCCGGCGGAGGCGTAGCCGGCGTCGGCGCGGTCGACCAGGAGGATCGTCTCGCCGGTGCGCAGCGTGCGCGGCGTGGGGAAGTCGACGCCGAGGACGGTGATCGGACGCCCGGTGAGCTCGTCGTGCAGGCGGGGCACGCCGGCGAAGCCACCCTCGGCGCTGCCGACGACGAGGCCGGGGCGCGCCGCGATGTCGAACACCTCGTTCACCTGGAAGCGGATGGCTGTCACGGCTGGTTCCTCCGGTAGCGCTCCAGGGCTGGGATCTCGCTCGCGTACGCCTCGTCCTCGAGCGCCTTCAGCGGGCGGTGGAAATGCTCACCGGCGCGTTGCTGCTGGACATCGAGGGAGACGCCGACCCCGCCGAGGGTGCCGTCGACCCAGCTCTGGCCACGGATGCCCGCGACGATCTGCCGGCCGTCCTCCACCAGGCCGATGCCGGTGAACGCGGTGGTGGTGTCGGCGGCGACGGCGACGGCGGAGCTGTCATGGGTCCCCTCTCGATGGTTACCTCGGGAGGGTGTACCTACGTGCGGATGGCCGGGTTCGGAAAATCAGCGGCGTTTCTGCGGGCCGGTGCTGCACACTCGCGGCCATGTCGATCGTGATCTCGGACGTCTCCAGCCTGGTCGCTGCTCGGGCTCGTGGGGAGCGGCTCAAGTTTCTGTTCTTCTGGGGGCATCAGCCCGAGCGGGACGGCAGCGTCGGCACCGGGTGTCTGAGCCAGTGGGCGCCGGCCCCGTTCACCGTGGACGGTGTCGCGTTCGCCACGGCTGAGCACTACATGATGTGGCGCAAGGCGGTGCTGTTCGGTGACGATGCCATGGCCGAGCGGATTCTCGGGGCGTCGCATCCGCGGGCGGCCAAGACGCTCGGCGGGCGGGTCGCCGGGTTCGATCAGCAGACGTGGAACGAGCACCGAGTCCCGATCGTGGTGGCCGGCAACCTGGCGAAGTTCGGTCAGCACGCTGACCTGCGCGCCTATCTGCTGGGTACCGGGGAGCGGGTGCTCGTCGAGGCCAGCCCGATGGACCGGATCTGGGGCATCGGGCTGACCCGTGACGACCCGGCGGCCGGTGACCCGGCGCGGTGGCGCGGGCTCAACCTGCTGGGGTTCGCACTGATGGAGGTGCGGCGGACACTGGCCGCGGGGCGGTGACGAAGCCCCAGGCGGGCGGGATCCCGCCCGCCTCTCGGGGGCGCTACGCCGCGGCGCCGGCCCAGGTGAACGTCTGGGGCCGGGCGGTCACGGCGGTGGCGAAGTTGTTGTTGACGGTGGTGGCCTCGCGGGCGTTCGGGTTGGGGTTGGTGCAGCTGACCGGCGCGCTGCTGCCGGACATCAGGTCGGCGCAGAGGCCGGTGCGGCGGTCCGGCAGGCCGAGCAGGTGGCCGAACTCGTGTGCGGCGATCCGCGGCTGGTAGTAACCCTGGTTGACCGCCTGACGACCCATGTACCAGCTGCCGTTGCCCAGTGAGCTCGTGTAGGCGCGGGGCCAGCCGTTGTCGGCGTACACACGGATGTTGGGGGTCCGGCCGGCGGGGACCGGCTCCAGGCGGACGTTGGCGACGCGGCTGTTCCAGATCTGTGCGCCCTGGGTGACCACGGCGCGGAACTCCTGGGCCTGGCTGGCGTCGTAGTACAGGATGCGGGGCGCCGCGGTGGCGGGTGCGGCGGTGACCGCTTGCACGCCGAGCACGGCCAGAGCCGCGACGATGGCCGCGGCGAGTTTGCGGAGCAGCATTGCTTCCTCCGGAGGGGGTCAGGAACGGGTATCCCTGACAATGCCGCCATTCAGTGATAATCATCAATGCGTTGCGGCATACTGGTTCACCCCTATCACCGCGGTACGAGGCCGGGCGCCGGCCGATTCTTCGGTCACCTCTTCGCGACGGCGGCCAGGGCACCGCTCTCCATCGCCACCCACACGTGGGTGTCGGCGGGCCAGAGGCCATGGGGTTCGTCGCCGGGCAGCGGGTGCAGCGTGATGTCGCCGCCGGCGGTGATGTGCGCCAGTTCCCCGGAGCCCCAGAGGGTGGCCCAGCAGGAGCCGTCGGCGTCGGCGGCCACGGCGTGCGGACGGCAGGCCGGGTCGTCGAAGGGGAACTGATGGATCTTCCCGGACTCCTCGACACGGCCCACGCTGCCGCCGGCGATGTCGGCGTACCAGATGCCGGTTTCTCCCGCGGTGATGCCGACCGGAGCCGGCGGGGTGCGGCCCTCGGGGAGTTCGACGATCTCCACGGCGCCGTCGCGGACGCGGGCCAGGGCGGCGGCGCCGTTGAGGGCGGCCCAGGGTGTGCCGGCGGCGTCGACCGTGAGCATGGCCGGGCGGGCGTCGGGGACGGGCAGGTCGACCATGGTGATCGCGGCGCCACCGGAGAGGCGGCCGATCTGGTTGGTACCGGGGGCGGTGAACCAGACGTCGCCGCCGGGTGTGGCGGTGATGCCGTAGGGGGCGGTTCCTTTCGGCAGGTCGATGACGGCGTGGGCGCCGGACGGGTCGCGGCGGGCCAGCCGGTCGTCGGCGCGGGTGTACCAGACGGCGTCGGCGGTGACACTGAGCAGCATCGGCCGGGTCTCGGGGAGCGGCTCGTGGTGGACGGCGGGTTCCGGGTCGCCGGGGTCGACGTGTGCCAGGCCCGGCGGGGTCAGGACGGTCAGCCACAGGGTTCCGGTGGGGTCTCCGGCGACGGCGTAGGGGGCCTGGCCGGGCAGTGCGATGGTCATCCGAGCTCCGATCGTTAACGCTACAGCTGTAGCATTAAGGCATGGAGAGCTTCGCGCAACCCCTTTCCTCCGGCGCGGCCCGGCCCGGCGGGCGGACCGCTCGCACCCGGGAACGGGTGCTGGAGGCCGTCACGGCGATCCTGCCGGAGAAGGGGTTCGACGGGTTGACCGTGGAGGCGGTCGCCGCCCGGTCGGGAGTGCATCGGACCACCGTCTACCGGCGGTGGCGGGACACCGGCGGACTGCTCGCCGACGCGTTCGACGCCGCGCGGGAGATGCCGTGGGAGCCACCGGACACCGGGACGCTGCTCGGTGACCTGACCGAGGTGAACCGGCAGGTGGTGGCGGCACTGACGGAACGCCCGTCGATCGCGCAGGCGCTGATCGCGGCGTCGTTCCGGTCGGCGGTGGCCGCGACGGCGCTGCGGGAGTTCTGGGAGGACCGGTTCGCACGGGCCGGGGTGGTGGTGTCCCGTGCGGCCGAGCGCGGTGAGATCGGGACGGATGCCGGGGCACGGGAGGTGCTGGTGGCCGCTTGCGCGCCGGTGTTCTACGAGCTCGTGCTGATGCGGGCGCCGGTCACGGACGACCTTGCCGAGCGGTACGCGCGGGCAGGCGCGGCGGTGGCGGCCGCCGGGTGGTGACGGCTCGGGCGGGCGGGACGGCGTGACCGGAAAGGGTGACCATGCACCGGTCGCCGTAGCTCGCCGGACGGCCGTGAGCGGGCAGCGGATCGCGCGGACTCTCGGGGAGCCCGCTTGGACGCGTACCCAATGCTGTTGTCCTTTGTGGAATTCTGGATGCATGGTCAAACTCGGTGTCAGTCTGCCCCAATTCCAGCACTTCGTCCCTGGTAAGGATGTCGTCGCCGCGGCTCGGGCGATGGAGGAGATCGGTTTCGACAGTCTGTGGGTGTTCGAGCGGATGCTCGTTCCGGAGGATCAGAGTGGGCCGCACGGGCTGTACGGCGTGCCCGGTCTGCCCTGGCCGGAGCGCTATCGCGGGGTCGCGGACGCGCTGGTGACGCTCTCCACGGCGGCTGCGGTGACATCGCGGATCGAGCTCGCGACAGGGGTTCTGGTGGTGCCGCTGCATCTGCCGATGCGGCTGGCCCGGGAACTGGCGACCTTGGACGCGGCGAGCGGCGGGCGGGTCATCGCGGGGCTGGGTTCCGGGTGGTCGCCGGACGAGTTCGCGGCGGTCGGCGCCGTTCCGTTGTCGGAGCGCGGGCGGGCCCTGGATGACTTCCTGGACATCGCGGCGGAGGTGTGGGGACCGAATCCGGTCAGTTTCAAGACGCGCCGGTTCGAGGTGTCGGTGGCCGACATCGGACCGAAGCCGGCCCGGAAGATCCCGATCCTGCTGGGCGCCAACAGCGAGCGGGCGCTGCGGCGGGTGGCCCGGCGCGCGGACGGCTGGGTGGCCAGCGGGGTGACGCCCGCGCAGGTCAAGGAGACCCTGGCCGGGCTCCGGGCGATGGCGCAGGAGTTCGGGCGGGACCCGGCGGGGATCAGCTGCACGGTAGGGATCAGCACCCTGGATCTGACCGCGTCGACGGCGTCGCCCCGGCCCCCTTATGCCGGGAATGTCGCGCAGCTGGCGGAGGATGTGGCGGCGCTGGCCGAGGCGGGCGCGGACCACGTCTACATCACGCTGCCGGCCGCCGTGGACGGCATCGGTGAGCTGATCGACAAGGCCTCCGAGCTGCATGAACGGGTGCGCGCCCAGTGGTGATCAGGCGCGGAACGTGCGTCGATACGTGTCCGGTGGGACGCCCACGCTGCGCTGGAAGTGACGGCGCAGCGTGGTGGCGGTGCCCATGCCGGCCGCCTCGGCGATGACATCGATGCCGTCGTCGGTGTTCTCCAGGAGCTCCTGAGCGCGGCGGAGGCGCTGGGTGAGCAGCCACCGCAGCGGGGTGGTGCCGGTGGTGGCGCGGAAGTGGCGGATCAGGTGGCGTGAGCTCATGTTCGCCTGCCGGGCCAGGTCCTCGACGGTCAGTGGCTGGTCGAGGCGCTGCATCACCCACGGGAGCAGTGCGGACAGCGGGTGATCGTCCTGCTCGGGGATCGGTGTGGTGACGTATTGGGCCTGTCCCCCGGCCCGGTGCGGCGGGACGACGAGCCGGCGGGCCACGATGTTGGCGATCGCCGGGCCGTGGTCGCGGCGGACCAGGTGCAGGCACAGGTCCATGGCGGCGGCCTTGCCTGCCGAGGTGAGGACGCGGCCGTTGTCGACGTAGAGGACGTCGGGGTCGACGGTGACGTCCGGGTAGCGGGCGGCGAGCTCGGCGGTGTGCGCCCAATGGGTGGTGGCCTGCAGACCGTCGAGGATTCCGGCGGCGGCGAGGACGAACGCGCCGGTGCAGAGGGAGACGATGCGGGCGCCCGCGCGATCGGCCTCGATGACCGCCGTCAACAAGCCGGCGGGCAGCTCGGCCTCGACGTCGACGACCGCGGGGACGATCACCGTGTCGGCGTCGGCGAGCTGGTCGAGGCCGCGATCGGGTTCGACGTGGAAGCGGCCGGCGCGGACCGGGTGGTCGCCGCAGACGGTGACGTCGTACCACGGGCCGGGGATCGCATCGGGTTTGGCGCCGAACACCTCGTAGGCCATGGCCAGCTCGAAGTGCAGCATGCCGTCGGTGGCGGCGATGGCCACGGATCTCATGTCGGGAATTGTATGGGTCGTGTCGTTCCGGACACTGTCCCGGTCTTCCCTTCCCCGACAGAATTCTCGGCATGGTGAAGGTTGCGGTGTTCGGGGCGTATGGGCATACCGGTCGGTTCGTGGTGGCCGAGCTGGTGGCGCGGGGATTCGAGCCGGTGCCGCTCGGCCGGCGCGACGCGTCGGTGGAGGATCCGGAATCGCTGGACCGGGCTCTGCGCGGGGTGGCTGCGGTGATCAACTGTGCCGGGCCGTTCGCGGCCACGGCCGGGCCGCTGGTGGCGGCGGCGGTGCGGGCCGGGATCGGCTACGTGGACGTGGCCGCCGAGATCGAGGCGAACGTGGACACGTTCTCCCACTTCACCGCGCCGGCCCGGGAGGCGGGGATCGTGGTGGTGCCGGCCATGGCGTTCTTCGGCGGGCTCGGGGATCTGCTGGCCACCGCCCTTCTGGAGGGCTCCTCCGCGGCGGACGAGATCCATATTGGGTACGGCCTGAGCAGCTGGCATCCGACAGCGGGAACCGTGGCGTCGGGGGCGGTCTCGCGCGAGCGTCGTGGTGGGCGGCGGGTCCGGTTCGCCGGTGGACGGCTGGAGTATCACGACGACGAGCTGCCGGTGGTGGAGTGGGAGTTCTCGGAGCCGTTCGGGCCGCGGAAGGTGATCTCGGAGTTCTCGATGGCGGACGTGGTCACCGTGCCGAGTCATCTGGAGGTGCCGGTGGTGCGCTGCTACATGAACGCCGACGCGGTGGCTGATCTGTCGGCGGGTGACTCGTCGGCGGTGGCGGCGCAGACGTTCGTGGTGGACGTCCGGGTGCGGCGCGGCGGAGTGGAGCGCCGGGTCGTGGCCAGTGGCTCGGACATCTACGCGATCAGCGCGCCGCTGGCGGTGGAGGCGGTCGCGCGGATCCTGGACGGGCGGACGCGGGCGGCAGGGGTGGTGTCGGCGGGGGCGGCCTTCGACGCTGAGGACTTCTTGCGGGCGATGTCGGCGCACCTGACGGTTACCGCCGGTTGACCGGGGTTCGCGGAGACTTCTCCGATGGACCGGTGCTGGCGGATCCGGCGGCGCTCGCTGATCGACTGCTCAGGCGGGGTTGAGCCAGTGGGTCTCGCCGGTCGCGGTGATCGCCAGATGGACGAAGGTGCTGTCGGCGGTGGCGCCGTGCCAGTGCGGGATCCCCGGCTCGACGTGGATCCAGTCGCCGTGGGCCAGCTCCCTGGGCTCGTCGAGGCCTTCCCATTGGAGGAGGCCCCGGCCGGAGAGGACGATCAGGGCCTGCTCGCCGGTGTGGATGTGCCAGTGGGAGCGGGCGCCCGGGGCGTAGGTGAAACGGTTGCCGCGCATGCCGCCCGGGTGGGTGGCGGGCAGGATGTCGGCCTGCCACACGCCGCCGGTGAACTTGTCGGTCGCGGCCGGTGGGCTGGGCACGGCGGCCTCGGGGATGATCGCGAAGTCCATGCGCTCGATGATCCTCCGGGTGGGGTGATCGCGCGATCTTGTTGACCGGTGTGGCTAGGGTCGGTTCATGGCTTCTGCTTCGTATGGGCGTGCTGTGGGGTTGGCGGCTTTGCAGGCGGTTCTGAGCAGCACGTGGATCGCCGCGCGGGAGTTGTCGCCGGCGAAGCGGCGCATCGCGCGGGCCGGGACGGTGGCGGCGGTGGCGGCGGTGGGCTGGGTGGCCGCGCCGAAGGATTCGCCGGACGATCAGGTCGAGCTGGCTGTCGGGGAGAGGCCGTATCTGGTCGCCGAGGGCGCGGTGGCGTCCGGCGGGGCTTCGCCGGACAGCGGTTCCGAGGCGGCTTTTGACAAGCGCAAGGCCGCTCTGGCGGTCGGCGCGATCGGCATCGGGGTGGCGGCGATGGTGGGGCGGCGGCAGCTGGAGAAGCGCTGGCTGGCGAAGCTGACCCGGAACGGTCATCCCCATCCGACGCGGGCGCTGGCGGTGCGGATGGCGGGGGTCGAGTTCGCGGGGCAGCTGGCGATGCAGCTCAACGACGTCCGCAAGGCGCGCTTGCAGGAATCGCGCCGTTAGAGGAACACAGTCGGTCGAGGGGCGGTGCGCTGATCACGCACCGCCCCTCTCGTATGTGCAATCGACGTGGACATCTGAGCGGCTCACGGGGCTTTCCCGGACTATCCAGCGGCTCTTCTAATGCTCCGAAGAAGAAGTTCGGAGGCCTTGAGTGGCCAGCGTTGTAGCGACACGATGATCGTGCCGATACAGTCTCCTTTGTCAGTAAGCGGTCCGACAGGCTTCCTGCACCTGGATATGCCTCCCATCCGCACGATCGATTCGTGCTGCCCGGGGGCAACCGTCCATGTCGGCATTCCGCGTTTCTGCGGCTGCTCTGCTCCGCCTCGCCACCGAAGGAACGCTCATCGACCGTGTCGCCGAACACGTTCGGAGCACCGGCCAGGGGCCCAGTCCTTCCGAACGCAACGCGTGGGGGCGGAGCCTGTCCGTCCTGGCGCAGGATCTCGCCGACGCAGGGCTGCACGACGTCGAAGTTCTGGTCGAGTACAAACTTCCGCTGACAAGCCGGCGGATCGACGCCGTGCTGGCGGGCCTTCACCCGCGGACCGGCGAGGACTCCTTCGTCGTCATCGAGCTCAAACAATGGTCCGCCGCCGAACTCCACGAGGGCAACGAACGGCTGGTCGACGTCAGGCATGTGGCGGGCACGCGTCTGCACCCCGGCCTCCAGGTCGCCGAGTACTGCGAATACCTGGTCGACTTCCTCGGTCTCCTGTCCGAGCACCAGAACGCGATCCGGGGCGCCGCCTACCTGCACAACGCGGTCGACCAGGATGTCGCGGGCTTGTTCGAGCGGTCGGCCGACGAGCGCAGTCGCATCTTCACCAAGCAGCGCCGGGGCGCATTCCTGGATTTTCTGCAGGCCTCGCTCGACCCCCGCAAGCCCGGCGCCGCGGCAGCGGATCGGTTTCTGGACAGCGCGGTGCGTCCGAGCCGGCATTTGCTGAGCTACGCGGCGCGTGAACTCAAGGAACGGTCGCATTTTACTCTGCTGGACGAGCAGCGGGTCGCTTACGAACTGGTGATGCATGCGGTTGAACGGGCTCGTCAGGACGACCACAAGAGAGTGGTGGTGGTCGCCGGGGGTCCTGGCAGCGGCAAGAGTGTCATCGCGTTGAGCCTGCTCGGCGAATTGGCGCGGCAGGGCCGGACCGTGCTTCACGCGACCGGTTCTCGGTCTTTCACGGAAACGCTCCGGAAGTACGCTGGGAAGGGCTCCACGCGGCTACGGGACATGTTCAAGTACTTCAACAGCTTCATGACCGCTGAGCGCAACGGCATCGAAGTTCTCATCTGCGACGAGGCTCATCGCATCCGGGAGACATCGGTCAACCGCTGGACGAAGAAGGACCAGCGGCAGAATGCCCGGGCGCAGATCGAGGAATTGGTGGCCGCAGCGCGGGTCCCTGTTCTGTTGCTCGACGATCACCAGGTCGTGCGGCCCGGCGAACAGGGAAGCGTGGAGCTCATCATCTCCTACGCCAAGTCGCTGAACCTCAACGTCGAGGTCGTGTCACTCCACGACCAATTCCGGTGTGGCGGCAGTGAGGCGTACGAAGAATGGGTCGTGAATCTGCTGGGTCTGGATGGCGGCACGCCTTTCGTCTGGGAGGGCGACGGGCGCTTCGACCTGCGGCTGGCCGAGACTCCGGAAGAGATGGAAGCCTTTCTCGCCGCCAAGCAGGCCGCCGGGCAGACGGCCCGGATGACCGCCGGCTACTGCTGGCCGTGGAGCGACCCGCGTCCTGACGGGACGCTCGTGGACGACGTCAAGCTCGGATCGTGGTCCCGGCCGTGGAACGCGAACAGTCTCCGGACCGTCGGGAATGCGCCGGGAAGCCCGTACTGGGCGACAGACCCGAACGGTTTCGGACAGGTCGGTTGCGTATACACGGCGCAGGGCTTCGAATACGAGTGGTCCGGCGTGATCATCGGGCCTGACCTCGTCGCACGGGACGGACGGCTGGTAACCGACCGTGACGCGTTCAAGGATCCGGATTTCCGCAACCGTAAGGCGGTCAGTGATGAGCGGGTCGACCAGCTCATCCGTAACACCTACAAGGTCCTGCTGACCCGCGGGATGCGCGGCACGATCGTGTACGCGGCGGATCCGGAGACGCGGACATTCCTTCGTCACCTGGTTCGGGTGCGTCATGAACCCGAGGTCACGTACGAGGATTGATCGCCAGGCGTCCCGCCACGCCTGCGGCGTGCCGATGGATCCGGCCGTCCGGCGCACGTCTGATCACCGGGCCGGATCAGAAGGGCGGTCCGTCGTCGACGGCGGGGTCGAAGCCGGCCCGGATCGGTCGGGGCTGCCGCCTGCCGCGTGGCCAGCGATCATCGATGACGGTCGCGGCGCTGCGGCAGGCCGGGCAGGCGGTCGCCCATCCGGGAACCCACGGGTACGGGGAGGCGCTGACGTCCTCGCCGGCGATCCCGCACAACGTCGAGCCGAAGTAGCCGTACGCATGGCGAGGTTGATCCTCCCAGCCGTCCATCTCGGCGCGCTCCCAGCGCCTCTCCGGGCGCTCGTAGTTCCGCGGACCGATGCCGGCGTCGATCACCGCGTAACACCAGCCACACACCCAGATCTCGTCACCGGGCACGGGCAGTCTCCGCGCCTGACGTCCGCACACGTCACACCGCACCGCGCACCCCCGGCCTCCGGGCCCTGGCATCCCGACCTGTCCGAGGCGATGACCGGCAGGGGCCGGGCGGTCATGGAGGAACGCCTGCTCGACGCCCTCCTGACCGATCTGAAACACCCGTGACGGGCGCCCCGGGTGATGGCTAGCTGGTGACGATCTCCGAAGCCGCCGGGGCCTTGATGTCGACCGGCACGCCGAAGTCGGAGTAGGCCATGTCCATCTTGACCTCGGGCTGGGTACCCACCGCGGGAATCGTCAGCGTGTACCGGGTCAGGCGGCCCTCATCGTCGATGCCGGCTTGGAACGGGACGGTCTTCGCTCCCAGCTTCTCGACGTCGGCGGCGCCCATGCCCAGCTGCTGGCCGGCCTTGGACAGGTCGATCGTGCCGGTCACGGTCTCATCGCCGGCCCATGTGACGTCGGTGGCGGCCTCCAGGCTCCGGACGGTGTCGGTGGCGTCGAAGGCGCCGATGGTGCCGGTGCCGCCGGCGCCGTTGAGTTTGCGCCAGGTCTTGCCGTCCATGCCGGGGATGTCGGAGCCGGGCATGGTGATCCGGATGTAGTTCGCCCCGCCGACGATGCGCATCTCGGTCTTGATGTCGGTGCCCTCGGACTCGGCCTCCATGATGAACTCGCCGGTCTTCTTCACCGGGTCCATCACGCCGTTCATGGTGCCCTGGTCGCCCATGTTGATGACGGCTTTGAACGACTCCTGCTGCAACTTGTTCGCGGCGTCGACGAGCGCGGCGGCCGGGTCCTTGGTCGCCTCGGCGGGCTTGGTGTCGCCGGACGCGTCACCGCCGGACGTGTCGTTGCCCGCACAGCCGCTGAGCGCCAGTGCCGCAGCCATGGCCAGTGCCACCCCGCCGCGCATGATCCGCACCTTCATGTGACCTCCCCGTCTCTGGAGCAGGCCACTTTAGCGACATCAGTCGATCAATGTGGAACCGGGGCGAGGCCCTGGATCAGGTAGAGCACGGCGAGTGCGGCGGCCAGGACGCCGAGCAGCAGTCGCAGCAGGCGTTCCGGCAGGTGTGGCTGCAGGCGGGCGCCGAGGTAGCCGCCGGCCAGCCCGCCGGCGCCGCAGAGCAGGCCGAGCAGCCAGTGCGGGGCGATGTCGCCGCCCTCGGCCAGGGCGAGGACGCCGTAGGTGGCGGCACCGGCTATCGAGGTGACGAACGTGGAGGCGAGGGCCGCGGGGGCGATCCGGCTCATCGGGGTGCCGCGGCCGGCGAGGACGGGGCCGAGGATCGAGCCGCCGCCGATGCCGTAGATGCCGCCGACGGCGCCGGTGGCCAGGCTCAGGCCGAGGATCGCGGGCCGCGACAGCGGCGGGCGGTCCGGGATGCCCCGGCGCAGCGCCCGGGAGCAGAGCCACAGGCCGAGCGGGAGCAGCACGGCGGCGGCGACCAGGCGGAACACCTGAGGGCCGGGGATCGCGTAGACCCGGATGATCGCGCCGAGGACCACCCCGGGCAGGGTGCCGGCGAGCAGCAGCCGGGCAAGCGGGCCGGTGAGCTGGCCGTTGCGGCGGTACCTGGTCAGGGCGCCGGGGCCGGCGACCACGTTGTAGAGCAGGTTGGTCGGGGTGATCGCGGGGCTGGGCACGTGCAGGACGCTGAGCTGCACCGGGAGCAGGAACACCGCACCGGAGACGCCGACCGGCGCCGTGCCGATGGAGATCAGCAGACCGGCCAGGAAACCGGTGAGGCCGGTCTGCCAATCCATGATCAGCAGCTTAGGAAGCCGGTGTTACGTGACATGTGTGAAGCGACCCCGGCGCGGGCGGCGACCGGCGGTGACCGTGGACAGGACGGCGCCGCAGGGCGTGGGGATGCGGCCCGCGCCGGGGTCGGGATGCTCGACAAACAGACACTTGTCGATGCCTTGAGTATTCGGCGACGGCACTGTCGTGTCAACAACTTCCGGAGACGGACCGGAAATTACGGGAAGCGGGTGCGGCTCCCCCGCTCACGGCCGGTAGTTCGGCGGTCCGATCAACGACGTTGCGCCGCCGGCCGCCGCGACCGGGCGCAGAGTGGGACGCGCACGCGCCGCCGCAGAGAGGGGCCGAGCCCATGATCAAGCTGCTGGTCGTCACCGTGACAGTGCTCAACGCCGGGCTCATCGCCGTGCCCGCAACCGGCGTGCCCGCGACCCGGCCGGACATCGACAGCGTCCGCACCTGGAACGAGCTCGCGGTCGACGCGGTCCGCCTCAACCGGGCCACCGACGCCGACGCGGCCCGGCTGTACGCGATGGTCGGCGTCGCCGTGTTCGACGCGATCAACGGGATCACCCGGCAGCGGACCCCCGGGCTGGTCCCCGCCACCGGCCCGCACCACGCTGACCAGCAGGCAGCCGCCGCCGCCGCGGCCCACGCCGTGCTCACCCGCCTCGACCCGGCACGATCTTCCGGGTACGACGCACAGCTCACCGCCGACCTCGGCGAACTCGGCGCCACCACGCCCGCCGTGACCCGTGGCGCCGCCTGGGGCGACCGGGTCGGCGAGCAGGTCGTCGCGGCCCGGACCGGCGACGGATCCACCCCTGTCGCATCGCAACCGGCCGGCAGCGGTCCCGGGGTCTTCCGCGCCGCGTGGTCCGGCGTCCAGTACCGCGACGTCGCCCCGTTCGCCGCCGACGACCCCGCCCGGTACGCTCCCGGGCCGCCGCCCGCGCTCACCAGCAGCGCCTACGCCGACGCGTTCGCCGAGGTCGCCGTGCTCGGTGACGCCGGCCGGCTGGCGCCCGAGCTCCTCGCGACCTACCAGTTCTGGTCGCTGCCGCCCGGTTCCAGCCAGCCGCCCGGCGAATGGCTGCGGATCGCCCTGACCGTCTCCGCCGACCGGCACCTGCCGCTGGCCGAGCAGGCCCGGCTGACCGCGCTGCTCACCATGGCCCTCGCCGACACCACCGTCGCGACGGTCGCCACCAAGTACGCCTATCGGCACTGGCGGCCCACCACCGCGATCCGCGAAGCCGACACCGACGGCAACGCCGCGACCGCCCCGGACCCGGCGTGGTCGCCGCGGGCGGGCAGCGCCGGCGGCAGCCCGGAGTACGTCTCCGGGCACAGCTCCTACAGCGGGGCGGGCGCGACGGTGCTGGCCGCGTTCTTCCACCGCGACCACGTCACGTTCCGCCACGCGACCGACTCGGCGCCGGGTGGGGTGGCACGGGCGTACCCGAGCTTCTCGGCCGCCGCGGCCGAAGCCGGCGTCTCGCGGATCTACGGCGGGCAGCACTTCGGCTTCAGTAACCGGGCGGGGCTGGCGCTCGGCCGGGCGGTGGCGACCGAGGTGGTGCTCACGAGCCTGCGCTAGGTTCCGGCTTCTCGGCTGCCGCGTCTCGGGGGGGGCGCGGCGGGCCGTTGGGCGGGCCGCACCGCGCGAACGCTCGACCGTCACGGTCACTGGCGCGAGCGCGAGGCGGGCGCGGGGCGGGCGCGGGGCGGGCGCGGGGCGGGCGCGGGGCGGGCGCGGGGCGTGGTTCCGCGATCTCGGAGCATTCGCGCTTTGCGTAACCTCGCGGACGCCCCAGGCCCCACCAGTTTCCGCACACCCCCGAGGGCTAGAGCTTCAGCACATACCGGTGCTCGCCGGAGAGGACCAGTTCGCCGCGCTGGTTGTGCACCGTCGCGCGGGTGGTCACGATGCCGGTGCCGTCCTGCGGTTCCAGGCCGATCACCGTGAGGCTCGGGTAGAGCGTGTCGCCGGCGTTGACCTCCTTGTGGAACTCGGCGGTCAGGCCGGCGAACGCCACGAAGACGTCGCCGATGTACTGCGGGAACAGGGTGGCTCCGGGCGCGGTGAACGCCAGCACCTGCAGGCCGTGGACGACCGGCGCGGGGTGGCCGTGCGCGCGGGCGTAGACGGCGTCGTAGTGGATCGGGTGGTTGTCCGCGGAGACGGTCTGGAACGCGGCGGCGTGGGCGTCGGTCACGGTGCGGCTGGGGGCGTTGAACACCTCGCCGACCCAGAGGTCGGCGAAGGTGCGAGAGGGGACGACGGTGTGCTTGGCGGGATCAAATTCAGTCATGCGGCAAGAGTTCCCGCGGTGTGCGGCCACGCCGTCCGTCAGTTGACTGCCGATCGCCTGCGGGCCGATAGGGTTCTCTGGTGTGCTGAGGCAATGAGGTTATTACTGGTGGTGAGTGCCGGACTGGTGACGGCGGCGATCGGGGCGGGACCGGCGGCGGCAGCGCCGGCAGGCTGTTGTGACGCGCCGGGGATCACCGCTGTGCAGAGCGGGACGCTGCAGCAGCGCGGCATCGTAATCGGCAGCAACGTCCAGAGGAACGGCATCGTGATCGGCAGCAACATCGACCGCAACGGCAGCATCGCGGTCGGCGGCCGCTGACGTGGGAACTCGGCTCAACGTCGGTCGATGACCTGGATGTCGATCGGTTCGCCGCTGTTCAGGTAGAGGAGATAGCCGTCCTCGTCCGCGTCCACGGGAACGACCACGAGTGCGTACTCCGGCCGCGGCAGCCACCCATAGTCCGCAGGTGGGTCGTAGTGCTCGATCGCCGTCACCCGCACCCGCGTCGGCGGAATACCGATCATGCACGGATCGCCCTCCCCCATCTCGGAGGGATGCGGCTCCACCCGCCATGGCGTGCTCTGCCAATCCACATCATCGGGATCCAGCGGGAAACCCATGGTCCCGTGCCACGAATTCTTCGACTCGGGATCGCGCTCGGCCCACGGCCATTCGAGGCTCGCCCACATCGGTGAAATCCTGCTGACCCGCGAGTCGAACGGCTCAGCCGAGATCATCAGCACGTCACCCACGGTATAGCCCTGCGCCGTCGCCAACCGCCTGCCCAGCATCGACCACCTCCACTAGCGCTTGACGAATCGGCGCAACAGTATCGCCGGCCGCGTGACAATACGTTGCCGACAACGGTGGAGCAGCGCTGCGTCCACGCCCTTCCACGAAGCGCGGTCGGCCCCCGCACGCGGGCGCTCAGCGCACGCAAGAGCCGATCGCGTGCGCCAGCCGCCGCCCCGCGGGCGGTCACCAGCGTGCGCGACACACCGCTGTCGGCATTCATGCCGAGCGGATGATCCTGCGGCGCCGCCCGACCTGATTCGATGAAGGCCCGGGGAGAGGGCGGCATCGATGACCACAACCGCGACACTCGTGTTCCTGCTGGTCGTCGGTGCCCGTTTCCTCGTCCCCCTGCTGATCCCGCGCTACCCCCTTCCCGCGATCATCGCCGCCCTCATCCTGGACGCCGTCGACCAGACCGTCTTCCAGTCGTTCGGCTTCGACCCGCCCGGCTACCAGGGCTACGACAAGGCGATGGACGTCTACTACCTGGCGATCGCCTATCTCTCCACGATGCGCAACTGGGCCAGCCGCCCCGCCGTCGCAGTGGCCACGTTCCTCTACTTCTACCGCCTGGTCGGCGTCGTCGCGTTCGAGCTGACCGACTCCCGCGCGCTGCTGATGGTCTTCCCGAACACGTTCGAGTACTTCTTCATCGCCTACGAGGCGTACCGCCTGTTCTGGAACCCGGCCCGCGTCACCCTGCACCGCTGGATCACCACGGCCGCCGTCATCTGGATCTTCATCAAGCTGCCGCAGGAGTGGTGGATCCATGTCGCCCAGCTCGACTTCACCGACACGGTCGCCGACGTGCCCTGGTTCGGCCCGGCGGTCGTCGCCGCGCTGATCGCCGCCGGTCTCGTCTACTGGTTCCTGATCCGCCCTCGCCAGCCGCGACCCGACTGGTCCTGGCACGTCGCCGCCGATCCGCTGCCGGCCGGAACGCTCACCGTCGCCGACCGCAACCGCTGGGTCGCCGAGCACGGCCGGCTGTGGTCGATCGGCACCCTGGAGAAGGTCGCCCTGGTCAGCCTGATCTGGATCATCTATGCCCAGGTGCTGCCGAGCGCCACCTTCACGAACGACCAGCGGATCCTGGTCACCTCGGCATTCGTCGTGGTCAATGCCGCTATCAGCCTCGCCTCGGCCCGCGCCGCCCGCAGCGTGGAGAGCGCCCTGACCGCGTTCACCGCCCGCGCCCTGATCAACATCGGCCTGGTCTGGCTCGCCGACTGGCTCCTGCCCCGCAGCGGCGGCGACCTCGACCCGGCAGTCGCGCTCTTCTTCGTGCTGCTGCTGAGCCTGATCACCCTGCTCGACGACCGCTACCGCCCGATCTACGAGATCCGCTTCCGCAACAACCCCCTTGCGGTACGGAAGTAGCCCTCCCCGCAAAACCACACCTCCCCGGGCTACACCGCGATCCAGGAGATCCGTCCCGGCCGCTGCGCGGCCTACGGCGACGGGCGGTCCGTCCCGCTTGAACGCCCCCGCCAGAATGATCGCCATGCCACCGGAACGCGACCGCCTCCCCTGGCCGGCGATCGGTCCCGTGATCGGCCTGACGCTCGGCGCCGTCGACTCGGTCGTGAACCACATCCCGGTGCTGCTCGGCGAGACCGGCGCCGCCCGCGCCGACCGCGGCCCCGCGTCCCAGGCCGCCGAGTTCCTCAGCCTGATCCTGGACGCCGGCTGGGCCTGGGCCGCGGCAGCGGTGCTGGCCGGCTGGCTGGCGAGCCGCTCCCCGCGACCGGCCGCCGGACCGGCCGCCGGATCTGCCGGAATGCTGCGCGGCGCGCTGGCTGGGGCTCTCGCGCTGCTGGTCGCCACGTCCGCCTACTACGCCACGGACCTACTCTTCGACGGCGGCGGCTGGTGGGGCATCCCGACCCGGTACTGGCTGATCGGCAGCCTGGTGCTCGGCCCCCCACTCGGGCTGACCGGCGCGCTGATCCACCGCCCCGGTCCGATCGGGACAGTCGCCGCCCTGGTCGTCCCGGGCGGCGCCACAGTGCAGATGCTGATCCTGCCCCCGCCCGCGGAGAGCCTGATGGCCACACCGGTGCGCCTGACCGTCTGGCTGGCAGCGTCCCTGACCGTGGTCCTGATCGTCCGCCGCCACGCCCGCCGCTCACCCCGGCGCGCCCGGGCGGTGCCATCATGAGGCATGAGGTTCGCGGGGCGGCTGGACCGGGCCGCCTTCACCGAGATGGTCGACCGGAAACTGGCGAAAATCAGGCAGGCGGCCGCGGAGTTGCCGCTGTACGAGCCGGTCGGCTGGTCAGGCGCGCGGCGGATCGGCTCGTGGTCGTGGACGAACGACCGGCTGACCGCTGGCGCGCTCCGCTTCGGCGCCGCCCCGTGGCTGGAGATCACGACGACGACCGAGCCGGTGGTGGACGTCGTGATCGGGCAGCGGATGGCGGCGGCGCTGGAGACGCGGGATCCCCGGGAGGTCGACGTGCCGGTCCTCGGTCCGCCCGGTGAGCTCATCATCGAGGTGGACGGGCGGGCGAGGCGGTTCGACCACTGGCCGGACGAGGCGGGCTGGCAGGCGGCCTCGACCCCGATCGTGATCAGCACCAACGGCTTCGCCCCGAGCGGAATCCGCCTGGTCCGGGTCTCCGAGATCGAGCCCTACCTGACCGAAACCAGAACCGCCCTGCTGGCCGACTACGACACCGCCTGACTGCCATTTGTGGCCGCGTCGTGGTATAGCATCGCTGCTATGGCGTGGGGTGCTGTGGAACTTGAGCCGGAGGTGCAGAAGTGGCTGGAAAGCCTGCCGACAGCTCAGTTCGCCCACGCCGCGTTCTATATCGATCTCCTTGCCGAACAGGGTCCTCTGCTCGGTGAGCCCTACACCAAACAGCTCGAACGGAAGCTTCGTGAGCTGCGGTTTCACCTCGAGCGGCGGGCGATTCGGATCACCTACTGGATTGCCACCGACAGGAGAATCATCCTTCTGACCGTGTTCCACAAGACGCGGATGCGGGAGGAGCGAGAGATCGACCGGGCACGTCGGGCGTTGGCGCGGTGTGTCGACGAGGCACACGAGATTGTGGACGAGGAAGGCTAGGTCATGGGTGAAGGTGGCAACTGGGCCGCGATGCGGGAACGGCGACTGGCCGAGCCGGGTGCTGCTGAGGCGTATGACGCCGCGCGGCTGGCGTTCGAGCTCGGTCGTTCCGTCCGAGAGCTTCGTGAGCGCCGGGGTTGGAGCCAGACGCAACTGGCGACGGCGTCAGGAATGACGCAGTCCGCGGTCGCGCGTTTCGAGGCCGGCGGGACCGTCCCGACTCTGATGGTGCTGGAGCGGCTGGCGACGGCGCTGGACGTAAGTCTCAAGGTCGGCTTCGAGCCGCGTGGTGAAGCCGCCTGAGCCGGGGGAAAGGGCGCGCGCCGCGGCCCCGGTTGTGTCAGGATGCGCGGCATGCCGGTTCGCGCGCTGACCTTCGGAGCCGTCGCGGAAGCCTACGAGCGGTTCCGCCCGGAATACCCGCAAGCCGTCTACGACCTCGTCGCGGAGTACGCCGGCCGCCCGATCCGGACCGCTGTGGAGATCGGCGCCGGCACCGGGAAGGCGACCCGGCTCTTCGCCGCGAACGGCGTCGCGGTGACGGCCACCGAACCCGATCCGGCCATGCTCACGGAGCTGCGCGAACACGTACCCGCAAAGGTCACGCCCGTGCGGGCGGCGTTCGAGGACCTCGAACCCGGCGCCTACGACCTCTTCTACGCGGCGGCCGCCCTGCACTGGACGAAACCGGAGGGCCGCTGGCCGCGCGTCGCCGCCCTGCTCGAACCGGACGGCGTGGTCGCCAGCTTCGGCGGCCCGCTCCAGTTCACCGACCCGGCCGTCGAGCGGGCCGTCCGGACCGCACGCGCGCCGTTCCTGGAGAGCGACGACCTCCCCTCCCCGGACGGCACCGGGCCGGACGAGGCGATGCAGTGGCCCGGCACCGAACTGCAGCGGTCACCGCTGTTCACCGACGTCCGGCAGCACGTCATCGAGCGCCGCGTGACGATGACGCCGGGCGGTTTCATCGGTCACCTCTCGACGGTCTCGGCGTACCTGGAACTGCCGCCCGCCCGGCGCGCCGAGGTGTTCCGCCGCATCGAGAAGGTCCTGCCGCGCGAGGTGGAGCTGACCGCCGACCTCTACCTCCATCTGGCCCGGAAAACTGGCCCGGAAAAATGATGCCGGGCGCCGATGAGTTTCCGCGACCACCCCGGTCTACCCCTGCGAAACCAGCTGACGTGAAGGGAACATCATCATGGCGAAGGTCATCTCCACGCTGTTCATCTCGGCCGACGGCGTAGCCGAGATCGACCCCGGTTGGCACTTCCCCTACTTCGACGAGAACATGGGACGCGCCGTCACCGAGGACTACGAAACCTCCGACACGCTGCTGCTGGGCCGCGACACCTACGACAGCTTCGCCGGCGCCTGGCCGGACCGCGAGGCCGCCGGCGGCGAGGACGCCCCGTTCGCGAAGCAGATCGGCGACATGCGCAAGGTCGTGGCCTCCCGCCAGAACCTCCAGTTCACCTGGCGCAACTCCGAGCTGATCGACGGCGAGCTGACCGACGCGGTCCGCGCCCTCAAGGCCGACCCGAGCGTCCAGGGCATCCTCATCCCCGGCTCGATCTCGGTGGTCCAGCAGCTGCTCGCGGCCGGCCTGGTCGACGAGCTTCGCCTGCTCATCCACCCGGTCGCCGCCCGCAAGGGCCGCAAACTCTTCGACGACGGCGACACCGCGTACCACCTCAAGGTCACCCTCACCGAGGCCTACCCCACCGGCGTCATCCGCGTCATCTACACCCCCACCGAGGCCCCCAAAACCGCATAGGGTACGGCTAAATCATCCACAAAAGCAGCAAACCCGTCCCCGACTACACCGCGAGCCGGTGGGCACGCGCCCGGCGTGCCCACCGATGTGCCCGGGCGACAGCGGTGGCCGACCCCGTGGCCGGACGTCAGGACGTCAGGAGGGGCTGAAGGACCTCGTGGACGTAGGTGTTCGGGTGCTTGCCGGTGAACCGCTCGGCGTACGGGCCGAACGCGGTGACCGGGACGTCCTGGCCGGTGTGGCCGTCGGTCGTCCAGTCGATGAAGAACTCGAAGCCGGTGCCCTTGACCGGGAACGGCCCGTCCTCGCCGACCGACTCGTCGTCGGCGTCCACGTCCTCCACGGCCAGGCCGCCGGTCTCGTGGTCGCCGGTCACCACGACCAGGGTGTCCCGGTGATTGGCGGCGTACGCCCGGGCCACCGCGACCGCCTTGTCGAGCTCGCCCATCGTCTGCAGGGTGCGGCGGGCGTTGTTGCGGTGCGCGAACTCGTCGACCCCCTCCTCCTCGACCAGCAGGAAGAAGCCGTCCCGGTCGGCGGACAGGTTCTCCAGGGCCTTCTTCGTCATCGTGGAGAGGCTGACCACCGGGTCGTAGATGTCGCCCTCGCCCTCGGCGCGCTGCTGGAACATCTCCTGGTTGGCGAAGAGGCCGAGCAGCTTGCCCCGGCCGGCCGCGGCCAGCTGCGCGGGCGTGGAGACGTACCGGTAGCCGGCAGCCTGCGCCTGGGTGATCAGGTTCCCCTTGGTGCCGCGGCTGCCCTCGGTGGGATCCTCGGCGGGCTGGTCCGGGTACGCGCCCGGGGTGCCGGCCGGCAGCCACCAGTCCTCGCCGCCGCCGAGGATGACGTCCGGCTTCGAGACCTCGAGGTACTGCCGGGCGATGTCGTCCTGCGCCCCGCGGTCGACGGAGTTCGAGAAGAACGCCGCCGGGCTCGCGTCGGTGACCTGCGCCGTCGTCACCAGGCCGGTCGCCTTGCCGGCGCGCTTGGCCTCCGCGCCGAGCACCGGCAGCGGGTTGCCGTCCGGGTCGACGCTGATCGCGCCGTTGTAGGTGGCCACGCCGGTCGCCCAGGCGCTCGCGCCGGCCGCCGAGTCGGTGATCGCCGACTCCGGGTCGTCCGGGCTGGTGGTGAGCTGACCGGAGACCGGAAACTTGTCCATGATGAGCCGGCCGTTCAGGCCGGCGTGGTAGAGGCGGGCGGCCTCGCGGTGAGCGGCGGCCATGCCGTCCCCGACGATGAAGATGACGTTCCTGACCGCGGGCGGTTTCGGCTTTCCCGCGCCGGCGTCGGTCACCGGGTTCATCAGGCTGAGCCCGGCGGCCGCCACCACTCCCGCCACGACCGGCGCCGCGAGCCAGCGCACAGTGCGAACCTGCATGTCTCCTCCTACAGCATCAGCGATGTATCGGGAGGCCCCTCCGACAGGGATGGGCATCGATGTCAGTAAACGCCACACCACGATTGATCGCTCGGTCCCGGCGAAGCGGGTGTGTGGCACGACCGGGGGCGGGTACTGCGAGCGGCACAGGCAGCGTATCGAGGAGGAGCCGTGACCGAGCAGGATTGGCAGCCGCTGGAGGAGTCGCCGGAGGTGGTGGACGCCGCGCAGGACGACACCACGGTGCCGGAGCTGGCCACCGAGGACGCGGCGGACGACGGCCCCGAGTTCCTGGAGCCCACCGAACAGGGCTGACCGCGGTGTGACGAAGCGCGCCGGCGCGTGTCAGGGCCGGAAGCTGGCCCGGTATTCGGTCGGTGTGCGTCCGGTGAGCTGCCGGAACGCCGCGTTGAACGCCGACAGCGACGTGTACCCGACGGCGAAGGCGATCCGGGTGACCGGAGTGTCCCCGGCGGCCAGTTCCTCGACCGCCCGCAGCACCCGCATCCGGCGCAGCACCTCCCGCCACGTCATCCGGGTCTCGTCGGAGAACCGCCGGGCCAGCGACCGGGGCGCCAGCCCCACCAGCTCCGCGATCCGCTCGAACCGGACCTGCTCACCGAGCCGCTCCTCGGTGAGACGGAGGGCTCGCCGCAGCTCCGGCGACGATCCGGCCGGCACGACGACCGGGCTGGGCCGCTCGGCGAGTCGCCACGTGACAGCGGCGAGGGTGGTGAACAGCGTTCCCCCGTACCCGTCGGAGCTGTCCTTGATCTCCGCGCATTCGGCGAGCAGAGCGCCGGCCAGCGGGCTGAGGTCGAACACCGTCAGCGCCGCCGGTGGGCTCGGCGTGCCGGCGGGATCGAACAGCACCGACGCGGTGGTGACCGGCTGCGGAATGCTCACCCGGACCGCCCGGCCCGCCTCGATCAGCGCCGCCCGAGCCGGCGGCAGCAGCCACGACTGCCCGCCGCCTTCGAGCCGCAGCGCCCCAGCCGAGGCGCAGAGCAGGTAGTGCCGGTCCACGCACAGCTCGCGGGCGGGCGCCCGCGGAAACGTGCGAACGAAGGTGTACGCCGCCGGTGTCATCGGAGACTGATGGTAGGGAGTCAGCCGACCGTCTCCAACAGCTCTGCCCGGAACCGGCGGCTGACCGGCGGCCCACTCATCAGGGGCCGGAGCACCGCTCCGGACCGGGCGAAGGACTCGGATCGCTGATAGTCGGCGAACGACTCCTCGTCCGCCCACTCGTGCACCAGAGTCACGTGGTTCTGGCCGTCCCGTGCGGCGTACACCCGGAAGGCGACGTTGCCCGGCATGGCCCGGACCACCTCCCCCTCCCTGTCGAGTTGAGCGAGCGCTGCGGCCCGGTCACCGGCCGCGGTGGCGAAATCGACGATGGCGATGAACATGATTACCTCCCGAATCGATGGATCGATCCTCGCGCCACACCGGCCACGCCGGCTGCCGCCGGCCGGACAGGTTCACGCTCCGGTCTGCCAGGGCATGATGAGAACGACGACCCGGAGGGAGCTTCGATGATCGGCACGCTGCGCGGGGTGGTGCTCGACGCACCTGACATCCGGCTACTGGCCGCGTTCTACTCCGCCCTCGGCGGGTGGACCGAGCGGTACGCCGACGACGAGTGGATCAGCATGGACGCCGGGGACGGCTGGCGGATCGCCGTGCAGAGCAGCCCTGACCACGTACCCCCGCGGTGGCCTGACCCGGAGCGTCCGCAGCAGGCCCACCTGGACCTGCGCGTGCCCGACCTGGCCGCCGGCGCGGCGCGGGCGGTGGAGCTGGGGGCGACCCCGCTGCGCGAGAACGAGAACTGGCACACCCTGGCCGACCCGGCCGGCCACACCTTCGACCTGTGCCTGTTCCCGGCGAACCCGGAGCCCACGCTGATGGGCGTCATGCTGGACTGCCCGGACGCGAAGCAGCTGAGCACGTTCTACGCCGAGCTGCTGGGCAAACCGGTCACCTATGAGGGCGACGGCATGGCGATGATCGGCGAGGAGGGCGGCCAGCCGATCATGTTCCAGCAGGTGGCGGACTACCGGGCACCGCGGTGGCCCGACCCGGCGTACCCGCAGCAGTTCCACATCGACGTGACGGTCGACGACATCGAGGCCGCCGAGCGGGCGACGCTGGAGCTGGGCGCCACCAGGCTCCCCGAGCAGGGCGACAACTGGCGCGTCTACACCGACCCGGCCGGGAAGCCCTTCTGCCTCTGCTGGGACTGACACCCCACGGCACGCACTCCCGCCTGCGTGGATGGTCAGCTTCCCCGCGCTCCCGCCTGCGTGGATGCCGATCTTGGAAGTGCCGATGCCGGCCGGCGCTCAGTGCTGACCCTGGTAGCGGAGTTTTCTGGATGAGCCAGCGGGGTCGGTGCTGCCGGAATGGGCGCGCCGGAGCACTGTGTCGACGGTCAAGACGACGTGTTTCCGCTAGTAGCCAGCCTGAGCTACGGCCGGGCGGCGCCAGCCGTAGGCCAGAGCGGCTACCCGGGCTTGATCACACGCTTGAGCTACGGCCGGGCGGCGCCAGCCGTAGGCCAGAGCGGTTACCCGGGCTTGATCACATGTGTGGGCTACGGCCGGGGCGGCGGGTTCCAAGATCGGCGAGGCGGGAGGTGCCAGGTGCGAGGTGCGAGATGCCAGCCGCAGGACGCCAGCGCGGGGCCGGCGGGGCACGCGGGGGCGCGGGGCCGAGGCCGAATATCTGCTGGTAGCGGGGCTTTCTTGATCAGCCAGCGGGGTCAGCCCTGAGAACCAGCCGGACCAGCTGGTTCTCAGGTCTGTCTTCCCGGTCGGCCGGCAGCCGGGGTGACGTTCTCCATCCGGGCGCACTTGTCTCATGGCGGCCTCGCGGCTGCCGATCAGCACGCCGACGGAACAGGTGCGACCCCGGAGGCGTCGGTGTTCACACGGTGGGCGGCATTGGGCACGGCAGTGGCCCTGTTGGCCGCGACGGCCGGCTGCGGCAGCAGCGACGACGAGGCAGCCGCGGCTGCCAGCGCGGCCAAGGGCACGATCGGGCTGGCCATGCCGACCAAGGCCTCGTCGCGCTGGATCGCGGACGGGGACAACATGGTCAAGCAGTTCCAGCTGCTCGGCTACGGCACCGACATGCAGTACGCCGACGACGACGTGGACGTGCAGGTCCAGCAGATCGACGACATGATCGACGCGAAGGTGAGCGCCCTGGTCGTCGGTGCGATCGACGGCACCGCGCTGAAGAGCGTGCTCGGCAAGGCGGCCCGCGCGGACATCCCGGTGATCGCTTACGACCGGCTGATCCGGGACAGCGGCGACGTCGACTACTACGCCACGTTCGACAACTTCAAGGTGGGCGTCGAGCAGGGGACCGCGATCGTGGACGCGCTGAAGCTCTCCTCCACGAAGAAGACCTACAACCTGGAACTGTTCGCCGGCTCCCCCGACGACAACAACGCGACGTTCTTCTTCAACGGGGCCATGAGCGTGCTCAACCCGTACATCACGAAGGGTCGTCTGAAGGTCCGCAGCGGGCAGACCACGTTCGCCGAGGTCGCGACGATGCGCTGGGACGGCGCTGTCGCGCAGAAGCGGATGGCCGGAATCCTGGCGAAGAACAGCGACGTGGACGCCGTCCTCTCGCCCTACGACGGGATCAGCCGGGGCATCCTCGCCGCCTTCGCGGACGCCGGGATCGACCTGCCGGTGATCACCGGGCAGGACGCCGAGCTGGAGTCGGTGAAGCTGATCGCGAGCGGCGAGCAGACCGAGACCGTCTACAAGGACACCCGCGAGCTCGCCAAGGTCGCCGTGCAGATGACCGACGCGCTGCTCAGCGACGAGAAGCCGATGGTCAACGACACCGAGCAGTACGACAACGGGGTCAAGACCGTGCCCACGTTCCTGCTGCAGCCGGTGAACGTCGACAAGTCCAACTACGAGCGTGTCCTCGTCGACGGCGGCTACTACACCGCCGCCCAGATCGGAGCATGAGCGATGCTGAGCAACACTCCCGTCTGGGCGAAGCTCACCGGGCTGGTCACGGCCGGCCTGTGCGCCGTCGGCACCTGCGTCGGCGTCACGCTCTACACCAACCACGTCGCCTCGGACACCGCGGACCGGCTGGCGAACCTGAACACCGCCAGCGCGCTGGTGCTGCGCCTGGACCGGGTCGCCAGCGACCTGAAGGTCAACGGCCTGCAGGCGATCACCCGGGACGACCCGGCCACCCAGGCCGCGCTGCTGGACGCCCAGCTCAAGCAGGCGAACACGCTGCTCGACCAGCTCGACGGCGTCGAGCTGCCCAGCGACCTGGACGCCGCCGTCACCCGGATCCGCACCGCCTACGCCGACTACAGCGCCGTCGTCGAACGCTACGTCGCCGGCGCCGAGGCCGACCAGGAGTCGGCCCGGCTGGCCTGGGAGCAGATCGACGTCGACAACTACCTGACCAGTGCGGTGCTCGCCAACGAGCGCGCGCTGTTCGCGTCGACGATCGAGCGGGCCGAGGCCGACGCCGCGACCAGCCGGGACCGGGCGCAGCTGATCCTGCTCGGCACCGCGCTGGCCGCCGCGGTCCTGCTCTGCGTGCTGGCCCGGATCATCGTCACCTCGATCACCCGGCCGTTGCAGCGGGTCCGCACCGCGCTCGGCGCGATGGCGGACGGCGACCTCACGGTCACCGCCGACGTCACGTCCGGCGACGAGGTGGGTCAGATGGCGCGGGCGCTGGACGAGGCGCAGGCCAACATGCGTACCGTGGTGGCGCAGGCGGCGGCGTCCGCACGCGCCCTGGCCACCGCCGCCGAGGAGATGACCTCCACGGCCGGCGCGATCGCCGACACCGCCCGCGGCTCCTCCGAGCAGGCCCGCGACGTGTCCGGCACGGCAGCCGCCGTGTCGGCGAACGTGGGCGCTGTAGCGGCCGGCGCGCAGGAGATGGCCGAGTCGATCCGGGAGATCTCGCAGAGCACCGCGCAGGCCGCCCAGGTCGCCAACCAGGCGGTCGCGGTGGCCCGGTCCACCAGCGCGCACATCGACAAGCTGGGCGCCTCGTCGGCGGAGATCGCCAGCGTGGTCCAGGCGATCACCAGCATCGCCGAGCAGACGAACTTGCTGGCGCTGAACGCGACGATCGAGGCGGCCCGCGCCGGTGACGCCGGCAAGGGGTTCGCGGTGGTCGCCAGCGAGGTCAAGGACCTCTCCCAGGAGACCGCCCGGGCCACCGAGGACATCACCCGCCGGGTCGCCGCGATCCAGGCGGACACGGCCGGCGCGGTCGAGGCGATCAGCCAGATCACCGCTGTCATCGAGCAGATCAACGATCACCAGGCGACGATCGCGGCCGCCGTGGAGGAACAGACCGCCACGACGGCCGAGATGAACCGCAGCATCACGGCGGTGGCCGACGGCGCCGGTGACATCGCCGGCGGCGTGGCCGGGCTGGCGTCGGCGTCGGAGACCACGACGGCCGGCATGACCCAGTCCCGGCAGGCGATCGGCGAGCTCAGCACGATGGCGAACGAGCTCCAGACCCTCGTCGCACGGTTCCGGGTCTAGCTATCGGCGCGCCGTCTCCAGCTGACGCGGGGTCCGCCTCCCGCGGACCCGGTGCCACACGCCTGCCGCTGTTGCTCGCATCGTCAGCCACAGCACGCGGACGATGCCCGTACCCCGCAGCAGGGTCTCCCCCGCGATCGCGGCGGCCCGGTCCATCACCGTGCAGGCGCGCCGGTAGTCGTCCTCGTCGTCCCGCAGCTCCCAGAGCCGCTCGGCCTGCTCCCACGCCATCGCGCGGGTGGTGCGGACCAGGACCCGCTGGCTCCAGTCGTCGAGCTCACCCACGCACCTGTCGATCTCCATCTGCCAGGCGGTGGCGAACCGGCGCCGCAGCGGGGGGATCTCCTCGTAGAAGATCTTGTTGACCAGCAGGTAGTCGGGGTGCTGCGGCCCGTCGCCCGGATAGCCCATCCGCTCCCAGGTGGCGATCACCGCCAGCGCCAGGTCGTGGTTGATGTGCGCGTTGACACCGAGCACCGCCGCTTCCAGCGTGCTGATCGTGTCGTCGTGGGCGCGGCGGAACAGCACCTCCCACGCGTCCGGCGTGTCCTTGCCGGGCACCCCCCACGACGAGAGCGCGGTGAAGTAGAGCCGGGCGAACTCGACGTCGAGCACCTCGAGCCATTTCTTGTCGTGCACCTCGTCGCCGAGCAGATGCGCGGCGACCCGCTCGGTGATGGTCAGGTACAGCGCGTTGAACTGCCCCACCCGGTTCTTCGCCGGGCTGGGCGGCAACGTGTCGAGAATCGTCTGCAGCAGCTTGAGCCGCTCCACCACACCGGCGATGTCCTCCGGCGGCACCCGGCAGGCGTCCGCCATGGCCTGCTCCGCGGGCGTCCACCCGTTCACCGCTTCCGGGACGGCAGCCTCGATGCGCCGGCGGCACTCGCGTAGCCGCTCAGCGCTAGCCTCAACTTGCACGCGATCGAAATTCACACCTCATGGTCGGTGCAGCGGCCCCGCCGAGGCATCCCATTAACGGCTCCCACCCAGTCGGATAGACGACTGTCTTCCTATGCCGGAGATCAAAACCGCCTTCGGGTACGCCCTGCCGAGCTTGTCGCCGTCATCCACGCCGGCCGCCGTGACCAACCCGTTCGGCCCTGTTGCGATGCCGCTGTCGTGAGTCGTCGTCGGCGCAGGTCGTCGTCGGCACGGATTGATCGGTCCAGGGCGGGCGTCTCGTCGGCCAGGTCGTCCGCGGTTTCGCCCGCTGGGTGAGGGGTCGCCGCCTCTGCGGCCGGGCGGCTCATCGAACCCACGCCGCGTCACGATGGGTGACTGTCCACCTGGAGAGCTACGTGGCATTGCGGCAAGGCGTCCGGGACGCAGACGCTGCGATTCATGCACCAGCGGGCGAAACTGAAGGCGACCGGGAAATCCGCGTCGGATAGGTGAGTCCCGCTCGGAGAAAAGGGGCAGCCGACCCCGTCCGAGAGTACGAGCCGGCCAGCCGTGCGCCTGATTGTCATCCCGCGAATATTCCGCGAATGTGGGCTTCCACAAGGGCTGGTCCATTGTGATCTTCGGCCGAAAACGACCGTCGACCGGGATTCGATCTTCACCGGATGCGGAAGAAGGACTATCGACAATGAACGAATCACCCGCGCCCGGACGTGACACCTATCCGCAAGGGCACATCCCAGCGCAGTGGCCCGCCTACGGCAGCCAGCCCTACGCGGCCGCGCAGCCCTACGCCGCCACGCAGCCCAGTACGGCCGCGCAGCCCTATACACCGGCGCCGCAGCCGGGACAGTACGCCACCCCCGCGATCACCACGCCGCTCGTCTCCCCCGGCGGGCGGCTCGGCGCGGTCCTGCTCGACATCGGGCTGGTCGTGGTCACCCTCTGGATCGGCTGGTTCGCGTGGTCGATGGTGACCTGGTCACAGGGCCAGTCCCCGGGCAAGAAGCTGCTCGGCTACGTGGTCGTCGACGCCGCGACCGGCCAGCCCTTCGACTGGTCCCGGATGGCGCTGCGCGAACTCGGCATCAAGGGCCTGCTCGGCACGGTGCTGAGCATGTGCACGCTCGGCGTCTACTTCTGGGCCGACGCGCTCATGATCCTCGGCGCCGGCACCCGAACGCTGCACGACCGGATGGCCGCCTCGGTCGTGCGGCACCTCTAGGCACACACGACGATGCGTGAACGAGGGCTCGACCGGGCCCGGCCCGCGGCGCCGGGCCCGGCGCCGGGCGGCAGAGCCGTGGCGGAGTCGGCCTCCACCTGGATGCAGGTGGTGTTCGCCGGGATCAGCACGAGCGTCGCGATCGCCGCCCTGGTCATCGCCTATTTCGCGTGGATTCGGCCGCACTCCCCGGACGGCCCCGCCGAGCCACCGGCCGCCGCCCCGGCTCCGGCCGCCACCACCGCCGCGACCACCCCGCATCCCACCGATGCCACCACCGCGACGGCGGCGGCCACCACAGCACGGCAGGGGGTCGGCCTCACCGCTCTCGAACCGGAGATCGGCGGTGACAAGATCCGGGTCACCGGCGGGGAACTGGCGATGCCCTGCGCCACCGGCCAGTCGAACGATCGGCAGCGCTCTGTCCAGTACGACGTGGCCGGCCGATACACGGCGTTCACCGCGAATATCGCCGTGGCGGAAGCGCCGGACGTCGATTCGCAACTCCAGATGAAGATCTTCGCCGACGACCGTCAGGCCGCCGTGCACACATTGGTCAAAGGCAAAACGGAAACCGCCCACGTGCCGCTCGACGGAGTCAGCAAAATGCGCATCGAATTGACCTGCCAGTCCCGGCTCAGCGAATTGACGATCACCGAACCCCGCCTGGACAAGAGGGAGCCGACGAGGTGACCACTCCGCAGACGCCCCCGCAGCAACGCGGATACCTGCTGGTGATCACGCTGGTGGTCGCGGCTCTCGCCCTGGTCGTCGGACTGGCCGGCGTCGTGCTGTCGGCGATCGCGCTGGGCCGCAGCGACGAGGCCTCGGAACTGGCGAAGCAGGCGAACACCAAACCGGTCGCCGCCGCACCCACCACCGAGGCGACGGCCGACCCGCCTGCCCCGGAGCCCACCGATCCCGGGTCGGCGGCGCCCGCTCCCGAGTACCCCTCCGGCGCCACGACGACGCCGGCGGACATCAGCCCCACTGCCGACTACACCGTCTCCTACCAGGGCGAGCACCTGCGGGTCCGCTCGGTCGGCTGCGGCGGCGACCACATGGCGGTCGACCTCGACGAGCCACGGGTGGCCGGCGCGGGGCGCTACTCCACGGACTTCGGCGTCCAGGGCTGCAACGCGCCGGGCGAGATCATCACCAACCTGCCGATCGCCACGGTGTCCGGCCCGGCCGCGACCCCGTTCGACTGCCTGGAGACCATCCGCACCGATCCGGGCCGCTCGCCGATCGCGCCCACGCGGGGCATGACCCTGTGCCTGGTCACCGACCAGCAGAAGGCGACCTCGAACGGCGAGTCCCAGAAGATCGTCTTCGTCACCGTCGACTCCATCTCGGTCGATCGGGAGACGGTCGTCCTGAACCTCACGCTGAAGGCCTGGGACATGCCGCAGTAGGCGTCGGACGGAATTGGTCCGGACCTGTTACCCAATCTCTCGCCGTCCCGGCACCACCCGTTCACGCTCATTGATTTCGATGCCTTTCAAGTGTTCTCCGCGAACTCGAAAGGCACGCGATGCATCGAACTCTGGCCGCCGCCCTGCTCGCCGGCATGGCGATCACCGGCCTTGCCACGCCCGCCCAGGCCGCCGTACCCACGAAGAAGCTCCTCGTCGTCGGCATGGACGGCCTCAACTGGGACAGCGCGGTCGCCGCCGACGCGCCGAACCTGGACGCCCTCGCCACGCAGGGGCTGCTCGCCCGCAGCCTCGTCCAGTGCCCGTCGCGGGCCGACTCGTCCAGCGGCCCCGGCTGGTCGAACATCGCGACCGGCGTCTGGCCGGACAAGCACGGCGTCACGAACAACACGTTCACCGGCAAGCAGTACGCCGCGTACCCGGACTTCCTGACCCGGCTGGAGACCGCGAACCCGGCCTACCGGACCTACTCGGCGGTGGACTGGGCGGCGCTGCACAACCAGGGCACGTTCTCCGCCGCGATCGACACCCGGGTGACCTATGACGGCGACGGGAACGGGTACGCCGGCGAGGACGTGAAGATCACCGCGGACGCGGTGAGCCGGCTCGCGAGCGGCGGACCGGACGCGTCGTTCGTCTACCTCGGCAACACCGACGCGGTGGCGCACTCGTCGGGCACCGGCGCCCTCTACACCGCGGCGATCGCCAAGCAGGACCAGCAGCTCGGGCAGATCCTGGCCACCGTGAAGGCCCGGCCCACGTACCCGAGCGAGGACTGGCTGATCCTGGTCACCACCGATCACGGCCACCGCGTCCCGCTCGGCGGGCACGGCGGCTGCGGCATCGAGGAGCGCGGCACGTTCCTGATCGCGGCCGGCGCCGGGATCACCGCCGGGAGCCGGCCGATCGACGTGCGGCAGGTGGATCTGGCGGCGACCGCCCTCGCCCACTTCGGCGTCACCGCGCCCATCGAGAGCACGAGCGGCTCCGCCGCTGTCGACGGCAGGAATGTCACCGTCCGATCCACCGACCCGTTCGACAGCCTCGCGCTGCGCACCCGGGTCGACGAGACCGGCATCCCGTCCACCCTGGCGGGCTGGACGCCCGCCGCGCCGGCCGGCTGGACGGTGGACCGCGGCGCGATGCCGTCCGGCGGGGTGACCGAGTGGCGTGGCTGGTCGTTCGCGACCGACGAGTTCTGGAGCCGGGCGCAGACCGGTCAGGAGCGGGAGAACGCGCTGCGTACCCGTGGGGTGTTCGCGGTGGCCGACAGCGACGAGTTCGCCGACAAGGCGGGCGGCGCGACGTTCGACTCGACGCTGATCTCACCGGCCTACACCGTCAGATCCGGCAATCTCGTGAAGATCTCGTACGTCACGCACTACCGGCAGGAGGGCAACCAGAAGGGCGACGTCCTGGTCTCCTTCAACGGCGGCCCCGACCAGCTCGTCAAACGCTATGCGACAGACGCCCTGGCCACCGCCGAGAGCCTGCCGGTGACCGTCCCGGCCGGCGCCACCAGCATGACCGTCAAGTTCCGCTACTACGACGCCGCCAACAACTGGTACTGGGTCATCGACGACTTGCGCGTCTCCTGACGCGGTAAGGAGCCGGGCCGGCCCTTCGGTAGGGTCGGCCCGGTGACGGTCGATGCGGTTCGCGGCGGGGTGCCCGAGCACGGCAGGGTGCCCAAGTACTACACGGTGAAGAGCCAGCTCCTCAATCTGCTCTCCGAGCTCGGCGAGGGCGCGCTGCTGCCGGCCGAGCGGGACCTGGCGGCGGCGTACGGGGTGGCCCGCTCCACCCTGCGCCAGGCGATCTCGGAGCTCACCATGGAGGGCCGGCTGCGCGCGCATCGCGGCCGGGGCACGTTCGTGGCCTCGCCCAAGCTGATCCAGCCGCTGAGCCTGTCCAGCTACACCGAGGCGCTGCGCGAGATGGGCCACGTGCCCAGCCGGCGCCTGATCACCGAGGAACGCGTCCCGGCCGGCTCGCTCGCCGACGACCTGGCGATCGCGGCGACCGACGAGGTCCTGCACCTGGAACGGGTGCTGCTCGCCGACGACGAGCCGCTCGGCCTGGAGAGCACCTACCTGCCGGCCGGCCGGTTCGGCGACCTGATGGACGGCTGGGACGCGACGGGTTCGCTCTACCGGCACGTGGCGGACCGTTACGGCATCCGGTACGCGCAGGCCACCGAACGCATCGAGACGGTCCTGGCGAGCCCGCGCGAAGCCCAGCTGCTGAACACCAACCCGGCCCAGCCGATGCTGCTCATGCAGCGCGTCTCCGCAGATCAGGACGGCCTTCCGATCGAGCGGGTGCGCTCGCTCTACCGCGGCGACCGGATCGGTTTCGTCACCCGCCTCACCGGTTGATCGCGCTTTATTAAAGGTTCGAACCTTTGAGGTTCGTTCACCGGAGCGTCATGCTGCCTGCACGTGCGAGTCGCCGATCTCTCTGAAGCTCTTCTCCAGAGCAAGGGAGATCAAATGCGAGTGATCATCGTGGGCGGCGGGGTGCTCGGCACCATGCACGCCTGGCAGGCCGTCCAGCGCGGCCACGACGTGGTCCAGATCGAACGGGAGGCCGAGGCCCGGGGCGCCTCGGTCCGCAACTTCGGCCTGGTCTGGGTGTCCGGCCGGGCGCCCGGCGCCGAACTGGACACCGCGCTGCGGGCCCGGGAACTCTGGGAGCGGATCGGCGACCAGGTGCCGGGCATCGGCTTCCGGGGCAACGGGTCGCTCACGCTCTGCCGTACCCCCGAGGAAATCGCCGTGGCGCAGGCCGCGGCGGAAGGTCCGCACGCGGCCGCCCGCGGCTTCCGGATCGTGGACCGCGCCGAGGCGCAGAAGATCAACCCGGCGCTGCGCGGAGACTTCGCGGCGGCACTGTGGTGCGAGCGCGACGGCGCGGTGGAATCCCGCGTCGCGCTTCCGGCCCTGCGGGCCACGCTCGGCGCGACAGGCGCCTATCGGTGGGTTCCGGGCCGGGAGGTGCGCGCTCTCACTGACACCGGGGTACGCGACGACCACGGCGCCCACCACACCGGCGACCTGGTCGTCCTCACCACCGGCGCGGCGCTCTCCGGTCTCGTCCGCGAACTCGCCCCGGAGCTGCCGGTGCGCCGCGTCTGGCTGCAGATGGCACAGACCGCCCCGCTCGGCGAGCCGCTGACCACCTCGGTCGCCGACGCCGACAGCTTCCGCTACTACCCGGCGTTCCGCGGGCCGCAGCTCGACGCGCTGGTCACCGGCCAGCCGCAGCCGCCGGTCGCCGCCACCCACGCCATGCAGCTGCTGATGGTGCAGCGCCTGGACGGCGGGCTGACCATCGGCGACACCCACGCCTACGCCGAGCCGTTCCCGTTCGACCAGGTGGAGGAGCCCTACGAGCACCTGATCGATGTCGCCTCCGGGCTGCTCGGCCGGGCCCTGCCGCCGATCCGGCGGCGCTGGCACGGCGTCTACGCCCAGTGCACCGACCCGGCCGCCGTCGTGCACCGGCAGCGGATCGCCGGCAACGCCGTGCTCGTCACCGGACCCGGCGGACGCGGCATGACCTGCTCGCCCGCGATCGCCGAGCAGACCGCGACGGAGATGGGCTGGTGAGCATCCAACTGGTCGTCCTGGACATGGCCGGCACCACCGTCGCCGACGACGGCCTGGTGCTCCGGGCCTTCGACACCGCTCTCGCGGCCGCGCCGGTGGGCGACACGGACGCCGCCCGGCAGTACGTGCTCGACACCATGGGCCAATCCAAGATCACCGTGTTCCGGCACCTCACCGGCGGCGACGAAGCACGAGCCCAGCGGCTCAACGCCGCGTTCGAGACCGCCTACGACGACCTCGTCCACCTGTGCACGCCGATCGACGGCGCCGCCGAGCTGCTGCGCGACCTGCGCGCGGCAGGCATTCGCACCTGCCTGACCACCGGGTTCTCCCGACCCACCGCCGACCGGATCCTGACCGCCCTGGGCTGGCACGACCTCGCCGACCTCACCCTCACCCCGGCCGAGGCCGGACGCGGCCGCCCCTACCCCGACCTGGTGCTGACCGCGCTGCTGCGGCTCGGCGCCGACGACGTCCGCAACGTCGCCACCGCCGGCGACACCACCTCCGACGTCCGCACCGGCCGGCGCGCCGGGGCCTCGATCGTGGCGGGCGTGCTCACCGGAGCACACGACGCCGCCGCGTTGCGGGACGCCGGGGCGACGCACGTCCTCTCCTCCGTTCGTGAACTTCCGTCAGTTTTGGAGCAGTCATGAGACGTACCCTCGCAGCTCTTGCCTCGGTTTTGATCTTGGCGGGTTGTGGATCCGGGACCGGGTCCGGCGACACCGAGGACGGCAAGACCGTCACGCTCTACACCGCCGACGGGCTCGGCGACTGGTACACCCAGCAGTTCGCCGCGTTCGAGAAGCAGACCGGCATCACGGTGCAGACCATCGAGGCCGGCTCCGGCGAGGTCGTCTCCCGGCTGCAGAAGGAGAAGGCGAACGTCCAGGCCGACCTGGTCGTCACGCTGCCGCCCTACATCCAGAAGGCGTCCGCGGACGGCCTGCTGCAGGCCTACACCCCGGCCGGCGCGGAACAGGTGACCGGGGCGGCCGCCGACTACACGCCGGTGGTCAACAACTACCTGTGCTTCATCTACAACCCGGCGAAGCTGCCGAACCCGCCGAAGACCTTCGACGACCTGCTCGACACGTCGCTGGCGAAGAAGCTGCAGTACTCCACGCCGGGCCAGGCCGGTGACGGCACCGCCGTGCTGCTGCACCTGCAGCACGTGCTCGGCAAGGACGGCGCCCTGGAATACCTGAAGAAACTCGAGGCCAACAACGTCGGCCCGTCCTCGTCCACCGGCAAGCTGCAGCCCAAGGTCAGCAAGGGCGAGATCTACGTGGCCAACGGCGACGTGCAGATGAACCTGGCTTCGATCAACAACGACAAATCCAACTTCAAGATCTTCTTCCCGGCCGGTACGGGGAAGAAGCCGTCCACCTTCGCCCTGCCGTACGTGATGGGCGTGGCCGCCGGAGCCCCGCACGCCGGCAACGCGAAGAAGCTCGCCGACTTCCTGCTCACCCCGGCCGCCCAGGAGCAGATCGCCCCGCAGGCCTACGGCTTCCCGGCCCGCGGCGACGTCACGCCGGCCGACACCACGATCCTCGACGGCGTCGAGATCTGGCAGCCGGACTGGACGCGGATCCTCGCCGACAACGACGCCGACATCGCGGCCTACAACGCGGCGCTCGGACTCTCATGACCCAGCAGCCGGCGGTCCGGTTCGACCGCGTCCAGGTCCGATACGGCGCGGTCACCGCCCTCGACGACTTCAGTCTCGACGTGGCCGCCGGCGAGACGGTGGCCTTGCTCGGCCCCTCCGGATCGGGCAAGTCCACCGCCCTCAAGGCCCTCGCCGGGTTCCTCACCCCCAGCTCCGGCCGGGTCCTGCTGAACGGCCGGGACGTCACCGGCCTGCCACCGCACCGGCGCGGACTCGGCGTGGTCGTCCAGCAGTACGCCCTGTTCCCGCACATGACCGTGGCCGAGAACGTGGCGTTCGGCCTGCGCGCCCGGCGTTCGTACTCGGCGAGACGCGTCGCCGACATGCTGGAACTCGTCGGCCTCCCCGGGTTCGGCAAGCGGTACCCGCGGGAACTCTCCGGCGGCCAGCAGCAGCGCGTCGCGATCGCCCGTGCCCTCGCCATCGCTCCCCCGGTGCTGCTGCTCGACGAGCCGCTCTCCGCACTCGACGCCCAGCTCCGCGCCGACCTGCTCGAAGAGCTGCGCCGGCTGCGCGACGAACTGCCCGACGTGGCGATGCTCTACGTCACCCACGACCAGACCGAGGCGCTGACGCTGGCCGACCGGATCGCCGTGATGCGCGACGCCCGGCTGGTCGACATCGACACCGCGTTCGGCCTGTACCAGCAGCCGCCGAGCAGTTTCACCGCGTCCTTCCTCGGCGGCGCGAACCTGCTGCCCGCCACCGTGGTCTCGGCCGGCGGCCTGGTCCGGGTCGGCGGCGTCACTGTCGCCGCGTCCAGCGTCGATCCGCTCGTGGAAGGCGCCGACGTGCGCGTCGCGATCCGCCCGCACACCCTCACCGTGGCCGACGACGGGCTGGAGGCCACCCTCACCGGACTCCAGTGGCGCGGCGCCACGTTCCGCCTCACCTGCCTCGTCGACGGGGTCGCGGTGCACGCCGACGTGTCCTCGGCCGACGGCCTGCCGCCGGTCGGCTCGCCGATCCGGCTGCGACTGCCCGCCACCGGAGCGGCGGTGGTGCCCCGATGACCCGTACCCGGGTGCTCTGGGTCCTGCCGCCGCTGGCCCTGCTCGCCGGTTTCCTGGTCTACCCGCTCGCCCTGGTGCTCCGGCAGTCGTTCACCTCCTCCTCCGGGGCATCCACCGTGGAGATCTGGCGGGCCATGCTCTCGGCCGGCGAATTCCACCGCGCGCTCGGCAACACCGTCGTCATCGCGGTCGCCGCCACCGCCGGCTGCATCGTGCTCGGCACGTTCTTCGCCGTCGTGCTCGCCCTCGTCCCGTTCCCCGGCGCCGCCGCGGTGTCCCGGGCCGTCGACACGATCCTCGCCTTCCCGTCGTTCCTGATCGCGCTCAGCTTCACGTTCCTCTACGGCGCCGCCGGCATCCTGCAGCTCGGCGACTTCCTCTACTCCCGCTGGTGCGTGATCCTCGCGGAGATCACCTTCTACACGCCGTTCGTCATGCGGCCCGCCCTCGCCGCGCTCACCCAGCTCCCCGCCGAACGCCTCAACGTGGCCGCCTCCCTCGGCGCGCGGCCCTGGCGGGTGCTGCGCCGCATCGTGCTCCCCGAGATCGCTCCCGCCGTCGCCGCCGGTGGCGCGCTCTGCCTGCTGCTGACCCTCAACGAGTTCGGCATCGTGCTCTTCATCGGCGCCAAGGACGTCATCACCCTGCCGATGCTCGTGCACAGCAAGGGCGTCGTGATGTTCGACTACCCCGCCGCCTGCGTGGTCGCGGTCGTCGAGGTCGCCCTCTCCCTGGCCCTCTACTCGCTCTACCGCTGGGTGTTCACCAATGCTCGTATGGTCGCGTAACGGCCGCTGGTCCGTGTGGGCCGCGTTCGCCGTCGTCTTCGTCCCCGTCGTGGTCGCCCCGTTCGCCGTGCTGGTGGCGGCCGCGTTCGCCGCCGAGTGGAACGGCGTGCTGCCCGGCGGCGTCACCACCGGCCACGTCGAAGCCGCCCTGACCGGCCTGAACCGGGCCAGCCTGCTGGTCAGCCTGCAGACCGCGGCCGCCGCCGGCCTGCTCGCCGTCCTGGCCGGAACCTGGGCCGCCATCGCCCTGTCCACCGCCCCGCGACCGCTGCGCCGGGTGGCCGACGCCCTGCTGCACCTGCCGGTCGCCATCCCGTCGGTGGTCGTCGGCCTCGGCCTGCTCGTCGCGTTCAGCCGCCCGCCGCTGCTGCTCAACGGCACCCGCTGGCTGGTGCTGGCCGCCCACGTCATCCTGGTGCTGGCCTTCTCCTACAGCACCGTGGCCGGCGCGCTGTCCCGCCTCGACCCGTCGTACGCCCAGGTCGCGGCGTCGCTCGGCGCCCACCCGGCCCGGGTGCTGTGGCGGATCCGGCTGCCGTTGCTGCTGCCCGCCATGGCCGCCGCGGCGGCGCTGGCGATCGCGCTGTCGATGGGCGAGGTGGGTGCGACCATCATGGTCTATCCCCCGGACTGGCGAACCCTGCCGGTCACCGTCTTCACCCTCACCGACCGGGGCGAGACCTTCGACGCCTCGGCGGCGACCCTGGTGCTGCTGACGGCGACGCTGCTGCTCCTGCTCGCGCTGGGGAGGCTGGCCCGCACCCGTCGCTGACATGCCGCGGCAGACCCCGGCCGGCACGCTCGCCACCGCCGGCCGTACCCGGTAGTGCCGGTCAGGCGTCGGCTTCGACAGCGAAGGTGTTTCCGTCCGGATCCCGGAACCACGCGATCCGGCCCCCGCCGGCACGGGCGGTGATCCCCCTCGCGTCGTGCTCGAACTGCTCGTAGCGCGCGAACTCGACGCCGGCCTCGGTGAGTTCCCCGACGACCCGGTCGAGGTCGTCGACGTACCACGTGGCGAGCGTCGCCTCCGTGGTCCCGGCGGTCGTCGACTGGTAGACGTTCAGTGCGGGCCCGCCGCCGGAACCGTAGATCCGGCTGCCGCCGGCGATGCGGGCGCTGGGACCGGTCTCCACCACTGGCAGACCGAGCTTTCCTTCGTAGAACGCGACAGCCACGTCGATGTCGGACACTGCGATCGAGGCTCGCACGGGGTACTGGTCCAGAGGCATCCACCCAGCCTATTCGCGGCGGCGGCGATCGGCGTCCGGAGACGGTAACCTCCCGCCATGGTCAGCTGGCAGATGCGCGGGGTCGGGCTCTTCACCCGGCTGGTGTACCGGCGCCGCTACGCGACCGAGACCGCCGGGCTGCGCACGCTGAACCGGCCCAAGGGCCCGTCCGCCCCGCCGAAGTCGCTGGCCTGCACCAGCTCGACCGTCAACGGTTTCACCGTGTACCAGGTCGGCGACGCGGAGACGGCCGTGGTCTATCTGCACGGGGGCGCCTACACCAGCGAGATCGTCGAGCAGCACTGGTCGCTCATCGGTTTCATCGCCGAGCAGGCCGGCTGTGAGGTACACGTACCCATCTATGGCCTGTCGCCGGAGCACCATGGCCGGGAAGCGCTCGACCTGGTCAGCGAGGTCATCCGTGGCCTGGGCCGGCCGTGTCACCTGGTCGGCGACTCGGCCGGCGGCGGGCTGGCGCTGCTCGCGGCCCAGGCGAACAAGGGGCGTGTCGCCGGGCTCACCATGATCGCGCCGTGGCTGGATCTGACCATGTCCAACCCGGGGATCGACGCCGTCGAGCCGCACGACCCGTGGCTGTTCCGGGCCGGGCTGCGGCCGATCGCGGACGCCTGGACCGGTGGTCTCGCGCTCGACGACCCGCGGCTGAGCCCGATCCACGGAGACCTGGACGGCCTGCCGCCGACGCAGATCCTGGTCGGCACCCGCGACATCACCCTGCCGGACTGCCGGCTGCTGCGCGATCGGCTGCCCGCCGGCACACCGCTGACCTATCACGAGGAGCCGGGCGCGATCCATGTCTATCCGCTGCTGCCGGTTCCGGAGGCACGCGCGGGCCGCCGGGCCATCGTGGCGCACATCCTCGGGGCCCGTCCCTCGCAGACGTGATCTACAGTCACGCCATGATCGGAGCGTCGACCTGGTGGACACACGCGGTAACGGCCTTTCTCGTGGGCGTCCCCGCCCTGGTCGGCCTCGGGCTGCTCGCCGCCACGGCGCGGCGGTGGGCCAAGCTCCGCGCCCTCACCGCCTCCGGCCGCCCGGCAACCGCTCGCGTGGTCGACAACCAGCTGGAATCCCGGTCCAACGGGCGGACCACCTTCCGGCCGGTGGTCACCTTCCGGACCGAGTCCGGCCAGGAGGTGACGACCACCCTCCCCGACCTGGACGGCTTCCGCTCCCACCTCGCCGGCACCGAGGTGGCCGTCCGCTACGACCCGCAGAAGCCGTCGGACGCGACGCCGGCCCAGCGCAACAGTGGGCGGCTCGTCGTCACGATGGTGTTCGGGGTGCTGTTCCTGGTGTTCGCCGTGTGCGCCTACCAAATGATCAGCACTGGCGTGGACGAATTCGGTGACTTCCAGATGCCGTGACGGCCCATTTCTTTCCCCTGTTGACCGCGGAATGCTCCGAGCTTGTGATCAATGATTCGGCGCGGCTACTCTCGCCGCGACATTCGGTCAGTCCAGGCGCGGGGAGTGGCTGTTGCGGATCGTCGTGCTCGTCGCGCTCGGCGCCGATCTCGTCCTGACCATTCTGCTGATCCGGGGTGCTGCCGCCTCCGGCTCACCCGGCTGGGTAACGGCCACCATGGGATTGCTTCTGGCGCTCGTTGCCGGGGCGAGCGTGGTCATTCTGCTGAGACACACCCGGCGATCGGCCGCCATACTGATGGCCGCGCTGGCGGCGCAACTCGTTCTGACCGTCGCGGTCGTGGTCGGCACGTCCGGGACACGCCTCGACGCGGGCGGGGAGATGCCGCCCGCCCCCGAGCCGACGGGCGTGACAGCGCTGGCCCGGGATCACGTGACCGCCCCGGCGGTCGTCGTCTCCGGCACCGGGAGGCTGATGCTCTGCGGCGAGTCGCCGGGTGACTGCGACACCGACTCCGTCGCCTCCATCAACAGCACCTCGCTGGAACTGGGCTTCCGTAGCTGGGAGACCGGGCCGGTGCCCGCTGCCGGACGATTCACCATCCGTCTGGAGCGGGTCCGTGCCGTTCCCGCCCGCTCCGTGCACGGATGCGCCACGGTGTCACCGGAACTCACGGACGGCTATCAGCACTATGACCGCACGTTCACCGTAAGCCGGGAGAAACCCACCCTGAGCCTCACCGCCGATGAGGTCCTCGGCCGCCCGCCACAGTTTCCCGGTGCGGCCTCGCGCAGGTTTCGCATCGTCATCGGCACCCGCCTCGCACCGGTCGTGGACACTTGCGCGGCAGGCGCGCTCTACCGCTGGACGGTCACCGAACGATGGCGAACCGGCTCGGAGGCGGCAGGTCCGGCAGCCGCCCCGGGCCCGTCCGGTGACCGCAGCCGGGCCGCGGCCGATTCCGGCCTGGTCGCCGTCTGGGACTAGGGCCTGCACCCGCTCGATCGTGCCGGCCTTCAGCCGCTCCGCCTCGACCACCTCGAAGCCGGCGGCACGCACCAGCGGCAGCTGCCGCCGGGTGAAGTGCTCGCCCGCCGCCCGGACGGTGACCCGCTCCACGAGCCACTGCGCCGCGTGCACCGGCGGCCAGCTGCTGCCGATGTGGTCGAGCAGCAGGAGCCGCCCTCCCGGCACGAGCACCCGCCACGCCTCGCCGATCGCCGCTCGCGGGTCGGGGATCGTGCAGAGCGACAGCGCGCAGACCACCGTGTCGAACGAGCCGTCCGGGAACGGCAACCGGGTCGCGTCGCCCTCGTGCAGCTCGACCGGGCGTCGCGCTCGCCGCCGGGCCACGGCCAGCATCGCGGGACTCAGGTCGATCCCGGTGACGGTGGCGTCGGCGGGATAGTGCGGGAGGTTGCGCCCGGTGCCCACGCCGACGTCGAGGATCCGGCCGGTGGCGCGGGCCCCGAGCCACTCCCGCCCGCCGGTGAACCAATGTTTCTCCAGGAACGCGATCTGCCGGTCGTAGCGCGGCGCGGCCTGATCCCACACCCGGCGAGCCTTGGCGGTCTCATCCATCAGACGGCCACTCATCCATCGGACGGCCACTTATCCATCGGACGGCCACTCATCAGGACGCCTGCCGGACCGGCATGCCGGCCAGCCAGACGTCGGCCAGCTCGCTCAGCGGCACATCGAGGGCCTGACTCAGGCAGACCACCGTCCCGAACGCGGGCGCCGGCAGCCGGCCCGCCTCGATCTTGCGGAGGGTCTCCGGTGAGATGCCCGCCGCCAGCGCCACCTCGCCGAGGCTGCGCCCGGCCCGGGCGATCCGGAGCGCGGCTCCGAGTCGCTGGCCCGCGGCGATCTGTTCCGGGGTGAGCGGTTGGCGAACCATGCCAGCAGGATAACCCCCGGAACCGGCGTGGTATAAAAATACCGTGATCGAGTTGAAGTCTTCGGATGAGATCGGCCGGATGGCCGTCACGGGCCAGTTCGTCGGCGAGCTGCTCGCGGAGTTGCGCGACGCCGCCGCCGTCGGCGTCAACCTGATGGACCTCGAGCACCAGGCCCGCCGCCGCATCAAGGAGCGCGGCGCGGAGTCGTGCTACTGGGACTACGCCCCGTCGTTCGGCCGCGGCCCGTTCCGCAACGTGCTCTGCCTCTCCGTCAACGACGCGGTGCTGCACGGCCTGCCGCACGACTACGTGCTGCGCGACGGCGACCTGCTGAGCATCGACATGGCGGTCGGCATCGACGGCTGGGTCACCGACTCGGCGCTCTCGTTCGTGGTCGGCACGCCCGACCCGGGCGACCTGAAGCTGATCGAGGCGACCGAGGTGGCGCTGGAGGCCGCCATCGCGGCCGCGCAGCCGGGCGGCAAGCTGGGCGACATCTCGGCGGCGATCGGCGCTGTCGCTCACGACTACGGTTATGGCGTGAACCTCGAGTTCGGCGGCCACGGCCTCGGCCGCACCATGCACGAGGCGCCGCACATCCCCAACAACGGCCGGGCCCGCCGCGGCATGAAGCTGGAGCCGGGCCTGACGATCGCGATCGAGCCCTGGTTCTGCAAGACCACCGACAAGATCAAGTTCGACGCCGACGGCTGGACGATCCGCTCGGCCGACGGCTCCCGCACCGCACACTCCGAGCACACCGTCGCCATCACCGAGTCCGGCCCGCGGGTGCTCACGCGCCGGCCGGTCGGCTGAGACCACCGCCGGCGGCCGCCGGCTTCGTCGATCGCCGCAATTGCGGGGGTACGGCCGGAGCGTCATGGGCCGAGCTGGTGCACAGTGCTGCACCGGGAGCACTGACGTCCGGCTGGTCCGGCTGGTCCGGCTGGTCCGGCTGGTCCGGCTGGTCCGGCTGGTCCGGCTGGTCCGGCTGGTCCGGCTGGTCCGGCTGGTCCGGCTGGTCCG